>NZ_JBHMBS010000001.1:0-760782 GCF_042428775.1 Streptosporangium vulgare | reverse complement strand
CGGCGCCGTACTGACTCCGCGAACCATCCCGCTCCGCCCGGAAACCACCGGACGACGAACCACCACGATCATCACGACGCGGACCGTCGGAACGGTAACCCCCGGAGGACGAGCCACCGCGGTCGTCGCGGCGCGGGCCGTCGGAGCGGAAGCCGCCGCGGTCGTCACGGCGCGGGCCGTCGGAACGGTAACCGCCCTGGGAACCACCCGAGGGCCTGCCGGCGCCGTACTGACTCCGCGAACCATCCCGCTCCGCCCGGAAACCACCGGACGACGAACCACCACGATCATCACGACGCGGACCGTCGGAACGGTAACCCCCGGAGGACGAGCCGCCGCGGTCGTCGCGGCGCGGGCCGTCGGAGCGGTAACCGCCCTGCGAGCCACCGCGAGACCCTCCGGAGAAGGACCCGCCGCGGGAGGAGCCGCCGCGGAATCCGCCGGACTGCGAGCCCCCACGGGGATTGCCACCGCGCGGGGCTCCGCCACGGCCTTGACCGCGTCCATCACCGGACGGGGTACTGCGCCTGTTGTTCACTGCTTCTGCTCCTCTAGGGATTCCATGTCGTCGGGCAGGAAAGGCGCCAGTTCGGGAAGCTCACCGAGCTCCCGCAGGCCCATCCGCTCGAGAAAATACGAACTCGTCCGGTAGAGCACGGCTTGGCTCTCCGGTTCGGTGCCGGCCTCTTCGACCAGGCCCCTCGTCACCAGCGTGCGCATGACGCCGTCGCTGTTGACACCACGGATGGCCGCCACCCGGGCCCGGCTCACCGGCTGCCGGTAGGCGACCACGGCCAGGGTCTCCAGCGCGGCCTGGGTCAGCCGCGTCTGCTGGCCGTCGCGGACGAACCGCTCCACGAGCGGCGCGCACTCGGCCCGCGTGTAGAACCGCCAGCCGCCCGCGACCTCTCTCAGATCGAAACCCCGCCCGGCGGCGGTGTATTCCGCTGAAAGCTCACGAATCGCCCGCCCGACCTCGTGGACGGGCCGTTCCAGAACCTGGGCGAGCGTCACCTCGGCGACGGGCTCGTCGACCACCAGCAGGATCGCCTCCAGCCCGGCACGCAGATCCGGCTCGGCACGCGGGTCCGGCTCGGCACGCGAACCTGGCTCGGCGCGCGAGTCCGGCCCGGCGGGCGGGCCGGGCGTGGCGCGCGGGTCCGGCTCGGCGGAGGGGCCGATCCCGGCACGTGAACCGGGCTCGGGTGCCAGGTCGGCCAGGTCAGTCATCGGCGGGCTCTCTCTTCGGGCTGTTCGGGGTCTCGTCGTAGTCGTCGGCCACGGCGACGTCGCCGTCGTCACTGCCGGTCCAGGTCACGTGCAGCTCTCCGAGAGGCTCCACCTGCTCGAAGGACACGGCCGCCTCCCGGTAGAGCTCCAGGACGGCCAGGAAACGCGCCACGACCTCGAAAGTGCCGGCGCAGTCGGAGGTGAGGGCCCGGAAAGTCGCCCGGCGCAGCCGCCGCAGCCGCTCGACAAGGATAACCGCCTGCTCGCGGACATTGGCGAGTGGTTGGTAGATGTGGGCCGTCGAGACCGACGGGGGCGCCTTGGGGGCGAAGGCCCGCCGGGCGATCTCCGCGAGGCGGTCGGGGCCGATGCCGAGGATCAGCGCGGGCAGCAGGTTCGCGAACTCGGCCTCCATCGGCACCGTGCGGGGGAAGCGCAGCGCCTCCTCGGCCATCCGGCCGGAGAAGACCTTGACGACCTCCTTGTAGGCCCGGTACTGCAGGAGGCGGGCGAACAGCAGGTCACGGGCCTCCAGGAGGGCCAGGTCCTCCTCGTCGTCGACCTCGCCCGAGGGCAGCAGCCTCGCGGCCTTGAGATCGAGCAGGGTCGCCGCGACGAGCAGGAAGTGGCTCGTCTGGTCCAGGTCCCACTCCGGGCCCCTGGCCCGGATGTAGGAGATGAACTCGTCGGTCACCTGGCTGAGCGAGACCTCGGTGATGTCCAGCTTGTGCTTGGAGATCAGACCGAGCAGGAGGTCGAAAGGGCCCTCGAAGACCTCCAGATGCACCTTGAAGGTGTCATCGTCGGTCTTCGGCTGCTCGGTCATCCCGCCATTGTCCCGCACTCGGGGGCGGGATCACCGCTCCAGCGCGGCCCACCTGGCCAGGACTTCCCTGGCGAGCTCGCGGTACGCGCTGGCGCCGAGCGACGACGAGTCGAAGCTGGTGATGGGCTCACCGGCCACGGTGGCGTCGGGGAAGCGGACCGTCCGGTTGATCACCGTGTGGTAGACCTTCTCGTCGAACGCCTCGACGACCCGGGCCAGCACCTCCCGGCCGTGCAGGGTGCGCGCGTCGTACATGGTGGCGAGCAGGCCCTCGATGACGAGCTCGTCGTTGATGCGCTCCTGGACCTTGATGATGGTGTCCATGAGCAGCGCGACACCGCGCAGCGCGAAGAACTCGCACTCCAGCGGCACCATGACGCCGTGCGCGCAGGCCAGCGCGTTGATCGTGAGCAGTCCCAGGGAGGGCTGGCAGTCGATCAGGCACACGTCGTACTCGGGCAGGAGGGGTTTGATCACCCGGCCGAGCACCTGCTCGCGGGCGACCTCCGTGACGAGCTGGACCTCCGCGGCCGACAGGTCGATGTTGCTGGGCAGCAGGTCCATGCCCTCGACGCCGGTCTCCAGGAGCACGTCCCTGGCGGTGATCTGCCGCTCCATGAGGAGGTTGTAGACCGTCAGGTCGAGCTGGAGGGGATTGATCCCGAGGCCGACCGAGAGGGCGCCCTGCGGGTCGAAGTCGACCAGCAGCACCTTGAGCCCGGCCTCCGCCAGCGCGGCGCCCAGGTTGATGGTGGTCGTCGTCTTGCCGACGCCACCCTTCTGGTTGACCATGGCGACGACCCTCGCCGGCCCGTGCACCGTACGGGGGGGCGGGTCGGGGAACACCGGCCGGGGACGCCCCGTCGGGCCGAGGACTCCCCCGCTGCGAGGGGTCCCGGCGGTCTTGGTGTCGCCCCAGGGATTCTCGGGGTTTGCCGGGGTCGTTCCCCGGATAGAACCGTCGGTGGTCACAGTCACCAGTCGAACCTCCCTGACGGCCTCTAACCGGACCGTCCGGACGGACACTATGGCGTCAACACGTATGCGGCAAGGCGGCACGCCCGGACATAAGCAAGGTCAATCCCGTGTGCGCGGCTGCGCGGCGGCATAGACCTCGCGGAGCTTGTCGACCGTGACCTGCGTGTACACCTGGGTGGTGGTCACCGAGGCGTGGCCGAGTAGTTCCTGAACCACCCTAACGTCCACACCGCCGTCAAGGAGGTGTGTTGCAAACGAATGTCGCAACATATGTGGCGACACTCCTTCGAGCCCGCCGCGCTCGGCGGCGGCCTGGAGGACCTCCCAGGCGCCCTGGCGGGTGAGCCGCCCGCCCCTGGCGTTGAGGAAGAGCCCCGAGGTGCCCCGGCCGTGCGAGGCGATGCGGGGCCGGGCGCGGGTGAGGTAGGCGCGCAGCGCCTCCCCCGCGAAACCGCCCAGGGGCACCAGCCGGGTGCGGCCGCCCTTGCCGCGCAGGCGCACCCGCTGGGCCTCGGCCCCCAGGTCGACGTCGTCGACGGTGAGCCCCACGGCCTCGGAGATGCGCGCGCCGGTGCCGTACAGCAGTTCGAGCAGCGCCCGGTTACGCAGCGTGAGCGGGGCTCCGTCGGGCCCCGAGGCGGCGATCAGGCGTTCCACGTCGCGGACGCTGATCGCCTTGGGAAGCCGCTTGAGCTGGCGCGGCGGGCGCACCTCGTGGGCCGGGTCGTGGCGGCAGACGCCCTGGCTCAGCGCGAAGCGGTGCAGGCCGCGCACCGCGGAGACGGCCCGCGCCGCCGAGGCGGCGACGAGGGCCTGGTGCCCCCCGTCGCCCTCCCTGAGCGCCGCCACGAAGGCGGTGACGTCACCTTCGGCGACCTCGCCGAAGGTGACACGGCCGCGCTGCCTGAGATGCTCCACGTACCGCAGGAGGTCACGGCGGTAGGAGGCCAGGGTGTTGGCGGCCAGGCCCCGCTCCACGGCCAGGTGGGCGAGGTAGCTGGAGAGGACGGCCTCCGTCTCGCTCAGGGTGTCCTCCTGTCATGCCTCCGGTGCGTCGGCGGGCCGCAGTGAGGCGAATCCGTCCGCCGAAGCGGCGTATGCGGCGAGAATACCGGCCACGGCTTGGGAATTGTGGATCATTCCCGCCATGGCACGCCGAACCGCGTCGGACAGGGGAATCCAGACCACCGGCATGTCGGCCTCCTCGTGCCGGTGGACGAAGTCCAGCTCCCCCTCGGGGATGGGGCTGACGTCCCTGGCGAGGAAGATTCGGGTGCGCTCGTCGGTCATCCCGGGTGAGGTGAAGGCGTCGACCAGGGTGTGCCAGGTGTCGGCCCGGTAGCCCGCCTCCTCGGCGAGTTCGCGGGCCGCCCCGGCCCGCAGGGGCTCGCCCTCGACGTCGCGCAGTCCCGCGGGCAGCTCCCACAGCAGCCGCCGTACCGGGTGGCGGTACTGGCGGATCAGCAGGACCCGCCCCCTGTCGTCGAGGGCGACGACGGCCACGGAGCCCGGGTGGACCACGTAGTCGCGGTTGACGACCTCGGCGTCCGGCATGACGACCGCGTCGGTGACCCCGGTGATGACGCGGGCGCGGAAGTGCTCGGTGGAGGAGACGACCTTCCACTCCTCGGGAACGTCCACGACGTCCAAGACGTCCACAGCGTCATCCGCGGCGTCGTCCATGACGTCCTGCCCCTCCTCGTGCTCCCCCGCGTCCCCCGCGCCCACACCCGCGTCCGCTCGCGAGCCGCTCACTTTCCCCGCCCCGCCTTGGCGGCGGTGCCGCGGATGTCGGCGTACGTCAGGGCGGCGCCGATCAGGCCCTTGAACAGCGGGTGCGCCCGGGTCGGCCGGGAGCGGAACTCGGGGTGCGCCTGGGTGCCGATGAAGAAGGGGTGGACGTCGGCGGGCAGCTCGGCGTACTCCACCAGGCGGCCGTCGGGCGAGAGGCCGGAGAAGACCATGCCGACCTTCTCCAGCTGCTCGCGGTAGGCGTTGTTGACCTCGTAGCGGTGGCGGTGGCGCTCGTCCACCTTCGCCATGCCGTACAGCTGGCGGGCGAGCGTGCCCTCGCCGAGCCTGGCCGGGTAGAGGCCCAGCCTCATGGTGCCGCCCATGTCGCGCTCGCCGGAGACGACGTCCTCCTGGTCGGCCATGGTGGAGATGACCGGGTGGGTGGTCTCGGCGTCGAACTCGGTGCTTCCGGCGTCCTCGATGCCCGCGAGGTTGCGGGCGGCGTCGATGACCATGCACTGCATGCCCAGGCAGATGCCGAGCAGCGGGATCTTGTTCTCCCTGACGTGCCGGATCGCGCCGACCTTGCCCTCGATGCCGCGTACGCCGAAGCCGCCGGGCACCAGGACCCCGTCGACCCCGTCGAGCTCGCGGGCCGCGCCCTCGGGGGTCTCGCAGTCGTCGCTCTTGACCCAGCGGATGTTGACGCGGGCGTCGTTGGCGAAGCCGCCCGCGCGCAGCGCCTCGGTGACCGACAGGTAGGCGTCGGGCAGGTCGATGTACTTGCCGACGAGCGCGATCGTGACCTCGTTGGCCGGGCGGTGCACCCGGCGCAGGAGCTGCTCCCACTCCTTCCAGTCGACGTCCCTGAAGGGCAGGCCCAGGCGGCGCACCACGTAGGCGTCCAGGCCCTCGGAGTGCAGGACCTTGGGGATGTCGTAGATGCTGGCGGCGTCGATGGCGGAGACGACCGCGTCCTCGTCCACGTCGCACATCAGGCTGATCTTGCGCTTGAGCGAGTTGGTGATCGGCCGGTCGGAGCGGCAGACGATCGCGTCGGGCTGGATGCCGATGCTGCGCAGCGCGGCGACCGAGTGCTGGGTCGGCTTGGTCTTCAGCTCGCCGCTCGGCCCGATGTACGGCAGCAGCGAGACGTGCAGGAAGAACACGTTGTCGCGGCCGACCTCGTGGCGGACCTGGCGGACGGCCTCCAGGAAGGGAAGCGACTCGATGTCGCCCACGGTGCCGCCGACCTCGGTGATGACCACGTCCACGTCGGGCCCGGCCATCGACCGGATGCGGTCCTTGATCTCGTTGGTGATGTGCGGGATGACCTGCACGGTGTCACCGAGGTACTCGCCGCGGCGCTCCTTGGCGATGACGTTGGAGTAGACCTGGCCGGTGGTCACGTTGGCCGAGCCGTGCAGCTCGGTGTCGAGGAACCGCTCGTAGTGGCCGACGTCGAGGTCGGTCTCGGCGCCGTCGTCGGTGACGAACACCTCACCGTGCTGGAACGGGTTCATCGTGCCGGGGTCGACGTTGAGGTAGGGGTCGAGTTTCTGCATGGTGACCCGCAGGCCGCGCAGTTTGAGAAGGCGCCCGAGGCTGGAGGCCGTCAGTCCCTTCCCAAGACTGGAGGCGACGCCGCCGGTGACGAACAGATGCTTGGTGTGTGCGGCGCTGCGCAAGAAGGCTCCCGTGGTCGTTACAGATCGTCGGCGCACCCTGATGAATGGCCTACAGGTCCACGGGCTCTCAGAATAACAAACGGTGCAGGCGAAGTGCCCGAACAACCCCCCACCCGCATTCTCCTCAAACCCAACCAAGCGGTAATTTGATCCGTTATGTCACTTCATGGTGTGGTACGGCGTGCCCTGGGCAGCCTCGTCCACCGGCTCTGGGACGCGGTCCGCGCGGCCGGCGCCGTCACCCCCGCCAGCCCCGCCGGATACCGCTTCCGGCGCCTCGGCGAGGGCACCTGCCTGTCGTTCCCGCTCGGAGCCGTCTTCGGCGAGGCCTGGATCGAGATCGGCGACCACACCCTGATCGGCGAGCGGGTCTCCATCTCCACGGGCATGGGCCCCGGGGTGGACCTGGGCCCGGACTCGATCGTGCGGATCGGCGGGGGCTGCTCCATCGGCAGGGGCAGCCACATCGTGGGCCACCAGTCGATCGACATCGGCGACGACGTCTTCACCGGCCCGTACGTCTACATCACCGACCAGAACCACGTCTACGACGACCCCGAGGCGCCGATCGGCCGCCAGTGGCCGCGCAACAACCCGGTGTCCATCGGGTCGGGCTCGTGGCTGGGCACCGGCGCGATCATCCTGCCGGGCACCCGGATCGGCAGGCAGTGCGTGGTGGCGGGCGGGGCGGTGGTACGCGGGGAGTTCCCCGACCACAGCGTGATCGCGGGCATCCCCGCCAAGGTGGTGCGCCACTACGTGCCGGGCCAGGGATGGCTGCCGCCCCACCCGGAGGGCGCGGGGACCGGGAACGCCGGGGACGCCGGGGAGACCCGGGGGGACCCCGGACACCGAGACCGTAGTGATATCGCGAGAGGGGACGGATCGGGATCGATCGACGGCCGGGAACCGTTGAAGGAGGAGAGAGAAACTACGGAGGTGCGATGCTCGCGGCACTGACGGGCCTTGGACTCTCCACCGCGGCCGGACTCAACGCCTACATCCCGCTGCTGGTGGTCGGCCTGCTCGCCAACTTCACCGACCAGGTACGGCTGCCGCAGGAGTTCGCCTGGCTGTCCAACGGCTGGGTGCTCGGGATCATCGGCGTGCTGCTCCTGGCGGAGTTCGTGCTCGACAAGGTCCCGGTGGTCGACAGCGTCAACGACATGATCCAGACCGTCGTCCGCCCGGCCTCCGGCGGCGTGGTCTTCAGCGCCACCGAGGCCGCCGCCCGGCTCGACGGCTCGACCTGGATGACCCACAACCCCTGGCTCAGCTGGGTCCTGGGGATCGCGATCGCCCTCGCCGTGCACACCATGAAGGCGACCACCAGGCCCGTGGTCAACGCCACCACGGCCGGGGTGGGAGCGCCCGTGGTCAGCACCGTCGAGGACGCCGGGGCGCTGGGCATCAGCCTGGTGGCGATCTTCCTGCCCGTCCTGGTCGTCGTGGTGGTGGCGGGGCTGGCGCTGTTCGCCTGGTGGGCGACCCGCAGGATACGACGACGGCGGCGCGCGGCCGTGCCGAGCCTGCGATGAGACCGCACCCGCGCGACCGCGCCACGGTGCGTGCCACGGCCTCCTCCATGGCACGCACCGTGGCGTCCGCCACGACCGGTGCCACTCCGCCCGCCGGGCGGGTGGCACCCCCGCCCGCTCCGGCCGGTTCCGCGAGGTTCGACGCCCGCGTGGGAACCACGGCGCGGGCTATGCTCGAAACACCCTGTCCAGCCCCTGTCGGGAGGTGGCTCCGATCGGCGATTTCCTCATCGTCCTGCTGGTGATCCTGCTGTTCTTCCTCCTCCTGGGAGGAGTCGGGATCTATCTTCTGGTCAAGGTCGGCAAGAAGGCCACGAAGAAGGCCAGGGCCGTCTCCACCAGGGTCGCGACCCACATGGCGGCGATGGGCACCGGCGACGCCGCGGAGACCGAGCGAATGCGCCTCGACCTGCGGCGCGAGGTCTCCCTGACCCGCCAGGCCGTGGACCACGCGCTGCGCGACGGCTGGGGCCTGGGCGACCTGCCCCACCTCGTGGCGGAGATCTCGGTGCACGCCGAGCAGCTCGACGCCCAGCTCGCCCACTACGCCCAGGAGCGCCGGGTCTCGCCCTACATCGACCACACGGCGCTGGGCCGCCTGCGCGAGCACCACGCCAAGCTGACCACGTCCTGCGCCAGGATCAGGGCCGACCTGCGCAACGACCAGATGGCGCACTCGGCGGGGAGCATCGAGGAGATCCAGGGCCGCACCGACCTGGAGATCGAGGCCCGCCGCCGCGCCCCCGACCCGCTGGACCAGATCGACGAGCTCTACAACCGCACGATGATCAACCGCACCCACCCCGACGACTCCCGCTGACCGTCCCCTCACGGCGGCTCCCGCCGCGAGGGGACCGCCGCCGGGTCGGTCACCGGCCGGTGACCCCTTGTGGTCGCCGCGTCCCGAACGGCCCGCGAGCCGTACACGTTGGGTGGCAGGATGACTCCGTCAGGTAATGTTCCTGGGTGTCGCCGAAGGAGGTTCTCTGATGACAGCCGTTTTCCCCGAGTGGTTCTACCCGGGGCCGACCGGCGGGTGGACCGCCGACATGCTCGATCATCTTCCCCCCGGCGCGCCCCGGCATGTCGAACTGATCGACGGGTCGCTCATCATGATGTCTCCGCAGACCGCTTTCCACATGCTCATGCTCAGGTTGCTCGAAAGAGGGATCACACCTCCCGACGGTCTCGCCGTCGTCCGGGAGATGACCGTGACCCTGGGCATGAGGCAGCGGCCCGAGCCCGACATCATGGTGGTGGCGAGTTCCGCGCTGACGAGCCTGAGGACGACCTCGTTCAAGCCCGAGGACGTGCACCTGGTGGTCGAGGTGGTCTCCCCCGAGTCGCTGGAGCGAGACCGCACCACCAAGCCCATCAAATACTCCGACGCCGGGATCAGGCACCTCTGGCGCGTGGAGCAGGAGGACGACAGGCCCGTCGTCTACACCTTCGAGCTGGAGCCCGCCGTCAAGGCGTACGTCCCGACGGGCATCCACCGAGGGCGGTTGAAGACGGATGTCGGCTTCGAGGTCGACATCGATCTCGACCTCGGTGAGTTCATCGGTTCCTGACATCCTCCCGGCGGCCGAGGCCGGGGGCCTCCGCGCCGGAGGTGCCGGAGGTGTTCGGTGAGTCCCACGTCCCCGCGAGGTCGTCGTAGGTGGCTCCGTCGTTGATGCGGGCGCGCATCGCCTGGGCCTGGGCGGTGGTGGGCAGGAAACCGTCGAGCAGGGCGGGAAGGCCGAGGCGCCAGCCGAGCAGGGCGCGGGGCGACTGCCGGTGCCCGGCGCGGATCACCGAGACGCCGACCCTGACCGCGTGCTCGTTGCCGGGCGGGACGCCCGGACGGTCGGTCTCGACGGCCGAGTAGCGGAAACCGTCGGCGAGGTCGCAGGGTGGGCAGCCCAGCGGCCCCCTGCCCAGCGGGGCCCCGCAGCCGGGGCAGACCAGCCGGTCGAGGGCGCCGTCGACGACCCGCCAGTCGTGCCGGTCGGGCTCGTCGGCGACCATCTCGGCGATCGCCGACTCCTCCTCGGCGGACAACCCTCCCCGGCCGGGCTGTCCGCCGGACCCGCCGGCCGGTCCAGCCGCACCAGACCCGGCGGACGGCCCGGCCGGGCCGAACCGCTCTCGCAGGAACTGCCGCCAGCCGTCCTCGACGATCCGGTCGACCAGCGCCGCGCACCGGGCACAGCCGGGCGCCCCGCCGTACTCCCAGCAGCCGCAGTCGGCACACCTTCGCATCAGGCGACCGTATCCGGACGCGCCCGCGACGGACGAGCCGTTTTCACCCGGCCCGTCCGTCCCGGCCCGTTCGCCGCGACCCGGCCGCCCCGGCCCGGCCTCGTCTCCCTACGCCTCGCTTCCCCGCGCGGCCCCCGGTCCTTCCGCCGTCCTCGGCGACCGATCGTCCCGCGGCGTGTCGGATCACCCGGAAGGGCCGGGTCAGGAGACCCCGGCCTCGCGCATGTCGCGCACCTCCCGCTTGAGCTCCTTGATCTCGTCACGGAGCCGGGCGGCGACCTCGAACTGGAGGTCGGTGGCGGCCTGGTGCATCTGCTCGGTGAGCGACTCCATCAGCGCCTCCAGCTGGGCCCTGGGCATCTCTCCGGCGATCGCCCTGGCGTGCTGGCCCGCCTGCTTGATCGCGAAGCCGGGCACGGGGGCCTTGCCGCGCGACTGCTGGCGGCCGCTGCCGCCGAGGAGCTGGGCGGTGTCGGCGTCCTCGCGGTTGAGCGAGTCGAGGATGTCGGCGATCTTCTTGCGGAGCGGCTGCGGGTCGATGCCGTTCGCCTCGTTGTAGGCGATCTGCTTGGCCCGGCGGCGGTTGGTCTCGTCGATCGCCCGCTCCATGGAGGGGGTGACCCGGTCGGCGTACATGTGCACCTGGCCGGAGACGTTTCTGGCCGCGCGGCCGATGGTCTGGATCAGGGAGGTCTCCGAGCGCAGGAAGCCCTCCTTGTCGGCGTCGAGGATGGCCACCAGCGACACCTCGGGCAGGTCGAGGCCCTCGCGGAGCAGGTTGATGCCGACCAGCACGTCGAACTCGCCCATCCGCAGCTCGCGCAGCAGCTCGATGCGGCGCAGGGTGTCGACCTCGCTGTGCAGATAGCGGACCCGGATGCCGAGCTCCAGCAGGTAGTCGGTGAGGTCCTCGGACATCTTCTTGGTCAGCGTGGTGACCAGGACCCGCTCGTCCTTCTCCGTGCGGGTGCGGATCTCGTGGACCAGGTCGTCGATCTGCGACTTGGTCGGCTTGACGATCACCTCGGGGTCGATCAGGCCGGTCGGCCGGATGACCTGCTCGACCACGTCGCCCTTGGAACGGCCCAGCTCGTAGGAGCCGGGGGTGGCCGACAGGTAGACCGTCTGGCCGATCCGCTCCAGGAACTCCTCCCACTTCAGCGGGCGGTTGTCCATCGCGGACGGCAGCCGGAAGCCGTGGTCGACGAGCGTGCGCTTGCGGGAGGCGTCTCCCTCGTACATCGCGCCGATCTGCGGGACGGTCTGGTGGGACTCGTCCAGGACCAGCAGGAAGTCCTCGGGGAAGTAGTCGAGCAGGGTGTTGGGCGCGCTGCCCGGGGTGCGGCCGTCCATGTGGCGCGAGTAGTTCTCGATGCCGGAGCAGGTGCCGATCTGGCGCATCATCTCCAGGTCGTACGTGGTGCGCATGCGCAGCCGCTGGGCCTCCAGGAGCTTGCCCTGGCGCTCCATGGTCTCCAGGGTCTCGGCCAGCTCGGCCTCGATGCCCCGGACGGCGCTCTCCATCCGCTCGGCGCCCGCGACGTAGTGGGAGGCGGGGAAGATGTAGAGCTCGGTGTCCTCGGTGATCACCTCGCCGGTGAGCGGGTGCATGGTCGCGAGCTTCTCGATCTCGTCGCCGAACATCTCGATCCGCACGGCGAGCTCTTCGTACTTGGGGATGATCTCGACGGTGTCGCCGCGCACCCGGAAGGTGCCCCTGGTGAAGGCCATGTCGTTGCGGACGTACTGCATGTCGACCAGGCGGCGCAGCAGGGTGTCGCGGTCGATCTCCTGGCCGACCTTGAGCCTGACCATGCGGTCGACGTACTCCTGCGGGGTGCCCAGGCCGTAGATGCACGACACGGAGGCGACCACGATCGTGTCGCGGCGGGTCAGCAGCGAGTTGGTCGCCGAGTGGCGCAGCCGCTCGACCTCCTCGTTGATCGAGGAGTCCTTCTCGATGTAGGTGTCGCTCTGCGGGACGTACGCCTCGGGCTGGTAGTAGTCGTAGTAGGAGACGAAGTATTCGACGGCGTTGTTGGGCATCATCTCGCGCAGCTCGTTGGCGAACTGGGCGGCGAGCGTCTTGTTGGGCTGGATGACCAGGGTCGGCCGCTGGAGGCGCTCGATCAGCCAGGCGACCGTCGCGGTCTTGCCCGTGCCCGTGGCGCCCAGCAGGACGTTGTCCCTGTCGCCGGCCTTGACGCGCCGTTCGAGCTCGGCGATCGCGGCGGGCTGGTCGCCCGATGGGGTCATGTCGGTGACGACCTCGAAGGGCGCCACCCTGCGCTGCAAATCTGTTACCGGCCTCACCTGTCCCACTGTAGGTGGCGTGACCGACAATCCTTCCTCGTAGGTCCGCGCACGGGCGGGCCGCCGTCAGTCCTTCATGGGCCCGCGTACGGGCCTTCATGGGCCCGCGTACGGGCTGGACCGCCGTCAACCACAGGGTCCGTACGCGCGGACCGCCCTCCAGCACACAGGTCCGCGTACGGGTGGATCGCCTTCAACCACACAGGTCCGCGTACGCGCGGACCGCTGTCAACCGCGTGGCAAGTGATCCGCAAGCGGGATCCTCTTGACTGTCTCGCGTGCCAACGATCACAAAGCGTGATATATCGGGCTCTCGACGTATCACAAACCCGGAGGTGTGATGTCCCGGCCAAGAGAAGCCGCGCAGTACGCGAGGGCCGCAGCCCAGGCCATAGGACAGGGCGGCGACGTGCGCCAGATGGTCGGGCAGGCCGTGGGACAGTACGCCGGCCAGGCCGCGGGACAGTACGCCGGGCAGGTGGCCGAGCAGTTCGTGGGCCAGGCGGGCCCGAACACCGGTAATACCGGATCCGGCGCCGACAAGGGCTTCGCGCTCAACCCCTCCGACTTCATGGCCGCCCGCGACCAGGGATCGTCCCTGGGCACGGTCATCGAGGCCCGCAGCGCCCCCCTCAACGAGGCCGGGGAGATCGTCAACCGGAGCTTCGGCGGCAACGGCCCGAACGGCGAGCCGGTCCACGTCATCTCCCCCGTGGTCATCCCCAAGGGCACCACCGCCAGGGTGGTCGTCCCGCTGGTCGTGCTGGCCGGGCTCGGCCTGGTCGGGCTCGTCGCCACCGGGCTGCCCGAGGGGGCCCGGGTGCTGTTCGGCCCGCACTACTGGGCCGTGCTCGTGCTGGCCGCGGCGTTCCTGTGGTGGCGCAGGAGCGTGGTCATGGTGCCCGAGGGCTGCAAGGCTTTGATCACGAAGTTCGGCAAGCTCGTGCAGATCGCCGAGCCGGGCCGGGTGACGCTGTTCAACCCGTGGAAGCGGGTCAGCTACATCGTCAACACCACCCGCGAGTACCCCTTCAACGCGCCCATCCGCGAGGCCCCCACCCAGCAGGGTGTCAAGGCCAGTGTCGACCTGTTCCTGCAGTTCCGGATCGAGGACCCGGCCGAGTTCATCTTCGTGCTCGGCTCGGTGAGCGGCTTCCAGGCCAAGCTGCAGAACGCCATCAGCGAGGTCACCCGCTCCCTCATCTACGCCCAGCGCGCCGAGGAGATCTACGACCTGGTCGGCGAGAGCACCATGGGCATGCTGGACAACCTCAACCAGCAGTTCCTGCCCGCCGTACGGCTCACCGACGTCAACATCACGCACGCGGAGCCGTCCAGCCAGGAGTACCGGATGGACCTGGCCGCCCCCGAGATGATCAGGGTCGCCAAGGAGGCGTACACCTACGAGTACGAGCTCCAGCTGCGCAAGGAGCAGAACGAGGGTGACCTGATCAAGGAGCTGGCCGGGCTGCAGGAGCAGCTGTCGGCCATCCACGCCGAGATCGCCGGGCACCAGGCCAGGATCGACACCGCGCTGGAGCGCGCCTCCCACCAGGCCAAGGCCGCCGGCGGCCAGCGGCTGGTGGAGGCGGAGTCCACCGCGAAGGCCAACGCGGCGCTGCTGGAGGCCCAGGCCCTGGACATCCGCTCGCTGAGCGCCGCCGAGGCGCCGGAGATCCTCGACTACCGCTTCCAGCAGGACCTGCTCGACAAGCTGGAGTCCGTCGCCTCGCACCTGCCCCGGCTGGTGCAGGTCGGCGACGCCGTCGACATCGACCTGCTCGCCCTGGCCAGGCAGCTGGTCGGCAACCCCGAGGCCCAGCTGTTCTCCCAGACGGACATGGCCGCGATCAGGGCGCGGATGAGCGAGATCGGCGGCCGCGTCGAGGAGCGCGGGGCGGAGATCAGCGCCCTGCTCAACGCCCCCGCCGACACCGTCGTCCCCGTGTCCGTCGCGGGGCAGGAAGTCCAGGAAGAGGTCCGATGAGCGGCAGAGAGTTCTCCAAGATCAAGGAATCCCTGGCCTCCTGGTCGGAGATCCGCCAGCTGCTGCGCGGCGGCGAGTCGGGCCAGCTGGTCCCGGTGGTGATTCCCAAGGACCGCCGCGGCTTCGCCTGGGTGGCACTGCTCCTCTTCTCCCTCTACCTGGCCGGCACCGCGGTGTTCGCCGGCGGGGCGCTCTCCTTCCTGGCCGCGGTCGGAGCGGTGTTCTCCCTGATCGCGGCGCTGGTGTGGCTGTGGCGCCGGGCGATCATCGAGATCGAGGAGGGCACCACGGGCGTGCGCAGCCGGTGGGGCGCCATCGTCGGCACGCTGCCCCCGGGACGCCACTACCTGTGGCTGCCGTGGGACCGGGTGGACGCGGTCGTCGACACCTCCACCGAGATCCCCTACTCCGCACCGATCGTGGCCTGCCCGACGGCGGAGAACGTCCCGCTCAAGTCGATCGAGTTCTTCCTGAAGTTCCGCATCGTCGACCCGGTGGCCTTCGTCCGTACGATCGGCGCCGGTAACTTCGACCTGGTGCTCAGCAGTGCCGTACAGGACGCCATCCGCCAGCGCAGCCGCCTGGTGCACACCGAGCGCGCCTACGACCTGCGCGGATCCGACGTCGGCGACATGCAGGAGCTCCTCACCCGCCAGCTCGGCCGGTACGGCGTGCGCATCACCGGCGCCAACATCCCCGACGTGCAGCTGCCCGACCAGTACCAGCAGCACCTGGCCACCCGCGAGAAGGTCGCCAAGGAGCTGTCGGCCTTCGAGCGCGAGTGGGAGCTCACCCGCAAGCGCAGGATCGACACTCTGCTGATGGAGATCGAACGTTCCAAAAAGACACGTGACGCGCGTATCGTCGAGGTGAGAGCCGCCGCCAACACCGCCCGTAAGGACGTCGCCCGCATGCTGGAGGAGCACGAGACCGAGGCGCAGCGGGTGCGCTGGGAGATCGAGGCGAAGGGTCGCGCCGAGCTCACCTCCGCGGAGAACGAGGCGAAGGGGCTGCGCAGGCTCGCCGACTCCTACCGCGACAACCGCGCCGTGCTCCAGTACGAGCTGGCCCGCCGCAGGCTCGACGTGGGCGCCAGGCTCGCCGAGAGCGCCCCGCGTCCCGTCGTCGTCCGCACCTCCGGCGCCTCCGGCGACACCTCCGCCCTGTCCACCCTGCTGATGGCCCAGATCCTGCCCCAGCTGAACGGCGGCGGCAACGGCCAGGCCAAGCCACACGACCAAGTCCCCTGATGAGAACAATCTCCAACCCCTGGGAGTCCTAGATGGTGTTCCGTAAGTTGATGGCCGCGTTCGGCGCCGGTGTCGAGGTCGACACCGTGCTGCAGAACTCGCAGGTGCGGCCCGGCGAGGTCCTGCGCGGGCAGGTCAACTTCCGCGGCGGCGGCTCCGACTACAAGGTGGAGGGCATCTTCATCGACTTCACCGCCGTCGTCGAGGTCGAGAGCGGCGACAACGAGTACAAGTCGACGTACAGCTTCCTGCGCCAGCAGATCACCGGCCCCTTCCACCTCGCCGCGGGCGCCCCGCAGTCGGCCCCCTTCGAGATCCAGGTCCCCTGGGAGACCCCGATCAGCGCCATCGGCGGCCACCCGCTGCGCGGCATGCAGCTCGGCGTCTCCACCGAGCTCGCCCTCGCGGGCGCGCTCGACAAGGGCGACCTCGACCCGCTGTTCGTCAACCCGCTGCCCGCCCAGGACCACGTGCTCGGCGCGCTGGACAACCTGGGTTTCCGCTTCAAGAAGGCCGACCTGGAGCGGGGCACCCTGCACGGCTCGCGGATGCCGTTCTTCCAGGAGATCGAGTACTACGCGGGCAACGACTACCGCCGCCACTTCAACGAGCTGGAGCTCACCTTCATCGCCGGCCCCCAGGCGATGGACATCATCCTGGAGGCCGACAAGCGCGGCAGCTTCGGCTCCAGCCACGACACCTACAGCCGCTTCACCGTCCACTACAACGACCACCCTGGCCAGGTGGAGCAGTCGCTGCGCGGCGGCCTGCAGTCGATGGCCCAGAAGCGCGGCTGGTTCTAGCCTTCCTCGCTTCCTTGTGAGAAACGGGTGTGCCCTGGTCGCCGGGGCACACCCGTTTCGCCGTTCACGTGGCTTTCGCTGCCCGTACGGTGCGTGAGGAGCGCTGATCCGCGCCTCCGTCGCACCTGTCGTAGGGTTCCCGGCAAAGAGCGGCCGATGGCCGCGGTACGGGCGGGGGCTGTGAGTGGGCGCGGACGACGTCGACGGGGTGGTGGACGCCGCGCGGGCGGGCGACGAGCCCGCGTTCGCGGCGCTCGTCGAGCGCTATCGGGGTGAGCTGCGGGTGCACTGCTACCGGATGCTGGGCTCGTTCGACGAGGCCGAGGACCTGGTGCAGGAGACGTTCCTGCGCGCCTGGAAGGGCATCGGCGGTTTCGAGGGGCGCTCGACGTTCCGGGCCTGGCTGTACCGGATCGCGACGAACGCCTGCCTCGACGCCCTCGACGGCCGGGCGCACCGGCTGCTCCCCCACCAGCTGTCAGGGCCGTGGGATCCGAGTGCCGCGCTGCCACCTCCTAGCGACATCGCCTGGTTGCAGCCGTTCCCCGACCGGCTGTGGGAGCCGGCCGCGCCGAGCGAGACCGAGCCGGACTCCGTGGCCGTCACCAGGGAGACGATCGAGCTGGCGTTCCTGGCCGCGCTCCAGTACCTGCCGCCCCGGCAGCGGGCGGCGCTGATCCTGAGTGACGTGCTCGGCTGGCCCGCCAAGCAGACCGCGACGCTGCTGGAGGGCAGCGTGGCGTCGGTGAACAGCGCGCTGCAGCGGGCCCGGGCGACGCTGAGGGAGCACCTGCCCGAACGCCGCCTCGACTGGGCACCGTCGGCGGAGCCCACCGAGCGGGAGCGTGCGGTGCTGCGGCGCTACATGGAGGCGATGGAACGCGCCGACTTCGCCGCCGTCGCCGACCTGCTGGCCGAGGACGTACGGGCGGAGATGCCGCCGTGGCCCATGTGGTTCCGGGGCCGCGACGCGGTCGTGGCGGCGCTGGCGGAGAGCTGGGACACCGGATCGCCCGGCTACGTGGGCCGGTTCCGGATGCTGCCCGTCCGGGCCAACCGGCAACCGGCCGTGGCGGCCTACGTACGGCGCCTCGGCGAGCCCGCCCACCACGCCTTCGCGATCTCCGTGCTGCGGATCGAGGGCGACCTGATCGTGGAGGCCACCGCCTTCCACGACCTCGGCCTGTTCCCGGCGTTCGCCCTGCCCATGAGGTTGTCTCCCGAAGACCGATGAGTTCTCACGCGATCCGCCGTCTCAGAACAGGTCAGCCAAAACTGATCCTGACGGAGGTAGCTCATGGGCAAGACGCTGTATTCGGTCACCATGTCACTGGACGGCTTCATCGCCGGTCCCGGCGGTGACATGTCCTGGCTGGCCGAGCACCTCGGCCCCAACCCGACGGTCGACAAGCTCATCGGCGAGATCGGCGCGCTGCTCGTCGGCAACCGCACCTTCCGCGGCGACGACCCTCACCGGGACACGGACGGCGAGGGCAAGGCGTTCGGCGGAGGGTGGAGCGGGCCGCAGTTCGTGCTCACCCACCACATCCCGGACACACCGGTGCCGGGTGTCACCTTCGTCGACGATCTCGGCAGCGGCGTCGCTGCGGCCAAGGCCGCCGCGGGCGAGAAGTACGTCAACATCCTCGGCGCCGACACCGCCCGGCAGTGCCTTGAGGCGGGTGTCCTCGACGAGATCCTCGTGTTCATCGCGCCCGTCATGCTCGGCGACGGCGTCCGGCTGTTCGACCACCCGGGCGGGACCAACGTCAAGCTGGAACGCGTCGGCCTCACCCACGTGCCGCACGCGACGAGCATCTGGTTCCGCGTCGTCGGCTGAGCCGTCCCCGGTGGCGGTTGAGCGTTCCGCCGCCACCACCGGGAATCTCACAGGTCCAATTGGTACTGGAAGGTCCTGTGGGTGGGCCGGTAACCGAGCGAGTCGTTGACGGCCCGCATGTGGGTGTTGCTGTCGGCCGTGTCGGCCAGCAGCCCGCCCAGGTCCGGGTAGCGCTCGCGGGCCTGCCGGATCGCCTCGGCCTTCATCCACCTCGCCAGGCCGTGGCCGCGGTGTTCCGGCAGGACTCCCGTGCCGTAGTGCTGGCCGTCGCCCCTGCCGTCACCGGGGACGACCAGCTCGGTGAACCCGGCGATCGAGCCGTCGGACTCGTCGACGGCGACGACCGTGTGGAGCGACTCGCCCCGGTCCTCGATGGCCTTGGCGGCGGCCCTGACCCGCTCGACGTCCCAGACGACGACCCCGTAGTCGGTGTCGTCCATCGGCATGTCGTCCATCGCCCGGCGGGAGGCCGCGAAGGTGTCGGCCAGCTCGTCCGGCACCGTCCCGTCCCACGAACGCAGCCGGTACCCGGCGGGCGGGCTGCCTGTGATCGTGTCCGCGGTGGCGTGGGCCGACGCGGCGATGTCCGCACTGGCATGGGCCGACGTGGCGTTATTCACGGTGGCGTGGGCCAGCGCGAGCCTGGCGTACGTCAGGGTGAGCACCTTCCTGAACCCCCTCGCCGCCAGGAACAGGTCGCCCGGCGTACCGGCGTCGGCCTGGGCGAGCACGCAGCGCCGCCCCTCCCCCTCGGCGCCCGCCACCGCCCGCGCCAGCAGCTCGGAGCCGACGCCCGCGCGCCGCTCCGCCGGGTGCACGTTCAGCTCCAGCTCAGCCAGGTGGTCCTGGCCCTCACGGTCGAACAGGCGCAGGAACGCCGACCCCACCGGAGCCCCATCGCTACCGGAGGCCAGCCACACCAGCCGGTGACTGGACGCGCTCGGGTGAGGATCGGCCAGCGGGACAATATGAATCGACAAGTCGTCTCCATCGGGGCGACGGTGTCGTCGCGAGTAGAACAGTGATCGTCAACCGGGATCAGGATGCCTTACGGGCGAGGGTGAGCATGTGGCCGCTCACGCCCAGCAGGGAGGGGACCGACTCCAGGCGACGCTGGGCGTCGAGCATGAGAGCGCGGCGTTCGGGGTCGTCGAGCCAGTCGTCGACGTCGCCGTACAGCCAGAAGGCTCCCTCCAGACCGTAGCGGGTGACCTCCGGGAGCCCCGCGTCGGCGAACTCGGCCGGGACGTCGTCGGGGTCGTGCAGGTAGGCGGTGAATCCATCGCCCGGACCGAAAAGGACCCCGTCCGTCAGGGCCGCCTGTGCCGCCTCCCGCGGGCCTTCCCGCAGGTACGACCCCTGGTAGACCATGTCGTGCACGGCCGCGTAGCGGTTGATGGTCGCGGCGGCGACCAGGCCGCCGGGCCGTACCACCCGTACCGCCTCGGCGACCGCGCGGACCCGGTCGGCGCGGTCGGCGAGGTGGTAGAGAGGGCCGAGGAGCAGCACAGCGTCCACGCTCTCGTCGGGCAGCGGCAGCTGCCTGGCGTCACCCTGTCGCGCGGTGACCCCGGCCAGCCGCGCCGCCCGCTCCACGTGCAGCGGCATGGGATCGATCAGCTCGACCCGATGCCCGTCCGCTGCCAGCCACTCCGCGTGCACCCCGGTGCCGCCGCCGACGTCCAGCACCCTGGCCGGAGCCGGAGGCAGCGCCCTGCGCAGCACGTCCTGCGTCCGCCAGAACTCCAGCCGCCCACGCCCCGCGCGGAGCCTGCCGTCTTCCCTGTCCTGCTCGTAGTAGGCGAGCAGTTCCGGTGTCATCGCCATGCTCGATCATGTCTTCGCCCCCGGTCCGCGGGCAAACGAATTAGACGACCGGACGAACAGCAGACATATGCCCTAATGTCCATGACCATGAAAACCCGCGTGATCATGGCGACGGCCGCCGCCTCCGTCCTGCTCTTCCCCGGTACGGCCACCGCCCTCGCGTATCCGGTCGAGGACGCCCCGCTCCTGACCGGCAACGCCCTCTACGCCGCCGGCAAGCTCCCCGCCGCGGGGTGCGCCGACAAACCCGCCAAGGGCAAGACCCTCGCCTCGGTCAAGAAGCACATCAACGCGCTCATCACCTGCATGAACGACACCTGGGGTCCCTACTTGAAGCAGGCCGACCTGTCGTTCGTGGCGCCCAAGGTGGAGATGTACGGGACCACCCTGGAGAAGAAGTACGAGCGCTACTGCTTCGGGGCCAAGAGGAATCCCGCCAAGTCGGAGGTGGTCCACTGCTTCGGGACCTTCCTCTCCGTGCACATCCGTCCCGACTGGATCAAATCTTCCGACGACGTCCCGATCTTCGCGGAGCTGAGTTCCGCCTACGCCGAGCACGTGCTGAGCCTGGTCGACATCACCGAGGGCTACAACGCCCTGCACGCCGACGACGGCGACGAGATCCTGGAGCAGCTCCGCCGCTTCAACCTGCAGGCGAAGTGCCTGGGTGGGATGACCGCGAAGAGCCTGTGGGCCGCCCTCGGCTACCCCGCCAAGGACACCGGGCGCCTGCTGGACCTGGCCAAGGCAGAGGCCGACTCCAAGGGCGAGTTCCGTTACTTCGGCAAGGGCGCCAACCTCGTCTACTGGACCAAGCGGGGTTACTCCACCTCCGATCCTCGCTCCTGCAAGACCTGGAACGCTCCCTCCGCCAAGGTCTCGTAACCCGCTCCGTCCACCGGCTTGGTTCCCGCTCACCGGGACCCGGGCCGGTCTTTTGTTTTTCCGGCGAACGGATTGAATCCGTCGGACGCAACCGGCGCATTCGGAAATTTCATCGGGCATTCGAACGGTCGAGGACCACAATTCGGCTCGCCTGCCGCGCCATCCGTACGCGAAGAACCGCGACCGAACTCGAAAAGAGCTTTTCTGCCCCCTCCCCGATCACCGTCCCTCACGCTCATTCTCGGCCGCCAGGCGGCGCGCCATTTCCCCGAGGGTGACGGCGCACATCACATTGGACAGGTTCCTCCTGTCGAGAACCTCCTCGGACAGGCTTTGCCGGCGTACGGCGTAGTAGCCGCCCCCGACCGCCTCGGAGATGAGCCAGTGCCTGCCGTACCGGGCGACGAGGATGGCTATCGTCCCGGGTCTCGCGTCATCCGGTGTGCCGGTCATCGCCGGGCCAGCTGGAACCAGACGACACGCTTGCGCCCTGCCGCGCCCTCGTACCAGCCCCATGACAGGGCCACCTCGCTGACCAGCCAGAGCCCACGACCGCCCTCGGACTCTTCGTCAGGTTCGGACGGAATCACAGGCACGCAGGTGGATGCCCCCTCGTCGATCACCGCCACCCGGATGACGTCGCCGAGGTTCGCCACCACGACCGTCACCCGGCCTCCGGCGCGTCCCGACTCCGAGTGCCTGACCGCGTTCGAGACCAGCTCACTGACCAGAAGCTCGGCGTCGTACGTATCCGGCTGCCCCGAGTCCTCCAACACTCTTCGCACGTATCGCCGGGCCGTGGAAACCGACCCGGCCACCCCGGGCAGATCCACCCGGCCCAGCAGACCGAGCGCGGGAACCGTTTCGGCACCCATCGGATCACCGCCATTCCTGTGAGAGCGCAGGCGGCGAGAATTCACCTGCCCCAATGACTCCATTAACCAGGCGAATTGTCCATTTAGTTCCTCTGCATCGCCCGGATAAAGTCTTGGCCTATAGAGTGCACACAGTTATGCTGCCGATGCAGAACAGATCGGCCGACGAATTGACGACGAAAAGCCACACGAGCTGTAGGCGTTTGTCGTTCATTTGACGGCCGACGTCATCGCGACGATTGGGAGGCGAACATGGGAAACGATCTCGACCCACGCCTGACACCGGCTCAACGCTTCGGCCGAGAGCTGGGGCGGGCCCGCAGGGAGGCGGGTCTGTCACAGGCCCGGCTGGGGAGTCACCTGGGCGTCTCGTCGTCGTTCATCGGGCACATCGAGACCGGCAACCGGAGGCCCGGCACCAAGCTGGCGACCGACTGCGACAGGTTCTTCAAGACGGACGACCTCTTCACTCACCTCTGCCGCAACATCACCGCCCCCACCGGGCCGGCCTGGTTCCTCAGATGGTCCGACGAGATCGAGCCCCGGGCCCGCGTGCTGCGAAGCTGGGACCCGCTCCTGGTCTCCGGCCTGCTCCAGACGGAGAACTACGCGCGAGCCGTTGTCCGTGGCGGCCTGGCGAGCTCGGAGGAAGAGGTCGAAGACCAGGTCGGCGCCCGCATGCGACGACAGCTGATCCTCAAGAAGGACAGCCCGCCCGTCCTGTGGGCGCTTCTCGACGAATGGGTGCTCCGCCGCCTCGTCGGGGGTCCGGAGGTCATGTGCGAGCAGCTCGACCACCTCATGACCATCGCCGGTCGCCAGAACGTGACGGTGCAGATCGTCCCGCACGACACCTCCTGCACGAGCGGCCTGATGTCCGGATTCGTGCTCGCCCAGCTGGCAGACGCGCCGACCGCCGTCTCCGTGGAGTCCGCGGGTGAAGGCGAAGTCTCGGCGGAACACAAACTGGTAGGCGTCGTCTGGGATCGATATGACAAGATCCGAGCAGAGGCGCATCGTCCCGGCCAGTCGCTAGAGATGATCAAAGAAGCGAGGGACCAATGGAAGCAGCAGACCTGACCGGCCCTGACCTCTCCGGGGCCATCTGGAAGAAGAGCTCCCTCAGCGGCGAGAGCGGCGGAAACTGCGTCGAGGTCGCCGGAAACCTCCCGGGGGCCGTCGCCGTCCGCGACAGCAAGAACCCCACCGGCCCGGCCCTCGTCTTCACGCCGGGCGAGTGGAGTGCTTTCCTCACCGTGGTGAAGTCAGGCCACTTCGACTAACGGCGAAAGGGCGGCTTGTCACGCTCGGCTCATGGGTCATGGGGATTCCACGAATGCGAAGAGAAAAAGCTTGGCGTCCATCGTGAGACTGGCCGGTCGATTGCGGCTTGATCATCGTCGCGTCGGTTACCGGTTCGGTGTGCACCCAATCGGCGGCAGCCTCGGTCTCCCTCACTGAACTGGGCGTTTTAAACGCACTCATCACTCAAGATGCGTGCCGCCACTCAAAAGCGGCGGTGAGTTCCATCCGTGGTCACCGTTATGCCATTCTAGTCTTATGAACGAGCCCCATGCCTCACCCAACGAGCAAAGCCCCGAACTCAGCGGCACCGAATCAATCGTTCGGGCACTGGGAGCCATCGCCCCGCCCAGCAAGACTCGCAATAACGCCTACGTGGTTCGTGGATTCAGTAGCGCACTGATCATCCTCGCCGGAGTTATCGGTTTTCTCTCCGCACTGAACGGAAACGAGAGCTTTGCACCCCTGGCCGTCGTGTTTGCGATCATCGGAATCGGCGGCCGGATCGAAGCAGCGATACGGCTACGGCCCTGAAACAGAGGCCCTAACTTCCCTGCTTTCAGACAGGGGGATCCCGACAACCAGCCCCTGACGGCAGGGTACAGGATAGAGCCATCGCTTCAAATTCGAAAAGCCAGGAAGCCTGCAGGCGCGAGAAGACATGCACAAATGACAGATGCCCCACTTTCCTCCCGCGAGGCGAGGGATCCAGTGGGACATCCGTCATTTAACGAGATGACAGATTGCTAAATCATGATTCCTCTGCCATCCATAACACTTATACCTGATGGGGCCCCCAAGGATCTCCAGGCAGCTGCCATCCACTGTCACACTTAATCCCTATTCGACGATTCTTCCTATTGGGATCCTTGTACGGCAGGAGCAGTTCCGCCTCGAACCCGAACTTGAATGTCCCGATGTGACAAAAGCCGAGTCCTCCACTGCACTCGAACCGGGCGGAGTCGTCCGCCTCATCGGGGTAGTTCAGCAATCGCTTTTTTGGTTCTTCCTGGACTTGCTTGTTGTAACACTCCTTGCCGGCCGTGGCCCCGAATCCCGGAGGGTGGGAGAGTGACAGTGAGCCCACGGTGATGCGAGCGCACAGGTCGAGCGACAGGGACAACTGCATCTTCTCGACCGGCGTGTACTTTCCGTATTTCTTAAGGAATGCCGGTGTCATATATACGCGAGACCATACTCGATGTTTCGCGATATTGAACTTGCTCACCGTGATCGCATTATTTGGCTTCCAGGCCACGACCCCCGAGGCCTCATAAATCATGCCCTTATAAGGGTAAGCCGGACGTGCCGCGAAATTCATGCATGCATTTCCGGATTTTTTGATTGACGTACAGACATGCTCGTTCATGTACTTGGGCCAGCAGGATTCATCCGCTGCGGCGGACGAATACTCCGCGCTGACAGAAGCCGCCGAAACAGTTCGCCCTCCACTCCCGTCGACCTGCCCGTCACCTCCACAATCAGATTCGCCGGAAAGGTCGGTCGGGTCCCTCTCGACCTCCAACGGAACGTCGATAATGGAAAGCCCACCGCAGCGATCGAATACGAAAACTGAGATCGTTGGATCGCTTGGCTCGACGCGCCTGGACGTATTGTTGGCATCCGCCATGGTGACGCTCTGCTCGTCTGCGACCGTTTCATCCCAGGCGCGTTTGACTGCTGCAGTCACATGAACTCTTCCATCACCTGATTCGCGAGGAACAGCGTATTCGATGGTGACGGTGGAGTTGGTACGCGTGACACCCGCCTTACCCATTCCCTCCTTCACGCTCAAGAGCGAGGAATTAAGAAGGGAAAGCTTGGCGGCGGTCGGCTCCTCGGGAGTCACGCCAGGCGCCTGCCACACTGTCTCCGCGCGTCCCTCGAGGACCGCGTCCTGCGCTTCGTAGTAGTCCTTGATGCGATCTGCGTAATCCTGGACGGACGACGTTGCCCGCGTGACAGTGGCCTGCATCGGTACGTCGAGATTTGGGTTACACGTCTGCGATGACCAGCTTGAGGGCGGAGGCGGCGGGGGTGCTTCCTTCGGAGTGACAGTCGCAGATTCCCATTCGCTGGCCCCGAAGTGGGTTCTGGCTCGGACCCTGACGGTATAGGTGACACCGTTGACCAAGCCAGAGATGGCCGCACTTGGATCGACTACCGCGACTGCACGGGCATCACTGCCGTCACGGGATATCTCCACATCGTAGCCCTCCAGGGCCGCCACACTGCCATTTCTTTCTGGCACCCCCCAACTGACGACCGCGCCGCTGTCACCAGGCGAGGCGATCAGGTTGATGACCTGACTGGGAGGCCCCGCGGGGAGGTAGGTCAAGTCAACCGCCAACTGTTCCGCCGCTCCGGACTTTCCAAAAGTGACGCTTTCCTCCTTGTTGGAAGTCAGCATCAGCCACTGATACTCGCTACCGGCGATATCAGCTTGCGGTGTGGCGATGGGGAAGGTGTGGGTGGCATCGGAGTCGATGTCCGCCGCCAAGTCGGACCCCTTGGTCTCGGCCGTCACCTCACTCTTCAGCGGTACCGCGGTGACCACGGTATCGGCCGGGCACGATCCGGCGGGACAGGCCGGTGTTCCAAGTCTGAGGATCGCCTCGGAAACCCCCGCACCATTGGGTAATTCGTTGAGATTGACACCGACGACGCTTGCGACCTTGTCCACCCCAGCCCCACCCAGCTGGATGGTGGAGGAATCCGTGAGCGTACAGGGCGAACCCCCACAGGCCGTCGGGTCGACCTTGGCGGTCTTGATGACGAAGTTGTCCTTGAGCAGGGTCAGATGGTTGACGGTCTCGGTAGGCGGCTCCGGCGGGGTGCCAGGAATGGTGAAACCGACCGGGGCCGTCTTGGCCGTGCAGACTTCCAGCGCACACGCCTGCATCTGCCAGGTGTAGGTCCCGCCGAGTTGGACGGTTTTCTCAGGAACCTGGAAAGACACACGCTCCCCGCCGTTGACCGCGCGTACGCCGAGCGGTGCCGTGCCGACCGGCGCGCCAGTGCTGTCGTACAGGTAGTACTTGGCGGTGACCGGTCCGCCCGAGGGGCGGTTGACCATGCCTGACAGGATCGGCCTGGTGGGGTCGGCCATGCCGGTCTCGGCGTCCGTGGGGACGTACGGCGCGTCGGTGGTGATGCGGTAGTACGGGCTCTCGCTGCAGGTGATGGGGGTTGCCCCGTTGATGCAGGCCCTGACAGAGATCTTGAAGCTGTCGACGTTGCTGACGTCGTAGGTGATGGACGCGGCCTGGCCGGAGGGCAGGTTGGCGTTGGTGGGCGGGGTGAGGTTGAGCATCCACTGGATCTCGGTGGGGCTCAGGGCGCGGTCGTAGGCGCGGATCTCGTCGTAGCCGGCCTTGACCCAGGGGTAGCTGTAGCCGCCGCGGCTGCCGGCGCCGAGCCAGAAAAGCCGGTCGGCCTGCCAGGGGGTGACGGTGTGGTCGGCCTCCGCGGACTGGACGCCGTTGACGTACAGGCGGATCTTCTTGGCGGCGGCGTCGTAGACACCGGTGAGGTGGGTCCAGACACCGATCTGCGCCGCGGCGGAGGACTTGATCTCCGTCGCCGCGCTGGTGGCGGTGTCGGTGTGGTGCATCAGCATGTTCCACTTACGGCTGGCGGAGTCGTACCCCACGACGAAGGCGCTGTTGACCGAGCCGCCCTGGCTGATCAGCGCGGCGGATTCGGTCCCGGAGTCCAGGCGGACCCAACCGGCCACCGAGAAGCTCCTGTCGGTGCGCAGCACCGGCCTTTGAGTGGCGGCGAAGGAGGGGGTGGCGGTGACTCCGTTGAGGAAGAGCGCCTTGCCGTCCTTTCCGTCGATCATCGAGTAGCGACCGCTGACGAAGCTCAGCGGATTGTTCTTGCCGCTGGAGTCCGTGCCCTCCGTGCCCTCGGTGAAGCTCCACTTGCCGACCTCGCCACCACCGGTCGTCCAGGAGGGAAGCGGCGCGGTGGACTCGACCACGGAGACGTAGTAGTCGATGTTCCTTCCATCGACCGAGGTGGACTTGTAGCCGACCTTGGCCGAGCTCTTACGCACGATGGCGTGGTCGCCGTCCATCGAGTCGACCGACTCGGCGGTGACCGTGGGGATCTCGGGCGGCAGGAGGTACTGGGTGATCAGCTTGGGCGGGGTGGCGCCGGTGCCGGTCGTCTCCGCCGAGTGGAAGACCGCGGAGTAGGCGTTGTAGCGGTCGACGCTCTCGGTGGGCCCGCTGAGCTCGACACCGTAGTTGGGCTGGCCTCCGGCCCAGGCCTTGACCCAGTTGGTGATGGGCCAGGTCATCACGCCGGGGGTGAGAACACCCGTGGTCGGGCAGGGGGTGCTCACGAAGTCGGTGGTACCCGAGGGCTTGTTGGACCAGGTCATCCAGCCCGGGGTCCAGTCGGCGCCGAGGCGGGTGGCGTAGATCTTGCCGTTGCCGCGCAGGTGACAGGAGGGCGACTCGGTGCGCCACAGCTGCATGGTGGAGGAGACGATGGGTTTGCCCGCCAGACCGGCGACGTCGAACTTCAGGTATGAACGCCAGTAGTTCATCGCGTCCACCCCCCTGCAGCTGTAGTACGCCGCGCCGATCTTCAGCAGCGTCGCCCCCGGCTGGTCGTAGGTATTGCAGTCGGCGCCGCTGGAGAGCAGCGTGTCGGTCTTGACGGTGAGGGTGGAGGTGGGGTCGACGACGACGGGGAAGGTGGTGGCGGGGTCGGCCAGCCACCCGGCGTCCGGCTTGAGGACCAGCGTCCGTTCGCCTCCGTCCTCGACGACGGAGGTGGCGATCGGCGCGCTGCGCGGTGCGGCGGTGGTCTTGGGGTCTCGCGCGTCGGCGCCGGTGCTGTCCCACATCACCGGCTTCGGCGCCCGGGCGACGACCTTGTCCTTGGCGTCGGTGAGCTCCAGGCCACCCCGCTTGGACACGGCGAGGGTCAGTTCGTGGGAATCCACCGGGATGCGGATCTCCAGCGGCCCCGTGGGGCGCTCCCGCAGCACCACGTCGTGCCGGAAACCGGTGGGCAGGGCCGTGACGACCAGGTCGGCCGCGGGCCCGGCGGCATCCGGGTAGGTGGCGACGTTGCCCTTCACCACCGGACGCGGCAGCCTCCCGTCCCACGACAGGCTGAGACTCTGCTCCGCCTCCCGCTTCATCACGGCGAACGGAGCGTCGTCCCCGCCGAGGGAGAAGGCGAGGTCGGCCTTGGCCACCTTGGGCCTGAGGACGCCGTCCTTCTCCACCAGCGTGGTGTCGATCCACGCCCACGAACCGTCCTGCCGCTTGACCTGGGCGGGGCCCGAGTACGACTCCGTCTTCAGGCTGCCGTCCGGAAAGGCCCAGGTGCGCGAGGTCTCGGTGAAGGCTCCGATGGCCTCGACCGGTTTGTTCTGCTTCCTGGCCTCCGCGACCGCCGCGCGCAGCGCAGCGTCAGGGTCCTCCGGACGGGGGAACGGCGTCTGGACGGGTGCCGTGGGGGCGGCCGTGGGAGTGGGGGCCACCTGTGCTTCGGCGCCGCCCGACACCAGGAGCGACGCAGCCAGGGCCAGGACGGTCACGACCGTGGTCGCGCCCCGTCTGTTCGGTCCGCGCCGTGAAGGCGGCGCGAAAGGACGGTTCGGTAAGGGAATCCCCACCGGTTCCTCCATTAGGAAAGGGAGACTGACGGCCGGGCATGGGAATGGGAGGGCCCGGCCGGAGATGATCACGTCAAGCATCCAGGACAATGCTGTTGATCTTGTCGTATGGAGTGTCCTAACCTTGTCCTCTGTCCGCACTTCGCGTATTCACGGGAACGAGGGGCGTATGAGGCAGTCCGGGACAGGAAATACGCACCGGCCGAACGCGCACCGCCTCGCCCGGCGATGAACGAGAAGAAATCCGGAACACGGCTTCGTGTCCTCGGCCCGGTCGACATATGGCGTGACGAGCACTCGGTCAGCGTCCTGGGCCCCAAGCAGCGGACACTCCTCGCCCTTCTCGTCGTACGGGCGAATCGGGTGGTCCCCCACGACCGGCTGCTGACGGCCCTGTGGGCGGGGAAGCCTCCGGCGACCAGCAGGCGGCTGCTCCACAACTACCTGTGGTCCGTACGGCGGCTGCTCGGCGACGCGAACGCGCTGGTGGGAACGCCTACCGGCTACACCCTGCGGTTGCGCCCCGGTGACTCCGACCTCGACGTCTTCCTCTCCGAGACGGCGGCGGGCCGCTCCGCCATGGCCGCGGGAGATCCAGCGAAAGCCTCCGAGCGGCTCGGCTCGGCGCTGGCGCTGTGGCGCGGTCCCGCGCTCGACGGCACACAACCCGATTTCCAGGCCGTCGAAGGGGCCGCGCTCGAGGAATTACGTGTCACCGCGCTTCTCGATCGCATTGACGCGGACCTCGTTCTGGGCCGCCACGCGGAATTGATCGGGGAATTGCGGCTGCTGGTGGCGGAACATCCCCTGAACGAGGGTTTTCGCGGCCAGCTGATGCGCGCGTTTCACCGAATCGGCCGTACGGCGGAGGCGCTGGAGGAATTCAGGGCCGCCCGGCGGCACTTCCGCGAGGAGCTCGGGCTGGATCCGGGAGAGGAACTCGTCCGGCTGCACCAGTCGATTCTCGCGGGAGAACCCGTCACCGGGAGCATCCCGGCGGAACGTGCCCGCATTTCGTCGACCGCGGTCGTACCCCGGCAACTGCCGGCCGACATCGCCCGCTTCACCGGCCGTGAGGAGAGCCTGCGCCGCCTGGACCTCCTGCTGTCCGGGGAGCCGGGCGGCGCGTCGGCCGTGGTGATCACCGCCATCACCGGCACCCCGGGCATCGGCAAGACCGCGCTCGCCACGCGGTGGGGACACCGCGTGACGGACCGGTTTCCCGACGGGCAGCTGTACGTGAACCTCCACGGCTACTCACGGGGACAGCCGGTCACCGGCGCGCAGGCGCTCTACCAGCTCCTGAGAGGGCTCGGGGTCGCCACCGACGAGATTCCCCACGAGGTCGACGAGCGGGCGTCGATGTACCGGTCACTCCTGGCCGGCAGGCGGATGCTCGTGGTGCTCGACAACGCGGCGAAAGCGGAGCAGGTACGTCCCCTGCTGCCCGGCTCGTCGCTGTGCAAGGTGGTCATCACCAGCCGGGACTCCCTGCGAGGACTCTCGGTGACGCACGACGTCCACTCCCTCACCCTCGACCTGCTCTCACCCGGCGAGGCGAGGACGCTGCTCGGCGCCGTCCTGGGTGAGGATCGGATCCGCGACGAGCCCGGGGCCGTGCTCGAACTCGCCCGCCTCTGCGGTCACCTCCCGCTCGCGCTGCGGCTGGCGGCCGCGCACCTGAGCAGCCGGCCCACGCTGTCCGTCGCCGACTTCGTGACCAGGCTTCTCCGGGAGAACCGGCTGACGGCGCTGGACATCGAGGAGGACCCGCACATAGGCGTACGGGCCGCCTTCGAGACGTCCTACCGGAGTCTTCCCGAGCCCGCTCGGCGAACCTTCAGGTTGCTGGGCCTTCATCCCGGCCCGGACATCGGCGTCGACGAGGTCGTCGCCCTGGCTCACTCGTCCGTCGACGACGTCCGCGCGGCCCTCGACACGCTCATCGGCGCCCACCTCGTCCAGCACGGCATCGCTGGGCGTTTCGTCGTGCACGACCTGGTGAGCCTGTTCGCCCGCGAACGCGCCGAGGCCGACGACAGCGAACCGGTTCGCCGTGGCGCGCTGACCCAGCTGTTCGACTGGTATCTGCACACGACCAAGGCGGCCATGGAACACGTGAACACCGACTACAGCGGGATCACGCTCGTCTCCGAGCCTCCGTCGCACGGGATCCCGGTCTTCGACGATCATGATTCCGCCACGAGATGGCTCGACGCGGAGTATCCGGCACTCATATCGGCCGTCAACCACGCCGCCGAACACGAATGGTTCGGCTACGCGTGGCAGATCGCGTACACGCTGGACTACTTCTTCTATCTCAGGGACCGCATCGACGACTGGGTGACGGTCCACCAGACCGCCCTCTCCGCTGTGCGCCAGGCCGGTGACCGGCATGGGGAGGGGCGGGTGCTGAACGCGCTGGGCACGGCGAACATGTTCTCCGGGAAAATCGAGAGGTGTCTTGACTACCAGCGGCAGGCCCTGGACCTCAGCCGGACGGCCGGGGACCGGAAGGAGGAGGCCTACGCCCTGGGCCGGCTCGGATACAGCCTGCTGTGGGCCGGGGACTTCCGGCAGGCGATACAGAACTGCGTGCGGGCGATCGAACTGTTCAGCCGGCTCGGCGACGAACACGGCGAGGCGACGGTGACCTTCACCCTGGGAATCGCCCATCTCAGGCTGGGGCATTCGCTGGACGCGCTCCGCTGCGTCGAACGCTGCCTGGCCTTCGAGCGCAAGGCGGGCAACCGCAACGACGAGGCGTACACACTCAAAGTCCTGGGCGACGTCCACGAGAGCCTGGGGGATCTGACGACCGCCCTGGACCTGTATCAGCAGTCCATCCAGCTGAACAGGGAGGTGGGCAACCGCCGATTCGAGGCGAACTCCGTCAACGGCATCGGAAGGATACGCCGACGGCAGGGACGTCACGCCGAAGCCCTCGAACACCACCGGAACGCCCTCGCCTGGGCGAGGGAGGGAGGAGACCAGTACACCGAATGCGAGATCCTGCTGGACCTGGGAACGACCCTGCTGGAAACCGGAGACGGACGGGCCGCGCTGGAGAACCAGCAGGCCGCCCTGGACGCGGCTCTCACCGTCAAGGATCCGTACCTGCTGGGGCTCGCCCACGACCACCTCGCCCACGCGCTGCACGCGCTCGGCAGGACCGACGAGGCCAGGTCCCGTTGGAAGTCGGCTCTCGACATCCTCTCCCCCATGGGTGTCCCAGAGGCCGGGAAGATCGCCGAGCGGATGCGCGAGACGACGGCCCGCGCGATGTGATCACCACGACGGAACCCGCCGCCTCCAGAAGCGTGACCACGACGCCCGTGACCCCGCGCGTCAGGACACCGTACGCCTGCCTCCGGCCGCAGCTCAGGCCGTGAGCAGCAGCGCCGCCACCGTGGCGGTGACCCCCACCACGACCAGCACGGTCCCCGTCAGGACGAACGTGAGCATCGGCACCCGCACTCCCCTGCGGCGGCACCACTCGAACCACAGCAAGGTGGCGAGGGAGGCCCACGGGGTGATCACCGGGCCGACGTTGGTGCCGATGAGCAGGGCGAGCAGCAGGTCCCGGCTCCCCGGCGGGATGGCGTGCTCCACCACCGTGTAGGCGGGCAGGTTGTTGATCAGGTTGGCCAGCACCGCGCCGACGGCCGCCACACGGTAGGCCCCGTCGCCCCCCGGGCCCCCGGAGGTCCCGACGAGAGAGCTCATCACCGAGGCCAGGCCGTACCGGCTCAGGGTGGGCACCACCAGGAACAGGCCGACGACGAAGACGAGCAACTGCCAGGGAAACAACGCGAAGGTGAGCTTCGAGCGGTCACGCCAGGCGAAGGCGGCGACCATCAGCGCCGCCCCGCCCAGGGCCGCGAACTGGATCGGCAACTCCAGCAGGATCGCCGCGACGAACAACACGCACGCCGAGACCGCGATCCCGAACAGCACCGGATCGGCGACCGGGCCAGGGATCGGCGGTTCGTAGCGGGCGGTCCCGCGCCGGCCACGGCGCCAGAAGAACAGCCACAGGAAGACCATGGTGACCGCGATGGAGACGAGCTGGGGCAACCAGAGCCGTCCGGCGAACTCGCGGGCGGACATGCCGAGCCGTTCCACGGCCAGCAGGTTCGTCAGGTTCGACACCGGCAGGAGCAGGGCGGCGGTGTTGGCCAGCCAGAGGGTCGTCATGGCCAGCGGCAGCGCGGCGATTCCCGTCCTGGCCGCGAGGGCGAGCATGACGGGCGTCAGCAGCACCACCGTGGTGTCCAGGTTCAGGAAGATGGTGACCAGCGAGGCGAAGGCCGTGCACAGCAGGAACAGCGCGACGTGGTTCCCCCGCCCCACCACCGCCAGCCGGGTCGCGATCACGTCGAAGAGCTGGGCCTCCTTGACGAGGTCCGCCAGGATGATCACGGCTGCGAGGAACAGCAGGATGGGCGCGATCCGCTCCATCTCGCTCCAGGCCTCCTTGAGGGGGAGCAGGCCGGTCGCGACGAACAGGAGGCCGAGGCCGAGCAGTCCGAAGCGGATCCGATCCAGAACGCTCAATCGCCGCAGCACGTCGGACATGCTCGCATGCCTCAACTGCGCTAACAGGGCCGGGGGTACCTCGCTCAAGCGCCGGCTCGGGCCGCCGGGATGATCCCATGGGGACGTGGCTCAAACGAACGCCGAGATCCCCGGACGAGCCCTCCCGCTCAGGTGGTGGCGCGGGAGGTGAGATCGGCCCAGATGTCGTCCATCCGGGCCTCCAGCTCCTCCAGGGTCCCCTCGTTCGGGACGACGATGTCGGCGATCTCCAGCCGCTCCTCGCGGGTCGCCTGGGCGGCGAGCCTGGCCCTGGCGTCCTTCTCGCTCATGCCGCGCAGCTCGATCAGCCGGGCGACGCGCACCTCGTCGGCGGCGTCGACGACGATCACCACCTCGTACATGGGGGCGAGCTTGTTCTCGGCCAGCAGCGGCACGTCGTAGATCACGATGCTGCCGGGAGCCGCCTGTTCCTGCAGCTCGGCGACCCTCGCGCCGACGAGGGGGTGGACGATCGCGTTGAGGGAGGCGAGTTTCTCGGAGTCGGCGAAGACGATCGAGCCGAGCTTCTCCCGGTCGAGCGAACCGTCCTCGCGCAGGACACCCGTGCCGAAGACGCCGGTCACGCGTGCCAGCCCGGGGGTTCCCGGCTCGACCACCTCTCTGGCGATCTTGTCGGCGTCGATGACCACCGCGCCACGGGCGCCCAGCCGCTGGGAGACCTCGCTCTTGCCGGACCCGATGCCGCCGGTAAGCCCCACCTTCAACATGATCCGCAGCATACGCCGTACGGACCGCGCTCCGGCTCGGTCGGCGACGGGGTCTTCACCTCGGGTCGCCGGGCCGGGAGCGCCCGAGGTCGCCGTTCACCCCGTCGTACGAGGTGGCCGCCCCTTCGGCAGGGGGCGCAAGCACCGCTCCGGCGGGGGCCGGAAGCACCCCTCAGGACCCACCGGTTGGCGGCCTCGGGGCCGACGCCCTGCGGCGCACCCCGGCGAGCAGGCAGGAACCGCCCATCTCGGCGCCGGAGGTCGCGCCTGCCGCCCTTCGGGCCGCGACGCTCACCGGACACCGACCGGGGTACGGGAACGCCTCTGGAGCGCTCACGGCTCCCTGCGCATGTGCACCAGCGTCAGGTGGTCGCTCATCGGCTCCCTGCGGGTCTCGCGGTAGCCGTGGCGGCGGTAGAGGCGCAGGTTGCCCTCCGACAGGTGGCCGGTGAACAGGTCGAAGGCGAGGGCAGTGGCGGCCTCGTCGTGCAGGGCCGTCAGCAGGGATCCGCCGATGCCCGCGCCCTGCCGGTCGGGGGCGACCACCAGGCGGCCGACCAGGCAGGTCGTGCCGGACATCCGGCCGCGGACCGCCCCCACGATCCTCGCCCCGTCGCGGGCGACGAGCACGGTGGCCGTCTCGACGGCCTTGCGGACCTGGGCGGCCGACTCCACGAGCGGCGGGATGAACGGGTCGCCGTAGAGCTGGGCCTCACCCACGTAGGCGGCGCGCTGCACGGTCAGGATCTCGCCCGCGTCCTCGGGCTCCGCCACCTCGATCACGATCACGGCGTCACCCTAGCGGCCGGGCGGGAGACCGGGCGAGGCCGGACGGCCGTCGCCGGGGGCCATCTCGAAAACACCTCGACAACGCGGAAAGGGCCCCGCCGGAGCGGGGCCCTTCCTTCGATCTTCTACCGCGTTGTCAGCTCGGCGCCGTGGGCACCGTCAGTTCTGGCCGCCCGCGAGCTTCTCGCGCAGAGCCGCGAGAGCCTCGTCGGAGGCCAGGGCGCCCGCCGCCGGAGCGGAGGAGCCACTGCTGCTGGAGGCGCCGGTGGAACCCGAGGACGGGGTCTCGCCGGAGTAGGACGTGGGGGCCGCCTCGCCCGCCTCGGCCTCGGCCTTGCGGGCCTCCTCGACCTGCTTCTTGTGAGCCTCGAAGCGGGTCTGAGCCTCGGCGTACTGCCGCTCCCACTCCTCGCGCTGCTTGTCGAAGCCTTCGAGCCACTCGCCGGTCTCGGAGTCGAAACCCTCGGGGTAGATGTAGTTGCCCGAGTCGTCGTAGGTCGCCGCCATGCCGTACAGCGTGGGGTCGAACTCGACGTCGGCGCCGATCGCGCCCTCGTTCGCCTGCTTGAGCGACAGCGAGATCCGGCGGCGCTCCAGGTCGATGTCGATGATCTTCACGAAGATCTCGTCGCCGACCTGGACGACCTGCTCGGGGATCTCGACGTGGCGCTCGGCCAGCTCGGAGATGTGGACCAGGCCCTCGATGCCCTCCTCGACGCGGACGAACGCACCGAACGGCACCAGCTTGGTGACGCGGCCCGGGACGACCTGACCGATCTGGTGGGTGCGGGCGAACTGCTGCCAGGGGTCTTCCTGCGTCGCCTTGAGCGACAGGGAGACGCGCTCGCGCTCCATGTCGACGTCGAGCACCTCGACGGTGACCTCCTGGCCGACCTCGACGACCTCGGAGGGGTGGTCGATGTGCTTCCAGGAGAGCTCGGAGACGTGGACCAGACCGTCGACGCCGCCGAGGTCGACGAACGCACCGAAGTTGACGATCGAGGAGACGACGCCCTTGCGGACCTGACCCTTCTGCAGGGTGTTGAGGAACGTCTGGCGAACCTCGGACTGGGTCTGCTCGAGCCAGGCGCGGCGGGACAGAACCACGTTGTTGCGGTTCTTGTCGAGCTCGATGATCTTCGCTTCGAGCTCGCGGCCCACGTACGGCTGGAGGTCGCGGACGCGCCGCATCTCGACCAGGGACGCCGGCAGGAAGCCGCGCAGGCCGATGTCGAGGATGAGTCCACCCTTGACGACCTCGATGACCGTGCCGGTGACGATGCCGTCCTCGTCCTTGATCTTCTCGATCGTGCCCCAGGCCCGCTCGTACTGAGCGCGCTTCTTGGACAGGATCAGGCGGCCTTCCTTGTCCTCCTTCTGGAGGACGAGGGCCTCGACGTGCTCGCCAACCTCGACGACATCCGCCGGGTCGACATCGTGCTTGATCGAGAGCTCGCGCGAGGGGATGACACCCTCGGTCTTGTAGCCGATGTCGAGCAAAACTTCGTCTCGATCGACCTTGACGACGGTGCCCTCGACGATGTCGCCGTCGTTGAAGTACTTGATGGTCAGGTCGATCGCTGCGAGGAACTCTTCCTCGGAGCCGATGTCGTTGACCGCTACCTGCGGGGTGCTCGAGGTGGCCTCAGTGCTGCTCGTCATGTGTGGAGTTGCTCCGAACGCGGACAGATGTCGATGTGGCGAACGCGCGGCAGGCCTCTTACCGTCAACCGAAGAAAACATCGGTGTGATCGAGCGCGAGCCCACTCCGTCCGAGACACGCGCGAGCCCACAACGCAGCGATCAGCATATGAGACCAGACGGGTATGGTCAATCCGACGACTCTACGCGCCCGCGTGCCGAAAGGATAACGATCTCGCCTAATAGGCGTTGATCTTCTGCCTCCGGTCCGCCCTGATATTACCGCGAAGCCCGCGTGGGATGGAGATCCGGTCGGGGTCGCCGTCGGCCGTATAGCGCTCGCGAGGATGCTTGTCCAGCCACCCGAGCCAGTACTCCGAACACCACTTGCGGCACTCCCCCTTCCTGCCGTTGCTCTGGATCCGCTGGATCGCGCGCCAGTCGTAGTTCTCGACGAACGGCGAGACCGACGGTTCGGCGCCGGCGAGGAAGACGCCCTTGAACTGATAGGAAACGCCGTCCCATTTTCCCTTCTGCACGGTAGATCTTTTGCGGGGCATCGCGCCGAACGGCAGCGCCAGCGTCTCGGAGGGGGGAACGCCGAGCCTCTTCAGCAGCCTCTCGACCTTGGCCACCTGCTCGGTGACCTTCTTCTTGGGCAGGCGCGGCAGGTGGGGGTGGCTCCAGGTGTGGTTGGCCACCTCGAAGCCCCGCGAGGCCAGCCAGCGCACCGCCCGCTCCTGGTCCTCGCGCTCGCGCAGCCCGAACGGGTACCGGTTGACCCAGAAGGTGGCCACCGGCCGGAACCCGGGGTACTTCACGGCGACCTGGTAGATGATGCCGACCGCGGTGTCCTTGGCCGGGGTGCCGTCCGCGTCGAGGGCGAAGTGGCTGGGGTGGCCGTCGTCGAAGGTGAGCACGACCGGGTGCTTGCCCGCCGGGATGTCCATCCTCCCGGTGGCGAACTCCCGCGCGGTGACCGGCACGTAGCCGCCCCTGGCGAGCTTCTCCAGCTCCTTGCGCACCTGGGCGGGGGTGCGGTCGATGGAGGCCAGCCTCTTGCGGGTGATCCGGTGGTACATCAGGATCGGGACCACCCCGGCCTCGTTCGCCTTCACCTGCCGGGCGAACTCCTCCGAGGCGGTGATCGGCGGCGGCAGCTCGGCCGAGGGCAGGTCGGGCGCCGGCGAGGGGGGCGCGGACGGCGGCGGTGACGGCGAGCCACTGCCGGTCGTGCCCGGCCGGGTCGCGCCGGGTGGCGCGGAGGCCGGCGGGAGCACCAGGAGCACCACCACCGCCACCACGACGACCAGCACGTTGGCCAGTAGGATGATCTTCGTCAGGGGGATTGGACTCCGCACAGAACTCCCGTGCCCGTCGAGCTTCTCGGCTTGGATCACCAGCCTAGAACAGACTCGGACAGGCCCGGCCAATCAGCGAAGTCCGGCATCCGGCGATCGGTCTCCTCCCCCGGGAGACGCCCGGGGAGACGCTTCGGGGAGCGTTTCGCGGGGAGCTACCGCCGGTTCACCCTGGGACCGCCGATCCCCCGGAGGCGCTCCGGGGAGCACCTCCCGCGGGCGGCCGTCAGTGCCCGGCGTCCTCCCAGGTGCGGCCGACGCCCACCGAGACGGCGAGCGGGACGCGCAGGGAGTACGCGGCGTTCATCCGGTCGGTGACCAGCTCCCGCAGGGTCTCCAGCTCGCCGGGGGCCACCTCGAACACGAGCTCGTCGTGGACCTGCAGCAGCATCCGGGAGCCGAGGGCCGCCTCCTTCAGCGCGCCCTGCACGTTGAGCATGGCGACCTTGATGATGTCGGCCGCCGATCCCTGGATGGGCGCGTTGAGCGCCATCCGCTCGGCGATCTCGCGGCGCTGGCGGTTGTCGCTGTTGAGGTCGGGCAGGTAGCGGCGGCGGCCGAGGATGGTCTCGGTGTATCCGTCGTTCCTCGCCTGGGCGACGATCGCGTTGAGGAAGTCGCGGACGCCGCCGAACTCCTCGAAGTATTCCTCCTTGAGCGCCCGCGCCTCGGAGACCGGGATGTTGAGCTGCTCCGACAGCCCGAAGTCGGACAGGCCGTAGGCGAGGCCGTAGTTCATCGCCTTGATCTTGGCCCGCATCTCCCCGGTGACCTTCCCCGGCTCGACGTCGAAGACCCGGGCCGCGGTGGCCATGTGGAAGTCGTGCCCGGACTCGAACGACGCGATGAGCGCCTCGTCCCCGGACAGGTGGGCCATGACGCGCAGCTCGATCTGGCTGTAGTCGGCGGTGAGCAGGGTCTCGAAGCCCTTGCCGACCACGAAGCCCTGCCGGATGCGGCGGCCCTCGGCGGTGCGGATCGGGATGTTCTGCAGGTTGGGCTTCTCCGAGCTGAGCCGCCCGGTGACCGCGATGATCTGGTTGAACGTGGTGTGGATGCGGCCGTCGTCGGCGATCTCCTTGATCAGGCCCTCGACCGTGACCTTCAGCTTGGCCTGGTCGCGGTGGCGCAGCATGATCGTCGGCAGCTCGTGCTCGGTCTGCGCGGCGAGCCAGGCCAGCGCGGAGGCGTCGGTGGTGTAGCCCGTCTTGGTCTTCTTCGTCTTGGGCAGGTTGAGCTTGACGAACAGGATCTCCTGGAGCTGCTTGGGCGAGCCCAGGTTGAACTGCTCGCCGCCCACGGAGGCGTGGGCGGCCTCGACGGCCTGCTTCACCGCGGCGCCGAACTCGGCCTCCAGACCGCTGAGATACTCCCGGTCGGCGGCGATGCCGGCCCGCTCCAGCTCGGCCAGCACGGTGACGAGCGGCAGCTCCACGTCGCGCATGAGGTGGGTGCCCCCCAGCGGCTCCAGGAACGCCTCCAGCGCGTCGGCGAGCTCGCCGACCGCCAGCGCCCGCAGGGCGAGGTCGCGGGCGCCGTCGTCGTCCTCGGCGTCGAAGAGACTGGCCTGGCCGCCGTTGTCGGCCTCGCTGCGCAGCTCGCGCCGCAGGTAGACCCGCACGAGGTCCTCCAGCGGGAACGAGCGCTGCCCCGGCATCGCCAGGTAGGCGGCGAGCGCCGTGTCGCAGGTGAGGCCGCGCAGCTCCATGCCCTGCGCCCACAGCGCGAGCATCGGGCCCTTGGCGTCGTGCACGGCCTTGGGCTTCGAGGCGTCGGCCAGCCACTCGCGCAGGGCCGCCTCGTCGGCCTCGGTGAGCCTGGTCGGGTCGATGAACGCCGCGCCGGACCCGCCCTTCGCCGCCCGCCCCGCCTCCGCGCCCGCCCCGGCCGCCGCGATGGCGATGCTGTCGACGCGGCCGGTGCCGCTGCCGTACGTGCCCTTGAAGGCGAGGCCCGCGCGGCCCTCGGGGAGCGCGCGCAGCCACGGGCCCACCTCGTCGGGGCCCAGGGTGACGACCTCGACCTCGAAGCCCTCCTCGGCCTCGGTCTCGGCCGAGCCGATCGTCTTGAACAGCCGGTCGCGGATCTCGCCGCGGAACTCCAGCGTGTCGAGGATCTTGTTGATCTCCTCGCGGTCGGGCGCGCCGATCTCCAGGGCGGTGACCTCGTGCTCCAGCGGCACGTCGCGGATGAGCTGGGTGAGCCGCCGGTTCATCAGCACCTGGTCTAGGTGGTCGCGGAGCTTGTCGCCGACCTTGCCCTTGACCTCGTCGACGCGGTTGACCAGCTCCTCCAGCGAGCCGAACTCGCGGATCCACTTGGCCGCGGTCTTCTCGCCCACGCCGGGGATGTTCTTCAGGTTGTCGCTGGAGTCGCCGCGGATGGCCGCGAAGTCCGGATACTGGGCCGGGGTGAGCTCGTACTTCTCCAGCACGGCCTCGGGGGTGAACCGGGTCATGTTGCTGATGCCGATGCGGGTCATCAGCACGGTGATCCGCTCGTCGACGAGCTGCAGCGCGTCACGGTCGCCGGTGACGACCAGCACGTTCATGTCCTGCTCGGCGGCGCGGGTGGCGAGGGTGGCTATCAGGTCGTCGGCCTCGTATCCGGCCAGCGACAGGTGCGGCACGCGCAACGCGTCGAGCACCTCGTGGATCAGGCTCATCTGGCTGCGGAAACTGTCGGGGCTCGCGCTCCGGTTCGCCTTGTAGTCGGCGTACTCCTCGTGGCGGAACGTGGGCTCGGAGCGGTCGAAGCAGACCGCCACGTGGGTCGGCCGCTCGTCGCGGAGCACGTTGACCAGCATCGAGGTGAAACCGTAGACCGCGTTGGTCGTCTGGCCCGTGGTGGTGGAGAAATTCTCCTCCGGCAGGGCATAGAACGCCCGATAGGCCAGTGAATGCCCATCCAGCAGCAGGAGACACGGACGAGTGGGGGTCGCTTCGCTCTTCGGCACACCGAAAGCCTAGTCTCCTGGTGCGACAGAAAACCTGGCCTCGTACGACAGGAGACGCCCCCTTGACCGTGACAGACCACGACGAAGCCGCCCGGCGCGTCGAAGAGGCGCTCGGCGCATCGTACAAGAACACGCTGGTGGATCGGATGGACATCCAGATCACCGAGGCCACCGCGGAACGCGTGGTCGGCACGATGCCGGTCGAGGGCAACATCCAACCCTACGGCCTGCTGCACGGCGGTGCCTCGTGCGTGCTGGCGGAGACCCTGGGCTCGACGGGCGCGGCGATCCACGCGGGCCCCGGGCGGATCGCCATGGGCGTCGAGATCAACGCCACCCACCACCGCGCGGCCACGTCCGGGCTGGTCACCGGGGTGGCCACCCGGATCCACGGCGGCCGTACGCTCGCGACCTACGACATCGAGATCGTCGACGAGCAGGGCCGCCGGGTGTGCACCTCGCGTCTCACCTGCATGCTGCGGGACGCCTGACCACCCCGGGCGCCCCCGATCACGTTCGCCGATCGTCCGATCACATCTCGTCCTCGATCATATTCGGACCGCCTTTTTGCCCTCCCGGTGCGACGAGTCCGCTACCGTGGGTGACGGCGATGCCTGTGGGGAGGCCGAGTAGAAAACGTACGGGGTCGGGGAAGCTCCGTACGGCACCAAAGGCCTCCCCCGGGCTCGCCGCGTTCGACACCGCATTCGGCACCGGGTCCGACGCCGGGCCCCGCGGGCGTTGCCGTGTCCGGTGCCGGGCCCTACGCCGGGTCCGGCAACGCCCGCGGGACCCGCGGGCCGGCCGGGATCCGTTCCCGCTTCCCGCCCCTCACCACCCTTCACCGCCCTTTCCGCCTTCCGGGCTCCGGCTCCGGCTCCGGCTCCGCGAAACGCATACGGCCCGCGCCGGGCGGGCGCGGGCCGTACGTGGCGAAACTCAGAAGCTCGAAAACTCGGAAGCTCAGATGTCGGTGTGCGTCGGGTCGAGCACGCGGCGCAGGAAGGTCTTGGTCCGCTCGTGCTGCGGAGCGCTGATCACCTGCTCCGGGGCGCCGTCCTCCACGATCACGCCGCCGTCCATGAACACGACCCGGTCGGCCACGTCGCGGGCGAACGCCATCTCGTGGGTGACCACGAGCATGGTCATCCCCTCCTCGGCGAGCTTGCGCATGACCGTGAGCACGTCGCCGACGAGTTCGGGGTCGAGCGCCGAGGTGGGCTCGTCGAAGAGCATCAGCGCCGGGCTCATCGCCAGTGCCCTGGCGATGGCCACGCGCTGCTGCTGGCCGCCGGAGAGCTGGGCGGGGAAGGCGTCGCACTTCTCGCCGATGCCGACCTTGTCCAGGTTCTCCCTCGCGATCCGCTCGGCCTCCGCCTTGCTCCGCTTCAGCACCCGGCGCTGCGAGATCATCACGTTCTGCAGGACGGTCATGTGCGGGAAGAGGTTGAACTGCTGGAAGACCATGCCGACGCCGCGGCGGGCGGCGTCGATGTCGACGTCGCGGTGGGTCAGCTCCACGCCGTTGACGACGACCTTGCCCGACGTGGGCTGCTCCAGCAGGTTCACGCAGCGCAGCAGCGTGGACTTGCCCGACCCCGAGGGGCCGATGACGCAGACCACCTGGCCGGGGTCGACGGCGAAGTCGATGCCCCGGAGGACCTCGTTCTTCCCGAAGTACTTGTGCAGGTCACGGATCTCGACCGCGTGGTTCGCGGGGGCCGCCGGAGCGTCCGGGGACGCCGGGTCCGCTGGGTTCGCCGGGTTCGCCGGATTCACTGTCACCGTCCCCTCACCTGTCGCCGCTCCAGCCGGGACGCGAGGTAACCCAGCGGGATGGTGACCAGTAGGTATGTCACGCCCACGACCAGGATGGGAGTGGCGTTGGCAAAGGTCGAGGCCGTGTCGTTGCCGAACTTCGTGAGCTCGACGTAGTCACCGGAGACGCCGAGGAACAGCACCAGCGAGGAGTCCTTGAGCAGGGACACGAACTGGTTGGTCGTCGGCGGGATGACGATGCGCAGGGCCTGCGGGATGACGATGGTGACCATGGCCCGCGTGTACGACATGCCCAGCGAGCGCGCCGCCTCCATCTGTCCCTTGGGCACCGCCTGGAGCCCGGCGCGGAGCGTCTCGGCCATGTAGGCCGAGCCGACGATCGCCAGGCCCAGGATGCCCTGCCCGTACGTGCCGCCCGGCACCTCGAAGCCCGAAAGGGCCAGGGGCAGGAACAGGATGAGCAGGAAGATCAGCAGCGCGGGCAGGCCGCGGAAGATCTCGATGTAGGCGACCGCGATCCACCGGTAGGGCCGCACGGACGACATCCGCATCAGCGCGAAGAGCAGACCGAACAGGAAGGCGAAGACGAAGCCGCCGACCGAGTAGATGATCGTGTTCTTCAGCGCGACCGTGAACAGCTCGGGAAGCATCTGCTCGGCGATGTCGACCCTGGTGAAGTTCTTCCCGAGATCGACCCAGTTGATGTTCAGGGCCAGGAAGACGACCACGGCGACCAGGACGACGTACTGGATGCCGCGACTGATCTGCTGTTTCTTGCGGGGACTGAGTCCACTCCCGGCGGGGATGCCCCCGCCGGGAGTGGACTCGGCCGTCGTTGGCTGGTCGGTCATCGATTAGCCGAGCTCGCCGGGCTTCTTACCGAACCACTTGACGAAGATCTGCTCGTAGGTGCCGTCCGACTTGGCGGTGGAGATCGCCTCGTTGATCGCCTTGAGCAGGATCGGGTCGGCGCCCTTCTTGAGGCCGATGCCGTACTGCTCGCCGGTGTCGAGGCTGGCGACCAGCTCGAACTTTTCGGCGATCTCGGGCTTCTTCAGCCAGGTCAGGACGACCGGGAGGTCCTGGACGATCACGTCGACCTGGCCGGACTGCAGGCCCAGCAGCTCCTTGGGAGAGTCGGCGAACTCCTTGGGGTCGAGCCCCTTCCCCTTGACGTAGTCGAGGCCCGTGGTGGAGGCCTGGGCGCCGAGCTTGAGGCCCTTCGCCTTCACCTCGTCGAGGGTCTTGACGCCGATCCCCTTCTTGGCCAGCAGAGCCTGCGTGGCGTCGAAGTAGGGCTCGGAGAAGTCGATGTTGGCCTTGCGCTCCTCGGTGATCGTCATACCGGCGGCGGCGACGTCACACTTGTTGGTGGCCATCGCGGCGCCGCTCTTGATGATGGCGAAGTCGATGTCGACGATCTCCTGCGTCAGGCCGAGCTTCTTGGCGGCCAGGTCGACGATGTCCACGTCGAAGCCGACGACCTTGTCGCCCTCCTTGAACTGGAAGGGCTCGTACGGGAGGTTGGTGCAGGTGGTCAGCTTGCCGGGAGTGACGAGCTTGGGGCCACCCGCGGCCGCGGGGGCGCTTGCCGAGGCACCATCGCTCGGGCTGGCGGAGGTGGACTGGCCACCACCGCAGGCCGAAAGGCCGAGCGCACCGGCGACGACCATGGCGCCCACCGCCATCGCACGACGGGAAACAAAACTCAGGCCCACGAAGGCCTCCTTACGGTCAATGTCGCTTCTTGTATGGATACCTCAGTGCAGGTCATGCTTCATCACCTGCATAATCATGCAGATCACCAGTACGACACAATTCGGACAACAACCGCGTCCGGAGTTTTCTGTTCAATACCCTGCCGCCACGCGGATCCGGGCGCCGGAACTTGCCGGATCGGCGACCGCCTTCGGGGACAGCCGTTGAACTTCAGGATCTACCTCGGTTACGTTGCTGGGTGTGCGTGATCCCCTGATCCTGCTCACCGGTGCCGCCCTCACCGTCACCGTCCTGTCCGGCTGCTCCGGAGCGGCCCCGGCGGGTTCCGCCTCTCCCCCGGTCACGCCCACCCCGACCTACGAGCTCCCGCCGCGCCCGGTACGGCCGGGCGAGGGCCCCGTCAAGGCCGCGCCGGTCACCGACGGCGACACCCGGTTCCAGGTGATCGGCCTGCAGAAGGGCCTGAGCGGCTTCTTCGGCAGCCACGCCGAGTGGCAGGCCAAGGGGCAGTACGTGGTCGTGCGGATCCTCGTGGAGAACCCCGGCCGCACCAACGCCCGCTTCGACGCCAAACGGCAGAGGCTCATCACCTCCGACGGCACCACGTACGCGATCGACAGGTTCGCGCAGGCGACCAAGCGGCAGCCCGACGAGCTCCCGCTCGGCGCCGGGGTCAGGATCGAGCTGGACCTCTGGTACGACATCCCCAAGGAGGCGAAGGTCTCGGCGATCCGGCTGTTCGGCGACCCGCCCCTCGGCGTGACCGGCAGCACCGAGGGTGTGCAGGTGCCGCTGCCCTGAGCCGTTCCCGGCACCGCCTGTCCCTGCGCTGTCTGTCCCGGGCGGCCCGCCCGGTGCCGTGCCCGTGCCGTGCGGAGCGGGCTCGGGGCTCGCGAAGGCTTCCGGCGTACGTCGTCCCGGCGGGAGACTCCCGCACCGGGCACCCTCCCGTACCTCGCGCCCCTGCCGCACCGGCACGGACCGGGCCCGCCGCGCGGGTGCGCGACGGGCCCGTCACCTGCCGTCGGGCCCGTCACCTGCCGTCGGGCCCGTGCGGGCCGTGGGACTCACGGGATCAGGAAAGCTCTTCCTTCTCCGTGGGGTCTCGCTTCTCCGGCGGAGCCGGGGCCGCCGGAGCGGGTCCGGCCTGCGCCGCCTCCGCCTCCAGGTCGAGCTCCGCGCCGCCGCCCAGGTAGGCGGCCTGCACGGCGGGGTCGTTGAGCAGCTCGTCCGCGGGCGCGCTCTTGACCACCTTCCCGGTCTCCAGGACGTAGGCGCGGTGGGCCAGCTTCAGCGCCTGCTGGGCGTTCTGCTCCACCAGCAGCACCGTGGTGCCGCGGCGGTTGATCTCCTCGATGATCTCGAAGATCTGCTGCACCAGCAGCGGCGCCAGGCCCATCGACGGCTCGTCCAGCAGCAGCACCTTGGGCTTGGCCATCAGCGCGCGGCCGATGGCGAGCATCTGCTGCTCGCCGCCGGACATCGTGCCGCCCATCTGGGTCCTGCGCTCCGCCAGGCGGGGGAACAGCTCGTAGACCTCGGCCAGGTCCGCGCTGAAGTCACCCGAGCGGGTGTACGCGCCCATGAGCAGGTTGTCGTGCACCGTCATGCCGGGGAACACGCCCCGGCCCTCGGGCGCCTGCCCCAGGCCCGCGAGGACCCGCTTGTGGCCGGGCATCTTGCTGATGTCCTGACCGTCGAAGGTGATGCTCCCCGACGACAGGCCGCGCAGGCCCGAGATCGTCTTCAGGGTCGTGGTCTTGCCCGCCCCGTTCGCCCCGATGAGCGTGACGATCTCGCCCTCGTTCACCTCGACCGAGATGCCCTTGAGAGCCTCGATCTTGCCGTAGTGGACACGGATGTCCTTGACCTCAAGAAGCATCGGCGGGAGCTCCCAAATACGCCTCGACGACCCGGGGGTCGGTCCGCACCTCGTCCGGCAGGCCATCGGCGATCTTCTGGCCGAAGTCCAGCACCGCGATGCGGTCACTGATGCCCATGATGAGGCTCATGTCGTGCTCGATGATCAGAATCGTCCGGCCCGCGTCGCGGATGTCCCGGATCAGCTGCTGCAGCGCCACCTTCTCCGCCGGGTTCATACCGGCGGCGGGCTCGTCCAGCAGCAGCAGCTTCGGGTTGGTCGCCAGCGCGCGGGCGATCTCCAGACGGCGCTGGTCACCGTAGGGCAGGTTCTTGGCGTGCTCGTTGGCGCGGTGCGAGATGCCGACGAAGTCGAGCAGCTCCATCGCGAGCTTACGCCCGTCCTTCTCGGCCCGGCGGTGCCAGGGAAGCCCCAGCGCCACGCTGACCATGCCCGCCCTGTGGTGCGCGTCCGCGCCCACCATGACGTTCTCGATGGCCGTCATGTTGTGGAACAGCCGGATGTTCTGGAAGGTGCGGGCGATGCCACGCTTGGTGATCTTGAAGCGCTTGACGCCGCTGATCTTCTCGTCCAGGAAGCGGACCTCGCCCTCGGTCGGCTGGTAGACGCCGGTCACCACGTTGAAGACCGTGGTCTTTCCGGCGCCGTTCGGGCCGATGAGAGCGAAGATCTCTCCCTCGTTGATGGTCAGGTTGACGTCACGCAGTGCCGTGACGCCACCGAACCGCATGACGAGGCTCTTCAGCTCCAGCATGGCGCGACCTGCGCGGTCGGCCCGCACGGCCTTCGGGCTCGTCTCCGCCGGACTCGCTTCGGCCGGGTTCACTTCGGCGCTCACTTGGAGGCCACCTCCTCACCGTGCGACTCGGGCCCGGGGACCTCGGCTCCGAGCGTACCCATCCCGCCTGACCCCTCTTTCAGCTCCGCCTTGCGTTGACGCGATGGCAGCAGACCCTCCGGACGGAAGATCATCAGTGCCACGAGCACCGCGCCGAAGATCAGCATGCGGTACTCCTGCAGGCCGCGGAACCGCTCGGGCAGCCAGGCCACCACGAAGGCGCCCAGCATGACGCCCGGCAGGTTGCCCGCGCCGCCCATGACCACCGCGGCCAGGATCGTCGCCGACAGCAGGAACTGGAAGTCGTTCGGGTTGATCGAGATGGCCTTCGCCGCCCACAGCACGCCCATCGCGCCACCGATGGAGGCACCGATGGCGAAGGCGAGCATCTTGAAGCGGAACGTCGGCACGCCCATGACCTCGGCCGCGTCCTCGTCCTCGCGGATCGCCGCCCAGGCACGCCCGACCCGGCTCTTCTCCCAGCGCTTCACCAGGATGATCACGATGACGGCCAGCGCGACCAGCAGGTAGTAGTAGGGCCGCGGGTCCAGCACGCCGTACTTGAACGGATCGACCCCGAACACGTCGGGGATGCTGATGCCGAACAGGTGCAGGTCCTCGTAGCTCGGCGGGTGCGGGATGCCGCGGATGCCGTTCGGGCCGCCGATCTCGTCGGTGTTGCGGGCGGTGATGCGGATGATCTCACCGAAGCCCAGGGTGACGATCGCCAGATAGTCACCGCGCAACCGCAGCGTCGGAGCGCCCAGCGTGATGCCCGACAGGGCGCAGATCCCGATGCCGACCAGCAGGATGAGCCAGAAGTTCCAGCCCAGCCGGGTGCCGATCAGCGCCATCGCGTAGCCGCCGACCGCGTAGAACGCGACGAAGCCCAGGTCGAGCAGGCCGGCCTGGCCGACCACCACGTTCAGGCCGATCGCCAGGACGACGTACGTCCCGATCGGGAAGAACAGGATGCTCGCCCAGTCGGTGTAGGGCGACATGAAGGGGGCGAGGCTCTCCGACGGCAGCAGCAGCGCCGCGACGATCAGGACCACATAGAGGATCCAGCGCTGCCAGCCGGGAGTGTCCTGCCAGCGGTCGTGCATGACGTCACCGAAGCGGCCGAGGCCGTTGCGGAAGCCTGCCAGGGGATTCTTCTGGTTCATGCGCGCGCCTGCTGGAGTGATTCACCGAGGATGCCGGTGGGGCGGAACATCAGGACCAAGACGAGGATGGTGAAGGAGATCACGTGCTTCCAGTCGGAGCCGAAGAAGATGGCTCCGTAGTTCTCCACCAGCCCGAGCGTGATTCCGCCGACCAGGGCGCCGCGCAGGTTACCGATGCCACCCAGGACCGCCGCGGTGAACGCCTTGATACCGAAGAGGAATCCGATGTAGTAGTTCGTGTTCTCGTACGAGATCAGGTAGAGGGCCCCCGCCACGCCGGCCATGCTGCCGCCGATGAGGAAGGTCATCCGGACGATCCTGTTGATGTCGACGCCCATCAGGACGGCCGCCTCGGGGTTCTGCGCGGTGGCGCGAATACCCCGGCCGATCTTCGTCCGGTTCACCAGGGCGTCAAGCGCGATCATCATCCCGATCGCGGCGACGATGACGAAGATCTGGTCGACCCGGACCGAGTGGCCGAAGATCGAGAAAAGCTCGGTCCGCTCCATGATGCGGGGCAGACCCATCTGGATCCTGCCCTGCTCGGGACGGTTGAAGACGTTCGGGATCACCAGGAGCGCGAACAGCTCCTGCAGGAAGATCGAGGCACCGATCGCCGAGATCAGCGCCGCCAGCCGGGACGCGCCGCGCTTGCGCAGCGGCCGGTAGGCGATTCGCTCCAGCGCCACCGCGGTGCCCGCCGAGGCGAGCATGCCGGCCAGGATCATCGCCAGGATGAGGCCGACGAGCGCGATGCCCGTGAGGGGCGAGTTGATGCCGAACACGAACGGTACGAACATCGCACCGAAGGTGCCGATCATGAAAACTTCGGAATGCGCGAAGTTGATCAGCCGCAGCACGCCGTACACCATCGTGTAACCGAGCGCGATCAGGGCGTAGATCGAGCCGAAGGCCAGGCCGTCGATCGTCGCCGGCCAGAACTGATTGATGAAGTCATTGAGCACTAGGGATTACCACTTCTAGCGGGGGTCGCCTGCACGTCCGGGTAGCACACCGCCTCCAGCAGAACCTCGTGGACTCTCTGGAAGTACGCGAGGAGCGGGAACGCATTCGCGGCGTTCCCGCTCCCCGCGCGTCGACTACCTAATCTCCTTCAGCGCCGGACTAACCCAGCTTGGCCTCGGTGGCCTTGCCCAGCAGGCCGATCGCGCCATCCTTGACCTGGTAGATGTAGATGTCCTTCGCCGAGACCTCACCGTTGGCCTCGAACTTGACCTGCTTCGAGACACCCGCGAGGTCCACCGTGGCGATGAACTCGTTGATCTTGTCAGGGGTGGTGTTGCCCGCCTTGATGGCGTCGACGAAGACCGTCGCGGCGTCGTAGCCCTCGGCCGCGTAGATGGCCGGGTCGGCGCTGTAGGCGGCCTTGTAGGCGTCGGCGAAGGCCTTCACCTTGGCGTCGGTGACGTCCGGGGTGGCGATGTAGCAGGGGCAGCCGACCAGGGCGCCCTCGGCGTTGTCGGCACCGGCGCCGTCGATCAGGCCCTTGTCCAGCGAACCGTCGCCGGACAGGAACTTCGCGGTCACGCCCTTGTCGCGGAGCTGCTTGAGCAGGTTGCCGCCGGCGGCGTAGTAACCACCGAAGAAGATCGCGTCGGGCTTGGCCGCCGCGACCTTGTTCACCACGGAGGAGAAGTCGCTCTCGGCCGGGTCGAGCGAGTCGGTCGTCGGCTTGACGCCCTTGGTCTCGAGCTGGGCCTTGACGGCGTCGGCCAGCGGCTTGCCGTACTCGGACTTGTCGTCGATGACGAAGACGTTCTTCGCGCCGACACCGGTCGCGATGAAGTCACCGATGCCGGGGCCCTGGATGCTGTCGCTGGGCAGCACGCGGTGCCAATACTTCCAGCCGTTCGTCGCCAGTGCGGCGTTGGTGGCGGACGCCGAGATGCTCGGCAGCTTCGCCTCCTCCAGCACCGGCGCCACCTGGGCGGACTCACCGGAGAACGCGGGGCCGATCAGGCCGACGATCTTGTCGGTCTTGATGGCCTGCTGAGCCAGGGCGACCGCCTTTGACGGGTCCGCCTGGCTGTCGTACTCGACAAGCTCGATCTTCACGGCCGGGTTGGTCTTGTTGTACTCGTCGACGACGAGCTTCGCACCGTTCCGGGGGGGAATGACGATGCCGGCGTTGGCGCCGGTCAGGTCTCCCATGAAGCCAAGCTTGACGGTGCTGGGGGCGGCAGCACTTGAGCCACCCTCAGCCGGCGTGGCCTCCGTACCACCGCTGCTGCAGGCAGCGAGACCGAGGGTGAGCGCCACACCGGCGGCAAGCACTCCACCGAGGCGTGCAGTCTTAGGCCGCAAGGTTGCCTTCCTTTCGCCCGGTCCCTCGTCAGGACCGAGTTCACAGATGCCCTTCCCTGGCGGGTGGCCAGGGGTTGTGTCGGTTAGTACAACTAGCGGATGTCACGGGTCGATACAGGACGGCCCACCGTTGCCGCTTCGTTATAACACCGATCCTTTTCGGCTATCAGATGCAAAAGCCGTGGTCACTGGCAACCTTACGGTCTCCACGGTGATCGCTCCGACCGCCCGGAGGCCCGCGTCACGCCCCTGGAACGCGCTCTGCGGGCGCCTGGCGGGCACAGCCCCCGAAAGGGACGAAAGCCCCGGTCAGCCCTCCGGGGCCTCCACATCGGGCTCCGCCCCGTCCGCCACCACGATCTGCGCCACCTGCCGCATGCTCAGCCGGCGGTCCATCGAGGCCTTCTGGATCCACCGGAACGCCTGCGGCTCGCTCCACCCGTGCCGCTCCATCAGCAGGCCCTTGGCCCGCTCCACCAGCTTGCGCGTCTCCAGCCGCTCCGAGAGCGTGCCGACCTCCCGCTCCAGCGCGGCGATCTCCTGGTGCCTGCTGACCGCCATCTCGATCGCCGGGACCAGGTCCGACTTCGTGAACGGCTTCACCAGGTACGCCATCGCGCCGGCGTCCCTCGCCCGCTCGACCAGGTCGCGCTGCGAGAAGGCCGTGAGGATGAGACACGGCGCGATCCGCTGCGACACGATCTGCTCGGCCGCCGAGATCCCGTCCAGGATGGGCATCTTCACATCCAGGATCACCAGATCCGGTCGCTGCTCCATCGCCAGCTTGACCGCGGACTCACCGTCCCCGGCCTCCGCGACGACCGCATACCCCTCCTCCTCCAGCATCTCCTTGAGGTCGAGGCGGATCAGCGCCTCGTCTTCCGCGATCACCACTCGCCGCTGCGTACTCACGAGCAAGAGAGTACCGACGTCCGCTAGATTGGGACCACGCCGGTGCCCGAGAGTGATCTACTTCTAGGTAAGCTCTTACCTGGCGCGCAAGATGCCGAACAAATGACGAAAAATGCCCCGATAGACCAACGGCAGAGTCGATGGATTCAAAATCCATTCAGTGTGGGTTCGAATCCCACTCGGGGCACCATCCTTCGAGCCGATCGCCCGGAGATCGTCTGATTCAGACATCCCCCGCCCGGTCCGTACACGACCGGTGGCGTTCGGCGCGTCGGCTCCGCGACTCCCGCGCCTCTTCGCGCGTTCCCGCGAGACCTTCGGCGTGCTCTCCCCGTCTCCCCTGCCCGGCCTCGTGGGCCGGTCGGCGGCCGAACCCTGTGGCGACTTCGGATGCCAAGGGACGAATGGTCGCCCCACGGGCGGAGTAGGTTGCTCGCAAGTGGCGTGAAGTGGCGTAACGGGAGGTGGCGGCGTGGGAGCTGCGGGCGACGGCCGGACGGAGCGGGGCGATCTCGGTGTCGGGCGGGTGTGCCTTCCCGAGCGGGTGCGGCTGAGCGGGCACGGGGTGGTGCTGCGCGAATGGGAGGACGACGACCTGGCGGCCATGGTGGAGCTGTTCGACGACCCCGAGGTCGCGTACTGGACGCCGCTGGCCTCGCCGTTCGACCCGGAGGCGGCGCGGGTCTACCTGGAGCGGGCCCGGCGGCGGCGGGCGGCCGGGGAGCGGGTGCAGCTCGCGATCACCGTGGACGGGGGCGAGCCAGCGGGTGAGGTGCTGCTGATGCTGAGCGGGCTGGGCCTGGACGTCGCGGAGATCGGTTACGGGCTGGGAGCCGCCTACCGGGGGCGGGGGCTGGCCTCGGGGGCGGTGCGGGTGATGACGGAGTTCGCCAGGAAGACGGTGGGGGTGTCCCGGCTGCTGCTGGAGATCGAGGCCGGCAACGCGGCGAGCGTGGCGGTGGCCCGCGCCGCGGGATACCGCCTGACGGACGCGCCGCCCGTCCCCTCGGAGGAGAAGGGGCGGTCGCTGGTGTTGCGGACATGGGAGTACGAGGAGGCCGATCCTCGCGGGTGATCGAGAGTACGTTGTTGATCTCGACTCAGTCAGACATATATGTATGAATGTCATTAATCATAAGGAAAGGTAAGCGGTCCAGGAGAGACCTGGCGCGCTCCCCGGCCGCGGAGCGCGTCTCAGCCCCCCTGCCGAAAGTGAGACACGTGTGACGTCCTCGCCTGGCCAGTCCCTAAGCAGCACACAGCTTTCCGACGCCAAGCGAGCACTGCTGGAGAAACGGTTACGCCGTCGCGTGCCGGACCCGGTGTTCACGATCCCCCGGCGACCGCCGGGACAGGACGCGCCGCTGTCGTTCGGGCAGGAGCGGCTGTGGTTCATGGACCAGTTCGCTCCCGGCACCGCCGCCTACACGATCCCGATGACGTTGCGGCTGACGGGGCCGCTGGACGTCGCGGCGCTGGAGCGGGCGATCGGGACGGTGGTGGCCAGGCACGAGAGCCTGCGGACCCGTTTCCCCGCCGACGAGGACGGGCGCCCGACGGCGGTGGTGGAGGAGCGGGTCGAGGTTCCGCTGGAGCGGGCGGAGGCGGACGGCGAGCGGTCGGCGGTACGGCTGGTGAGCGACGCGGCGGCGCTGCCGTTCGACCTGGCGCGGGGACCGCTGCTGCGGACGCTGCTGGTACGGGTGGGCGGCGGGAACACCCAGGACGCCGGGGACGTCAAGGACACCGGGAACGCCGGGGACGCCGACGTTCGGGGCACCGGGGACACCGGGGACACCGGGAGCGCCGAGGATCACGTGCTGCTGGTGGCGCTGCACCACATCTGCGGTGACGGCTGGTCCACCGACATCCTCGCCGAGGAGCTGGGGGCCTGTTACGCGGGGACGGAGCTTCCCGAGCCGCCGGTGCAGTACGGCGACTACGCGCTGTGGCAGCGGGATCGGCCCGTCTCCGAGGCCGGCCTGTCGTACTGGCGGTCGCGGCTGGCCGGGGTGGTTCCGCTGGAGCTCCCCCTGGACGGGCGGCGGCGGGGCGAGCAGACGTTCGCGGGGGCCTCGCACGGTTTCGAGATGGGACGGGATCTGCTGGAGGGGCTGACGCGGCTGGCGCGTGAGTCCGGCACGACCCTGTACATGGTGCTGCTGGCGGCGTACCAGGTGCTGCTGGGCCGGTACGCGCGCCAGGACGACTTCGCGGTCGGCTCCCCGGTGGGCGGTCGTCCCCGGCGGGAGCTGGAGAGCGCGATCGGCATGTTCGTGAACGTGCTGGCGATGCGCGCGGACCTGTCGGGCGACCCGGGGTTCCTTGAGCTGCTGGAGCGGGTCAGGCGGACCACGACGGAGGCGTACGAGCACCAGGAGTTGCCGTTCGAGCAGCTGGTCGGCGAGCTGGGCATCGAGCGGGACGTGAGCAGGTCGCCGGTGTTCCAGGCGGTGTTCGCGCTGCAGAGTTACGGGCGCAGGGAGGGGACGCGCTGGCCCGGACTGTCGGTGGAGCCGTTCGATTTCGAGGCCAGGGCGACGCGTTTCGACCTGGAGCTGTTCCTGACCGAGCAGCCGGACGGGATGGGCGGGCTGTTCGTCTACAACCGCGACCTGTTCGACGCGGCCACGGTCGAGGGGATGGCCGCGCAGCTGGAGACGCTGCTGAGGGCGGTGGTCGCGGCTCCGGCCGCGCGGATCTCGGAGCTGGAGGTCCTTCCCGCCGAGGAGCGGGAGCGGGTGCTGGCGTGCGCGGCGGGTCCCGGCGAGCCGTACGCGGACGGGGCGACGCTGGGCGGGATGTTCGAGGCGCAGGTGGCCAGGACGCCCGGGGCCGTGGCGGTGGAGTTCGAGGACGAGCGCCTGACGTACGCGGAGCTGGAGGCGCGGGCCAACCGGCTGGCGCACCGGTTGCGGGAGCTGGGGGTGGGACCGGGCGCCCTGGTGGCGGTGTGCGCGGAGCGGTCGGTCGAGCTGGTGGTGGCGTTGCTGGGGGTGGTGAAGGCCGGGGGGGCGTACGTGCCGCTGGACCCGGAGTACCCGGCGGAGCGGCTCGCGTTCATGCTGGCCGACGCGGCGGTGCCGGTGCTGCTGGCGCAGCGGGCGGTGCTCGGCGTGCTCCCCGAGGACCTGCGGGGCACGGTTCCGGGCGTGGTTCCGGGCAGGGTTCCGGGTGCGGCCTCCGGTGTGCCGGACACGGTTCCCGGCGGCGCGGTGGACGCGCTCGCGGGCGCGTCGGGGGAGGCGCCCCGGGGTGGCGGGGTGGTGACGGTCGTCCTGGACGATCCGCCGGACGGGCCGGACACGCCGGTGGAGCCGTCGGCGACGTCGGCGGACGCGGCGTACATGATCTACACCTCGGGGTCGACGGGACGGCCCAAGGGGGTGCCCAACACGCACGGGGGCATCCGCAACCGGCTGGGCTGGATGCAGGACGTCTACGGGCTGACCGGCGACGACGTGGTGGTGCAGAAGACCCCGGCCGGTTTCGACGTGTCGGTGTGGGAGTTCTTCTGGCCGCTGGTGACGGGCGCGCGGCTGGTGCTGGCCCGCCCCGGCGGGCACCGGGACGCGGCGTACCTGCGGGACCTGATCGTGGACCGGGGGGTGACGACCGCGCACTTCGTCCCGTCGATGCTGGCGGCGTTCCTGGAGGAGGAGGGCGTCGAGGCGTGCGGGTCGCTGCGCCGGGTGGTGTGCAGCGGCGAGGAGCTGACCGCGCACGTGGCCGAGCGGTTCTTCGGGCGGCTGCCGGGGACGGGGCTGTACAACCTCTACGGGCCGACGGAGGCGGCGATCGACGTGAGCCTGTGGCGGTGCCGCCCGGGTGACGTGAGGGTGCCGATCGGGCACCCGGTGCGGAACACCTCGCTGTACGTGCTGGACCGGCACCTGCGGCCGGTGCCCTTCGGGGTCCCCGGTGAGCTGCACATCGGCGGGGCGCAGGTGGCGACGGGCTACCACGCCCGGCCGGGCCTGACGGCGGAGCGGTTCGTGCCCGACCCGTTCGGGACGGCCGGGGCGCGCCTGTACCGCACGGGTGACCTGGTACGGCTCCGCCGCGACGGCGCGATCGAGTTCCTGGGACGGATCGACCACCAGGTGAAGATCCGGGGACAGCGGATCGAGCTGGGCGAGATCGAGGCGGTGCTGCGCGGGCTCGCGGGGGTGCGCGAGGCGGTGGTGACGGTGCGGGAGGACGGCGCGCCGGGCGACAGGCGGCTGGTCGCGTACGTGGTGCCCACGGACACGAGCACGGACGCGGACACAGGCACGGACGCGGGCACGGACGCGGGCACGGACGCGGGCACGGACGCGAGCGGGAACGGGGCCGAGCTCGACGGGGCGGAGCTGCGGCGGGCGTCGAAGGTGACGCTGCCCGACCACATGGTGCCGTCGGCGTTCGTGGTGCTGGACGCGCTGCCGCTGAGCCCGAACGGCAAGCTGGACCGCGCGGCGCTGCCCGCGCCGGAGCGGCGGGGCGCCGAGGCGGCCGGGCCTGGGGCCGAGCCGCGGACGCCGGTGGAGCGGGCGATCGCCGACATCTGGCGGGAGCTGCTGGAGGTGGAGTCGGTCGGCGCCGACGGTGACTTCTTCGAGCTGGGCGGTCACTCGCTGGTCGCGATCCAGGCGGTGGCGCGGATGCGCAAGGCGCTGCCGGTGGTCGGGGGGCGCGCGGTCGGGGTGATGGACCTGTTCAAGCACCCCACGGTGCGCGAGCTGGCGGCCCTGGTGGAGCGGCCCGCGGGTCCCGCGGGGCCGCGGAGCCTGCTGTACGAGCTGACCAGGCCGGGACCCGCGCTGATGACGTACGTGTGCGTCCCGTACGGCGGGGGCAGCCCGCTCATCTTCCAGCCTCTGGCCGACGCGCTCCCCGACGGGTGCTCGCTGCACGCTCTCGCCTTCCCCGGGCACGACCCCGGGTTGCCGGACGAGGAGACCAGGCCGATCGACGAGGTCGCGGACCTGTGCGTGACCGAGATCCTGGAGAACGTCGAGGGTCCCCTCGCCCTGTACGGGCACTGCGGCATCGGCGGCGCGCTGGTGGTGGAGGTGGCGCGGCGGCTGGAGGAGCGGGGCCGCGCGCTGGAGGCGGTGTACATCGGGGCGATCTTCCCGTTCGCCAGGCCCCGGGGCCGGATCGCCGGGCCGCTGGCGCGGCTGACGCGCTACGACCGGCTGCGCGGCGACCGGGTGTACGAGAACCGGATGAAGTCGATGGGCACCGACATCTCGGGGCTGGACGACGAGCAGGTCCGGTTCATGGTGCGCAACCAGCGGCGCGACACCCTGATCGCGGAGGAGATCTTCACGCGGGTGCTGGCCGAGCGCGTGGAGCGGCTGCGGGCGCCGGTCATCTCGGTGGTGGGCGAGCAGGACCCGACGACCGACTACTACCAGGAGCGCTACCGGGAGTGGCACTTCCTGAGTGACACGACGGCGCTGGTGATCCTGGACGAAGCGGGCCACTATTTCCTGAAATATCGGGCGGCTGAGCTGTCGGAGATCCTCACCAACACGCACATCGCGATGGGGTACGGCGCGGCGGGCACGCTCGACCGGTCCTCGCGGGGCCCCGGCGCGGGCTGGTGGGTCGAGGAGGTCTCCGTCGTCTCCCCCGCCCCGGACCTCGCGGAGGAAGCCCCCTCCCCCGCCCCGGACCTCCCGGAGGAGGCCCCCGCTCCCGGGCGGCCCGCCGTACGGAACAGGCCGGTCGGGACCGGGGCGGAGGGCAGGGCGAGAGGCAGGGTTAGGGGCAGGGCCGGGGTCAAGGCGCCGCCGCCCAGCCTGCGGCGGTTCCTGGTGGTGGCGGCGTTCCAGCTGGTGTCGATGGTGGGCACCGCGATCACGGACTTCGCGATCCCGGTGTGGATCTACCTGACCACCGGGTCGCTGGTGGACTTCGCCCTGTTCGTGGCGTTGTCGATCATGCCGGGGGTGGTGATCGCGCCGCTGGCCGGGGCGATCGTGGACCGGTCGAGCCGCCGTTCGATGATGATCCTCGGCAACTGCATGGCCGGTGGCACGCAGCTCGTCCTGGGAGTCCTGTTCTGGACGGACACCCTGCAGATCTGGCACATCTACCCGCTGACCGCGTGCCTGTCGATCGCGCTGATCTTCCAGCGGCTGGGCTTCACCACCGCGCTCCCCCAGCTCGTCCCGAAGGAGTACATGGGACACGCGGCCGGGGTGGTGCAGATGGTGATCGGCACCGCGCAGTTCGCGGCGCCCCTGGTGGCCGTCGCGCTGCTCTCCACGATCGGCCTGGGCGGCATCCTCGTGGTCGACGTGGCGAGCTTCGCGCTGGTGCTGGGCGCGCTGCTGCTGATCCGCTTCCCGGACACGATGGCGCACTCGCCCAGGGAGCCCCTGGCGAAGGAGATCAGGCAGGGGCTGCGGATGTCGATCGGCAACCGGCACCTGCGGGCGGCGATGATCTACTTCGCGACGCTCAACGTGATGCTCGCGGCGCTGCTGCTCTCGATAACCCCGCTGGTGCTGTCGTTCTCCACGCTGACCGTCGCCGGGCAGATCTCCTTCGTCGGCGGCCTGGGCGGGGCGCTGGGCGGCATGGTGATCGCGCTGTGGGGCGGGCCGAGGCGGCGGCGGATGCGCGGGGTGATGCTGGCGACGCTGGGACTGGCGGTGTTCGCGGTGATCACCGGGTTGCGGCCCACGGCGTGGGTGGTGGGGATCGGGGCCTTCGGCCTGTGGGGCTGCCTGTCGATCGTGAACGGCACCTTCCTGACGATCATCCACACGAAGGTGCCGCAGCGCTTCCACGGCCGCGTGCAGTCGCTCAACCAGATGGTGTCGTGGTCGACGCTGCCGATCGGCATGGCGGTGGTGGCGCCGCTCGGCGAGCGGCTGCTCAACCCGCTGCTGGTGCCCGGCGGCGCGCTGGCGCCGACGGTGGGCTCGGTGATCGGTGTCGGCGAGGGCCGGGGCGTGGCGTTCATGTACGTCGTGCTGGGCCTGGGCATCGCGGTGCACGTGCTGATCTCGATGCGCACGCGGGTGCTGTCGCGGTTCGACGACGAGATGCCGGACGCCCCCGCGGACGACCTGGTCGGGGCGCAGATCCTGCGGGAGCGGGCGGGCAACCGGGTGAGCGTGTCCTGGACCGCCCCGGCGTTCGCCAAGGCGATCACGATGCCGCTGCCGCCGGAGCGCGCGAAGGCGGTGCTGCGCACCCCGTACCCGGACGCGGAGGTGCGGGAGGTGGTGCTGCGGACCGGCGGGGAGATCAGCGCGGTGTACGAGGTGAGGTGCGCCGACCGCGAGCTCATCGTGAAGATCTACCCGGACGTGCTGGCGGCGCGGCTGCACAAGGAGGCGCGCGTCTACGAGCTGCTGCGCGGCAGCGGCGCCTCCTGTCCCGAGATGGTGCACTGGGACGTCTCGCGGCGCGACCTGCCGCACGCGTACGCGGTGATGACGAAGGTGCCCGGCCGCCCGCTGTCGGAGGTCTCCGGCGGCCTCTCGGCCGAGGAGGTCGCGAGCCTGTACCGGGAGATGGGCCGGACGCTGCGGGCGGTGCACGGGGTGCGGGTGGAGGGGTTCGGGCCGATCGACGGGCCGCGGGAGAGCTCCAACGAGGCGTACGTGTGCGGGCAGCTGGACCTGAGGCTGGCGCAGTTCACCGAGTTCGGCGGGGACGCGGAGCTGCACGCGGAGCTGTCCGCGTACGTCGCGCGCCACCGCCACCTGCCGGCGCGCTGCGACTCCCCCGTGCTGTGCCACAACGACTTCCACGAGCGCAACGTCATGGTCGCCGGGGAGGGCGGGCCTGGCAGCCCGCTGCGGATGACGGGGGTCATCGACATGGAGAACGCGCTGGGCGGCGACCCGCTGATGGACCTGGCGCGGACCGACTACTTCGCGGTCAGGGGTGACGCGGAGCGGCGGCGGTACCTGCTGGAGGGCTACGGCGACCTGCCGGACGACTGGCGGGAGCGCCTGGCCTTCTACCGGCTCTGCCACGCCCTGGAGCAGTGGCACTGGCTGGCCACCCTGGGCGAGACGGCCGCCCTGCCCGTGATCGCGGAACAGCTTCGCGAGTGCCTGAAGGAGAAAGTCTGATGGACGTCTTTCCCGCCTCGTTCGCCCAGGAGCGGATCTGGTTCCTGCACGAGCTCCTGCCCGACCTGGCCGTCTACAACATCCCCGTCCGCTCGGAGGCGACCGGTCTGCGGCCGGTGGACCCCGAGCTGCTGGAGCGGGCGATGGGGGTGCTCGCGGGCAGGCACGAGTCGATGCGGACGGCGTTCGAGCTGCGCGACGAGCGGGTGGTGCAGACGATCGCGGACCGGGTGCCGGTCTCGGTGGCCAGGACCGACCTCTCCGGGCTGCCTCCCGAGGCGGCGGAGAAGGAGTTCGAGCGGGTCGCGGCCGAGGAGGCGCGCGCGCCGTTCCGGCTGGAGCGCGCCCCGCTCTGGCGGGTGCGGCTGGTGACGCTGGGCGGCGGGGAGGAGCGGCTGCTGCTCGTCCTGCACCACACGGTCTTCGACGCCTGGTCGGCCGGCATCCTGTGGCGGGAGCTGACCGAGGTCTACCGGGCGCTGCGCGAGGGCCGCGAGCCCGCGCTGCCCGAGCTCGCGATCCAGTACGCCGACTACGCGGTCTGGCAGCGCGACCGGCTGGGCGGCGGCGAGCTGGACGGCGACCTGGCCTACTGGCGGGAGCGGCTGCGCGGGAGCGTCCCGCTGGAGCTGCCGTCCGACCGGCCGCGCCCGGCGGAGATGAGCTACCTGGGCTCGGTGCTGGACTTCGCGGTGCCCGAGGAGCTGACCGAGCGGGTGGGCGCGCTGGCGAGGCGGCGGGGCACCACGCCGTTCACGGTGCTGCTCACGGCGTTCTCGGTGCTGCTGGCGCGCTGGAGCGGGCGGACCGACGTCGTGGTGGGCTCCCCCGTCGCCGGGCGGGAGCTGCCGGAGCTGGACGCGCTGATCGGCATGTTCGTCAACACCCTGCCGCTCCGTACCGACCTGGGCGGCGACCCCGCGTTCGGCGAGGCGCTGGACCGGGTCCGCACGACCGTGCTGGAGGCGTTCGACCACCAGAACGTGCCGTTCGCGAAGCTGGTGGAGGTGCTGAGCCCGCCCCGCGACCCCGGCAGGACGCCGCTGTTCCAGGTGGGGTTCAACCAGATCACGGTGGACGGGCGCGGCCGGTACGGCAACGGCACCTCCAAGGCCGATCTCACCATGGAGCTGCACAACCCGGACGGCAGGATGGAGGGCTGGGTCGAGTACAGCACGGACCTGTTCGACGAGGACACGATCCGCCGCCTGGTGTCGGCGTTCCTGACGCTGCTCGGCGCGGCCGTCGACGACCCGGAGACGCCGATCTCCCGGCTGCCGCTGATGGACGGGCGGGAGCGGGCCCGGCTGCTCGCCTCCTGGCACGGCCCCGAGGCCTCCTACCCCGAACGCTGCCTGCACGAGCTGATCGCCGAGCGGGCGGAACGGGCGCCGGACGCCCCGGCGGTCGTCTCCGCCGAGGGGACGCTCACCTACGGGCGGCTGGAGGAGCGGGCGGGCGCGCTGGCCCGGCGGCTGCGCGAGCGCGGGGTGGGGGCGGAGACGCCGGTGGCGGTGTGCCTGCCCAGGAGCGCCGAGCTGATCGTCGCGCTGCTGGCGGTGCTGAAGACGGGCGGCTGCTACGTGCCGCTGGATCCGGAGTACCCGGCGGAGCGGCTGGGGTTCATGCTGGCCGACTCGGGCAGCCCGCTGCTGCTGACCCGCTCGACGCTGGTGGAGCGGCTGCCGTCGAACCACCCCCCGGCGATCCTGCTGGACGCGCTGCCGATGAACGCGGCGTCCGATTTCGTCCCCGGCCCGGTCTCTCCCGACGCCCCGGCGTACGTGATCTACACCTCCGGGTCGACCGGAGTGCCCAAGGGCGTGGTGGTACCGCACCGCGGGGTGGTGAACCTCGTCACCGGGCTCGGGTTCACCGAGCGGGAGCGGATGCTGCTGCTCACCTCGCTGTCGTTCGACATCGCGGCGCTGGAGATCTTCGGCCCGCTCACGGCGGGCGGCGCGGTGGTGCTGGCTCCCCCGTACGGCAACGGCGGGCTGGGCGAGCTGGTGGCGTCGGCGGGGGTGACGACGGTGCAGGCGCCGCCGTCGGTGCTGGAGGAGATCCTGGAGCGGCTGCCCGCGGGGCTGCCGCGCGTGTTCAGCGGCGGGGAGCCGCTACCGGTCTCGCTGGCCGGGCGGATCCAGCGGGTCGCCGGTGAGCTGTGGAACCTCTACGGGCCGACGGAGACGACGATCTGGTCGCTCGCGCACCGGGTCCCTGAGGGCGCGGAGTCGATGTCGATCGGCATGCCGGTCGCGGGCACCACCGCGTACGTGCTGGACGAGGCGATGGAGCCGGTGCCGGTCGGTGTCGCCGGGGAGCTGTTCCTGGGCGGTGACGGGGTCGCCCGCGGCTACCGGGGACGGCCGGGGCTGACCGCCGAGCGGTTCGTCCCCGACCCGTTCGGCCGGGGCGGTCGCCTCTACCGGACGGGCGACCTGGTCCGGCGGCTGCCGGACGGGACCCTGGAGTTCCTCGGGCGCGCGGACGACCAGGTGAAGGTGCGGGGGGTGCGGATCGAGCTGGGCGAGGTGGAGGCGGCGCTGGCGGCGCACCCGGGCGTGCGGCGGGCGGTCGCCGCGGTCAGGGAGGACGCCCCCGGCGGCCGGGCACTGGTCGCGTACGTGGACACGGGTGCGGGCGCGGGCGTGGAAACCGGCGCGAGCGTGGGTGCGGGCGCGGGCGCCGGCGCGAACCTGGGCGCCGGAACGGGCTCGGGCTCGGTGGCCGGGGAGGAAGGGGAGGTGACGGCCGGGGAGCTCCGGGCGTTCCTGGCGTCGCGGCTGCCCGCCACGATGGTGCCGAGCCTCTTCGTGCCGGTACGGGACTTCCCCCGGCTGCCCAACGGCAAGCTCGACCGCGCCTCGCTGCCCTCCCCCGCCGCGGAGGAGGCGCAGGGGGCGCCCGCCGGGCCGGTCACGGCGAGTGAGGAGCTGGTGCACGAGATCTGGTGCGAGGTGCTGGGCAGGAGCGGCATCGGGATCGACGACGACTTCTTCGACGTCGGCGGGCACTCGCTGCTCGGCACCAAGGTCGTCGCCAGGATCTGCTCGGCGGTGGGGATCGACCTGCCGCTCAACGCCCTGTTCACCACGCGTTCGGTCCGCGGGCTGGCGCTTGTGGTGGAGGAGTGCCTGGCCGCGGAGATCGACCGGCTCACGGACGAGGAGGCCGAGCGGATCGCCGAGGAGTACGACCGAAATGACAGCTCGGTGAACTAAGGCCGAAATTGGCATTTTGGACACTTGCTCTTGGTAGCCTCCGGCCACATTCAGTGTCCACAGAGTGAGACGGCTCGCGACGCAGGGAAGCGGCAGGTCACCTTCCGCTCACGATATCGCCGTGAACTGCGGCGATGTCGGAGCGTGAGAACGACCAACGATCTTCGTGTGCGGCCGAAACCGGCATTCCGACACATGTTTAACTTTCAACCCTTGACTGCCCGATGACGCAAATAATAGGAATGATCTGGCTTATTGCTTGTGAATACTTGACAGGGCATAAACCCTGTTTAGGGCTATGGGGGGTGAATGCTCGAAGCGATGCGGGGGGACTCGTCGTCCGCCTCGTTGCACGGTCCGTCGTCCACTCCACCGGTGCCGCCGACGGCTCCCGCTCCCGCCGCCTGGACGGCCGGACCGTCCCACATCGCCCCGGCCGCGCGGCTGTGCGACCTCGTCGCCGCCCAGGCGGCGCGGACGCCCTCAGCACCGGCGATCCGCCAGTGGGAGACCAGCCTCACCTACCGCGAGCTGATCGGCGCCGCCACCGCCCTTGCGCTGCGGCTACGTGCTCTCGGGGTGGGTCCGGAGGACCGGGTCGGGCTCTGTGCCAGGCGCACCCCGCTGATGACCGTCGCCGTCCTCGGCATCATGATGGCGGGCGGCGCGTACGTCCCCCTCGACCCCGCGCACCCGCGCAGGCGGCTCGACGAGGTGCTCGACGACGCGAGCGTCGCGGTCGTCGTGGCCGACGGCCACGGCCGCATGCTGCTGGACGGGTGCGGGCGTCCCCTGGTCGAGCCGGAAACGAGCGCCGCGACCGGAACCGTGTCCGAAACCTACGCCGGAACCGTCGCCGGGATCTCGGCCGCGAGCCTGACCGAAATCACGGCGGAGCGCGCCGGCGGGCTCGCCGCCGAGATCACCGACATCACCGACATCACCGGCGCCGGCCCGGCGCTGCCCGGGAACGCCGCCTACGTTCTGTACACGTCCGGATCGACCGGGCGGCCCAAGGGCGTGGTCGTGAGCCACGCGTCCGCGGTCGCGTTCGCCTCGGCCGCGACGGCCCATTTCGGTCTGGACGGCACCTGCCGGTCGATCGCGTTCTCCGCGCTCGGGTTCGACGTCTCGGTGCTCGACATGCTCGCCCCGCTCACCGTGGGCGGTTGCGTGCAGCTGGTGCCGGACGAGGACAGGACCGACCCGGCCCGGCTGCAGCGCTTCCTGGAGGCGCACGACGTCACCTGGGGGTTCGTCCCGCCCGCCCTGCTGCCGCTGGTCGACCCGGCCGGGCTGCCGCACCTGCGCGACCTGATCACGGCCGGTGAGCCGCCGGGTCCCGAGCAGGTGGCCCGCTGGTCGGCGCACACCCGCTTCCACAACTGGTACGGCCCCACCGAGACCACCGTCTGCGTGGTCGGCACCGAGCTGTCGGGGACCTGGGAGCGGTCGCTGCCGATCGGGTACCCCCTGCGCGGCTGCCACGCGCACGTCCTGGACGAGGACATGCGCGAGTGTCCCGTCGGCGTCCCCGGCGAGCTGTACATCGGCGGGCCCCAGGTGAGCCGCGGCTACCTGGGCCTGCCCGGCATGACGGCCGAGAGGTTCGTGCCCGACCCGTTCGGCGACGTGCCCGGGGCGCGCCTCTACCGCACCGGCGACCACGTCGCCTGGCAGGAGGACGGCCGGATCGCCTTCATGGGACGGCTGGACCGGCAGGTGAAGATCCAGGGACAGCGGGTCGAGATCGGCGAGGTCGAGTCGGTGGTGCGGGCTCACCCCGAGGTGGCGCAGGCGGTGGTCGACGCCCCCGGCGAGCTGGTCGCCTACGTCGCGCCGCTGGACGCGCCGGGGCTGGCGGCCCTGCGGGTGCACTGCGCCGGGCGGCTGCCGGTCTACATGCTGCCCACCCGCGTGGTGCGCGTCCCCTTCCTGCCGCTGAACGCCTCCGGCAAGGTGGACCTCGCCGCCCTGCGCGCCCTCCCCAGGGACGCCTCCGGGACTCCCGGGGACACGAACGGGGACACGAACGGGACCGCGAACGGTGGCGCCGCCGGAAACGGGGGCACGGCCGGGACCCCGGGACTGGCGGGGATCTGGGCGCGGGTGCTCGACGCCCCCGTCCCCGGCCCCGACGACGACTTCTTCGAGCGCGGCGGGCACTCGCTGCGGGCGATGCGCCTGGTGTCGGCCATCAGGGCGGAGCTCGGCCGGGACATCTCGGTCGAGGACGTCTACGCGGCCCGCACCTACGGCGCCCTCTCCTCCGGTGTCGAGAACGCCCCCCCGCGGGACGCCGAGGGGTCCGCCCCCTCGTCGGGCGAACCCCCGTCGCTGTCGCCCGCGCAGCGGCGCATGTGGTTCGTGGAGCGGCTCGCCCCCGACACCCCCGCGCACAACATCGCGATGGCCGAACGCGTGCGCGGCCCGCTGGACCACGGCGCGCTGCGCGGCGCCCTGGAGTCCGTGGTGGCCCGGCACGAGACGCTGCGCTGGCGGATCGCCTCCCGCGACGGCGTGCCCCACGTCACGGTCGTCCCGCCCGGCGAGGTGCCGCTCCCGCTCGACGACCTCTCGGCGCTCCCCCACTCCGAGACCGCGCTGGAAAAGGCGCTGGAGACGGTGCTGGAGACGGAGGCGCGGACGCGGTTCGACCTGGCGCGCGACCCGCTGCTGCGGGCCAGGCTGATCCGGCTGGCCGAGGACGACCACGTGCTCGCGGTGACCGCGCACCACATCGTCTTCGACGGCTGGTCCCAGGACGTCTTCTACCGGGACCTGAGCGCCGCCTACCGTGGCGACCTGCGGGGCCCGGCGGGCGCGTCGTTCGCCGACTACGCGCGCTGGTCGAGGGAGCGCACGGACGGCGACGGGGTCGACTGGTGGCGCGAGCACCTGAGGGACGCCCCCATGGTGCTCGACCTGCCCAGGGACACCCCCCGCCCACCTGTGCAAACTTTTTTTGGAGCGCTCCGAACAGCGGAGATTGACGGCGAGACCGGAGAGCGTGTCAGGAGACTCGCGGTCCGGCTGGGGGTCACCCCGTACCCGGTGCTGCTGGCCGCGTTCGCTCAGCTGCTCGCCAGGCTGTCCGGGCAGCGGGACCTGCTCGTCGGCACCCCGTACGCCGACCGGGGGCACGTCGCGTTCGAGTCGCTGATCGGCATGTGCGTGCGGATGCTGCCGCTGCGGCTGCGCCAGGACCCCGAGGTCTCGTTCGAGGAGCACGTGATTCGCTGCCGCGACGAGCTCGCCGAGGTCGTCTCGCACGGCGACGTGCCGCTGGAGCGCGTCGTGGAGGCGCTGCGCGTCCCGCGCGACCTGGGGCGCAACCCGGTGACGCAGGTGCTGTTCAACATGTACAACTTCGCCGAGGCCAAGCTGGACCTGCCGGGCTGCGTGACCGAGCCGCTGCCCGCCGGGCTGCCGGGCGCGCTGTTCGACCTGACGATGTACGTCAGCGAGCGCGGCGACGGCGACGACGGATACGCCCTGCAGCTCGTCTACAACCCCGACCTGTTCTCCGCCGCCAGGATGGACGCCCTGCTGGCCGGCTACACGCACCTGCTGGGCGACCTGCTCGCCGACCCGGCGGGGGCGGCGCGCGAGGCCCGGCTGGCCCCGCGGGAACCGCCCGCCGCGCTGCCGGTCTGGGACGGTCCCGGGCCGCTGGACACCCTGCACGGCGACGTCGTGGTGGAGGGCGCGGGGCGGGTCCTCGGGCACGCGGAGCTCGTCGCGCTGCGCCACCGCACGGCCTCGGCGCTGCGCGCGGCCGGGGTGGAGCCCGGCCAGGCGGTCGCGGTGCTCGCCGCGCGGGTCCCCGAGCTTCCCGGGCTGCTGCTGGGGGTGCTCGCCACCGGGGCCCGCTGGGTGATCCTCGACCCGGCGCACCCGGCGCCGGTGCTGGCCCGTCAGGCCGCCGCCGCCGGAGCCGTGGCGGCGCTGCGCTGTCCGGGCGCGCCGCCACCGGCGGGCCTCCCGGAGATCACGCTCCCGGAGACCGGGCCGCCGGAGACCGTTCCTTCCGGGAGCGGGCCGTCCGGGAGCGGGCCGTCCGGGAGCGGGCCGTCCGGGAGCGGGCCGTCCCCGGCCGGCGGGTCCCCGCGGGAGCCGCACCCGGTGCGGGGCTACCTGTCGCTCACCTCGGGGACAACCGGCGACCCCAAGCCGGTGGTGACCGGTGAGGGACCGCTCGCGCACTTCGTCGCCTGGTACGCGGCGACCTTCGCGGTGACCCCGGCCGACCGCTTCGCCCTGCTGTCGGGCCTGGCGCACGACCCCGCGCTGCGCGACGTGTTCGTGCCGCTCGCCACCGGCGCCCGGCTGTGCGTGCCGGAACGGGAACTGCTCCGCGACCCCGTCCGGCTCGTCGCGTGGCTGCGCGAGCACCGCGTCTCCGTGCTGCACCTGACCCCGCAGCTGGCCAGGATGCTCTGCGGGACCGGCGCGGTGCTGCCCGGGGTCCGGCTGGTCGCGACCGGCGGCGACCGGCTCACCCACGCCGACGCCGCGCGGCTGCGCCGCCTGGTCCCGGCCGCCCGCCTGGTGGCCTTCTACGGCACCACCGAGACGCCGCAGGCCCACGCCTGGCACGAGATCCCCGCCGGGCTGCGCGAGAGCGCGGAACCCGTCCCCGCCGGGCGTGGCATCGAGGGCAGCGAGCTGGTCGTGGTCGGCGAGCACGGCGACCGGGCCGGGGTGGGCGAGCTGGGCGAGGTGGTCGTGCGCAGCGCCAACCTGGCGACCGGCTATCTCGACGACGGGCTCACCCGGCTCCGCTTCACCGGGGACGCCTTCGCCACCGGCGACCTCGGCCGCCTCAACCCCGACGGGACGGTGACGATCGCCGGGCGGCGCGACGACCAGGTGAAGATCCGCGGCTTCCGGGTGGAGCTCGGGGAGGTGGAGGCGGCGCTGTCCGCCCACCCCGAGGTCCGCGCCGCCGCCGCGGTGGCCCACCGGGACGAGCGGCGCGAGACGGTGCTGCACGCCTACGCGGTACCCCGCAGACCCGGGCTGGCCGCGCCGCGGCTGCTCGACCACCTGCGCGCGGTGCTGCCCGAGCACGCGGTGCCCGCCGAGGTGGTCGTGGTCCCCGCGCTGCCGCTCACCCCCAACGGCAAGGTCGACCGCGCCGCGCTGCGCCCGCCCGTGTCCCGGCCGGGAGGCGAGACGGGCGGCGAGGTGTCCGGCCCGACCGAGCGGGCCGTGGCCGAGGTGTGGCGGGCCGTGCTCGGCGTGCCGCGAGTGGGCGCGGCCGACAACTTCTTCGAGATCGGCGGCCACTCGCTGGCGATCGCCGCCGTCCAGGCCCGCCTGGGCTCGGCCCTCGGCCGGGAGATCCCGATCGTGGACCTGTTCCGCCATCCGACCATCCGCGCGCTGGCCGCGCACCTCGACGGTGGAGGCCCGACTCCCGGCCTCGACCGCGCCGCACGGCGGCTCGCCGTGCGGCGAGACCGCCTCAAGGACCGCTCAAGGAAGCCGAGCTGACGACCGCACGATCACCCGCACCCGAATCCGAGCCCAGGCTCGGCCCCACCCCCGAACCCGTATCCGAACCAGCGTCCGAACCCGCGTCCGAACCCGCGCCCGAGACCGGACCCGGCCCCGCAGCCGAATCCGAGCCGGACCCCGCACCCGGACCCGAGACCGAACCCGGACCCGAGACCGGACCCGGCTCCGCGGCCGAATCCGAGCCGGGTCCCGCACCCGAACCCGTACCCGAACCGACATCCGAACCGACGTCCGTCCCCCCTCCGGCCCCCGCGGCCGGACCGGCCCCCGCCCACCCCCTCGCGTCCGAGACCGAACCGGCGACCGCACGACCTTCCGGAGCGCGAACCCGGCCGGTGACCCACCCGACAGCCGAGCCGGCGATCGAGTCGCCACCCACACGACCATCCGCACCGGAAACCGAGCCGACCTCCGTACACCCCCCCGCACCGGCGCCGACCGCGCCCCGCATGGAAGAAAGGGACCCCCGCATGGCCGAGGAGCCCACCGTCGAACCGATCGCGATCATCGGCCTCTCCTGCCGGGTGCCCGGTGCCGGGGACGCCAGACAGTTCTGGCGCAACCTCGCCGACGGAGTCGAGTCGCTGACGCACTTCACCCGCGAGGAACAGCGGGCGCTCGGCGTGCCCGACCACATCCTCGACGACCCGGACTTCGTCCCGGCCGCGATGATGCTCGACGACCACCAGGGGTTCGACGCCGCGTTCTTCGGCATGTCGATCAGGGAGGCGGAGATCCGGGACCCGCAGCACCGGCTCTTCCTCGAACTGTCGCACACGGCCCTGGAGGACGCGGGCTACGACCCGTTCAGGTATCCGGGCGAGATCGGTGTCTACGCCGGTTCCGGCTCGGACTTCTACCAGTGGATCAACATCAGGAGCAACGCGCAGGCCCACGCGAACGCGGGCTGGCTCGCCGTCATGGTCGGCAACCACGTCGACTACTGCGCCACGCTGTCGTCGTACAAGCTGGACCTGCGCGGCCCGAGCTACACCCTGCACACCGCGTGCTCGACCTCGCTGGTCGCGATCCACGTCGCCGCCGAGGCCCTGCGCAACGGCGAGTGCGACATGGCCCTGGCGGGCAGCGCGATGCTCGACCTGCCCCAGGGGCAGGGCTACGTGTACGACGAGGACGGCATCGTCTCCCCCGACGGCCACTGCCGGGCCTTCGACGCCAAGGCGGCCGGGACGATCTGGGGCAGCGGCGGCGGCGTGATCGTGCTGAAGCGGCTCTCGGAGGCGATCGAGGACGGCGACAACGTCCGGGCGGTCATCCTGGGCAACGCGATCAACAACGACGGCGCGAGCAAGGTCGGGTTCTCCGCGCCGAGCATGGACGGCCAGGCCGCGGTGATCGCCCAGGCGCTCGGGGTGGGCGGGATCGACCCGCGCACGATCACCTACGTCGAGGCGCACGGCACGGGCACCGCGCTGGGCGACCCGATCGAGGTCGCGGCGCTGAGCAACGTGTTCCTCCAGGACACCGACGACACCCAGTGGTGCGGCATCGGCTCGGTCAAGAGCAACATCGGCCACCTGGGCCAGTCGGCGGGCATCGCGAGCATCATCAAGGCGGTGCTGGCCCTGGAGAACGGGCTCATCCCGCCCACGCTGCACTACGAGAGCCCCAACCCGAAGATCGACTTCGCCCGGAGCCCGTTCTACGTGACGGGGACGCCCACCAAGTGGGAGCGCAACGGCTTCCCCCGGCGGGCGGGCGTCAGCTCGTTCGGCATCGGCGGCACCAACGCGCACATCGTGCTGGAGGAGGCTCCGGTGCCGTCCCGCCAGGAACGCGAGGGGCGCGAGCCCCGCCCGGCGCACCTGCTGCGGCTGTCGGGCAGGACCGACACCGCGCTGGCCGCCGCCGCCGAGCGCCTGGCCGCGCACCTGGAGGCCCACCCCGACGCCGACCTGGCCGACGTCGCCCACACGCTGCGCGTGGGGCGCAGGGAGCTGTCGCGCAGGAGCGCGGTGGTGGCCTCCGGCGTCGCCGACGCGATCGCCGCGCTCCGCGACCCCAAGCGGACGATCTCCGGTGCCGCCTCCCGACGCACCCCGCGGACGGCCTTCCTGTTCTCCGGGCAGGGCTCGCAGTACGCGGGCATGGGTGCCGAGCTGTACCGCGCCGAGGCGGTCTTCAGGGACGCGGTCGACGAGTGCGCCGAGATCCTGCGGCCGGTGCTGGGCGAGGACCTGCGCGAGCTGATCTTCGCCACCGGCGAGGAGGCCGGCGAGCGGCTGCGGCAGACGGCGCTGACCCAGCCCGCCCTGTTCACCGTGGAGTACGCCCTGGCCGCGCTCTGGCGCTCGCTGGGCGTCGAGCCCGCCGGGATGATCGGCCACAGCATCGGCGAGTACGTCGCGGCGACCGTGGCCGGGGTCTTCACCCTGCCGGACGCGCTGCGGCTGGTGGCCGCGAGGGGCCGCCTGATCCAGGGCATGCCCGCCGGGGCGATGCTCGCCGTGCAGCTCGCGCCGGACGAGGTCGGGCCGCTGCTGCCCGACGGCGTGTCGGTGGCGACCGTCAACGGACCCGGCACGTGCGTGGTGGCCGGTCCCCCGGCCTCGATCGCCGAGCTGTCGGCCCTGCTGGAGGAGGAGGGCGTCGGCAGGATGGAGCTGCGCACCTCGCACGCCTTCCACTCCTCGATGCTCGACCCGATCCTGGGCGAGTTCCACGCGCTGGTCGCCGGTGTCGAGCGGTCGGCGCCGAGCCTGCCGTTCCTGTCGAACGTGACCGGCACCTGGATCACCGCGGACGAGGCGACGGACCCGTCGTACTGGGCCCGGCACATGCGTGAGCCGGTGCTGTTCGGCGACTGCGTGGCGACCCTGCTCGCCGACGGCGACTGGATCATGATCGAGTGCGGTCCCGGCAAGCAGCTCGCCGGGCTGGCCAGGGCGCAGACCCCGCCGGGCGCGGTCGCGCCGCTGCCCTCCCTGCCCGGCCCCAAGGACGCCGGTGGCGACACCGGAGACACTGCCGTGTTCTCCGCGGCGTACGGCACCCTGTGGGTGAACGGCGTCGCGCTGGAGGCGTTCGGCGAGGAGGGGCACCGGGTCTCGCTGCCGACCTACCCGTGGGAGCGCCAGCGCGCCTGGATCGACCCCGACCCGCGGGGCGCGTTCGTCGGCGGCGTGGCCAACCCCGCGCCGGTCGAGGACGACCTGCCGCTGGACCGCTGGTTCAGCGTGCCGGTGTGGCGGCAGGTCCCGCCGGGGCCGGCGCCGCTGGCTCCGGTCACCCGGGCCCTGGTGTTCGCCGACGACGGCTCGGCCGGGCTGGTGGACGCGCTGCGCGCGACGGGGGCCGAGGTGATCGAGGTGCGGCCCGGCGACGGGTTCTCCTCGGGGAGCCCCGACGGCGTCCACACCGTCCGTCCCGCCGAGCGCGCCGACTACGACGCGCTGCTGGCGGCCGTGGGCGAGGTGCCGGGGCGGGTGGTCCACGCGTGGACCGTCGGCGGTGAGCCCGCCGCCGGGACCGAGGGGACCTGGAAGGCCCAGGACCGCGGCTTCTTCAGCGTGCTGGCCCTGGTGCAGGCGCTGAGCGCGGCGCAGCCCGCCGACGCCGCCGACGGGGTGGAGCTGACGCTGCTCACCTCGGGGGCCCAGGACGTCACCGGCGGCGACCTGCTCCGCCCGGAGCACGCGACCCTCGCCGGGTTCCCCCGGGTGGTGCCGCTGGAGACACCGTGGCTGCGGGTGCGCCACGTCGACGTCGAGGGACGCGACTGGATCAGGCACGCCGCCGCGGAACTGGGCCGCAGGCCCGAGCCGGACGAGGCGGGACTGCTGCCCACCGTGAGCATCAGGGGCGGCCGCCGCTGGCTGCAGCACTACGAGCAGCTGGAGGTGCCCGCCGCCGGGACGGCTTCCGCGGAGACGGCCGAGACCGTCGGCGGGCAGGCCGGTCCCCGGGACGGGCAGGTCTACCTGATCACCGGCGGCCTGGGCGGCATCGGCGTCTCCCTTGCCGCGGACCTGGCCGCGCGGGCCAGGGTGCGGCTCGTCCTGCTGTCCAGGACCGGGCTGCCCGACCGGGCGGAGTGGGACGCGCACGAGGCCGGCCGCGCGGGCCGGGCGATCGCCGCGATCCGCAGGATGGAGGAGGCCGGGGCCGAGGTCCTGGTGCTCGCCGCCGACGTCACCTCCCCCGCCGACATGCGCCGGGTACGGGAGGAGACGATCGCCGGGTTCGGCCGGGTGGACGTGATCGTGCACGCCGCGGGACTGCCCGGCGGCGGCATGGCCGAGATCAAGGAGCGAGCCGCCGCCGAGGAGGTGCTGGCGCCCAAGGTGGTCGGCACGCTCGCGCTGCGCGAGGCCTTCGGCGACCTCGACCTGGAGGCCGTGGTGCTCTGCTCGTCGATCACCGCGGTCGCGGGCGGCTTCGGCCAGGTCGACTACTGCGCGGCCAACAACTTCCTCGACGCGCACGCCAGGGGCGAGCACGGCTGGGGCGCGGCCACGGTCGTCTCCGCCAACTGGGGCAAGTGGCTGGAGGTCGGCATGGCGGCCGAGGTCGCCGCGCCCGCCGGGTTCGTGGCGCTGCAGCGCGGCGACCGGATCAGGGCCGTCGACCACCCGGTGCTGTCGGCCTGGCACGAGGCCGACGGTGAGGGACTCGGCTGGGCCGGGGGCGGTCTCTCCCCCGACACCCACTGGGCGCTCGACGGGCACCGCATCTCCGGGGTGCCGGTGCTGCCTGGCACCGGCCACCTGGAGCTGGCCCGCTGCGCCACCGAGGTGGTCCTGCCCGGCCCCGGCGCCGTCGAGCTGCGCGACGTGGTGTTCGTCGAGCCGCTGTCGGTGGCCGACGGCGCCTCCGCGGAGGTGCGGGTGACGTTCAGCACCGAGGCGGACGGCGCGGACTTCCAGGTGCGCAGCGTCATCGGCGGCGAGCAGCGCACCCACGCGCGCGGCACCGCGGCCAAGGTCGACGCCGGACCCGCCGGGCGGGCCGACGTGGCGGCGATCATCGAGCGCTGCACCCCGGCGTCCGACGAGCAGGGCGGCGTGCCGCTGTCCGGGCTGCTCACGCTCGGCCCCCACTGGGGCCACATGAGCAAGTGGTACATCGGCCAGAACGAGGCCCTGGGCCTGTTCGAGCTGCCCGAGGAGCTGTCGCAGGACCTGGACGGCTGGGGCCTGCACCCGGCGCTGCTGGACAGCGCCACCTCCTTCACCTGGATCGACGTCGTCGGCCACTACCTGCCGCTCGGCTACGGCCGCATCACCGTCAGGGACCGGCTGCCCGGCAGGTTCTGGAGCCACATGCGCTTCCGCGACAGCGGCACCGACGAGGTGCTGGCGGTCGACGTGACGCTCATCGACTCCGACGGCGTGATCGTCACCGAGATCTCCGACTACGTGCTGCGCCGCATCAACACCGACGCCGTGGTGGCCGGGGTGACGGCCGACGCCGGGGCCCAGCGGGCGGGCACGGTCACCGTCCCCGACCAGGGCGGCCAGGTCGCGACGACCGCCGGAGGCCCCGACGCGGTCGGCATCCGCCCCGCCGAGGGCGCCGAGGCGTTCCACCGGCTGCTGGCCACCCCGCTCGGCGCGCAGGTGGTGATCGCCGCGACCCCGGTCGCCGCCTACCTGGCCGGTGTCGGGTCGGTCACCCAGGAGACGGTCGAGACGGAGCTGGACCCGGCCGCCGTGTCGGACCGTCCCCGTCCCGGCGGCGCGGTGGCCGACGACTACGTGGCGCCGCGCGGCGACGTCGAGACCGCCATCGCCCGGCTGTGGAGCGAGGTGCTCGGCGGCGAGCGCATCGGCGTCGACGACGACTTCTTCGAGCTCGGCGGCAACTCGCTGATCGCCGTGCAGCTCATCGCCCTGATCCGCAAGGAGCTGGGCGTGCGGCTGCCGATGCGCAGCCTCTTCGAGGAGCCCACGGTGGCCGGGGTCACCGCGCTGATCGAGCAGGCGCGCGCCGCCACGCCGGCGGCGGCGGAGACCGCCCCGGCCGCGAGCCAGACCATGATCCCCCGTCTCCCCCGCAGGAGTGAGCAGCAGTGACCGAACCCGTTCCCGACACCAAGGTCGTCCTCAACGACGAGGAGCAGTACTCCATCTGGCCCTCGGGCCGCGACAACCCGGACGGCTGGCACGACGCGGGCTTCACCGGCACCAAGGACGAGTGCCTGGCCCACATCGAGCAGGTCTGGACCGACATGCGTCCGCGCAGCCTGCGCGAGGCGATGAAAGCGGGAGACGCGGGATGACCGACCAGGTGGTGGACGTCTTCCCGTCCTCCTCCGGGCAGGAGCGGATGTGGTTCCTCGCCCGCTTCGAGCCCGAGCTCGCCGTCTACAACATCGGCATGCTCATGCCGATGAGCGCCCGCCAGCCGGTCGACCCTCGCCGGCTGGAGGCCGCCGTCTCCCAGGTGGTACGCCGCCACGAGGTGCTGCGCACCGTCTTCGAGTTCAGGGACGGCCAGGTGATGCAGATCGTCAGCGGCGCCGTCCCCCCGGTGCGGCTCACCGAGACCGACCTCACCCACCTGCCCGCCGGCGAGCGCGAGACCGAGCTCGCCCGGCTGGCCAAGTCGGACGCGGTCACGCCGTTCGTGCTGGACCAGGCGCCGCTGTGGCGGCTGCGGCAGGTGCGGATGGCCGACGACGACCTGCGGCTGATCTGCGTGTTCGACCACACCGTGTTCGACGGGGTCTCCAGCCACGTCTTCGTCAACGAGCTGGAGGAGTGCTACGACGCCATCGGCGAGGGACGCGAGCCCAAGCTGGCGGAGCTGCCCATCCAGTTCGCCGACTTCGCCGTCTGGCAGCGGGGCAGGCTGACCGGCCCGTTCGTCGAGGACGAGCTGGCGCACTGGCGGGAGCGGCTGGCCGGGATCCCGGCCGACCTCGCCCTGCCCGCCGACCGGCCGCGCCCGCGCAGCCGCTCCTACCGGGGCGAGATGCGGCTGGGCGCGTTCTCCCCGGAGGCGTCGTCCGGGATCCAGCGCCTGGCCAGGGACCTGAACTCGACGCTGTTCACGGTCATGCTCACCGCGTTCGCGACCGTGCTGGCCCGCTGGTCGGGCCAGTACGACGTCGTGGTGGGCACCCCCATCGCGGGGCGGCTGCTGCCGGAGACCGAACCCGTCATCGGCATGTTCGTCAACGCCGTGGCGCTCCGCGCCGACCTGACCGGCGACCCGACGTTCGCCGAGGCGGCCGGGCGGGTGCGGACCACGGTCGCCGAGGCCCTGGACCACCAGGAGCTGCCGTTCGAGCGGCTGGTGGAGGCGTTGCAGCCGACCAGGGACCTGAGCGTGCCGCCGATCTACCAGGTGATGTTCAACCTGGCCGCCGACACCAACGAGGGCCAGATCGCCAACGGCACCGCCAAGGTGGACCTGCAGCTGGACCTCAACATGCGTGAGGGGCGGCTGCACACCCGCCTGGAGTACAGCACCGACCTGTTCGACCGGTCCACGATCGAGCGGTTCGCCGCCTGCCTGGAGACGCTGGTCGAGGCCGCGGTCGCCGCCCCGGGGACGCCGATCTCCCGGCTGCCGCTGCTCACCCCCGCGCAGCGGGACCACGTCCTCGCGCTCGGCACCGGCGAGGACCCCGGTCGTGTCGTGAACGTCCTGACGGGCACGGCGGGCACGGCGGGCACGGCGGGCGTGACGGGCGTGGCGGGGGCGACCGGTCCGGCCGGCGCGCTGGACACCGGCGGCGCCGACGGCGCCGCCGAGGCCGGTACGGCGCCGGCCTCTTCGACCTGGCCGACCTCGCCGGCCTCGCTGACCGCGCTCGTCGAGGCCCAGGTGGCGAGGACGCCGGACGCCCCGGCCGTGGTCACCGGCGACACCACGCTGACGTACGCGGAGCTGGACGAGCGCGCCACCGCGCTGGCCCGCTGGCTGCGCGGGATCGGGGTGAGGCGGGGCAGCCCGGTGGCGGTGTGCGCCGAGCGGTCGGCGGAGCTGGTCGTCGGCCTGCTCGCGGTGCTCAAGGCGGGCGGGGCGTACGTCCCCCTCGACCCGGAGTACCCGCCGTCGCGGCTCGCGTTCATGCTGGCCGACAGCGGGGCCCGGGTGATGCTGACCCAGCGTCACCTGCGCGACCTGCTCCCCGAGGGCGCCGTCAAACCGGTGCTGCTGGACGCGCCCGACACCTGGGGACCGCAGCCCCCGGGAACCGCGCTTCCGGTGACGGGTCCCGGCGACGCCGCGTACGTGATCTACACCTCGGGTTCGACCGGACGGCCCAAGGGCGTCGTCAACACCCACGGGGCCATCGTCAACCGGCTCGCCTGGATGCAGGACCGGTTCGGCCTCACCCCGGACGAGGCGGTCCTACAGAAGACCCCGACGAGCTTCGACGTGTCGGTCTGGGAGTTCTTCTGGCCGCTGGTCACCGGGGCCTCCCTGGTGCCGGTCCGGCCGGGCGGGCACCGCGACCCCAACCACCAGCGCGACCTGATCAAGGCGCACTCGGTGAGCACCGCGCACTTCGTCCCCTCGATGCTGGCCCTGTTCCTGGAGGAGACCGGCATCGAGTCGTGCCGCTCACTGCGGCGGGTGATCTGCAGCGGTGAGGAGCTGCCGCCGCGCCTGGCCGCCCGCTTCTTCGAGCGGCTGCCCGGGGTGGAGCTGCACAACCTGTACGGGCCGACGGAGGCGGCGGTCGACGTGACCGCCTGGCGGGTGGAGCCCGAGGGGGTGGACGCGCGGCACACGCTGCCCATCGGCCCGCCGATGCCGGGCAACCGCCTGCACGTCCTGGACGACCTGCTCCGGCCGCTGCCGGTCGGCGTACCCGGGCACCTGCACATCGGCGGGGTACAGGTGGCGCGCGGCTACGCGGGCCGTCCCGGCCTGACGGCCGAGCGGTTCGTGCCCGACCCGTACGGGCCGCCCGGCTCGCGGCTGTACGCGACCGGCGACCTGGCCAGGGTCCGCGCCGACGGGGACATCGAGTTCCTGGGGCGGCTGGACGACCAGGTGAAGGTGCACGGCTGGCGGGTCGAGCTCGGCGAGATCGAGGCCGTGATCGCCGAGCACCCCCGGGTGCGCCAGGCGGTCGTGGCACTGCGCGACGACGCCCCGGGCGGGCGCGGCCTGGTCGGCTACGTCGACTGGTCGGGAGAGCCCTCGGCGCTCACCGGGGAGCTGCGCAGGGCGCTCGCCAAGAAACTGCCCGCCGCGCTCATCCCGCAGGCGTTCGTCGGGATCGACACCGTCCCGCTCGGCCCGAGCGGCAAGCTCGACCGGGGGGCGCTGCCCGCGCCGACCGGTTCCGGCCGGGGCGACCTCGGCACGCCGTACACGGAGCCGCGCACCCCGCTGGAGACCGAGCTGTGCGCCCTGTGGAGCGAACTGCTCGGCCGGGAGCGCATCGGCGTCGAGGACGACTTCTTCCAGCTCGGCGGCCACTCGCTGCTGGCGGTGCTGCTCGTCACCCGCTACCGGGAGACGTACGGCGTGGAGATGCCGCTGCGGCGGTGCTTCGAGATCACCACGGTGACCGAGCACGCCCTCGCCGTGCTGGAGCTACAGCTCGGGGACGACGACGAGGAGCTGGCGGCGCTGCTCGCCACGCTGGAGGACCCCGCGGATGAGTGATCTGAGGGCGAAAGAGGCACTGGCGGCTCTGCTCACGGCGCTGGAGGACCCCGCGGATGAGTGATCTGAGGGCGAAGCTGGCGCGGCTCAGCCCGGAACAGCGGGCCGCGCTGGAGGAGAGGCTGCGGCGGCAACCGCCGCCGCGGCGGCCGTCGGGCATCCCCCGGCGCGCGGACGGCGGGCCGCCTCCCCTGTCGTTCGGCCAGGAGCGCCTGTGGTTCCTGCAGCAGCTGGACCCGTCCGACGCCTCGTACAACATGTTCATGGTGCAGCGGCTGCGCGGGCGCGTCTCGATCGGGGCGCTCACGTACGCGCTCGGCCGGCTGGTGGAGCGGCACGCGACCCTGCGCGCCCGGTTCACCTCGCACGAGGGCAGCCCGGTGCAGGAGATCGGGCCGCCCCTGCCGGTCGAGCCCGACCTGATCGACCTCACCGGACTGCCCGCCTCCGAACGGGAGGACCGCGCGACCGAGCTGGTCGCCGACCTCACCAACCGCCCGTTCGACCTGGCGGCCGGGCCGCTGCTGCGGGTCCACCTGATCACCATGTCGCAGACCGACCACGTGCTGTGCGTGGTGCTGCACCACATCGTGGCCGACGGCTGGTCGCTGAAGGTCCTGCTGGGCGAGCTCGCCGCCTGCTACGGCGCGCACCTGGAGGGACGCGAGGCGGACCTGCCGGAGCCGGTGCTGGAGTACGCCGACTACGCGGCCTGGCAGCGCGCCCTGCTGGACGAGGAGGGGGTGCGCCGCCAGCTCGGCTACTGGAGCGGGCAACTGGCCGGGGTGCCCGCGCTGGACGTCCCCGCCGACCGGCCCAGGCCGCCGGTGAGGTCGTCCAACGGCGACTACGCGGCGCGGCGGTTCGGGCGGGAGCTCACCGCCCGGCTGGACCGGCTGGCCAGGGACGAGCGGTGCACCCAGTTCATGGTGCTGCTCGCCGCCTTCCAGGCGCTGCTCGGCGCCCACTCCGGGCAGGACGACGTGTGCGTGGGGTCGGTGATCGCCGGGCGGGAACGCCCCGAGCTGGAGCAGGTCGTCGGGTTCTTCCCCAACACGCTCGCGCTGCGCGGCGACCTGTCGGGCGATCCCGGCTTCAGGGAGCTGCTGGGCCGTGTCCGGGCGACGGTGCTCGACGCCTTCGCCCACCAGGACATCCCGTTCGAGCGGCTGCTCAACGAGCTGCGCGTCGAGCGCGACCTGAGCACCACGCCGCTGTTCCAGGCGATGTTCGTGATGCAGGACAAGGAGGCGTCCGAGCTGGTCATGCCCGGCATCGAGACCGACGTGTTCGATCCGGGGGCGCGGCAGGCCAAGTTCGACCTGATGCTCGACGTCACGCCTCGCTCGGACTCGCTGTACGCGCTGCTGTCCTACAACGCCGACCTGTTCGAGCCGGACACGGTGGCCAGGATGCTGCGCAGGTACGAGCGCGTCCTGGAGGCCGTGGCCGGCGACCCCGACATCCCGCTGTCGCGGCTGCGGGCCGCGATGCTGCTCCCCGAGGACCGCCTGCCCGCCGTCACCGCGTCCCTGTCCACCGCCCTCCCCGCGTCCGCCGGGGTCGCGGGGGCGGCAGGACTCATGGACGGTGCGTCCCCCGGGCTCGCCGGTTCCACCGGTCCTTCCGGTCCTTCCGGTCCGGCCGGGGTGGTCGAGCTGTTCGAGGAGCGGGCGCGGCTCGCGCCGGACGCGGTCGCCGTCAGCCACGGCGACCGGCGGCTCGGCTACGCCGAGCTGCGTGAGCGCGCCGCGAGCCTGGCGGAGCGGCTCACCTCGGCGGGGGCCGGCCCCGAGACCGTGGTCGCGGTGTGCGCCCGGCGCGGTCCCGAGCTGGTCGTGGCGCTGCTGGCCACGGCGATGGCGGGAGGCGCCTACCTCCCGCTCGACCCCGCCTACCCGGCCGAGCGCCTGCGCTGGATGCTGCGCGACAGCGGGGCCGCGCTGCTGCTGTCCCAGGACGGCCTGCTGGAGTGCGACCTGCCGACGATCCCGCTCGACGGCGTCGCGGACGGCTCCGTCACCGTCACCGTCACCGGAGGGGATTCACCCACCGGGGACGGCCGGGTGACGACGCGGCCCGGCGGGCCGGGGAACCTGGCGTACGTGATCTACACCTCCGGTTCGACCGGCACCCCCAAGGGCGTGCAGGTCGAGCGGCGGGCGCTGGACGCGCGGGTGGCGTGGATGCGCGCCGAGTACGGCATCCGGCCGGACGACCGGGTGCTGCAGTTCGCCTCCGTGGGCTTCGACACCCACGCCGAGGAGATCTACCCGGCGCTCACCTCGGGGGCCGAGCTGGTGCTCGCCCCCGACGAGCCGCTTCCCGACTTCCTGCGGACCCCCCGGGGCGCGTCGCTGACGGTGATGGACCTGCCCACCTCCTACTGGCAGGAGCTGGTCGCCGCCCGCACCTCCTGGCCGCCCGCGCTGCGCCTGCTGATCCTGGGCGCCGACCCGCTGCCGGGACCGGCGCTCGCCGCCTGGTACGAGGCCCACGGCGAGCGCGTCACCCTGGTCAACAGCTACGGGCCGACCGAGACGACGATCATCGCCACCGCCGGGGAACTCGACCCGGCCGAGGCGTCCAGGCGGCCCACCGTGGGGCACCCGCTGTCGGCCACCCGCGTCCACGTGCTGGACGAGCACGGCGCGTGGGTGCCCGTCGGCGTGCCCGGCGAGCTGTGCGTGGGCGGCGACGGGCTCTCCCGCGGTTACCTGGGGGCGCCCGCCCTGACGGCGGAGCGCTTCGTGCCCGACCCGTACGGCCCGGCCGGTTCACGCCTGTACCGCACCGGCGACCGGGCCAGGTTCCGGCCCGACGGGCGCCTGGAGATCCTCGGCCGCCTCGACCGCCAGGTGAAGATCCGGGGCTACCGGGTGGAGCCCGGCGAGATCGAGTCCCGCCTGCTGTCCCACCCGTGGGTGGGACAGGCGACCGTGACGGTCAGGGAGGACACCCCCGGCGACCGCCGCCTGGTCGCCTACGTCGTACGCCACGACCGGACGGCCGCCGGGCAGGCCGCCGACGCCGGGGAACTGCGGGAGTACCTCGCGGCCGAGCTGCCGCCGCACCTGGTGCCGAGTGCCGTGGTGGAGGTCGGGCACATCCCGCTCACCCCGAGCGGGAAGGTCGACCAGGGCGCGCTGCCCGCCCCCGAGCACCGCTCGGGCGAGGGGTACCTGCCCCCGGAGAACGCCACGCAGGAGCTGGTGTGCTCGGTGTGGGCCGAGGTGCTGGGAGTGGAACGGGTGGGGGCACTCGACGACTTCTTCCAGCTCGGCGGCCACTCGCTGCTCGCGACCAGGACGATCGCCAGGCTCTCCGCGGCGACCGGGCTGGACGTGCCGCTGAAGCTCGCCTTCGGCCACCCGTCCGTACGGAGTCTGGCGCGGGCGCTGGACGCGCTCGCGGAGGCCGGGTCCGGCGCGGGTCCCGAGACGGGACCGGGACCGGTACGGCGCCCGGAGGGCACGGCGCCGCCGCTGTCGTTCGCGCAGGAACGGCTCTGGTTCATGGAGCAGTTCAGCCCGGGGACCGGCGCGTACGTACTGCCCGCCGCGGCACGGCTGCGCGGGCCGCTGGACCTCGCGGCGCTGGACGCGCGGCTGGACGCCGCCGTGACGCGGCACGAGAGCCTGCGGATGCGCTTCCCCGCCTCCTCCGACGGGAGGCCCGAGGTCCGGGTCGTCCCAGCCGGGGACCCGGAGGCACGGATCGCGGTCCGCGTCGTCGAGACGCACACGAAGGCAACGGATGAGGCGGAGGCGGAGGCGGAGGCGCGGCGGATCGTCAGCGCCGACGCGGCGCGTCCCTTCGACCTCGACGGCGGCCCGCTGCTCCGGGTGACCCTGGTCAGGCTCGCCCCCGAGGACCACGTGGTGCTGGTCGCCGTCCACCACATCGTGGCCGACGGCTGGTCCGCGGAGCTCCTGCTGGACGAGCTGCTCCCCGAACGCGACGACCGCGACGGCCACGACGACCGTGACGACCGCACCGGACACTCTGGGCATCCCGGACGTGCGGAGCGCGCGGGACGGCCGGAACCGCGTATCGGGTACGGCGACTACGCGCTCTGGCAGCGCGAGCGCCTGACCGGGCCGCGCCTGGAACGGCACCTGGAGTTCTGGCGGGAGGAGCTGGCCGCGCTGCCCCCGCTCGACCTCCCCCTCGACCGGCCCAGGCCGGCCCGGCAGGGGCACCGGGGCGCCTGGCACGACCTGCGACTGGACGCCGGGCTCACAGGGGTGCTCGGCGAACTGGCGCGGGACCGCGGCGCGACCCTCTACATGGCGCTGCTGTCCGGGTTCCAGGCCGTGCTCTCCCGCTGGTCGGGACAGCACGACTTCGCGGTGGGCTCACCGGTCGCCGGCCGGGACCGGGCGGAGTTCGAGGACGTGGTCGGGTTGTTCGTGAACCTGCTGCCGCTCCGGGCCCGCCTGGAGGGCGATCCCACGTTCACCGAGCTGCTCGGCCGCACCCGCGACGCGGCTCTGGAGGTCTACGGCCACCAGGAGCTGCCGTTCGAGAAGCTGGTCGCCGAACTGGACCTGGCCAGGGACGCCACCCGCCCGCCCGTGGTGCAGGTGCTCTTCGCCCTGCAGAGCTACCTGGGCGGCACGGTCCCGGCGGGGCGTTCCGCACCGTTGGCCGAGCCGTTCGCGCCGGACACCACCTCGACCCGGTTCGACCTGGAGCTGTACGTCTCGGAGACCGGTGACGGCCTCGCGGCGAGGTTCGTCTACAACCGCGACCTGTTCCTTCCGGAGACCGTCGAGCGTCTCGCCGCGTCCTTCGCGACGTTCCTGCGCGCGGCCGTCGCCGCCCCGTGGACCCGCGTGGGCGACCTGGAACTGCTCTCCCCCGGGGAGCGGGACCTGGTGCTGACCGGCTGGAACGCCACCGAGACCGCGTACCCGCCGGAGGAGACGCTGCACGGGCTCGTCGAGGCCCAGGCCGCGCGGACCCCCGGCGCTCCGGCCGTGGTCTTCGAGGGCGAGACGCTGACCTACGCCGAACTGAACGACCGCGCCGACCTGCTGGCCGCGCGGCTGCGCGCCTCCACCGCCGGGAAGGTCTCCGCTGAGGACGACGACGCCGGGAACGACGGCGGTGCGGGCGTCGGCACGGGTGCGGAGCGGGTGTTCGCCGTGCGGGCGGAACGCTCGCTCGACCTGCCCGTACGGCTGCTCGCCGTGCTCAAGGCCGGGGGCGCCTACCTCCCCCTCGATCCGGGGCTGCCCGAACGCCGAATCGAGGCCATGCTCGCCGACGCCGGGGCCGTGGAACTCACCGCCGCCCTGGACGCCTCGGCGGGGTCCGGGAACGTGCGTCCCCCCGGGAAAGACCTGCCGGACTCCCTCGCGTACGTGATCTTCACCTCGGGGTCCACGGGAAGGCCCAAGGGCGTCGGGGTGCCGCACCGGGCGATCGTGAACCGGCTGCGCTGGATGCAGGAGACGTACGGCCTGGACACGGGCGACGCCGTGCTCCAGAAGACCCCCGCCGGGTTCGACGTGTCGGTGTGGGAGTTCTTCTGGCCGCTGATCAGCGGGGCCCGCCTGGTGCTCGCCCGGCCCGACGGCCACCGGGACACCGCCTACCTGCGCGACCTCGTCACCGAGCGGGGAATCACCACCGTCCACTTCGTCCCCTCGATGCTCGCCGCCTTCACCACGGAGGAGCGGATCGAGGAGTGCCGCTCGCTGCGCCGGGTGATCTGCAGTGGCGAGGAGCTGACGGCGGGGGCGGCGGAGCGGCTGACCGAACGGCTCCCCGGGGTGGAGCTGCACAACCTCTACGGCCCGACCGAGGCCGCGGTGGACGTCTCCTGGCACCGGTACACACCGGGCGAGAAGGTCGTGCCGATCGGCCGTCCGGTGGCCAACACCCGCCTGTACGTGCTGGACGGGGCGTTGCGCCCGGTACCGGCCGGGACGCCGGGCGAGCTGTTCATCGGCGGGGTCCAGCTGGCCAGGGGCTATCTCGGCCGGCCGGCCCTCACCGCCGAACGCTTCGTCCCCGACCCCCACGGCCCGCCCGGCTCCCGCCTGTACGCCACCGGAGACCGCGCCCGATGGCGACCCGACGGCGAGCTCGAATACCTCGGCCGCCTCGACACCCAGGTCAAGATCCGCGGCATGCGCGTCGAACCCGGCGAGATCGAGGCCGTACTCGGCGGGCATCCGGACCTGAGCGCGGTCGCGGTCGGCGTGTGGCACGACGGCGCCGGAGCCCGGCTGGTCGGGTACGGGGTGCGGCGCGAAGGGGCGCGGGGCACCGCGGACACCGCGGACACCGCGGACACCGCGGACACCGCGGACACTGCGGACACTGCGGACACCGTAGGCGCTGTGGACGCCGATCCTCGCGAGTGGCTCAGGGGCGAGCTGCCCGACCACATGATCCCCACCGCCTGGGTGACGCTGGACTCCCTCCCGCTCACCCCCAACGGCAAGCTCGACCGGGCCGCCCTGCCACCACCGCCCGGCCGGGGCGATCTTCCCTGGGAGCCGCCGCGCACCGACGCGGAACGCGCCGTCGCCCAGGTGTGGCAGGACGTGCTCGGCCTGGACAAGGTCGGCCGCCACGACGGGTTCTTCGGCGTCGGGGGCGACTCGATCCGCAGCCTCTCGGTGGTGGCCCGGCTGCGCGACCTGGGTTACGGGCTCGACCTGCAGCGGCTGTTCACCCACCAGACCGTGGCCGAACTGGCCTCCGTACTGGACACACCGGACACCGGGCCCGCCGCCGCGGCGACCCCGGAGCCGGAGGCCGCGGCCGGGGCGACCGAGGCGTTCGGCATGCTCGGCGCCGCGGATCTGGCCAAGCTCAGGAAGGGCGAGCGATGATCGAGGACGCGTACCCGCTGGCCGCGCTGCAGGCGGGGATGCTCTACCACAGCGAGCTCGAACCGGGCAGTCCCACCTACCACGACCTGATGACCATCACCCTGCGCGGCACCCTGGACGTCCCGGCGCTGACCGGGGCGCTGGCCGGGGTCGCGGCCGGGCACCCGGTGCTGCGCACCTCGTTCGACCTGACCGGGTTCAGCGAGCCGCTGCAGCTCGTCCACGACACCGCGACCATCCCGCTGGAGGTCGCCGACCTGCGCGGGAGCGGTTCGGACGGGGACGGTCCCCGGGAGCGGCTCGCCGCGTGGCGGGAGGCCGAGAAGCACACCGGGTTCGACTGGTCGTCGCCGCCCCTGCTGCGGGCGTACGCGCACGTGCTGGACGACGACGAGTTCGCGCTGAGCCTCAGTTTCCACCACGCCGTCCTCGACGGCTGGAGCGTCGCGGCGCTGGTCACCGAGCTGCTGGGCCGCTACGCGGCGCACGGCTCGCCCGGCTCTCCCGGCTCGCGTGAACCCGCCCCGCCCCGGGCCCTGTTCAGGGATCTCGTGGCGGCCGAGCGGGCCGCGGTGGGCTCGGCGGCGGCGCGGGAGTTCTGGCGGGAGCGGGTCGAGGACGCCCCGGAGAGCCGCCTGCCCCGGCTGCCCGGGTTCCCGTCCGGCGGGCCGCGCGCCGCCGAGGTGGTCGCCGTACCCGTGCCGCACGAGACGGTGGCGGCGCTGGAGCGGCGGAGCCGCGAGCTGCGGGTGCCGCTGCGCACGACCCTGCTGGCCGCGTACGTGACGGCGCTGGGCCTGGTCACCGGCGAACGGGAGGTCATGACCGGCGTGCTCAGCCACGGCAGGCCGGAGAGCGAGGGGGGCGGCGAGGTGCTGGGGCTGTTCCTCAACACGCTGCCGCTGCGGGTCCGCCTCGACGCCGACGACCGGGCCGACCGGGCCGAACTGGTCGGGCGCGTCTTCGAGGCCGAGGTGGCCGCGGTGCCGTACCGGCGCTACCCGCTGTTCGAGATCCAGCGGATCGCGGGCCGCTCGCCGCTGCTGGACACGCTGTTCGACTTCCGGGACTTCCACGTGTACGGAGGTCTGTCCGGTGACGGCGTGGCGATCACCGGGCAGGAGTTCTTCGAGCAGACCGACATGCCGTGCACGGTGGCCTTCGTCCGGGTGCCCGGTGGCGGCCTCACCCTCACGGTCTCCTACGACGCCTCCCAGTTCCCGAGGGAGCAGATGGAGTCCCTGGCCGGGAGGGTGATCGACGCCCTGACCGGCGAGCCGGGCGTGGGCAAGGCGGAGAACGACGCGATCGACCGCTGGAACGCCACCGGGCGCGAGCACCCGGGCGGCACGCTGCACGGCCTGGTGTTCGCCCAGGCGAGGCGGACGCCCGACGCCCCCGCCGTGGGCTTCGAGGGCTCGTGGACCACCTACCGCGAGCTGGCCGGGCGCGCCCTGGCGATCGCCGGGGAACTGCGCCGCGCCGAGGTGTCACCCGATCAGCCGGTGGGGGTGCTGCTCGAACGGAGCGCGGACCTGCCCGCCGCGCTGCTGGGCGTCCTCGCCGCCGGGGGCGCCTACCTGCCTCTGGAGCCCGGCCACCCGGCCGGGCGGGTGCGGGGCATGCTCGACGACGCGGGCGCCTCGGTACTGCTGACCTCCGCCGACCTGGCGGCCGAGGCTCCCGGGGGTACGCGGGTCGTCCTGCTGCCCACCGTCTCGGAAGCCGTCTCGGAGGTCACCTCGGAGGCCGCCTCCGAGGTCTCCTTCCGGGAGGGTCCGCCGGACTCGCTCGCGTACGTGATCTTCACGTCGGGGTCGACGGGGAGGCCCAAGGGCGTCGGGGTGTCGCACCGGTCGATCGTGAACCGGCTGCGCTGGATGCAGGCGACGTACGGGCTCACCCCGGCCGACCGGGTCCTGCACAAGACGCCGGTCTCGTTCGACGTGTCGGTGTGGGAGCTGTTCTGGCCGCTGCTCACCGGCGCGGGGCTGGTGGTGGCGAGGCCGGGCGGGCACTACGAGCCCGGCTACCTCACCGAGCTGATCGCCCGCGAGGGCGTCACCACGGCGCACTTCGTGCCGTCCATGCTGGACCCGTTCCTGGACACGCCCGGCCTGGAGGCCCTCGGCGTCCCGGACGCGGACACTCCGGTCGCGGAAAGGCCGGACACGAGCGGACCGGACGCGGGCGGATCGGCTGTGAACGGGCCGGACGCGGGCTGGCAGGCCGTGAACGGACCGGAGGCGAGCAGGTCGGCTGTGAGCAGGTCGGCTGTGAGCCGGCCGGAGGCGAGCAGGTCGGCTGTGAGCCGGCCGGGCGCGGGTGGGCTGCGCAGGGTGGTGTGCTCGGGTGAGGCGCTCCCCGCCGACCTGGTGCGGCGCTTCGCCGAACGGCTTCCCGGGGTGGAGCTGCACAACCTCTACGGCCCGACCGAGGCCGCGGTGGACGTCTCCTGGCACCGGTGCCACCCCGCCGAGCAGGCGGTGCCGATCGGCCGCCCGGTCGACAACACCCGCCTGGAGGTGCTCGACGAGCGGTTCGGCCGGGCGCCCGTGGGCACCCCGGGGCAGCTGTTCATCGGCGGGGTCCAGCTGGCCAGGGGCTATCTCGGCCGGCCGGCCCTCACCGCCGAACGCTTCGTCCCCGACCCCCACGGCCCGCCCGGCTCCCGCCTGTACGCCACCGGAGACCGCGCCCGATGGCGACCCGACGGCGAGCTCGAATACCTCGGCCGCCTCGACACCCAGGTCAAGATCCGCGGCATGCGCGTCGAACCCGGCGAGATCGAGGCCGCGCTGCTCTCCGAGCCCGAGATCCGCGCGGCGGCCGTCGTCGTCGACGGCGACCGCCTGGTCGGCTACGTGGTGACCACCGAGGCGGAGCCGGCGGTCGACTGGCGGGCCAGGCTGCGGGCCACGCTGCCCGACCACATGATCCCGTCGGCCTGGGTGACGCTGGAGGAGCTCCCCCTCACCTCCAACGGCAAGCTGGACAGGAAGGCCCTGCCCGCGCCGGACCCGGCGGCGGGCGCGGACGGGTTCCGGGTGCCACCGAGGGACCCGGTCGAGGGGCGGGTCGCGGCGATCTGGGAGGAGCTGTTCGACGTCCCCATGGTCGGGGTGTTCGACGACTTCTTCGACCTGGGCGGGCACTCGCTGCTGGCGCTCCGGCTGGCCGTGCGGATCAGGCAGGAGTTCGGCAGGGAGCTGCCGGTGGCGACCGTGCTCGCCTCGCCGACCGTGGCGGGCCTGGCGGACGTGCTGCGCCGCCCGGAGGACCTGGGCGAGCAGCGGGTGGTGACGCTCAACGCGGACGGCGACCGTATCCCGATCGTCCTGGTGCACGCCCTGGGCGGGCAGGTCTTCCGCTACCACCCGATGGCCCGCAGGCTCGGCCCCGACCAGCCCGTCTACGCGATCGCCGCCAGCGGCCTGGCGCCCGGCGAGGACCCGCACACCACCATGGCCGACATGGTCGAGGACTACGTCGACCGGTTGCGCGCCGTCCGTCCCAGCGGGCCGTACGTGCTGGGCGGGTTCTGCATCGGCGGGAACATCGCGATGGAGATGGCCAGGCGGCTGCGCGCCCTCGGCGAGGACGTCCCGCTGCTGGTGCTGTTCTACTCCGACGCCGACGAGCCCGTGATCACCAGCTCGCTGGAGGACGACGCCTCGCTCATGACCCACGCGCTGGCGGGAGGACCGCTGGAGACGGACGGCGCGGAGTTCGCCGGGCTCGGCCCCGAGGAGATGCTGGTGGCGGTCATCGCCGCCGCCGGGCGGGAGCGGCGCCTGGCGCCCGACACCGCCGACGTCGAGCAGGCCCGGCGCTTCCTGCGGGTGTTCCGGGCCAACGCCCACGCGGTCGGCCGCTACCGGCACGAGCCGTACGACGGTGACGTGGCGCTGTTCGCCCCCGCCGGTGACCGGCCCGATCTGGGCTGGAACGGCGTGGTCAAGGGGAACCTCGCGATCGAGGCGATTCCCGGCGAGCGCGTGGTCATCCTGTTCGAACCCCTGGTCGCCGAGGCGGCCGCCAAGCTGAGGAGTTGGATCGACCATGGCGTCACCGGACACTGAGAGTCCCAAGAGCGTGGGAAGCGCCGGGCCACCGCAAGGCACCGCGACGGCCGGGGCGTCCGGAACGGCCGGAGGTGCCCGGAGCACCGGAAACGGCGATCCCGCCGCGGGGCCCGAGGTCCTCGACGTCCCCCAGGACGCCCCGGTCGCCGGAGCCCCGGAAATCCCCGATACCTCCGGCGGTCCCAGGACCTCCGAGGGCCCGGGAGGACCCGGGGACTCCGGGGACCCCGGCGCGCCCGGAGGCGGGAAGCGGCCCGAGGGGGGCGGTGACGACGGCGGCCTGTGGCGCAACCAGGACTTCCTGCGGCTGTGGACCGGACAGACCCTCTCCCAGTTCGGTTCCCAGATCTCGTACGTGGCGATCCCGCTGATCGCCGTCGTCACCCTGGGCGCGAGCGCGACCGAGATGGGCGTACTGGGAGCGCTGGTCCGGCTGCCGATGCTCGGATTCCTGCTGTTCGGCGTCTACATCGACCGGATGCGCAAGCGGCCCGTGCTGATCTGGTCGGACCTGGGCCGCGCCGCGGTGCTCGCCCTGGTGCCGCTGCTGTACGTGATGGACAGCCTCACGCTCGGGGTGCTGTACGCGGTCGTGTTCGTCCTGAGCCTGCTGTCGGTGCTGTTCCAGGTCGCGTACCGCTCCTACTTCCCGTCACTGGTCCCGCTGCGGCACCTGGGCGACGGCAACGGCAAGCTGCAGCTGAGCGAGTCGCTGGCGCAGACCGCCGGTCCCGGTGCGGCGGCGGCGCTGATCAAGGTGGTCGCCGCACCACTGCTGATCATGATCGACGTGCTCTCCTACCTGTTCTCCGCGATCGCCATCCTCCTCATCCGCAAGCGCGAGGAGCCGCCCGCCCCGGACGACGAGACGGCCGGGAGCGTGCACCGGGCGATCTGGGCGGGCTTCCGGTGGGTGATGGACCAGCCGATGATCCGGCCGCTGGCCATCGCGAGCGGGCTGTACTCGTTCTTCGTCATGGGCGCGATGCAGTCGATCTACGTGCTGTTCCTGCTGCGCGGCGGCCCCGACCTGCCCGTGGAGTGGGTGGGGATCGTCATGGCGACCGGCGGCGTCGGCGCCATCCTCGGCGCGACCCTGTCGGTGCGGACCATGCGCCGCATGGGGATCGGCCCGACACTGCTGTGGAGCACGGTCGTCGGCAACTGCGCGCTGCTGCTGGTGCCGTTCGCGTCGGGACCGGTCTGGGTCGCCGCCGGGATGCTCGGCCTCTCCCAGTTCGTCGTCTGGGCGAGCAACCAGGTCTTCTTCGTCAGCAACATGACCCTGGTGCAGTCGATCACCCCGCCGCACCTGCAGGCCAGGGTGATCGGCACGATCTACTCCCTCGGGCTGATCCCGGCCCCGCTCGGCGCCCTGGGCGCGGGCCTGCTCGGCGAGACCCTGGGCCTGCGCCCGGCCATCCTGCTCGCGGTGATCGCCGGGGCCATCCTGCCGATCCTGCTGCTGGTCTTCTCCCCGATCCCGAAGGTGAAGGAGATCCCCGGCACCTGACCGGCCGCGCGACCGGTGCCCGTCCCCGGCCCCACCGGGGACGGGCACCGGTGCGGGAGAGGAAGATGGTAGGTCAGGCGGCAGCGGGCACGATCGAGGGAGGCCCCGCGTGGCCGTCCGGCTCGATCGCGACGGCTCAGGTCGTCCCCGTCCCGTTCTCATCCCGTTCCCATCCCGTAGGAGAACCATGACCACACTCGCCGACAGGACCATCGCGGCCCTGCGTACCACCCACGACGAGCTGGCGGCCTTCGTCCGGGGCCTGGACACCGCCGACCTGACCCGTCCCTCCGCCTGTTCGGAGTGGACCGTCGCCCAGGTGCTCAGCCACCTCGGCAGCGGCGCCGAGATCGGCCTGGCGACGCTGCGCGCGGCCCAGGACGGCCGGGAAACGCCCGACCAGGACTTCAACCACTCGGTGTGGGACCGCTGGAACGCGAAGGAGCCCAAGGAGCAGGCCGAGGACTTCCTCGCCGCCGACGCCGACATCGTCGCGGCGTTCGAGAGCCTCGACGCCGACGCCCGCGAGCGGCTGCGGGTCAAGCTGGGATTCCTCCCCCGGCCCGGCGGCGTCGCGCTGGTGGGCGGGATGCGCCTGAACGAGGCCGCCCTGCACTCCTGGGACGTCAGGGTCGCCTTCGACCCCAAGGCCACCGTCGGGCGTGACGCCGCCGAGGTGCTGACCGACCTGTACGCCGGGCCGCTCGATTTCCTGATCGGTTTCCTCGGCAGGCCGGACGAGCTGGACCCGCGCCTGGCCACGACCCTCCGGGTCGAGACGACCGACCCCGAGCGCGTCCTGGGGCTCACCCTCGGGGAGACCGTCGGCTTCAGCGAGGTGCCGGACCCGGCCGACGTCACCCTGTCACTTCCCGGCGAGGCCTGGTCGCGCCTCCTCAGCGGCAGGCTGGCCCCCGAGCACACCCCGCCGTCGGTGACCGTCACCGGCGACGGCGTCACCCTGGACGACCTCCGCCGGGTCTTCCCCGGTCTCTGACGGCCACCCCGCACGGCCCGGCCGCGCGAACGACGACGATCAGTACACGTCGCGGACGTAGCGCCTGCTGGTGGCCAGGTGCTTGACGTACACGGTGGCCTCGTCGTCGCCGAGACCACCGTGGGTGGTGGCGATCTCGCGCAGGGTCCGGTCGACGTCCTTGGCCATCCGGCTGGCGTCGCCGCAGACGTACAGGTGGGCGCCGTCCTGGAGCCAGGACCAGAGCCTGCCGCCGTGCTCGCGCATGCGGTCCTGGACGTAGACCTTGGCGCGCTGGTCGCGGGAGAAGGCGAGGTCCAGCCGGGTCAGCAGCCCGTCGCGGTACGACGCGTCGAGCTCGTCGCGGTAGTAGAAGTCGGTGGAGCGGCGTTGCTCGCCGAAGAAGAGCCAGTTGCGGCCGGAGTGGCCGAGTGCCCGGCGCTCGTCCAGGAAGCCGAGGAAGGGCGCGACGCCCGTACCCGGGCCGATCATTATCATCGGGACGGCCGGATCCGCCGGAGGGCGGAAGTGCCTGTTGCGCTGGACGAAGACGGGTACCGGCGCGTTCCCTGGACTGTCCGCCAGGAAGGACGAGCACACCCCGTTGCGCGCCGTACCACGCGGGTTGTCGAAGCGGACGACCGAGACCGTGAGGCGCACCCGGTGGGGATCGACCAGCGGGCTGGAGGAGATGGAGTACAGGCGCGGCCGCAGGCGTTTGAGGACGTCCGCCCACTCCTGGGCCGTGGCCCGGACGGGGAGCTCTCCGGCCACGTCGACGGCCTGGCGGCCCCAGGTCCACTTGGCCAGCTCTCCCCCGTTGCCCGAACGCAGGAACCGGGTGAGGTCGCGGTCGCGGGTCCGTTCGGCGACGAACCTGAGCAGGCCGGGAGTGATCCTGGTGATCTCCAGGTGGCTTCGCAGGGCCTCGCCGAACGGGACGGGGCCGAGGCCGGGGATCTCGACGCCCTCGGCGGGGTCGAGGCCGGTCACGGCGAGCCATTCGGCGACCAGGCCGGGGTTGTTGACCGGCAGCACCCCGAGCGCGTCACCGGCCTGGTAGGTCAGCTCGCCTCCGGTGTCGAAGGTGAACTGCCGCACCTCCTTCGCCGATCCGGGCAGGCTGAGCAGCCGGTTACCGGTCAGGGGGGCGCTGAACGGCGCGGCCCTGCCGGGCCCCGCCGCGGGCTCGGGATCCGAGGACTTCGCCCCGGAAGCCGAGGATGTCGCCCCGGAAGCCGAGGATGTCGCCCCGGGTCCGGAGGACGTCGAGCGGGGGCCGGGGGGAACCGGACCGGGGCCCGAGGAAGCCGGACCGGGACGCGAGGGAGCCCGATCGGGGTCCGAGGGAGCTGGATCGGGGTCCGAGGGGACCGTTTCGGGAGCCGAGAAGGTGGAACCGGGGCCCGAGAGGGCCGGACCGGGAGCCGGGAGCGTCGGCCCGGCTTCCGCGCTCGTCGGCTCGGCCCCCGTCCGCGTCGGGTCCGGCGGGGAGGGCATGAGGTCCGAACGCGCCGGGTCCGGCGGAGAAGGCGTGAGGTCCGAACGCGCCGGGTCCGGTGAGGAAGGCTCGGCGAGGGTGGTGAGCAGCTGCTCAAGCCAGCCCAGGGCCCGGGAGTGGTCGTCGGGCTCGCAGTCCACGCGGGGTGCCAGGCGCAGGGCGCCCAGCTCCTCGAGGCGCTGGTCGAGCCGTCGCCCGTGGCCGCAGAAGTCGTCGTAGCTGGAGTCGCCGAAGGCGAGGACGGCGTAGCGCACGCCGTCGAGCCGGGGCGCGCCGGACCCGATCAGAGCCTCCCAGAACCCGACGCCGTTGTCGGGGGCCTCGCCGTCGCCGAAGGTGCTGGAGATGACGAGCAGGTCCGCGCCACGGGGAATGCTGTCCGGAGCGCAGTCGGCCATGCTGAGCAGCCGGGGGGCCCGCCCCGCACCGGTCAGCCGGTGGGCGCTGGTGACGGCGAACTCCTCGGCGTTCCCGGTCTGGGAGGCCCACAGGACGACGAGGTCGCGCGTCGGCGACACCGGATCGTCGGCCGCGCGCCGAGGTGGCGGCGCGAGGGTGCGGGAGAACATCCCGGCCAGCACCCCGTTGATCCACAGGGCGTGGGCGGGATCGACGGGCGCGTGCTCCGGCAGGACCGGCACGACCGTGCCGTCGAGCGCCGTACCGCTGGGAGCGGACGCCCTGCCGTCCGGGGCGGACGCCGGGCCGTCGAGAACGGCCCCCGAGCCGCTGAGCGCCGACAGGAAACCGGCCATGTAGCGGCGCTCGTGGTCGGCGAGCACCGGCGGCGTCAGGTCGGCCACCCCGAGCAGGCCGGCCAGCGCGGCGATCCGGGCGGGCCGGGCGTCCTCCGAGGCCTCTCCCGCGTGCTCCGGAAGGAGGCCCTCCACCGCCGTGGGGAACGCGGTCGTCCCGGCGTCCTCCGAGGCCACCGGAGAGGCGGAGGACGCGGGTGACGCCGGAGACGCCTCGGAGGCGACCCTGGTGAGGGAGACCGCGCACACCTTGAACTCGGGCTGGAAGGAGATGGGGTCGACGGCGTCGCTGGTGACCGCGTTGACGCTGAGATACTCGCCGAACAGGTCGTTCCAGTGGAACGGCGCGAAGCAGCCGCCCGGCATGACCCGGTCGCTCAGGCGGGCGGGCAGCACGGCCCTGCCGCGCCGGGAGGCGATCTCCACCAGGTCGCCCTCGCCGATCCCGCGCTCGGCCGCGTCGCCCGGGTGGATCTCGACGAAGGGCCCGGGGTTGAGTTTGTTGAGCTTGGCGACCCTTCCCGTCTTGGTCAGGGTGTGCCACTGGTGCTGCAGCCTGCCGGTGTTGAGGACGAAAGGGTAGGCGTCGTCGGGCAGCTCGGCGGGAGGCAGGTGCGGGCGGGGGAAGAAGGCGGCCCGGCCGCTCGCGGTGGCGAAGGCGAGGCGCGGCCGGCTGCCGTCGGGCAGGGTGAGCGTCGCCTGGCTGGTGCCGTCGTTGAGGTAGCGGACGGGGTTGCGCTCACCGCCGCCCGGCGCGCTCGGCCACTGGACGGGGGTCTCGCGCAACCTCTCGTAGGTGACGCCCCGCAGGTCGTAGCCGGTCTTGGGATTCCACGCCCGCTTGATCTCCTCGAACACCTCCTCCGCGCTGTCGTACGAGAAGGCGTCCTCGAAGCCCATCTCGCAGGCGACGCGGGCGATGATCCGCCAGTCGGGCAGCGCCTGTCCCGGCGGCTCCACGGCCTGCCGCAGCAGGGTGAGGTTCCGCTCGGAGTTGACCATCACGCCCTCGGTCTCGGCCCACATGGCCGCGGGCAGGACCACGTCCGCGTAGGCGTTGGTCTCGGTGGCGGCGAAGACGTCCTGGGTGACGACGAACTCGGCGGCCTCCAGGCCCGCGATGACCGTCCTGCGGTTGGCGACGCTGGCGACCGGGTTGGTGCAGATGATCCAGCACGCCTTGATCTCGCCCTCGGCCATGCGCGAGAACATCTCGACGGTCCCCTGGCCGACGTCGGTGCGCAGGGTGCCGGGCGGCAGGTTCCACAACTCCTCGGTGAAGAGGCGGTCCTCCTCCACCAGCACCGACCGCTGGCCGGGCAGGCCGGGCCCCATGTAGCCCATCTCGCGCCCGCCCATGGCGTTGGGCTGGCCGGTCAGGGAGAACGGGCCGCTGCCGGGGCGGCAGATCGCGCCGGTGGCCAGGTGCAGGTTGCACAACGCGTTGGTGTTCCAGGTGCCGTGCGTGCTCTGGTTGAGCCCCATCGTCCAGCAGCTCATCCACTCCCCCGCCGCGCCGATCCACTCGGCCGCCCGGCGCAGGTCGTCCTCGGGGACGCCGGTGATCTCGGAGACCGTCCCGGGCGGGTAGTCGCGCAGGAAGTCCGGCATCGCCTCCCAGCCGTCGGTGTGCCGCTCGACGAACTCGTGGTCGACGTGGCCGCCCTCGACCAGCAGGTGCAGCAGCCCGTTGAGCAGGGCGAGGTCGGTGCCCGGCCTGACCCGAAGGAACAGGTCGGCCTTGTCGGCGGTGGCGGTACGGCGGGGATCGACCACGATGAGCTTCGCTCCGGCCTTGACCCGCTCCATCATCCGCAGGAACAGGATCGGATGGCAGTCGGCCATGTTCGCGCCGATCACGAGGAACAGGTCGGCGTGGTCGAAGTCCTCGTAGGAGCCGGGCGGGCCGTCCGACCCCAGCGACAGCTTGTAGCCGCTGCCCGCGCTGGCCATGCACAGCCGGGAGTTCGACTCGATCTGGTTGGTGCCGACGAAGCCCTTGGCGAGCTTGTTGACCAGGTACTGCGCCTCCAGCGTCATCTGGCCGGACACGTAGAACGACAGTGCGTCCGGCCCGTGCTCGTCCAGGATCCGCCGCAGCCGCCGGGCGGTCTCGCTGATCGCCGCGTCCACGCTCGCCGGTGCGGGCTCGGCGCCCCGGTCCGGCCTGACCAGCCCGCTCTCGAGGCGGCCGGGGGCGGCGAGCATGTCCGCGGTGGTGGCTCCCTTGGTGCACAGCCGACCGGCGTTGGCCGGGTGACTTCTGTCGCCGAAGGCCTTGACGACCCGGCGCCGCCCGTCCACCTCCAGCACGATCCCGCAGCCGACACCGCAGTACGAGCAGACCGTCTTCACTTTCTCTGACGCCGCCATAGGTCCCTTTTCTCTCTGAGCAGGGGCCCGTGACACCCTCCGCCGAACAGCCGGGCGGCGGGGACACCGAAGCCGCATCGGGCGGATCCAACGACGGAAACATAAGAAACACGCGTTACGTGGACGTCACAGATGCCCGCGCCCGGCTGTTACATCCGCATCACCGCCGATCTCCCCCGGCCACGCGTGGCTCTTCTCGATGTGAATCCGAGCGTCGGAGAGCCCGTCGACCGGCAGGGAAACCGGGCGGGGCATCCACGGTTCGGCATCACCTCTGCGCGAATGTGGGCCGGACCGAGAGATCCGGTAACCGTCGGCGCGGAGTCGACGGTTACCGATCACCGTCAGGTGCGGCCCCATGTTTTGAATGTCGCCCGTTCTACCGGGATCCCCTCCGTCATCCGGACCTCGACGACTGCGCCGATTCGAAGAGCGGGAAGCCTCCGGTCAAGCGGCGACCTGCGAAGTGATCGGCGCGCGGGCCGCGAAGTCCGCAGCCTGGGCGCGGAGTTCAATGATCTCGGCCGTGTGGTGCCTGTCCGCAGCGGACAACAGGGTGTTGAGCCTGGCCGCTACGAGGGCCGACTGCAGGCCAGCGCTCTCCAGAGCCTGGCGGCCGGCGGCGGCGGCCCGGTCAAGGTCACCCTCGTCGAGGAGCGCGGCGGCCAAGCCGATCAGGTCCATCGTCTGTACCCGGTCGAATCCTGGCTTGCGCAGCCGCAACGCGGCTTCGAAGTGAGGGCTGGCGGGGTGCCCATGGTGGCCGAGGTGGGTGAGATCGCGGGCGCTGACAGCCCGGGCACCTGCGTGCTCGGCGACATCGAAGTAGGCGACCCACTCGGGGCTGTCCGTGACCTGAGCGAGGAGTTCGTCAGCGTGACCTAGATGACGGGCGGCTTCGCCGGCCCGACCAAGGCCCGCATGGACGCGACCGGTCTGAGATTGCACAAGCGCCTGCACCGCCACCTGGCCGTCGCGTTGCGCGCGGGCCGCTGCGAGGTCAAGCAGCGCGAGCGCGTCATGCAACCGCCCCAGATAGATCATTTGATGTGACATGCGGGTGACGATCTCCGCTCCGCGACCGGGCACGCCCGCCTCTCCAGCGGCGTAGAGGGCGTATGACCAGTACCGCTGCGCGGCGCCATAGCGGCCGGCGTCGTGGCTGGTCCATCCGGCAAGCGCGGCCAGGTCAGCTGTGGTGGCGAAGACACGGACGCGCAGACTGTCCGGGACGCCGTCTTGGATACGGCGCATGACCTCCGCGAGCTGGCCGACGATCGCAGAGCGACACAGCGCGCCGCCGTGCGCCGATTCCAGCCGCGCGAAGGCAGCGGTGACTTCTTCCAGGGCGGCGACGGTGTCGGTACCGAAACCAGCCTGGCGGCGGCTAAGCGGACGGCCGGCCGTCTCAAGCAGGTGCGCGGTGCTGGCGACCAGCGGTGTACCGACGATGAGGTTGAGGACTTCACGGCGATCGGGCATCAGCAGGTCCATCCGAGTCCATCCGACCAAGGTCTCCGCAGCGGATTCTCGTAGCAGCGGCAATTCGATGGTATCCAGCGGCAAAGCGGTGGTCGTAAGACCAAGGTCACTGGGTGTTAAGGACCTGCGCAGTTCCTCGGAGAGCACCTGGGCCAGTAACTCGGGCACAGGCGGGCGGGGCTGCTCCCCATTCAGCCACCGCCGCACCCGCGTGGTGTCCGGGGCGACCTGGCGGTATCCGCGGCCCCTGGCCAGGGCACCAACCCTGCGGCTGATCTCTCCGAGGGACAGGCCGCTGGCGTCGACCCACGCCTGCAGTTGAGAGTTCACGGTGTTTCCGGCCATCACTTCCCCACAGTCTTCGTGACTCAGGATGAGGTTTTCGCCACCTTCCGCGACCCTCAAAGTACTGGCCCGGGAGCTGGTCCGCAGCGGATTCTTTAGCCGCACCGAAGTTGTGGAACGCCCGGAACGAACCGTCGTCCTCCATCTGTGCGGTGCTCAGTCCCCCGTCCGAAGGGTTCCATGACGTGGATACTCCCCTGCCTGATCGAGACCTGTTCGCTGACCTTCGTCCTTACCTGGACTACCTCAACGGTGCCCGTGTGCTCGTCACCGGCGGCGCGGGGCTCGTCGGCAGCCGCATCGTGCGGCTGCTCTCCGCCATCGGCGCCGACCCGGTGGTGTTGGACAACATGGACGCCTACCCCCATCCGGTCCGTGGCCTTTTCGGCCTGAACGAGAGGACGAAAATCGTCCTGGGTGACGTCCGCGAAGCCGCCACCGTCCGCACGCTGGTCAGCAGCGCTGACTACGTCATCCACGCCGCCGCCTACGCCGATGTGGCCGCCTGCACGAGAGAGCCGGCCACCGCGTTCGCCGCGAACGTCCACGGCACGCAGACCGTCCTGCAAGAGATCCTGAACGCCCCCTCCGTGAGGAGGCTGGTGTTCATCTCCTCGGCGTCGGTTTACGGCGACGGATCCGCCGGCACCGGAGGCGCCGCCGAGTTCACCGAGGAGCAGCCCGCACGGCCGATCTCGGTGTACGCCAACTCCAAACTGTGGGCCGAGCATCAGGTTCAGCTGATGCTCGGCGGCAGCTACACCGAGTACACCGTGCTGCGCTACTTCAGCGTCTATGGCGACCCGCAGGTGCCCAAGCCCGGCTCGCACTCCTGGATGGTCGCCTGGCTGGCCATGTCCGCCCATCTGGGCCTGCCGCTGAAGTTGAACGGCGGTGGACGCCAGGTGCGGGACATGGTGCATGTGGAAGACATCGCCCGCGCCACCGTGCTGGCGCTGCTCACCGACGGGGCCTCCGGCCAAACCATCAACATCGGCACTGGCGTCGCGACGTCGGTACGTCAGATCGCCGAACGCATCGCCGCCCACTACCCGTCGGCGCATTTGGTCGACGCGCCCCGCCCCCTGGGCGACCCGCTGGGCGCCTACGCCTCGACCACCCGCAGCCGGACCCTCCTGGGCTGGCAGCCGCGCATCACCGTCAATGACGGCATCGATCGGTACGTGCAGTGGCTGCGGGCCACCCCGGAAGCGATCCCGCCGTGGCTGAAGACCAGCGCGGCCGTCGCCTGACGGCACTTCACCACCATCGGGCCCCGCCGAGCAGCAGACCGCACGGGGCCCGCCGACCTCGACCACGCATCAGGTCTGAGCGTCCTCGGCCACCACGGCGACGCCGAACACCACCGGCTGCAGCGTCTCCTGCTCGACCATCACCGACTTTCGGGAGAGGACCATGACCTCGCAGGCGCCGAACAGCGCATCGCTCAGGGAACTCGCCGAACAGCGTCTCCTGCCGGCCCACCAGATCATGGACCAGGACACCCTCACCTGGATCATCCAGCGCCGACCCACCCTGGGAGCCGCCCCTGCCCTACCGCACCAGCCGCTTCTGCTGATGCCGGAGGTCGCCTGGTTCGCGGACCCGCTGCTCACCGACTCCATCCACGGCATCCGCCACGGCGCCCGCGTCTGCGTCCTAGCGTCGATACTCGCCCAGGAGCATGGCCTGAGCCGCGACGACACCGCGGCCTTGTGCACGGCCGCCGCGGTGCACGACTGCCGACGCCACGACGACCGCGACGACCGCGAGCACGGCAAGCGGGCCGCCGACTGGTTCACCCGCAACAGCAGCACCGTAACGGCTGCGTTCGGCCACCCTGTGCCCGACCGCTCCGCGGCGTGGGCGGCGACAGCCATCGGCCTGCACAACATTCCCTACAGCGCCTTCACGCTGGCCGAGGCCCGCGCCTACCAGCAGGACCCGTTGCTCGTCGACCTGCTGAAGGCCGCCGACTGCCTGGACCGCTACCGGCTGCCGCTCCAACGCTGGTGGCCCGACCCCTCACACCTGCGGATCGCCATCCCAGGCTGGCTGCCGCCGATCGCCTTCGACCTGATGGCCGGGAGTGAACAGGCCCGGCTCGACGGCGCCACCCACCACGAAGCACTCACCCACGCCCTGCACACCCTCAGCAACGGACGGTAGAACCGCCATGCACGACGCTGAATGGGATTACGCCCACACCGACTACACCAACTACACCGGCCCGGCCGCGCGGCCCGGCCCGGCTGGACTCGCCGACAGCGAAGCCGACTGGCGTCGTCTCCACCTCGACACCCCCAACGGCTGGCTGCTGCGCAGGAACGCGATGCTGCAGACACTGACCAGCGGGCAGCCGATCCACCTGATGCACATCACCACGGCGCTGGACGCGATCCGCTCCAGCGGGCAGTTGCACGCGTCGGCCGGCTGCCTGGTGGGGGCGCTGTACTGCGCCCCGCTCACCCAGGAACCCGGCGGTTTACGCCCGCACAATCTGGGCGCCTACCTGCTGGAGACCAAACACGACACCCGGACCATGGTCATCGAGATCACCCCTGATGGGCCGGTGCCCGCCAAGGGGCTCGACTATCTGCGGCTGGGCGGCATCCACCTGCGCACCTATCTCGACCACCGCGCCTTCCTCACCGGCGCCGAAGACGCCCAGCTGCGCCGGACAGCGGTGAAACGGGTCCGTGCGGCGGCCGGGTTCCTCGACGTGGTGCTGGCCAACGCCTGCGGCAGCCGCACCCCGGACGGTGAGTTCATCGACCGTCTCGCCGCCGCCGTGCAGGACCTGCCGTTCTTGGGCTACCTGTACTTCGAGGTGCTGTCGGAGTATCTGATGCTCCACTCGACGGCCCCCCAGACCAAGGCGTACGCCGAGGCGTCCGGGGAGATGAACAACCGCCTGTACAAGCAGCTGGCGTTCTCCGCTGTGGCCAGCATGGGCCGCCTGTTCGATCTGGCGCTCTTCGGCCCGGACCACGACCAGCTGGTGCATCTCGTCGGGCAGGTCGAATCCGGTTTGGCGCCGGGCGCGGCCGGTTACGTCCGGCGTCGCCTGCCGCACCTGTTCGCCTGCCTGGCCCTTACCCCGTCCCAGGACGCGGCCTCCGTCACCTTCCAAGGCTGCGACTTCGACAAGCTCGCGGCGGCCGCACCTGGCCTGCTCGGCCAGCTCGTCTTCCGGGAGATGCGACGCCTCCAGCGCTACCCGCAGCTGTTTCCCCTGTTCGAGCAGGCCAAAGCCCTGGAGGTGTACGACTACTGGAACACCCACAACATCCCCACCCCGTTCAACGGCACGCTGCCCAAAGGGGAGATCGGCGTCAATCCGGCGTCGCCGGCGGTGGCCGACTGCACCGTGTGGGAAGCCGAGACCTGTGAGCGGGGTCTGCTCCACCCGGTGCAGCAACTCGATGTGATCTTCGTGCCTCGTCTCACCGACCTGCGCAGCACCGCCCTCGGCAGGGCTGCGTTCCCCCGCGGCCACTAACCACCGTCGCCACCCCTGCACGCCGGGCCGCCGCCCCACCGGCGGCCGCCCCCACCTGCACGACTTCACCCACCCCCATCGGGAAGGATCTCCGTTGCGTATCGTCCTGCTCGGCGGCGCCGGCTACCTCGGCACCGTCGCCACCGCCTACCTGACGGGTCTAGGCCACCATGTCACCGTGGTCGACGGCCTGATCTACCACCGCGACGACCACCCGCACCGCCTGATGCCCACCGTCTCGGCCTTCGTCCACGCCGACCTGCGTGACCCTTCGGCGATGCGCCACGCGATGACCGACGCCGACGCGGTCGTGCATCTCGGCGGCCTGGTCGGCGAACCGGCCTGCGCCGTCGATGAGCAGCTCGCCGTCGAACTCAACTACGCCTCCCCCCTCATCGCCGCGAAGATCGCAGCCGCTGTCGGTGTCCCTCACTACGTGTTCTTCTCCTCCTGCAGCGTCTACGGCAGCCGTGAAGGCATCGTCGACGAAGACACCGTCCCGAACCCGCTGGGGATTTACGCCCGCACCAAGGTCCTGGCCGAGCAGCGGCTGGCCTCCCTGCTGGAAGGCCGCGCCGACCTGACGGTGCTGCGGCTGGCGACCGCGTACGGGCGCTCTACGCGTCAGCGCCTGGACTCGGTCGTCAACCGCATGACCGCCCAAGCCGTCACGACCGGCCACATCCCGCTCAACGGCGGCTCACAACGCCGCCCCCTGGTGCATGTCGCCGACGTCGCCCAGGTGCTCGCCGCCACGCTGAACACCCCCGCCGGGCAGCGAACCTTCAACGTCGGCTCCGACCACGAGAACTTCACCATCGCCGAGATCGCCGAAATCGTCGAAGCGGCGGTGCCCGGCTCACGCATCGACCGCGGCCCCGAACGCGACGAGGCAGACGCCCGCGATTACCGGACGTCCTTCGCCCGGCTCGCGGCCGCGTTTCCCGGCGTGTGCGGTACCCGGCTGCGTGAGGGCGTGAACGAAGTCGCCGAAGCGGTGGCCACCAAGGAGGTGAGCGACCCCGACCTGCCCGAGTACGACAACTTCAAGGGCCTGGTGGCCTCCCGCGAAGCCGGGCACATCAGCGTGCTGCGGTCGGCCGAATGTGAACGCCTGTACGGCGACTACGCAACCGCCGATTGGAGCGCCCGGTGATCCAGCCCGTTGAAGCGCCGCTGCTGCCGTGGAACCGCCCCTCGATCGGCGACGAGGAGATCGCCGAAGTCATCGACACCCTCCGTTCGGGGTGGCTGACCCACGGCCCGAAAGCGGCCAGGTTCGAGCGGGAGGTGCGGGACGCGCTCGGCGTTGAGGACGCCTTCGCGGTGTCGTCGTGCACCGCCGCTCTCCACCTGGCCTTCCTCGCCGCCGGTATCGGCGACGGCGACGAGGTGATCACCCCGAGTCTCACCTTCTGCGCCGCTCTGAACGCGCTGCGGCAAGTCGGGGCCCGGCCGGTGTTCGTCGACGTGGAACGGGCCACGTTCAACATCGACCCGCGGGCGGCCGAAGCCGCCATCACCGACCGTACGAAAGCGATCGTGGTCATGCACTACGGCGGGCACCCCTGCGACCTGCGCGCGTTCCGCAAGCTGGCCGACGATCACGGACTCCTGCTGATCGAGGACGCCGCCCACGCCCTGCACGCCAGCCGCGACGGACAACGCGCCGGCAGTGTCGGCGACCTGGCGGTCTTCAGCTTCTACGCGAACAAGGTGATGACCACCGGGGAAGGCGGCATGCTGGTCGGCCTGGGCGAGCTCGTCCAGAAGGCCCGCCTGCTGGGACGGCACGGCATCGACTCGTCGGTGTGGCAGCGGCACGGCACCCGCAGCACCGCCGACTACGAGGTGGTCGCCCCCGGCCTGAAGTACGTGATGTCCGACGTCACCGCAGCCATCGGCCTCCAGCAGTTCCGTAAGCTGCCCGCCTTCACCGCTCGCCGCGCCGACATCGCCAACACCTACACCCGGGCCCTGACCGGCCTGCCGGGTCTGGCGACGCCGACCGTCCTGCCCGGCGTACAGCCCGGCTGGTTCCTCTACTCGATCTTCATCGACGCGGACAGCGCGCCGCTCACCCGCGACGAAGTCGCCCACCACCTGCTGGCCGACTACGGCATCGCGACCAGCAAGCACTTCAGGCCCGTCCACACCTTGGAGCTCTACCGCGGTACCGCCACCCACCCGCTGATCGTTACCGAAACCGTCGCGGCGCGGCAGCTCTCCCTGCCCTGCTACCCCAGCATGACGTCCCAGGACGTGAACCGGGTCACCGCCGCCCTCCACGCTCTCTGGCAGCGCTGACCCGGCAGGCGCCCGCCCACGCAGCTCGCAGGCGGGCACCACACCCGATGCGCATGTGGCTGACGTTAAAACACGGCGACGCTAGGGTGAACCGGAGGAGAACCACTGCCTCGCCCATCCCTCAACAGGTCGCGCAGAGCGCTCACCGTCCGGGAGACGTGATGACCAGCCCGCAGACCACCGTCGTTGATGTGGTGGTCCTCACGATGAACGACCGCCCCGCCGAGTGCCAGCGGGCGCTGGCATCCCTCCTCGCCCAGCAGGACGTCGAACTGCGGGTGGTCATCGTGGGCAACGGCGTCGAACCCGACCACGTGCCCGCCAACGCTCACGCCGTCGCCCTGCCCGTCAACGTGGGCATCCCCGAGGGCCGCAACGTCGGCGCCGACGCCCTGGGCGACCCGGGCGGCGAGTTCGTGTTCTTCCTCGACAACGACGCCGTCCTGCCCACCCCCGACATCCTGGCCCGGCTCGTCGCCGAAGCCCGATCCCACCCCGACGCCGCCTACATCCAGCCGCGCATCGCCGACCCCGACACCGGTGTCACCCTGCGCCGCTGGGTGCCACGGCTACGCGCCGGCGACGCCACCCGGCCCGGCATCATCACCGTCATGGCCGAAGGGGTCGTCCTCGTACGCCGCGCCGACTACGAGCAGGCCGGCGGCTGGCCCGGCCACTTCTTCCTCTTCCACGAAGGCATCGACCTGTCGTGGCGGCTGTGGGACCTGGGCCGCACCGGCTGGTACGCGCCCGGCATCGTCATCCACCACCCCGCCACCGACCCCGCCCGGCACGCCGGCTACTACCGTCTCGTCGCCCGCAACCGTGTCTGGCTCGCCTACCGGCGCCTCCCCGTCCTCCTCATCCCCATCTACCTGACGGTCTGGACGCTGCTCAGCCTCGCCCGGATCCGGTCGCGGACGAACCTCGCCGTCTGGGGCGTCGGCCTGTGGGAAGGACTCCAGGGCGGGCACGGGCAGCGCCGGCCGATGTCCTGGACCACCGTGCTGCGCCTGGCCCGCGCCGGCCGCCCACCGATCGTTTGAGCGTCACGCGGCGCAGCGTTCCCTGGCCGCGATGAGTCGCCTGAGACCCGCGGCGGGTACCACCACCGTCAGGGCCTGAATCAGACCGCCAAGACGCCAGGAGACCCATGAGCAGCACATCCGACTTCGCACACCTGTACACGGCCCGGGACGAGGACCTGATCGCGATCCTGGCGGCGGCCGACGCAGCCGACATCGCCCTGCACCACCCCGCGCGCGTCAAACCACGGCCTCCGGCCCGGTCGACGGCGCCCGGCACCTGCGAGGTGCTGCTGCTGGGAGCGCTGGGGTGCCGGTACGGGATGCTCGCCGGCGGCGCCGGCGGGCACCTGATCCGTACCGCGACCACCACCGTGCTCGTCGACCCCGGCCCGGCCGCGCTGAGCATGCTGCTGCAGCTGATCGAGCAGGGCCTGTTTTCCTGGTCGGAGCTGGACGCCATCGCCGTCACCCACCTGCATCCCGACCATTACGCCGACGTGATCCCCTGTTTGGAAGGGATGGTCAGCTACTCCACCGGCGGCCGCAAACTGCTGCTGGCCAACCCGACGGCCGCGGCGAGGTTCGCCGCGTTCTCCCCGTATCACGTGGGCGAGGGCGGGCTGGCCGAGCTGGTCACGCTCGCGCACCCCGAGACGGACGGCCTCGGCAGGGCGTCGGTCACGGTCGGCGATGTGATCCTCCACGCGGTGCCGGCGGTGCACACCGAGGAGGCCGGGCGCAGCCGCAACGCGATCGGCCTGATCTACGAGAGCACCGCCGGGCACATCTGGTACACCTCCGACACCAACCTCACCGAAGCGTTGCTGGGGCACGTGGCGGCGATCTGCCCGACACCGACCATGGTGATCGCCCACGCGGACGCCTCCAACATCGACCAGGTGCCGGGCCGGGCTGAGGCATGCCATCTGGAAACGCGGGATGTGCCCGTCATCGCCGCGACCCTGCACCCTCGTCACGTGCTCATTCAGCACTACGACATCGCCTACTCCGCCACCGACTACCGCATCGCCCAAGCGGTGTGGCTGCAACGGCAACTCGACCGAAGTAACCTCCCCACGCGAGTGCTGCCCTCAGCCAGCGGCCTGCGCCTGGTCCTGACCGACACGAAGGTCATCGACTACGGAGTCGTTCTGGGCAGCGACGCGGCATTCGGCGTCGCCGGCTACCTCCGGAACCAGGCGTGCCTCTGAGCGGGCCTTTCTCTCCCCCTGCCGACCCCCACATACTCCGGACACGACGCTCTCCCACGACCGGCGGACCTTCCTTGGGGGAAGATTCGGGAAAAGGATCTAAAAGGTCGCCGATCCATCGTGTGGGAGCCGGAACCAGACCGTTCTCCCCACCTCGCCGTGACCGGTGCCCCAGGTGACGGCCAGCCGGTCCACCCAGCTCAGGCCGCGTCCGCTGAGACTGTCGTCGTCGGCGATCCGGATGGCGGGGACGTTGGTGGCCGAGCCGCCGTCGATCACCTCGATGTGGACGAGGCCGCCGCCGAGCCCCACCCGGACCGTGGCGAGCCCGTCGGGTCCGGCCGAGTCGCTGTGCAGGATCGCGTTGGTGACCACCTCACTGACGAGCAGTTCGGCCTGTACCTGGAGGACGCAGCGGACGTCCGCCGGTACGTCTCGGTGTTCGACTACCTCAGGGCAGCGGCCCTCAGCCCCGCCGACACCGCGACTATGCTGATGGACACGCAGAACAACCTGGCGTGAGTGTCCAGCCGAAGGGGCGCGCGATGTCCGACCCGGTAGACCTGACCAAGGCCACATGGCGCAAGAGCTCGCTCAGCGGAGGCAACGGCGACTGCGTGGAGGTCGCGGACCTGGGCGACGTCGTGGCCGTCCGCGACTCCAAGGACCCCGGCGGCCCCCAGCTCGTCTTCACCCGCGGCACCTGGTCGGCCTTCGTCACTCGGTTGAAGAACGACGCGTAACTCCCCGGGATGAGCCGCTGGGATCGTACGGACCACAGGCCGCACGATCCCGGCGGAGAGCGACACGTCAGGTGACCAGGTCAGCCACCAGTTCCAGTTGTTCCATCCTGAGCCGGAGCGTCGGGGTGACCAGGCCGACGACGAGGGAGGTCGCGCCCGCCTCGCGGTAGGCGGCGACGCGTTCGCGGAGCTTGCCGGGCGGTCCGCACATCGTCATCGCGTCGACCAGGCCGTCGGGCAGCAGCGACATCGCCTCGCCCTGGCGCCCGCCCAGGAACGCCTCCTGGATCGCCTCCGCCTCCTTCTCGAAGCCCAGGGAGCGGGCCAGGCGGTTGTAGAAGTTGGTGCGGCGCGAGCCCATGCCCCCCAGATAGAGGGCGAGCATGGGCCGCATCATGTCGTAGGCCAGTTCCTCGTCGTCGTCGACGAGGGTGAGGATCATCGGCGCGACGTCGAAGCCGTCGAGGCTGCGACCGGCCCGCGCCGCGCCGGCGCGCAGCTGGGCCGTGCGCTCGGCCAGGTGCTCGGGCGGGAAGTGGATCGCGAGCCAGCCGTCGGCCAGCTCCCCGGCGAGCGCGGTCGTCTCCGGGCCCATCGCGCCGAGATAGACGGGAAGGTGCTTCTGGACCGGGGAGACGCCCAGGGACAGTTCCTTGCCCTGCCCGCCGGGGAGCGGCAGTGTCATGGTCGGGCCCGAGTAGCTCACCGGGCGCCCGGCCAGGGCGAGCCGCAGCACCGACAGGTAGTCGCGGGCGCGGGCCACCGGCCGGTCGAAGCGTTCCCCGTGCCAGCCCTCCACGACCTGCGGCCCCGACACGCCCACGCCCAGCCGGGCCCGGCCGCCGGAGATCTGGTCGAGGGTGGCGGCCGTCATCGCCGCCACCGTGGGTTTGCGGCCGGACATCTGCAGCACGCCGGTGCCCAGCGCGATCCGCTCGGTCTGGCCAGCGATCCACGCCATCAGGCTCGCCGGGTCGGTGCCGTACGTCTCGGCGGCCCACACCGACTCGTAGCCCAGCCGCTCGGCCTCGCGGACCAGGGCGAGGTGGTCGGCGGGACCGAGCCCGGCGCCACCCCAGTAGCTCATGCTGTAACCGAGACGCATCCGATCTCCTCTGCGATGACGGTGGCGAGCAGGTCGGGGGTCTCCTCGGCCAGCCAGTGCGAGGCGTCGAGCTCGCGCATCGACGGCCGAAAGGCGCTCTGCCTGCGCCAGCCGAGCAGCCCGCCGCGCGACATGGAGCCGTCGCGGCTGCCGTACAGGACGGTGAGGGGAACGGGCAGCGGCGGTCCCTGCCGGTGCCGGTACCGGGCGAGCATCCCGAAGTCGGCGCGCAGCGCGGGTTCGAGGATCGGCCTGAGCACCTCGCGCTCGGCCACCTCCGCCGGTACGCCGCCCAGCTCGATCAGCTGGTCCCAGAACAGCCACGACGGCAGCGACGGCAGCCTGCGCAGCAGGAGCGTGACGTCCGGCGCGGCGAAGGACCCCACGAGCAGCCGTTCCGGCCACCGCCCCCCGGACTCGGGATCCGGTCCAGAGGGCTCCGGCGAGGGACCCGCTCCGGGTGGCGCCGGAAGTCCGGGGCCGCGCGGGGCGAGTTCGGTCAGGCGGCGGCAGACCAGGTAGGCGAGCAGCGCGCCGCTGCAGTAGCCGAACAGCGCGTACGGCTCGCGGGCGTTCGCCAGCAGGTCGCGGGCCAGGTCGTCGACGAGGGCGTCGAGGTCCTCGACCGGCGGCTCGGCCAGCCTGGCCTGGCGGCCGGGCAGGTTCACCGACCACACGTCGACCTCGTCGGGGAACCGCTCGGCCAGGCCGGTGAGCGAGGCGGGGCCGCTGCCCGCGTTGGGGAAGGTGTACAGGCGGATCCGGCCCCCCTGCCGCTCCCCCACCGGTACGAACCACGGCGCGGTCATCTGGGTCCTTCCAGCGTGGGGACGTCGGAGATGAATGCGGCCAGTTCGGCCGGGGTGGGATGGTCGAAGACCGCGCGGACGTTGATCGCCCGGCCCGCGAGCTCCTCCAGCGGGGCGATCAGCCGTACGGCGAGCACCGAGTGCCCCCCGTTGAGGAAGAAGTTGTCGTGCTCGCCGAGCCCTGGACGGCGCAACGCCTCCCGCCAGAGCCGCAGCACCCCCTCGGCGAGTTCCGAGCTCGCCGGGGCACGGGAGGCGGGCGAGGAGTCGTCCTCGGGTACGGTGAGCCCCCGATAGTCGATCTTGCCGTTGGCGGTCGTCGGGAACTCGTCGGCCAGGACGATCCCCGAGGGGACCGCGTAGTCCGGCAGCCGCGTCCCCGCGTACCGCCACAGCTCCTCGCGCAGCGCGGCCCCCGTCTCCCCGTCGGGCAGGTCCGTGGGCTGCACGAACGCCACCAGCCGGTCGTCGTGGACGATGACGGCCGCGACCTTGACGGCGTCGTGGTGGTGCAGCACCGCCTCGATCTCGCCCAGCTCGATGCGGTGCCCGCGCAGCTTGATCTGGCGGTCGTCGCGGCCCAGCAGTTCCAGGGTCGCGTCGTGCCTGAGCCTGGCCATGTCCCCGGTCCGGTAGAAGCGCCCGTGGCGGGGGTGCTCGCCGAACCGCTCGGCGGTCAGCTCCGGCCGGTTGACGTACCCGGCGCTCACCCCGTCGCCCGCCACGCACAGCTCGCCGGGTACGCCCGGCGGGGCCTCGCGCCCGTCGGTGTCCCTGACGAAGATCCGGGTGTTGGCGAGCGGCACCCCGATCGGCACCGGGTCGGCCGGAGGGCCGAGGATCTCGGCGGCGGTGGACCAGATGGTCGTCTCGGTCGGCCCGTAGACGTTGAACAACCGGCAGCCCAGGCCCAGCAGGTCCGTGGCGAGCGCGGCCGGCATGGGCTCCCCGCCGCAGAGCACGACGCGCCCGGCCAGCTCGTCGCGCGCCTCGGGGGCGATGAGCCGCCAGGCCGTCGGGGTGGCCTGCACGACGCGTACGTCCCGCGCCGCGATGAGCTCCAGGAACCTGCGCGGCTGGAGCTGGTCGTCGTCGGAGGCGACGACCAGGGTGCCGCCGACGGTGAGCGGGAGCATCAGCTCCAGCGCCGAGATGTCGAAGGAGGTCGTGGTGGACCACAGCACCGCGTCGCCCGCACCCGCGCCGAGCCGGTCGGCGAAGTCGAGGACGAGGTTGGACAGGTTGCCGTGGGTGACGGCCACCCCCTTGGGCCTGCCGGTGGACCCCGAGGTGTAGATCACGTAGGCGATCGACTCCCCGGAGACCGCCGCGGCTGCCTCGGCCGGATCCAGCCGGTGCGCGGGCGCACCGTCGCGGTCCCGCGTACCGGCTCCGGGCGCTTGTGGCATGGGGAGTACGGGGACCTCCCCCGCCCAGGGAACCTCGGAGAGGGCCTCGGAGTCGGCGATGACGAGGCGGGCCCCGCAGTCCTCCACCTGGTAGGCGAGGCGCAGCTCGGGCTGGCGCGGGTCCAGCGGCAGGTAGGCGGCCCCGGCCGCCCAGACGCCGAGCACGGCGGCGACCATCTCCGCCGAACGGCTCAGGCCGAGCGCCACGATGTCGCCGGGACCCGCGCCGTGCGTGACGAGGGTGTCCCTGACGGTGGCCGCCCAGGTGAGCAGCTCGTCGTAGGTGACCTCCCGGTCGCCGTCCCGGATCGCCGTGCCGCTACCCGGCGGGTGGACGCCCCCGGTACGGGCGGTGATCCGCTCCAGCAGCGTGGCCGGTCCCTCCCAGGTCCGCGCGGTGTCGTTGAGCCGGTCGAGCAGCTCCCGGTCGGCCGTGGAGAGGGAGTCCAGCTCCCGCTGCGGCCGGTGCGCGTCCTCGGCGGCCCGGCGCAGCAGCGCGGTCATCCGCGCGACGAACGCGGCGATCTCGGCCTCGTCGTGGACCTCCGTACTGTGCCAGACCCTGAGCGTGAGCCTGCCGGGCTCCTGCACCGCGATGCACTGCAGGTCCAGGCGGCTGCGGTCGAACAGGTCCTCGACGTACTCGGGTACGGAGCCCAGGATGCTGACCTGGTCGTCGGTCCACGGCCGGTAGTTGAACATGTGCCGGAACAGCGGCACCCTCCAGTCCCCGGTGCCGTGCCCGCGCTCGACCAGCACCGCCTCCACCGAGGCGTCCGCGTGCTCGACCCCCTCGAAGAAGACGTCCTCGACCCGCCTGACCAGGGCGGCGAACCCCTCGTCCGGGTCGGCGCGCACCCGCATCGGCAGGGTGCTGACGCCGTAGCCGACGTGACCGCGCATCGCGGCCGTCCTGGTGGTGACCGGCATCGCGGCCACCAGCTCGGGACCGGCGCCGTGGGCGCGCAGGGTGAGCATGAACGCGGCGGCCAGCACGATGTTGTCGGTGGTGCGCAGCCCGGTCCGCAGCGTGTCGAGCGCCCGGCGCGTGTCCGCGTCCACCTCCCAGGAGCAGGTGTGCCCGGCGAAGGTGGGCCGGGCGGGCGACGGCCTGCTGCCGGGGAGCACCATCGCGGCCGGATCGACGTCCCCGAGCCGGTCGAGCCAGTAGTCCAGCGACTCCCGCGACGCCTCCCCCGGCTCCAGCATGGGCGCGACGCCGGAGAGCGCGGCGGGGAGCGGCTCCTGGCTCGTCTGCGCGTCGTAGAAGCCGCCCAGCTCCTCGACGAGGAACTGCATCGAGGTGGCGTCGATGACGATGTGGTGGGCCACCAGGCAGACCACGCTCCCGCCGCCGTCGGGCAGCGCGAAGTGCCCGGCCCGGAAGAGCAGGTCGCGGCCCAGGTCGAAGGGCACGTCCAGGAACCTCTGCAGGTCGGGGACGAGCGTCTCCTCGGTGGTCTCCCCGTTCACCAGCTTGATCTGCGCGTCCTGCGGGGCGGTGAGGTGCCGCACGGGCGCGCCGTCCACCACGGGGAACCGCAGGCGCAGTGCCGGATGCCGCTTGAGCAGCCGGTTCACCGCGATCTGCAGCGGGAACCTGCGCAGCGGCTCGCGGGTCCTGAACGCCACCGCCAGATTGGACACCCCGCTCGACCCGGCGAGCTGCTCCAGCACCCAGAACGAGTACGGGACCGCCCCCGGTTCGCGGAGCGGCTCGGCGGGCTCGGGCAGGCCCTCCGGGAGCCGCGACGCGCCCTCGCTCTCCCGCGGTACGGGAACCGGCGCGGGGACACTCACCGCGGGGACACTCGGCGAGGGAACGGGAACGATCGACGCCGGGGCGTGGCGGTGCCCTCCCGGGACGGGCAGGCGCTGCAGGGGGTGGTCGGGATCGAGGGCGGCCCAGTCGACCGGGCAGCCGAGTGTCCACAGCCGGGCGAGCGCCGCGAGCAGGCCCCGGCGGTCGTCCCCGCAGTCGATCGTCCCCTCGCCCGAGGGCGCCGTCGCCGTCCCGACCAGGAGGGACAGCGGGTTTCCCGCGCCGGTGGCCTCCGGTCCGGTTCCTCCCTGGACCGTCTCGCGACGGGCCTCGGGTCCGTGGAACGTTTCATGCCCCGGCACCGGCTCGGGCGCCACGATGTCGGCCGGCACCGATTCGGGAACCGTCAGGTCGTCCGGCACCGGCTCGGACACCGTCATCACGTCGTCCGCCACCGGTTCGGGCACCTGTCCCGGCGCCTGCTCCGGCTCCGGCTCCGGGGCGGAGGCGGCGGCGGAGGCCGCGACGCGGGCGATCGCCTCGTCCAGTTCCAGCGTTCCCGAGAAGGCGGCGGCGGTGAGCTCGCCGACGCCGTCTCCCGCGCAGCTCAGGGGTGTGACCCCCCAGCCGGTCAGGGTCGTCGCCAGGGAGTAGGTCACCGCGAACGTCACCGGGTCGTCGTCACGCTCCCCGGCGAGCCAGGCGGCGCAGAGATCGACGCCGTGCCGTTCGAAACCTTCCAGGCAGACGTCCATCGCCTCGCTGAACAGCCGCTCGGCCCCGTACAGCGAGGCCCCCAGCCGCCCGGTGCCTCCGGCCGGGAAGACGAACCTCACACCCGTCCCGGCCGCGACGCCGAAACCCGGCTCGTGCCCGAGCGCCGTCCCCTCGGGTGAGGCCGCCGGAGTCACGGCGACGGCCTGCGGAGCCACGGCGAGGGCCGCGGACGCCTCGGCGGGGGTGGCGGCCACGACCGCGCCCCGTACGGGATGCTGGGCGCGGCCCAGCTGGAGGACGGCCACGGCGTCGGCGAACCTGTCGGCGCCGAGGGTGGCGAAGAACCCCCTCAGGCTTTTCCGTACGGCGTCGGCCTCCTCCGGCGTACGTCCGGACCAGGCGACGACGCGAGGCCGGGAGTCCCCCGGGAGGTGGACCGGCGGGAACCCCTTCCGCACCCTCAGCGGTTCCCGCAGGCGCGCGACCGAGCCGCCCCCGGGCGGACCGCCGCGCCCGCCACCGTGCCCGCTGCGGGCGGGAACGGTACGGGCGGGAACGGTCCTGGTGGAGACGACGGGGGCGGGAGGGGCGCCGGGCGGGGATTCGAGCACTGCCTCGATCACGGCGCTCACGAGGTCGCCGTCGAGGAGGGCGTCGTCCAGGCGTTTGAGCACGATCGTGGTGCCCTGTTCCGCGAGAGCGTCGAGGCTCGGTCCCGAGACCGTGACCACGAGGTCGCAGTCACCGGCCGCGAGGGCCAGGCAGGCGTCCTCGGCCGGCTCGTGGACGGCGAACACGCCCGGGAGACGCGCTGGGTCGTATCCGGCGTTCTCCAGGGCGCCCTCCTCGGTCTCCGTCAGGACGACACCGGGAGGGGGGAGCGGGGCGCTCGGGCCCATGCCGATCACGGCGATCGACGCGGTGTTCGTCACCGAGGTGCTCCGCCGTCACGGCGGATACGGGCGCGCACGTCCCTGCGGCTGCCCCCGACGGGACGCAGGCGCGCGGGTTCGGTCCTGACGGGTTCCCGCGCGCCCTCGACGAGGCGGCTGAGCGCCCGCACGTTCGGCCGGGTGAACATCGAGGTGACCGGGATGTCGATGCCGAGCACCCCCGTGATGTCCGCGTGCAGCTCGACCAGTGCCATCGAGTTGAGCCCGGCCTCGAAGAAGTTCTCGTCGGGGTCGACCGCCCGGCCCAGGCGGGCCTCGATCATCTCCGCGACCGTGTCGGCGGCCGATACGCGCTGCCCCGGCGGGCCCGGAGGCCGCCCCTCGACCTCCTCGCGTTGCCGTTCCGCTCCCACCGGCCGACTGCCCTGGATCATCCGGCGCCTTTCGTTGATTTTGTCCGGTTAGCGAGACGTGCCCCGTCCGGGCATGCCATGCACCGATCCTCTGACACCTATTCGGACACGACAAGAGCGTATTTTTCGGCTTTTTGAATCCGCGGCCGGGCGGGAGGCCCCGGAAACGCGAACGGCCACCGCCGAAGCGGTGGCCGTACGCGATGGCGCAGATCAGCCGGGGTTGGAGACCGCCGCGCCGATGGTGTGCACGCGCAGGGCGTTGGTGGAACCCGCGGTGCCGGGAGGCGAACCGGCGACGATGACGACCTTGTCGCCCTTCTCCAGGCGGGAGTTGGCGAGCAGCGAGGCCTCCACCTGACGGACCATGTCGTCGGTGTGGTGGACGAACGGCACCTCGAAGGTCTCCACACCCCAGGTCAGCGCGAGCTGGTTGCGGACGTGGCTGGCGGAGGTGAACGCCAGCAGCGGGATCGGCGAGCGGTAGCGGGCCAGGCGGCGGGCCGTCTCACCGGACATGGTGAACGCCACCAGCGCCTTGGCGCCGACGATGGCGCCCACCTCGGCCGCGGCGCGGGCGATGGCGCCACCGGTGGTCTCCGGCAGCCGGTCGAGGCTGTGCGTGGCCTGCAGGGAGCTCTTCTCGGCGGTCGTGGCGATGCGGCTCATCGTCTCGACGACCTCGACGGGGTAGTTGCCGACCGAGGTCTCGCCGGAGAGCATGACCGCGTCGGCGCCGTCCATGACGGCGTAGGCGACGTCGGAGGCCTCGGCACGGGTGGGACGCGGGGCGGTGATCATCGACTCCAGCATCTGGGTGGCGACGATGACCGGGCGGGCCTTCTCGCGGCAGAGCTCGATGGCGCGCTTCTGCACGATGGGCACCTCCTCCAGGGGCAGCTCGACCCCGAGGTCACCGCGGGCGACCATGATGCCGTCGAAGGCTTCGATGATCTCCGGGAGCCGCTCCACGGCCTGCGGCTTCTCGATCTTGGCGAGCAGCGGGAGGCGGATGCCCTCCTGCTCCATGATGTTGCGCACCACGTCGGCGTCGGAGGGACGCCTGACGAAGGAGAGGGCGACGAGGTCGAAGCCGGTGCGCAGGGCCCAGCGGAGGTCGGTCTCGTCCTTGTCGGTCAGGACGGGGGCGCTGACGTTGACGCCGGGCAGGTTGAGGCCCTTGTTGTCGGAGATCATGCCACCGATGATCACGCGGGTGGTGACGCGCTGGCCGTCGACCCGGGTCACCTCCAGCCGGACGCGGCCGTCGTCGACCAGGATGTTGTCCCCGGGGCTGACGTCCTTGGGAAGCCCCAGGTAGGACGTGGAGACCTGGTCACGGTCGCCGGGAACCTCCTCAGTGGTGATCGTGAAGACATCACCGAAGCCGAGGCGGACGGGGCCCTCACCGAATTTGCCGACCCGGATCTTGGGACCCTGGAGGTCGGCCAGCAGACCCACGCCACGCCCGAGCTCGGCGGCGGCCTCCCTCACCCTGTCGTAAACCTCCTTGTGCAGCTCATGGCTGCCATGGCTGAGGTTGAAACGGGCCACGTCCATCCCGGCCGCGATCAGCTCGCGGAGGCGTTCGGGAGAGGAGGTGGCAGGGCCGAGAGTGCAGACGATTTTCGCGCGACGAGTCACGGATCCCACCCTAATTGGTACAGACCACTTGGTCGTGACGTTGGTCAGAGCGCCGATGAAAAAATCGGTGACACAAAGCTACCCTGGATGAACGGGAGGTTGCGAATCGCCCCTTATCTCAAACTTTGAGACCAGATGTCATAAAACGTCGCGACACTCGTGCTCGCGAACCTCGCGAGGCCCGTGTCCCCGAAAATCCGTGGAGTCCGCGTCCTCGAAGGCTCACGGAGCCGGCGTCCTCGAAGGCTCACGGAACCGGGCCCCCAAAGGCTCACAGCGCCCGCGTCCTCGAAGGCTCACGAAACCGAGCTCCCAGAAGCTCACAGAGCCCGCGTCCTCCAAGGAGAGGGAAACCCCCCGCGCCCCTGGCGATCCCCTCCTCGGAGGACCCTCAGGGGCGCCGGAATCCCACCGCCCCGCATCTCGTCGGCCCGCCCCCCCACCGGCCGGGATCCCATCGGACGTGTCAGGGAGTGGAGGCCGCGGCCTTGGCCGCGTTGGCGGCGCTGATGACACCGCGGCCGTAGAAGCCGTTGCGCGCCTTGGGACCCTCGCACTTGTGGACCTCGTCCACCACGAGGTCGATCTTGTAGGCGTACTCGCGCGGCGAGGGGCAGGCCTTCTCGGTGGCGGTGGAGTACAGCAGGCGCTGGACGTCCGCGGCGGGTAGCGCGAGACCGCCCTTGCCCGGCTTGCCGAAGCGGCTGATCAGGATGGCGGCGACGCCGGTGGCGTGCGGGGCGGCCATGGAGGTGCCGACGAGGTACTGGTAGTAGGCGCAGGTGCCGCCCTCGCAGTCCCGGATGACCGAGTCGGACTTCGGCGTGCCGTCGGCGGAGATCTGCCCCTTGGCCTTGAGCGCGTTCTCCGGCGCGGCGGCGAGGATGCCCCTGGTGGTGTCGTACGCGCCGCCGCCGTCGAACTCGTCCCCGCCGGGGGCCGCCAGGTCGGCCTGCTCGACGCCGTAGTCGGAGTAGTAGGCCTTGCGCCCGCTCTGGCCCACCGAGGTGACCGAGATGACGCCCGTGGACTCGGCCGGGACGTTGAGGCAGGAGTTGTCGACCTTGCGGTTGCGCTCGGCGTCCTTGGGGTAGTCGGGGCTGGTCGCGTCCTTGGTGGGCCTGCCGAGGTCGGTGGCGCCGTTGCCGATGGCGCTGATGAGGGTGACGCCGCGCTTGCGGGCGTAGTCGAGGGCGCGCTGCATGCCGGTGATGATGCCGCGCTGCTCCAGCTGCTCGGCCTTGGAGTCGGCGGGGTTGGCCTTGCAGTTGAACAGCCAGGGGTCGACGTAGAAGCTCATGTTGACCACGTCGATCCCGGTGTCGGCGGCGTAGGTGAGCGCCTCGATGCTGGGCTTGAGGAAGAACAGGCCGGAGTCCTGGCCCGCCCGCAGGTTCACCAGGGACACCTGGGGGGCGACCCCGGCGATGCCCACGCCGTTGAGCGGTGAGGCGATGGTGCTGGCCACGTGGGTGCCGTGGCCGTCGTCGTCCCAGTCGACCGGGTCCTTGCAGCTCTTGAACTCGCAGGGCCCGTCGAGGGTCTTGCCGTTGGGGTCCTTGGGCCGGTCGGTCACGAAGTTGCGGCTCAGGGCACGGTTGAAGTTGGGGGCGATGTCGGGGTGCTTGCCGTCGATGCCGGTGTCGATGACGCCGACCAGCACGCGCTTGTCACCGGGCTCGGCGGCGTAGGAGCCGTCCACGGTGGCGCCGATCATCTTCATGTCCCACTGCCGTCCGGCCAGCGGCTCGGGCGTACCGGCGGGCGCGCCGGCGGAGGAGGCGGGGGCGCCGGGGGTGCCCGCCCGCCCGAGGGCGTCGGCGGAGGGGAAGACGAGCGGGGTCCTGACCTGGGAGGCGGCCCCGGAAACGGTCTCGGCGCCGGGCGTCCTGGCCGCGGGAGCGGCGGCGGTCGCGGGAGGAATCGCGGCGGCGGAGCCGATCCTGCGGTCGGAGGAGACCCCCTCGACGGCGTCGCTGCCGGCCAGGCTCTCCACGAAGCGGGAGCCGGGAGCCTCGGCGAGGACGTAACCGATCCTGGTGTCGGTCGACAGGGCGCTACCGCCGCTCGCGGTGATCGCGTCGACCGCACGGTCGCGGGCTCCGTCCGCGTAGAAGACCAGGTACTCGCGGGTCTGGCCCGCGCCTGTCGTGGCCCCGCCGCCCAGGGCTCCCGCCGTGAGGGTCGCCGCCAGGGCGAGCACCGTCGCCGTGCCCGTCAGGCTTCTGATCCCGCGATTCATCGATCCTCCGCACCTGGCCTGACCATGAAGAATTATCTTTCAGGCATATGTGTGACAAAGCAATCCGAACACCTGCTCTGCGCATTTTTACCTGAAGCAGCCGGTAAGACACCCGGCACGCCGCACGAATGCCGGGCGCGATGGGCGACATCGCACCCGGAAGGTCATGACGTGCTCGGACCCGCCGCTTTCCCGCCGGACCGCCCCGGACCGGCCGGGTCGGCCATGACACCCGCGAGCCGGCCCTGAACTACAGGAACCGGTCCGGGTGCGCACGAATCAACCATGACACACCCGAACCGGCCATGAGATACCGGCCGACGGCCGCCCGGGGCCGGCGACCCGCTCGGGGCGCCGGCCGTCCGGAGGCCGCGAACGCTCAGACCAGGGGCCGCGCCGTCGGCGGGATCGCCACCGGCAGGGCCGTCTGGCCCGTGAGGTAGCGGTCGGCGGCCGAGGCGGCCGAGCGGCCCTCGGCGATCGCCCACACGATCAGCGACTGGCCCCGGCCCATGTCCCCGGCGACGAAGACGCCGTCGACCGAGGACATGTAGCCCTTGTTCCTGGCGACGTTGCCCCTGGGGTCGAAGAACTCGCCCCCGGCGACCTCGGCGAGCTCCTCCAGCAGGCCCTTCTTCTCCGGGCCGACGAAGCCCATCGACAGCGTGACCAGCTCGGCCGGGATCTCCCGCTCGGAGCCGGGCACCGGCTTGAACCCGGCCGCGGGACCCTCCACCTCGACCAGGCGCAGCGCCCGGACGTTGCCGTCGGCGTCGCCGACGAACTCGGTGGTGGAGACCGCGTAGACCCGGTCGCCGCCGCCGTCGGCCAGCTCCTCGTGGGCGCTCTCCATCTTGAACAGGATGGGGAACGTGGGCCACGGCTGGCTGCCGGGGCGGGCCTCCGGGGGCTGGGGCATGATCTCCAGCTGGGTGACCGAGACGGCCCCCTGCCGGATCGCGGTGCCGATGCAGTCGGCGCCGGTGTCGCCGCCGCCGATCACGACGACGTGCTTGCCCTCGGCGCTGATCGGCGAGACCGGGAAGTCGCCCTCCTGGACCTTGTTGGAGGGCGGCAGGTACTCCATCGCCTGGTAGACGCCCTTGAGGTCGCGCCCGGCGACGGGCAGGTCCCGCCACTGGGTCGCGCCGCCGGCCAGGACGATCGCGTCGAACTCCTCGCGCAACCGCGCCGCCGTGATGTCCACGCCGACGTTGACGCCGGTACGGAACTCGGTGCCCTCGGCCCGCATCTGGTCGAGACGGCGGTCGATGTGCCGCTTCTCCATCTTGAACTCGGGGATGCCGTAGCGGAGCAGGCCGCCGATCCGGTCGGCCCGCTCGAACACGACCACGTCGTGCCCGGCCCTGGTGAGCTGCTGCGCGGCGGCCAGGCCCGCGGGCCCGGAGCCGACGACCGCGACCCTCTTACCGGTCTTCGAGGCGGGGATCTGGGGGGTGACCCAGCCCTCGTCGAAGGCGCGGTCGATGATCTCGACCTCGACCCGCTTGATCGCGACCGGGTCGGAGTTGATGCCGAGCACGCACGCCGCCTCGCACGGAGCCGGGCACAGGCGGCCGGTGAACTCCGGGAAGTTGTTGGTGGCGTGCAGGCGCTCGATCGCCTCCCGCCAGTCGTCCCGGTAGACCAGGTCGTTCCACTCGGGGATCAGGTTGCCCAGCGGGCAGCCGTTGTGGCAGAACGGGATGCCGCAGTCCATGCACCGCGCGGCCTGCTTGGTCAGCGCGGGCTTGGGGAAGTCCTCGTAGACCTCCCGCCAGTCGCGGATGCGCACGTCCACCGGGCGGCGCGCCGGCAGCTCGCGTCCGTGAGCGAGGAAACCCTTGGGGTCAGCCATCGGTCGTACCTCCCTTATCCGTGAAATCCGTGAGAAGCGTGGAGAGCCCGGAAACCCCGGAACCCCTGGAACGGCGGAGAAACATGGGCGACACGAACGGCCGCCGGCATGGGAACGGACATCGGCCTCACCCCTGGACCGCGGCGGTCATGACGGCCTCGTCGATGTCGCGGCCCTCCAGCCGGGCGGACTCGGCGGCCCGCAGGACCCGCTTGTAGTCCGTCGGCATGATCTTGCTGAACCGGGACGGGTCCCAGTCGGTGAGGACCGCCTTGGCGACCGTGGAGCCGGTCTCGGTCAGGTGGGCCTCGACGATCTCGCGCAGCGCCTCGGACTCGGCCTCGTCGAGCTCCTCGATCTCGACCATCTCCCGGTTGACCCGCTCGGTGTCGAGGTCGAGCAGGTAGGCGACGCCGCCCGACATGCCGGCCGCGAAGTTGCGGCCGGTCGGGCCGAGGACGACCACCTTGCCGCCGGTCATGTACTCGCAGCCGTGGTCGCCGACGCCCTCGACCACCGCGGTGGCCCCGGAGTTGCGGACGCAGAACCGCTCCCCCACGACGCCGCGGATGAAGGCCTCACCGGAGGTCGCGCCGTACAGGCCGACGTTCCCGGCGATGATGTGCCCGTCCAGCGGGGCCGCGTCGTGCGGCTGGACCGAGATCCGGCCGCCGGACAGGCCCTTGCCCACGTAGTCGTTGGCGTCGCCGGTGAGCCGAAGGGTGATCCCCCTGGGCAGGAAGGCCCCGAAGGAGTTGCCCGCGGAACCGGTGAAGCGCACGTCGATGGTGTTGTCGGGCAGGCCGGCGCCGCCGTACCGCTTGGTCACCTCGTGGCCGAGCATGGTGCCGACCGTGCGGTTGACGTTGCGGATGGGCAGGTCGAGCGTGACCCGGGAACCGCCCTTGAGCGCGCCCTCGGCGAGCTGGATCAGCGTGTTGTCCAGCGCCTTGGCCAGCCCGTGGTCCTGCTCCACCGTACGGCGCAGCGAGGCGCCCGCGGGCAGCTCGGGCTGGTGCAGGATCGGCGCCAGGTCCAGGCCCGAGGCCTTCCAGTGGTTCTCGGCCGGGGTGGTGTCCAGCAGCTCGGCGTGGCCGACGGCCTCCTCGATGCTGCGGAAGCCCAGCGCGGCGAGATACTCGCGGATCTCCTCGGCGACGAACTCGAAGAAGTTGACCACGAACTCGGGCTTGCCGGTGAACCGCTTGCGCAGCTCCGGGTTCTGGGTGGCGACGCCGACCGGGCAGGTGTCCAGGTGGCAGACGCGCATCATCACGCAGCCGGAGACGACCAGCGGGGCCGTGGCGAAGCCGAACTCCTCGGCGCCGAGCAGCGCGGCGATGACCACGTCGCGGCCGGTCTTGAGCTGGCCGTCCACCTGCACGACGATCCGGTCGCGCAGGCCGTTGAGCAGCAGCGTCTGCTGGGTCTCGGCCAGGCCGAGCTCCCAGGGGGCGCCCGCGTGCTTGAGCGAGGTGAGCGGGGACGCGCCGGTGCCGCCGTCGTGGCCGGAGATGAGCACGACGTCCGCGTGGGCCTTGGACACACCCGCCGCGACCGTGCCGACCCCGACCTCGGCCACGAGCTTGACGTGCACCCGGGCGGCCGGGTTCGCGTTCTTCAGGTCGTGGATGAGCTGGGCGAGGTCCTCGATCGAGTAGATGTCGTGGTGCGGCGGCGGCGAGATGAGGCCGACGCCCGGGGTGGAGTGCCGGGTCTTCGCGATCCACGGGTAGACCTTGTGGCCGGGCAGCTGGCCGCCCTCGCCGGGCTTGGCGCCCTGGGCCATCTTGATCTGCACGTCGTCGGCGTTGACCAGGTACTCCGAGGTCACGCCGAACCGGCCGGAGGCCACCTGCTTGATCGCCGAGCGGCGAGCCGGGTCGTGCAGCCGCTCGGGGTCCTCGCCGCCCTCACCGGTGTTGGACTTGCCGCCCAGCCGGTTCATCGCGATGGCGAGCGTCTCGTGCGCCTCCATCGAGATGGAGCCGTACGACATCGCGCCGGTGGAGAAGCGCTTGACGATCTCGCTCACCGGCTCGACCTCGTCGATCGGCACCGGCTCGCGGACACCCTCCCGCAGCTTGAACATGCCGCGCAGCGTCATCAGCTTCTCCGCCTGGGAGTCCACCAGGCCGGTGTACTCCTTGAAGATCTCGTAGCGGCGCGAGCGGGTGGCGTGCTGCAGCTTGAAGACGGTCTCGGGGTTGAACAGGTGCGGCTCGCCCTCGCGGCGCCACTGGTACTCGCCGCCGACCTCCAGGCGGCGGTGGGCGTTCTCGGCCCGGGGGTAGGCGCGCAGGTGACGCTGCGCCGCCTCCTCGGCCAGGACGTCGAAGCCGACGCCGCCCAGGCGGGACGTGGTCCCGGTGAAGCAGGCGTCCACGACCTCCTGGCTCAGGCCGAGCGCCTCGAAGATCTGCGCCCCGGTGTAGGAGGCGACCGTGGACACCCCCATCTTGGACATGACCTTCAGCACGCCCTTGCCGTACGCCTTGATGAGGTTGCGCACGGCCTTGTGCCGGTCGACCTTCAGGGCGCCGGAGTCGACCATGTCCTCGACGGTCTCGATGGCGAGGTACGGGTTCACCGCGCCCGCCCCGTAGCCGACGAGGAGCGCCATGTGGTGCGCCTCGCGCGCCTCGCCGGTCTCGACGACCAGACCGATCTTGGTACGGGTCTTCTCGGCGATCAGGTGGTGGTGGACGGCACCGGTGAGCAGCAGCGAGGGGATCGGCGCCAGGGTCGCGGAGGAGCCGCGGTCGGACAGCACGATGATCCGCGCCCCGCCCTCGATCACCGAGGAGACCTCGGCGCGGATCTCCTGGATGCGGCGCAGCAGCGCCTCGCCGCCGCCCGCGACCTCGTACAGGCCGGAGACCACGTGCGGGTGGAAGCCCGGCAGCGCGCCCTCGTCGTTGATGTGGATGATCTTCGCGAGCTCGTCGTTGTCGAGCACCGGGTAGGGCAGCACCAGCTGGCGGCAGGAGGCCGGGCCCGGGTCGAGCAGGTTGCCCTCGGGGCCGATCGTGCTGGCCAGGGAGGTGACGAGCTCCTCGCGGATCGCGTCCAGCGGCGGGTTGGTGACCTGCGCGAACAGCTGGCTGAAGTAGTCGAACAACAGCCGGGGCTTCTCGCTGAGCACCGCGACCGGGGTGTCGGTGCCCATCGAGCCGATCGGCTCGATGCCCGCCCTCGCCATCGGCGCCAGGATGATCCGCAGCTCCTCCTCGGTGTAGCCGAAGGTCTGCTGCCGCTTGATCAGCGCCTCGTGCGACGGCGCCTCGTGCGAGCGGGCGGGCAGCTCCTCGAAGCGGACCAGCCCGGCGTGCAGCCAGTCCGCGTACGGCAGCTCGGCCGCCAGCTCGGCCTTGATCTCGTCGTCCTCGATGATCTTGCCGAGCTCGGTGTCGATCAGGAACATCTTGCCGGGCTGCAGGCGGCCCTTGCGGACCACGTCCTCGGGGGCGATGTCCAGCACGCCCGCCTCGGAGGCCAGCACGACCAGGCCGTCCGCGGTCACCCAGAACCGGCCAGGGCGCAGGCCGTTGCGGTCGAGCACCGCGCCGACGAGGGTGCCGTCGGAGAAGGTGATCGAGGCCGGGCCGTCCCAGGCCTCCATCATCGTGGAGTGGAACTCGTAGAACGCCCGCCGCGCGGGGTCCATCTCGGTGTGGTTCTCCCACGCCTCGGGGATCATCATCAGCACCGCGTGCGGCAGGCTGCGTCCCGCGAGGTGGATGAGCTCCAGCGTCTCGTCGAAGGAGGCGGTGTCGGAGCCGGCCGGGTCGCAGATCGGGAAGAGCCGCGACAGGTCGCCCGGCAGGTTCGCCGTCTTCAGCATGGCCTCGCGGGCGCGCATCCAGTTGCGGTTGCCCTTGACCGTGTTGATCTCACCGTTGTGGGCGACGTAGCGGTACGGGTGCGCCAGCGGCCACGAGGGGAAGGTGTTGGTGGAGAAACGCGAGTGGACCAGCGCGATCGCGGTCTCGTAGCGCTCGTCGCTCAGGTCGGGGAAGAACTGCTCGACCTGCAGCGGGGTGAGCATGCCCTTGTAGACGATGGTCCGGGAGCTCAGCGAGGGGAAGTAGACGTTCGCCTCGTGCTCGGCCCGCTTGCGCAGGCAGAAGGCCAGCCGGTCCAGCTCCAGGCCGCTCTCGCCGTCCGGGGAGGCCACGAACAGCTGGCCGAAGAACGGCATCACCGCGCGGGCGCTCGGCCCGGGAAGCTCGGGGGTGGTCGGGACGTCGCGCCAGCCGAGGACCGTGAGGCCCTCCTCCGCGGCGATCTCCTCGATCAGCCGCACCGCGGCCTCGCGGGCCCCCGCCTCGGCGGGCAGGAAGGCCATGCCGGCGGCGTAGGAACCGGCCAGGGGCAGGGGGAAGTCAGCCACCACGCGGAAGAAGGTGTCGGGGATCTGCGTCAGGATCCCGGCCCCGTCGCCGGTGTCCGGTTCGCTACCCTGGGCTCCCCGGTGGTCGAGATTGCACAGCGCGGTCAATGCCTTCGCGACGATGTCGTGGCTACGGCGACCGGCAACGTCCGCGACCATGGCGACACCGCAGGCGTCGTGCTCATGTGAGGGGTGGTACAGGCCCTGGGGCTCGGGAAAGCCGAGGTGGGCAGCAGGCATTGAATCCCTCCCGTCGTCTTGCTTCTTTCGAACAAGCAAGGGACGACGTTGGCCCTGCTGCGTGGTGGGTAGAGATTACCGTACCCTGCCGGATACCTACCTACCCGGTGAGATCGCGCCGAATTAGTGCCGGTTCGCCCGGTTCGTTTAACACCCAACGGTGGCACAACATTCCAGGTCCGGGCCCTATGGTGGCCCAATGGAACCGAACGACCCCACCGGCCCGGACGGCCCCACCGGTCTGACAAACACCAGCACTCCGGACATCCCGGGCGTGTCGGGGCGATCGGGCGTGCCGGAGACCCCCGGGAAGACCGGGGCCGAGGCGCTCGTCGCGCGGGCGGGCGTCGACGGCAGGCGGCTGCGAAACGCGCTGGTCATCCTGGGTGACGGCCGCTGGTGGACGCTCGCCGACCTGGTCAGGGAGACCGCGATCTCGCGGCGGACCATCGAGGCGCTGCTGCGTGAGGTGGACGCGGAGCTGGAGCGCTCCGGCGACCGGTTCAGGCTCCCGGCCCCTCCCGCCTGGCTGGCGCCTGCCTGGCAGCATCCTGCCAGGCAGGACCCTGCGGAACGGGCCTCGGCCCGGCAAGATCCTGCCAGGCAGGATGCTGCCGGACAGGCGGAGAGCGCCTCGACACCGGCCGGACCGCGAGTGAGCGACCCCACACCGCCCGGACCGGGAACCACCGGCCCCGCACCGGACCGTCCGGAGACGACCGGCCCCACACCGCCCGGACCGGGAATCACCGGCCCCGCACCGGTCCGGACCGGGGCGAGGACCCTCGCCCCCGCGGACCCGGTGGCCCACCTGCTCCCCGGCCACGCGGACCTGGTCGCGCGGATGGACGAGCTGATCGCCAAGGCGCCCCGGGGCCGCCACACGCTGGACCACGTCGCCGCGACCGGCGAGACCGTGGTCAGGCGGGCGCTGCTGCTGGACGCCCGGTTCTGGCTGGACGGGGCCAGGCTGCTGTGCGTGGGCGACCACGACCTGACCTCGCTCGCCACCGCGATGCTGCACCCGGGCGTCGAGGTGACCGTCGTCGACGTCGACGAGCGCATCCTCGCCTACATCGCCGGGCAGGCCGACCGGCTCGGCCTGGCCGTACGGACCCGCTGGGCCGACCTGCGCCTGGGGCTGCCCGCCTCCGCGCGGTCCTGGGCCGACCTGGCGATCACCGACCCTCCCTACACCCCCGAGGGCGTCGGGCTGTTCGTCGCCCGCTGCGCGGAGGGGCTGCGCGACCGCGAGCAGGGCCGGATCATGCTGGCGTACGGCGCCAGCGAGCGCACCCCCGCGCTCGCCCTCAAGGTGCAGCAGACCCTGTCGCAGCTCAACCTCGTCAACGAGGCGATCTATCCCGACTTCAACCGCTATTTCGGCGCCGAGGCCATCGGTTCGGCCGCCGATCTGTACGTCCTGCGTCCCACGACGAGGACCTGGCCCGCCGCGGCCGCCCGCGTCGAGGCGTCCGGCACCGCCATCTACACGCAGGGCCCGCAGTCCGTGGAGTCGGCGCCCCCCACCGCCGCCGCCCCGGCCGCGGACTCCGGCGACGGGTTCGTCCCGGAGGTGCTGGTGGGCGAATGGCCCCGTGACGTGCTGCCCAAGGCCCCCAGAGCGCGCCTGGCGACCTGGCTGGCCAAGCCCTACGCCAGCGACCCGGCCAGGGTGGCGATCTCCGTACCCGCCGGTCTGGAGGCCGCGCTGCCCCGGCTGCTGCTCGCCACCCGCGCCTCAGAGGTCCGGGTCACGCTGGCCGCGCCCCCGAAGGATCTCCCCACCGACCTGCTCGCCCCCGTCTACGAGCTCACCGCCGAGGGCGCGTCCGTGCGCGCCGTACGGGTGGCACCGCCCGCCGGGAACACCGGGAACACCGAGGACGTACGGCACGCCGGAAACGCCGAGGACACCGGGAACACCGGGAACGCCGGCGAGACGGGCGACGCGGCGAGGATCCTGCGCCGCGTCCTGGACAACGCGCACGGCAAGCTCGCCAACACCTGGCGCGAGGCCCTGATCAGGGTGAGGGGCGACCTGACGAAGAAACAGGCCAGGGCGGTCGTCGCCGCCGTGGCCCCGTGGGCGGGCGACGTCACCGTCCTGGAACTGCCCGCCCACCGGCTGCTGGAGCTGCGGGCCGCGGTGGAGAGCTCCCTCAGCGCACCAGCCGACGCTGGATGACCAGGCCGAGACCGTCCACCGCGACCTGCGGGTAGGTGAGATCCACCTTGCTCCCCGGCACGACGGGGGCGACCCAGCTCACCGTGACGTAGTGCCCGAGGCCGCGGACCTGGGCCCAGCTGCGTGAGCCGTCGAAGCCGTCGGGCGTGCCGGGGGCGGGCCGGACGAAGCCGCCGTTCCTGAGCGCCGCCACGAGTTTGTCGGCGGCGGCGGAGTCGGCGAGGTTGAAGATCAGGAACTGGCCGGAGACCGCTCCGTCCTCGGTCTCGTAACGGGCCCGCAGCACCTGCGTGCACCCGCCGAGCGCGTCCTCCGCGCTCCCCCAGGCCGCTTCGGCGCAGTCGGCGAGAGCCTCGGTGTTCTTGAGCGCGAGCCTGGTCGTGCCCGCCGACACCGACGGGCCGGGGAACATCTCGGCGACGGTGAGCGGCTGGGGATCGAGGGCCCGGGTCGCGATGGGCGCGTAGTGGGCCGTACTGGGCTCCGCACGCAGGACGGCGGCACGCGGGGCGGGCGCGTCGCCCAGCCACAGGAAGGCTCCCAGGCCGGCGACCCCGGCCAGCACGACGATGATGATCCACTTGCGCATGAGGAAAAAGCTTACTTCGACATCTCACCGGCCCTCGAAGAACCAGGATTCCTGCCCGAAATCAGAGGCTCACGCTTCGTGACCCGGGATGACCGGACACCGTCGGTTCGGACGACTCAGCCGACTCAGCCGGTTCGGCCGACTCTGCTGACTCGACCCGCTCAGCCGGTTCGGCGGAAACCGGCCGGAAAGATCCGGGAAGCGGGGAAGCGACCCGGCGTACGGGAACTACTGGGCCGGGGCGGGTGCCGGGGAGGCGGCGACGATACGACGGAAGATCGCCTTTTCCGTGGCGCGGAGTGTCAGGGAGAGCGAGACGAAGTCGTCCCTCGGTCCCGGCTCCGCCCCGTCGGCCCTGCCGATCCAGACCAGGCCCGCGTAGTGCCCCATGGCGTGACCGCTCGCCTCGGTGTGCCCACCGGCGGGGAAGGCCGCCCTGGGCGTCTCCAGCGGCCGGACCCAGCCGCCCCGGTGCAGGGTGGTCAGCATGTTCGCCAGCGTGTCGGCGGAGGCGGTGTCGCGGAGGTTGAACATGGTGTACTGGGCGATGTAACGGCCGTCGGCGCTGGTGTACAGGCCCCTGGCCACCTGGGTGCACCCTCCCTGGGTGAGCAGGTCGGCGAGCCCCTGACCCCAGATCGCCGCCAAGCAGTCGGTCTCCAGCCGGGGGGTGCCCGCCAGCCTCAGCGTGATCCTGCCCTCCTTGAGGGTCTTGGCGAAGAGGTCCTTGACCGTCAGCGGCTTGGGGTCGGCCTTGCTCTCCGCGATCGGCGCGAACACCTTGGAGGAGGGCCATCCCTTGTAGACGTCCGGCCGGGGTTCGGTGCCGATGACCGAGGCGGTGGCCCGCTCGGGCACGAAGTCGTTGCCGATCGCGGAGATCGCCAGGGTGAGGGCGAGCGCGGCGACCAGCACTCCCGCCAGCGAGCCGAACACCAGCACCAGCCGCTGCTGGGTCAGGGTCAGCCCCCACTCCTCCAGCTGGGGGACGCTCCAGGTCCGCGCCTTGCCGGAGGTACGGCGACGCTTGCGCCCGGGGGCCGGCGAGGGCGGGGCCGGGGTCGGGGGTGGCGGGGTCACAGTGCGGTTCCTCCCAGGAAGGTGCCCAGGGCGAAGGTGAGGCCGGCGGCGACCGCGCCGACGACGAGCTGGCGCAGCCCGCTGTACCACCAGCTGCGCGCGGTGACCCGGGAGACCAGCGCGCCCGCGCCGAACAGCGCCAGGCAGGAGATCACCGCCGAGGCCGTCAGGCTGGTGACACCGAGCAGGTACGGCAGCAGGGGCAGGAGCGCGCCCACGGCGAACGACAGGAACGAGGAGACCGCGGCGATCCTGGGCGAGGGCAGGTCGCGGAAGGTGACGCCGAGCTCGGCCTCGGTGTGCACCTCCAGGGCCCTCTCGGGGTCCAGCGAGATCTGCCTGGCCACCTCGGCCGCCACAGCGGGGTCGACGCCCCGCTCCTCGTAGAGCTTGGCGAGCTCCTCCAGCTCCGCCTCGGGATGGCGTTCGAGCTCGCGCCGCTCGACGTCGATCTCGGCCAGGGCGAGCTCCCGCTGGCTGGCCACCGAGACGTACTCGCCACCGGCCATGGAGAACGCGCCCGCCGCCAGCCCGGCGATACCGGCCAGCAGGATGACCCCGGTGCTCGCGGCGCCGCCGGCGACCCCGGCGATCAGGGCGAAGTTGGAGACGAGACCGTCCATCGCGCCGAACACCGACGGCCGCAGCCAGCCGCCGTTGACGTCGCGATGCCGGTGGTGCATCTCGGCACTCCCCCTGGGAGCGCCCGAGCTCACTTCGGTCCTTCGGCGCGATGAGACCCCGGGGAATCAGCGCCCGGGGGAGGCGGCGAGCCGCCGGTCTCGGCCCCGGAGAGGGGACGCGCCGATGTGCCGGACGATCCGGCCGCGTGTCCGGGGCCCCGGGGCCTCGACCGTGGGAAGAACGTCAACGTCGTTCTTTCTCGCCTTCGGGAACGCCCTTCGGCGCCTTCGGCGCGGCCTCCTCGCGGAGATCGTCTCTCTCCGCGCCCGGAGCGGCCTCGTCTCCGACGGTGGCCCTGTCGGAGACCGTGGCGCTGTCGGCAGCGGTGGCGCCGCCGGAGACGGCCTCGCCGTCCGGGACGGTCCTGCCCGAGGCGGTGCCGTCCGAAGTGATCTTTCCTGGGGTGACGCCCTCCGAGATGATCCCGGCGGGGGCCGCGGCCGGAACCGCTCCGCCGGGCTCCCCGGTGACGGGGGCGCCCTCCACCGGCTCGGCCTGGTCCGACGGGTGGGCCGGATCGACCGAGTCTCCGGCCGTGCCCGAGCCCTCGGCCGCGAGCGTCGCCGAGGCGGGCCGCGACGTGGCGTCCTGCCCGGTCTCGCCGTCGTTCTCCGCCTGGTCGGCCTGGTCGGACGGGTGGGCCGGATCGACGGGGTCCCCCGCGCCGTCTCCCACGCCCGACGCGGCCAGGGCCGCGGCCGGTGCGGCGGCGTCCGCGTCCTTGTCACCGTCCTTCGCCGAAGCCGAAGCCGGATCCGCGCCCGCGCTCTCCTCGTCCCCGGAAACGGCGGCCCCGCCCGTGAGGTCGGCGGGATCGGTCACCGGGGTGACCCGCTCCTCGCCGGTCTTGTTCCTGGTGTACCAGAAGTAGGCCATCGCCCCGATGAACACGATGATCGAGGTCCACTGGTTGAGCCGCAGGCCGAGGATGTGGTGGGCGGTGTCGATCCGCAGGCCCTCGATCCAGAAGCGGCCCACGGTGTAGCCGGCGACGTAGAGCGCGAACAGGCGGCCGTGGCGGAGCATGAGCTTGCGGCCGATCCAGATGAGGACCAGCGCCAGGCCCAGGTCCCAGATCGACTCGTACAGGAACGCGGGGTGGTAGGTGTCCTCACCCGGCACCGTGCCCGGCCGGTCGGGGTCGATCTCCAGGCCCCACGGCAGGTCGGTGGGACCGCCGAACAGCTCCTGGTTGAAGTAGTTGCCCCAGCGGCCGATGGCCTGGGCCACCGCGATGCCGGGGGCCACGGTGTCGGCCACCGCGGTCAGGGAGATGCCCCGGCCGCGGCAGCCCAGCCAGACGCCCACGCCACCGAGCGCGACGGCGCCCCAGATGCCCAGGCCGCCGTTCCAGATGAAGAGCGCCTCGATCGGCTCGTTGGGCGCGTCCGGCCCGAAGTAGAGCTGCCAGTCGGTGATGACGTGGTAGAGGCGACCACCGACCAGGCCGAACGGCACGGCCCAGACGGCGAGATCCACGATCGTTCCAGGGACACCGCCGCGGGCGCGCCAGCGGCGCTCGCCGATGGCGACCGCGACGACGACGCCGAGCACGATGCACAGTGCGTAGGCCCGGATGGGGACCACGCCGAAGAGATGCCAGACCCCCTGGGAGGGGCTGGGAATCGAGGCGAGGGGCATGTCAGGTGACGTTACCGTGTCGCGCGCTACTTGGCGGCATCAAGAACGGCCTGGCGTAGTTCCGCCGGTTTGAAAGCCACCGCGGTGTCCATCTCGGTGCCGTTGAGTTTCAGCGTCGGGGTGCCCGTGAGCTTCTGGCTCTTGAGGACCTCGGCGCTGTAGGCGAGGTGCGCGGACGCCTTCTCCTGGCTGGTCACGCACTTCTCGAAGTTGGGGTCGGTCACCCCGGCGTCCTTGCCCCAGGCGATCAGGTCGGGGATCGCGAAGCCCTCCGCGGTCTCCGACGGCTGCTCCTCGAACAGCTTGTCGTGGAACCTGCTCCAGGGGGCTCCTCCAGGGATGCAGCGGGAGGCCGCCCCCGCGCGCAGGGAGTTACCCCGGGTGACGCCCTTGTTGGTCTGCTCCGAGAAGATCGTGATCGGGTGGTAGACCACCTTGGCCTTGCCCTCGGCCGCCAGGTTCTTGATCGTGGCGCCGCTGGTCCTCTCCAGTGCCTCGCAGGCGGGGCACTGGAAGTCCTCGAAGACGTCCAGGACCGGCTTCTCCACGCCCGCCTTGGCCATGACCACCGAACCGTCCGAGGTGACGGTGACCGGTGCGAGCGAGGCGCCGACCTTCTCGGACCTGCTGCTCTGGGCGGCGAACCACCAGCCCGACCCGACTGCGGCGACCGCGACGACGGCGACCGTCCCGATGGTCACCATGCGCTTACGCCTCTCCTTCACCAGCTGCTCTTCGCGCTGCGCCTTGATCCGATCACGCGCCGACTGCTCCCGCGCGGCCTTGCCCATCAGACAGTCTCCTTCTCCTGGTGCTCCTCCTCGTCGTCACCGCCGGTGTCGCCGTCGGGATCGCCCTCGGGGTTGCCGTCAGAGTCGCCGTACGGCTCCTGTCCCGGGGTGAGGCCCAGGGCGGAGTCCAGCGCGAGGCGGCCCGGAGGGAACCAGGCGACGAGCACGCCGAGCCCGAAGAGACCGAAGTCACGCAGGATGTCGATGAGGTAGTCGGGCTCCACCCCGGCCGCCAGCTGACCGCCGCCGCCGAAGCAGCCGCAGTCGATGCGCAGCCCGCGCGCCCACGCCGAGGCGATCCCGATGACGAACGCCAGCATGAGCAGTGCCGAGATGACACCCGCCGCCCGGGTGAGCAGCCCGACGACCAGCAACACCCCCACGACGATCTCCAGGATCGGCAGGCCGTAGCCGACCGCCGTGGCGAGCGATTCAGGGAGCAGTTCATATGCCTCGACCGCCTGAACCGAGAGCACCGGGGTGCCGATCTTGCCCCAACCCGCGACGATCAGCACGCCCGCCAGCACCAGCCGCGAGACGGTCGTTACCCAGGGTAGCGCCGAAATCACGAAACGCGACCTATTGGGCGCGGGGTTGTCAGAGGTCACGAGTACCATTCTCCTATTCCAGGCCCGGGCGCGGACGTCTCCGGCGAACGCAAGGTATCCGAAGGAAACCTCATCACGGGCTGGATAAGCGTCGAATAAGCCTGTCCGACAGGCACGAAACCCGGCCGCGACCCCTCGTGGGAGGGATCGCGCCCGGGCGGGTCTCCTCAGCCTCGGACGCCCGCCGCCAGCTCGGCGCCCAGCTCGCGGACGGCCGCCAGACCCGAGGTCTCGTCGGGGGCGTCCAGGACGCGACGGATGAACGCCGACCCCACGATGACGCCGTCGGCGTAGCCGGCGACCTCGGCGGCCTGGCGGCCGGTGCCGACGCCCAGGCCGACGCACACCGGCAGGGAGGTGTGCCTGCGGGTGCGCTCGACCAGGCCCTGCGCGGCCTCGCCGACCGATTCGCGGGCACCGGTGACGCCCATCAGCGACGCCGCGTAGACGAAGCCGGTGCAGCTGTCGACGACGGCCTCGATGCGGGCCTCGGTGGAGCTGGGCGCGACCAGGAAGACCGTGTCGATCCCGGCCGCGGCGCTCGCCTCGCGCCAGGGGCCGGCCTCCTCGGGGGTGAGGTCGGGGGTGATGGTGCCCACCCCGCCCGCGCTCGCCAGGTCCCGGGCGAAGCGGTCGGCGCCGTAGCGGTCGATCGGGTTCCAGTACGTCATGACCAGGGTGGCGGCGCCGGTGGCGGCCACGCCCTCGACCGTGCGCAGCACGTCGGCGATGCGGGTGCCGTTGGTCAGCGCCCGGTGGACGGCGTCCTGGATCGTCGGACCGTCCATCAGGGGGTCCGAGTAGGGCAGACCGATCTCGATCACGTCGCAGCCCGCCTCCACCATGGCGGTGGCGACGGCGATCGCACCTTCCTTGCTGGGGAACCCGGCGGGCAGGTATCCGATGAGGGCGGCGCGGTCGTCCGCCTTAGCCTTGGCGAACACCGTCTGGAGAGTCGTCATCGTTACTTCCGTTGCGGTTCGTCCCCTCCGGGCCGCCGGAGAGGAAGCAAGTCGGTCGTCAGAGGTTCAGAGGTTGAAGTACTTCATCGCGGTGCCCATGTCCTTGTCGCCCCGGCCCGAGAGGTTGACCAGGATCGTCGCCTCGGGACCCATCTCCCGGCCCAGCTTGAGGGCTCCGGCGAGCGCGTGCGAGGACTCGATCGCGGGGATGATGCCCTCGGTGCGGGCGAGCAGCGCGAAGGCGTCCATCGCCTCGGCGTCGGTGATGCCGTGGTAGGTGGCGCGGCCGCTGTCCTTGAGCCAGGCGTGCTCGGGGCCGACGCCGGGGTAGTCGAGGCCGGCCGAGATCGAGTGCGACTCGATCGTCTGGCCCTCGTCGTCCTGCAGCACGTAGGTGCGCGAGCCGTGCAGCACGCCGACGGAGCCCGCGGTGAGGGTGAGGGCGTGCTCGCCGCTCTCCAGGCCCCGGCCGCCCGCCTCGTAGCCGTGCAGCTGGACGTCCTGGTCGTCGAGGAAGGCGTGGAAGATGCCGATGGCGTTCGATCCACCGCCGACGGCGGCGGCGACCGCGTCGGGCAGCCTGCCGGTGAGCTCCAGCATCTGGCGGCGGGCCTCGACGCCGATGATCCGGGCGAAGTCGCGGACGATCTCCGGGAACGGGTGCGGGCCCGCGATGGTGCCGAAGAGGTAGTGCGTGCGGTCGACGTTGGCGACCCAGTCGCGGAACGCCTCGTTGATGGCGTCCTTGAGGGTCTGGCTGCCGTTGGTGACCGGGACGACGGTGGCGCCGAGCAGCTTCATGCGGGCGACGTTGAGCGCCTGGCGCTCGCAGTCGACGGCCCCCATGTAGATCACGCACTCCAGGCCCATCAGGGCGGCGGCGGTCGCGGTGGCGACGCCGTGCTGGCCGGCGCCGGTCTCGGCGATCACCCGCGTCTTGCCCAGGCGCTTGGTCAGCAGGGCCTGGCCGAGCACATTGTTGATCTTGTGGGCGCCGGTGTGGGTGAGGTCCTCGCGCTTGAGGACGATCCGGGCGCCGCCCGCCTGCTCGGCGAAGCGGGGGACGTCGGTCAGCGTGGTCGGCCGCCCGGCGTAGGTGCGCAGCAGGTGGTCGAACTCCCGCAGGAACGCGACGTCGTTCTTCGCCCTGTCGTACTCGGCCGCGACCTCGTCCAGCGCCGGGATGAGCGCCTCGGGCACGTAGCGTCCGCCGAAGACGCCGAACTTGCCGTGGATGTCGGGATCGTTGCCGTGGGCGGCGTTCCCCGCGAGGTCGGCGGTGGTGATGACGGTTCCCTCGTGCGTTGTCACTGCTTACTGCCCCTCGGGTCGGGATGCTGGGTGGGCACCGGCGGTGACCAGGTCGACCACGGCGGCTCGCGGGTCCTTGCCGGTCACCAGGCTCTCGCCGACCAGGACGGCGTCGGCGCCCGCCCTGGCGTAGGCGAGCAGGTCGTGGGGGCCGCGCACGCCCGACTCGGCGATCTTGATGACGCCGTCGGGGATCTTGGGAGCCAGCTTGGCGAACACCTCGCGGTCGACCTCAAGGGTCTTGAGGTTCCGTGCGTTGATACCGATGATCTTGGCTCCGGCGGCGAGCGCCCGGTCGAGCTCCTCCTCGGTGTGCACCTCGACCAGCGGGGTGAGCCCGATCGACTCGGCCCGCTCGATCAGCGAGACCAGCGCGTTCTGGTCGAGCGCCGCGACGATCAGCAGCGCCAGGTCGGCGCCGTAGGCACGGGCCTCCCACAGCTGGTACGAGGTGACGATGAAGTCCTTGCGCAGCACCGGGATGTCGACGACGGCGCGCACGGCGGCCAGGTCGTCGAGGCTGCCGCCGAAGCGCCGCCGCTCGGTGAGCACGCTGATGACGTGGGCGCCGCCCGACTCGTAGTCACCCGCCAGCGCGGCGGGGTCGGCGATCGCGGCCAGAGCCCCCTTCGACGGGCTGGAGCGCTTGACCTCGGCGATGACCGCCACCTGGTCGCCGCCCAGCGCCGCGTACGCGTCGCGGGGGGCGGGCGCCCGCCCGGCCCGCTCCTTGAGCTCGGCCAGCGTCACCCTCTCCTGCCGCTCGGCCAGATCGGCGCGGACTCCTTCGAGGATCTCCTCGAGCACGCTCACTTGCCCTCCTCGCGAAGCTCCGGGGCCAGGTTCGCGAACGTTGCCGTGTCCGTGGTTCGCTCGCTCCGCTCGCTCACGAGTTAGGCCCCTCCCGAATCGACTGCCCTTGTTCCGCCGATGCTATCGGCCCTGCCGGGGTCGCTCCGCCACGGGGTGAGACCTATCGGTGACTATGGGGCCAGGAATTCCCCAAAAGGAAGATTTCGCGCTATCCAAAACACGACCATCAAAGCGAGCAATAACCACACGTACGCCGGGCGCATGGATTTCCCCGCGGGCACGCCACCGGACTCGCCGCCCGACCAGGCACGCAGCGTCCACCGGCCCCAGAGCGCGACCAGCACCGGGATCACGAGCACGACGAACGGGTTGAGTCCCAGGGCCGTCACGGGATCGCCGTGGACGAGCGCGTACACCGTTCGCAGGCCGCCGCAGCCGGGACAGTAGAGGCCGGTGAGCATGAGGAACGGGCAGGTCGGGTAGTGGCCGGGCTCGTTGGGGTCCACCGCCCCCACGAACGCCACCGCCGCGCCCGCCGCCAGCGCGGTGCCGAGCGGCGCCAGCACGGCCACCGCACGCGACCCGCGCGAAACCCCGGTCTTCCCTGTCACCACGCCGTCACCACGCCGTCACCATGCCGTCCCCACACGGTCACCGTGCCATTCCCGTGCCGTCTCCGTGCCGTCTCCGTGGCCCGTCAGCACCTCTCACCGGCCACCCTACTCACGGCCTCGCCCCGCCCCCGGGACTCCGGGGCTCCGGACGCGAGCCCCGCGTGAAACCGGCACCGGACGCCCGGCCCCGCGTCAGTAGTTCAGGCCGCTGCCGGCCAGGGCGCCGAAGCCGATCAGCCAGACCAGCAGCGCCAACCCCACCCAGCACAGGACGCCGAAGTAGGACAGGACCAGGCCCGCGATGGCCATGCCCCGGCCCTCCTCGCCCGTCCGCTTGATCTGTCCCAGCGAGATGTGTCCGAGCACCACACCCACGATCGAGGTGAGGCCGCAGATGAACAGCCCCGCGATGCCCATGATCAGCGCGGCGACGGCCATGCCGTTGTTGCCCCTGTGGGGCGGCGGCGCGCCGTAGCCGCCGTAGGGGTCGTAGCCGCCGTCGGGCGGGCCGTACCCTCCGTACCCCTTGGCGCCGTAACCGCCGGGGGAGCCGTAACCGCCGGATGGGTCGTAGCCACCCGAGGAACCGTAGCCGCCACCTCCTGGGGGCTGGCCATAGCCATCCGAGTGATTGCCATAGCTCATGAATGACCCCCAATTATCCGAGTTGCGGGCGAAATCCTAGCGAAAATGCTCCAGGAAGGAGAGGATCCGTTCACGGTTGTAAGCGCGTTGTGAGCAAGTCGTAGCCGAAAGCGCTCATCCTCGACACACTTGAGGCACTTGACGTTTCCGGCGGCCCGGCGTTCCACCGGAGGTCGGCGTCCGCGGAAATCGGAGCCCACCAGGACCGGCGCTCGCGGAGATCGGCCTCGCCGGAGGCCGGCGCTCACCGGGGGTCAGCGTTCGCGGGGGTCCGGGTCGGCCGTCGGGTCGGTGCCCTCGTCGATGGCGTCCCACAGTGCCCGCTCGCTGGGAGCGCTCTCGGTGGGGGCGGGACGGTTCGCGGTGCCGGCGGGACCGGGCCCCTGCCGGTCGTACCGGCCGGACATGCCCGGCCAGCGCCCGCCGCGCAGGATCGCCGCCACGCCTCCGGCGAGCAGCAGGAGCCCCCCGGCGGAGGCGAGGATCGGCCAGACGACGGCCGACGCGACCTGCGGGGCGGTGCCGGCGGACATCGGCGCCCGCTCGGCGGCGATCCGCAGCGCGGCGCCCGCGCCGCTCCCCCACCAGGAACCGGCGATCATCCCGGCCCCGCCGAGCGCCATCACCGCTCCGACGAGCCCGCGCCACACGCCTCCCGTGGCGAGGACGGCGACCACCGCGGCGAGCGCGGCCCAGGCGGCGGGGCCGAGCGCGGGGACCAGTTCGGCCGCGGAGACCGCCACCTCGCGGGTGTCGTACGTCACGGTGAACCAGTCGCGCCCGGCGGCGAGGAGCACGAGGGCGGCGCCCGCCACGCACACCGCGAGCCAGGTCCACAGCTCCCGCCTGGCCGTCACGCCCGGGTCACCGTCAGCTCGTCGGCGTCGAAGCAGGTCCGGTCGCCGGTGTGGCAGGCGGCGCCCACCTGGTCGACCTTGAGCAGGATGGTGTCGCCGTCGCAGTCGAGCGCGGCGGACTTGACGTGCTGGACGTGGCCGGAGGTGTCACCCTTCACCCAGTAGGCTCCGCGGCTGCGCGACCAGTAGGTGGCCCTCCCGGTGGTGAGCGTGCGGTGCAGCGCCTCGTCGTCCATCCAGGCGAGCATGAGCACCTCGCCGGTGTCGTACTGCTGGACGACGGCGGGCACCAGCCCGTCGGCGGTTCGCTTCAGCCGGGCCGCGATGGCGAGGTCAAGGGACATGCGGCAATTGTGCCGCAACCGGGGAGAGGGGTCGTGCCCGGCTCCGCCGTAACCGGTCAGGCCGGGCGCGGCGGCCGGAGGGCCGGAACCGGGAAAGGAGCGGGGACGGAAACACGGAGGGGGCACAGGGGCGGCCCAGGGGCGGCGTGGGAGCCGGCTCAGTGGCTGCGGTCGTCGTCGAGCACGTCGGCGGCGTGGACGACGATCCTGGGGTCGGGGGTGCCGACGATCTCGTGGTCCTTGTTGTCGTACTCGAACAGGCTCAGGACGTGGCGCATCGCCTCGATCCTGGCCCGCTTCTTGTCATTGCTCTTGATCACCGTCCACGGGGCCTCCTCCGTGTCGGTGTGGATGAACATGTCCTCCTTGGCGGCGGTGTAGTCCTCCCACTTGTCGAGCGACTCCAGGTCCATCGGCGAGAGCTTCCACTGCCGCACCGGGTCGACCTGGCGGATCACGAACCGGGTGCGCTGCTCGCTCCGCGAGACCGAGAACCAGAACTTCACCAGGTGGATGCCGTCGCGGACGAGCATCCGCTCGAACTCGGGGGCCTGCTCCAGGAACTCCAGGTATTCCTCGGGGGTGCAGAAGCCCATCACCCGCTCGACCCCGGCGCGGTTGTACCAGGAGCGGTCGAAGAAGACCATCTCACCGGCGGCGGGCAGGTGGGAGATGTAGCGCTGGAAGTACCACTGGGTGCTCTCGCGCTCGCTCGGCTTCTCCAGCGCCACCACGTTCGCGCCCCGGGGGTTGAGGTGCTCCATGAAGCGCTTGATCGTGCCGCCCTTGCCCGCGGCGTCGCGTCCCTCGAAGAGGACGACCATGCGCCCCCCGGTGTCCTTGATCCAGTACTGGAGCTTGAGGAGCTCGATCTGGAGGAGCCGCTTGAGCCGGTCGTACTCCGCCCGGTCCATCCGCTCCCCGTAGGGATACTTCTCCCGCCAGGTGTCGACCGGGCTGCCGTCCTTGCGGACCAGCACGGGATCGTCGTCGTCATCGTCGTTGACCCGCAGATCGGTCAGCTCGTCGAGCAGGTCGCTGCGGTCTATCGCCGCGTGGACGTCCACCACGGGGAACTGGCCGTCCGACGTTTCCCCGCCAACCAACTCTGCCATCGGTCCCTTCCCTCGGGCGGGCGTGGGGCCCGCCTCTGCCCTGCCTCTACCTCGCCCTGAGCAGGCTAATCCTTCCTGAGCGCCCCTTTCTTCGCGGGTGATCCGTCCCGTTCTTTGCCGGTCGATCCGCCCCGATTAAAAACCTACTAAACAAGTAGGTCTTGACGGGATTGTGAACGTGTGTTGAAGTGATGCCGTGCGCCCAGAGTTCCCGCCGGTGGCGGGCGAGCACCTCGCCCCCCGCCGCGCCCGCCCTCTCCCCTGTCGTCGCTGACCCGCGTCCTCCCCTGTCGTCGCCGATCCGCGTCGCCACCGCCCTCCCGATCTTCCGGCGCCCCTCCGGTCTTCCGGCGCTGCGCACCACCCCCACGCCCCCACGCCCGGTACGACCAGCCAGAAAGGCCTCAGCCATGCCCGTCGAATTCTCAGGCGCCGACGGCGGTGACACGCACGATCCCCCCGCGGCCCCCGCGGCCCCCGCGGCCCCCGCGACCCACTCAGCCCTCGCGATCCCCGCGAACGCCGTGACCTCCGTGACCTCCCCGGCGGCGCCGTCCTCGATGACGGGCCGCCGGGAAAGCGGGCCCCGCGGGTACGCGTGGAGCAGGGCCCGCCTCGTCCCCGCGTCCGCCCCCGGCGGGTCCGCCGGGGGCGCCGGAACCACTGCCGGACCCCGCGTGATCCTGGCCGCCACTCCCCCCGCGGGCGGGCCCCCCGGCGACCCGGGAGACGCGGCGGCCGACGAGCGCCCGCTGAAGGTGGTCACCACCCGTCACCCCGGGCGATGGGTGGCCGCCCTGGGCGTCGCCGTGCTGCTGTCCATGGCGGTCAGCGCGCTGGTCACCAACCCGGCCTGGGAGTGGGAGGTGGTCGGGGAGTATCTGTTCGCGCCCTCCGTGCTGCGGTCGGTCGTGTTCACCCTGGAGCTGACCGCGCTGGGAATCGTCTTCGGCTTCCTGCTCGGCACGGTCCTGGCGCTCATGCGGCTGTCGGGGAATCCGCTGCTCAACTCGGTCGCCTGGGGCTACATCGCCCTGTTCCGATCGGTGCCGCTGATCCTGCAGCTGCTGTTCTGGTACAACCTGGCGTTGCTGTACCCGAGGATCTCCTTCGGCGTGCCGTTCGGCCCGGCGTTCTTCGACATCGGGACGATGGACCTGATCGGCCCGGTCACCGCCGCAGCGCTGGGCCTCGCACTGCACCAGGCCGCCTACGCCGCGGAGATCGTCCGGGCCGGGCTGCTCTCGGTGGACCACGGCCAGCGGGAGGCGGCCGCGGCGCTGGGCATCCCCAGGACCAGGCAGCTGTTCCGGATCGTCCTGCCGCAGGCCATGCGGTCGATCGTGCCGACCGCGGGCAACGAGATCATCGGCCTGGTCAAGGGCACCTCGGTCGTCTACATCATGGCCCTGCCCGAGCTCTTCTACCAGGTCCAGGTGATCTTCAACCGCAACGGCAGGGTCATCGCCCTGCTGCTGGTGGCGACCATCTGGTATCTCGTCATGACCTCCGTGATGTCCGTCGCGCAGCACTACGTCGAGCGGCACTACGGGAAGGGCCGGGCATGAGCGCCGCGATGGTCGAGCTGCGGAGCGTGCACAAGAGCTTCGGGTCGCTGGAGGTGCTGCGCGGAGTGGACCTGCGGGTCGCCGCGGGCGAGGTCACGGTGATCCTGGGCCCGTCGGGATCGGGAAAGTCCACGCTTCTCCGTACCGTCAACCACCTGGAGAAGGTGGACAGCGGCTCGGTGAGCGTCGACGGCGAGCTGGTCGGCTACCGCAGGTCCGGCGACAAGCTGTACGAGCTGCCCGAACGCGAGATCCTCCGGCAGCGGACCAAGATCGGCTTCGTCTTCCAGAACTTCAACCTCTTCCCGCACCTGACCGTGCGCCAGAACGTCACCGAGGCGCCCCGGTCGGCCCAGCGCAGGCCGAAGACGGAGGTGGACGCGCTGGCGACCCGGCTGCTGGAGCGGGTCGGGCTCTCCGACAAGGCGCACTCCTACCCCCGCAAGCTCTCCGGCGGGCAGCAGCAGCGGGTGGCCATCGCCCGCGCCCTGGCCCTGGAGCCCAAGGTCATCCTCTTCGACGAGCCGACGTCCGCGCTGGACCCGGAGCTCGTCGGCGAGGTGCTCGACGTGGTCAAGGGCCTCGCCGGGAGCGGGACCACCATGATCGTCGTCACCCACGAGGTCGGTTTCGCCCGCGAGGTCGCCGACACCGTGGTCTTCATGGACGAGGGCCGGATCGTCGAGCGGGGCACTCCGGCCGAGGTGCTGGACGCCCCCCGGCACGAGCGCACCCGTCTCTTCCTCAGCAAGGTCCTCTGACCCCTCGCGAAGCCCCTCTCGCGAAGCCCCTCTCGCGAAGCCCCTCTCACGAAGACCCCTCACAAAGCTCCTCCCTGAGGCCCCTTCGCGAAAACCCTCAAAGTCCCCTCACGAACAACCTCCCGCACCACCCACCACCCACCGCTCACCCGTCACCCCCGCACCCACCACCCGAGCAAGGACCGACATGTCGTTCATATCGAGGCTCGCCCCCGCCATCGCCGCCCTGCCACTCCTCCTCGCCGCCGCCTGCGGCGGTGCCGGAACCTCAGCCGGTACGACGGACAGGGCGGAGGCCGCCCCGGCCGCGGCCCCGTCGGGAACCGGCGGGGTGAAGATCAACATATCTCCCGAGCAGAACCGCGTCCGCGCCGAGAAGGTGGAGGCGATCGCCGCCAAGGTCCCCGAGGCGATCCGGTCCAAGGGCGCGCTCACCGCCGGATTCAACGGCGAGGGCGCGCCGCCCCTGGTGTCCCTCGCCGACGACGACACCACCCTGATCGGCGTGGAGACCGACCTCGCCCACCTGATCGCCGACGTGCTGGGCCTGCCCCTGAAGGAGGAGAACACCTCCTGGGAGAACCTGTTCCTCGCGGTCAAGTCCGGCAAGTACGACCTGGTGCTCAACAACGTCACGGTGACGGAGGAGCGCAAGGACATCTACGACTTCGCCACCTACCGGGTGGACCAGCTAGCCTGGCAGGTCGGCAAGGACAGCCCGATCACCAAGATCGAGAAGGCCGCCGACATCGCCGGGCTGAACGTCTCCGTCGGCTCCGGCACCAACCAGGAGAAGATCCTGCTCGAGTGGGACGCGCAGAACCAGAAGGCCGGGCTCAAGGCCGCGAACATCCAGTACTACCAGAAGTACGGCGACGTCCTGCTCGCGCTGAAGTCCGGCCGCGTCCAGGCCTACCTGGGCCCGAACCCCACCATCGCCTACCAGGTCGCGGTGGGCGGCGACAGCAGGATCGTCGGCACGCTCTCGGGCGGCGGGTCGGTCGACGGCCTGATCGCGGTGATGACCCTGAAGGGCAACGGCCTGGTCCAGCCGGTCAACGAGGCGATCAACACGCTCATCGAGAACGGCAAGTACGCCGAGGTGCTCAAGCGCTGGGGCCTGGACAACGAGGCTCTGCCCACCTCGAAGATCAACCCGCCCGGCCTGCCGAGGCAGCCGAAGTGACGATCGACTCCGCGAGGCCCGCCGCCCCGGGCACCGAACGTCCCCGTCCCCCGGCCCCGGAAGCCTCCCTCCAGGTGCGGTACGTGGCCGTCCGCGACCCCGAGGTCAGACCGCTCCTGGAGGACCTGCACCACGAGTACGCCAGCCGGTACGGGCCCAACGAGGAGATGAGCCGCTACCCCGACGAGCGGTTCACCCCCGAGCACGGGGGCGCGTTCCTCGTCCTCGTCGAGCACGGGCGGACCGTCGCCGGTGGCGCGTTCTTCCGTCACGACGAGGAGACCGCCGAGCTCAAGCGGATCTGGGCCCATCCGGACCACCGCAGGCGCGGCCTGGGCGTCGCCGTCGTACGGGAGCTGGAGCGGGAGGCCGCGCGGCAGGGCTACCGCAGGATCTACCTGACCACGGGCCCCCGGCAGCCCGAGGCGGCCGGGCTGTACCTCGCGACCGGATACACCCCGCTCTACGACCTGGGGGCCGACCCCGAGAAGGTCGGCCCCCACCCCTTCGAGAAGATCATCCGTGGGTCGGCGTGAACCGCTAGGAGCGGGCGGCCGAGACCCAGGAGGCGTGCAGGTCCGCGTAGACGCCGGGCCGGCGTACCAGCTCGGCGTGCGGGCCGCGCTGCACGATCCGGCCCTTGTCGAAGACGAACACCTCGTCCGCCGCCTCGGCGGTGGAGAGCCGGTGGGCGATGGAGACGGCGGTGCGGCCCCGGGTCGCGCCCTCCAGGGCGCGGGCCAGCCGCACCTCGGTCGCCGGGTCCACCGCGGAGGTGGCCTCGTCCAGCAGCAGCAGGTCGGGGTCGGCCAGGTAGGCGCGGGCGAGCGCGACGAGCTGGCGCTCGCCCGCCGACAGCGACTCGCCGCGCTGGCCGACCCTGGTCGACAGGTCGGCGGGCAGCCCCTCCAGCCAGTCGGTGAGCCCCAGCTCGGTCATGGCGAGCCGGATCTCCGCCTCGGTCGCCGAGGGGCGGCCGAAGGCGATGTTCTCCGCGAGGGTGCCGTCGAACAGGAAGCCGTCCTGCGGCACCATGACGATGCGGCTGCGCAGCGAGGAGAACCGGACGGTCCGCAGGTCGTGACCGTCGACCGTGATCCGCCCCGAGACCGGGTCCATCAGGCGGGTGAGCAGCTTGGCGAAGGTCGTCTTGCCGGAACCGGTCTCCCCCACCACCGCGATCCGCGAGCGCGGCGGGATGTCCGCCGAGACCCCGTGCAGCACCGGGACCCCTCCGGGATAGGAGAACCCCACGTCCTCGAAGGAGACCGAGATGGGACCGCGCGGCAGCTCCACCCCCTCCGGGCCCGGGTCGGCGACGTCGGCGGGGGTGTCGAGCACGCCGAGGATGCGCCGCCACCCGGCGACGGCGTTCTGCGCCTCGTTGAGCACCTCGGTGGCGATCTGCATCGGCGAGACGAACAGCGTGATGAGGAAGAGGAAGGCGACCAGGCGCCCCTCGGTGATGTCCTCGGCCAGCCCGAGCCGTACCCCGACCAGCACCACGGCCGCCAGGGTGACGGCGGCGACGATCTCGGTCAGCGGGAACACGGTCGCGACGATCCGCTGGGTGCGGGCCTGCGCCGCCATGTTGGCGTCGATCGCGACGTCGAGCCGCTCGGCCGTACGGGCCTCGGAGCCGTGGGCCCTGATCACGGCCGCGCCCACGACCGACTCGCTGACGGCCGAGAGCATGTCGCCGGTGCGCTCGCGGACCCGCGTGTAGGCACCGGAGAGCCACCGCTGGAAGCGCGGCAGGACGACCATGAGCGGCAGGAAGCACAGCCACACCAGCAGGGCGAGCTGCCAGGAGTAGACGAACATCAGCCCGGTGGCGACCAGGAGCTGGCCCAGGGCGATGATGATCATCAGCCCGCCCCACTGCATGAACACGCTGATCTGGTCGACGTCACCGGTGACCCGGGAGACGAGGGCGCCGCGCCGCTCGGAGTTCTGGGTGAGCACCGACAGGTCGTGCACGTGCCGGAAGCCGCGCACCCTGAGCGTGGCGAGCGAGGACTCGGTGGCCCGGTAGAGGCGGACGTTCATCAGGTACGCGCACAGCGCGGTGAACACCACGGCGGCGGCGCACAGCAGCACGGCGGTGCGGACGTAGGCCACGTCCGGGGCGCCCTCCGCGAGCCCCGTGTCGATGGTCTGCTGGACCGCGATCGGCACAATGATCTTGCCGACCGTGGCCACCACGGCGAGCGCGAGCGTGCCGGCCAGCCCCTTGCGGAACTCCGGCGTGAGCGACAGGCCGTGCCTGACGGTGGCCAGCCCCGATCGCTCGACCCCCTGGAACGAGCTCACCGGCACCGTCCCCCCAGCCCCGGTTCCAGGTTCAGATCCAGCTCCAGCGGACCGCGGCCCCGCGTCGGCCCGGCGGGGCGCTCCCCCGGCCGGTAGTGCTTCCTCACGCGCTGACCTCTTCCTCTTGCTCGGCTTGCTCGGCGTCGAGCGCCTCGCGCTCGGCGCCCTGGCGTTCGTAGGCGGTGACCAGGTTGCGGTAGCCCTCGCAGCGGGCGAGCAGCTCCGCGTGACCGCCCCGGTCGACGACCCGGCCGTGGTCGAGGTAGACGACCTCGTCGGCCAGGGCGATGGTGGCCATCCGGTAGGCGATGACGACCACGGTTGAGACCTGGGCCGCGTCCCGCAGCCCGTACAGGATCCTCGCCTCGACCTGCGGGTCGACGCTGGAGGTGGCGTCGTCCAGGACGAGCAGCCGCGGGCGGCGCACCAGCGCGCGGGCCAGGGCGATCCGCTGGCGCTGGCCGCCCGACAGGGTGGTGCCACGCTCGCCGACCCGGGTGTCCAGCCCCGAGGGCAGGGCGCTGACGAACCCCTCGGCCTGGGCCAGGCGCAGCGCCGCCCAGACGTCCTCGTCCCCGATCGGCCGGCCGAGGGTGACGTTGCCGCGTACGGTGTCGTCGAACAGGAACGTCTGCTGCGGCACCAGCGCCACCGCGTCGCTCACCCCGTTCCTGGCGACCTCGCGCAGGTCCGTGCCGTCCACCAGCACGGCGCCCTCCGCCGGGTCGACCAGGCGGACGAGGGCCTGGGCGAGCGTCGACTTGCCCGAGCCGGTGGGGCCGACCAGGGCGACGGTACGGCCGGGCCCGACCTCCAGGCTCACCTCGCGCAGGACGGGGAACTCGCCGTCGCCGTACGCGTAGCCGAGGTCGCGGACCTCCAGCCTGGCCGGTTCGGTGCCGGGCAGCTCGACGGCGCCGTGCTCCATGGAGCCGGTGGCGTCGAGCACGGCCTGGATCCGCTCGTAGCCGACGACGGCCCGGGGCAGCTCGGCGAGCACCCAGCCCAGCGCGCGGATCGGGAAGGCGAGCAGGGTGAACAGGTAGGCGACCTGGACGAGCACCCCGGAGCCGATCGCGCCGCTCTCCAGCCGCATCGCGCCGATCAGCAGCACCGCGAGCACGCCCAGGGTGGGCAGCGCCTCCAGCATCGGGTCGAACAGGCCGCGGACCCGGCCCACGGCGATGTTGGCGTCGCGCAACTCGCCTGCCTTGGCCTGGAACCTGGCGGTCTCCTCGTCCTCGCGGCCGAGGGTCTTGACGACCAGGGCGCCGTCGAAGCTCTCGTGGGCGATCTCGCTGACCTCGGCCCGCAACTGCTGGGCACGGGTGGCCAGCGGATTGAGTTTGCGCTGGTAGACCAGGTTGAGCACGGCGATCGCGGGAAAGACGAGGAACCCGACGAGAGCGAGGATCGGATCGGTGATCACCATCGCGACGGCGGCGGTCACCAGCATCACGACCACGCCGACCGCCATCGGCAGCGGGGCGAGCGGCGCCCAGGCGGCCTCCACGTCGGACCCGGCGTTCGACAGCAGCTGCCCGGTCGGATGCCTGTGGTGCCAGGCGAGGGGGAGCCTCAGATACTGGCGGGTGACGTCTCGGCGGGAGCGGGCCTGCATCCGATACTGCATGACCCCGGCGAAATACCGGCGTCCGGCCACGCCCAGCGCCTTGAGCAGGGAGACCCCGAGGATGAGGAGCGCGCCGAGGGTGAGCGTGCCCGTCGTGATCCGCCCGTCCCTGAAGGCCGGGAGCACGACGTGGTCGGTGGCCCAGCCCAGCGCCCACGCCGCGGCGACGGTCATCACGCCGTACAGGGCGCTGGACAGCACCGCGGCGGAGAAGATCGACTTCTCCGCCCGGATGGCGACCCCGAGGACCCCGAGTCCCCTGCGCATGACTGCGGTGGTCATCTTGCTCGCCACGCGGGGGGTGTCCTTTCGACGGGGAACGTTTCTACCTAAGTCCCTATCACTCTGGATCATCCGGTTATTCCCGAACCACCTTCGGTTAGTGTCACGTTCACACCTCCGGTTGCTCGCACAACGGCTCGTTAGGATCTGAAATGAACTACGCCCGCGCCGAACGATCCGCGCTCAGCGACCTGTTCGCCCAGCTCGGCCCGGACGCGCCCACGCTCTGCGAGGGCTGGACCACCTTCGACCTCGCCGCCCACCTCGTGGTCCGCGAGAGCCGCCCCGACGCCGCCGGAGGCATCCTCCTCAAGCAGCTCGCCGGGTACACCGCCAGGGTGCAGGAGTCCGTGAAGACCAGGAAGGGGTACGCGGGCCTCGTCGAGCTCGTGCGTTCCGGGCCCCTGGGGCCCTACCGTCTGCCCGGCCTGGACAAGGCGGTCAACACGACGGAGCTCTTCATCCACCACGAGGACGTGCGGCGGGCGCAGCGGGTCTGGGAGCCCCGGGAACTGCCCGCCGAGCTGGAGGAGAGGTTCTGGAAGCAGATCCACGGCGGCGCCCGGCTGTTCCTGCGCCGCTCTCCCGTCCGGGTGGTCCTGCACCGGATCGGCGGGGGTGTCGCGATCGGCGGCCCCAAGGACGGGCCGCAGGTCGAGGTGACGGGCACGGCCGGGGAGCTGCTGCTGTTCTGCTTCGGCCGCCAGTCGCACGCCAAGGTCGACGTGAGCGGCGACGAGGAGGCCGTGGCCAAGCTGATGGACGCCTCCCTGGGTGTCTGAGCCGGGGATCCTCCCCGGACGTCGTCTGGCCGGGGATCCGAGCCGGGGCCCGAGCTGGGCCTGAGCCGGGATCTGAGCCGGGGCCTGAGCGCGCCCGAACGGGACCGCTCCCCGGAGGTGGGGAGAAGATCGCAGGCGGCGGCCCGGACCCCGCGGTCCGGGCGGCGGCACGCCGCCGCACCGGCCCGGCCGCCGGGCGACCACCGTCCGGCGGCCCGGCGCCGAACGGCCGTCGATCAGCCGACGGCCGACCGGCCGGTCAGGCAGTCGGCCGGTCAGTTGGTCAGTCGGCCGGTTGGTCGGTTGGTCGGCCGGTCGGTTGGTCGGCCCGAGAGCCGGAAAGCCGGAAAGCCGGAAAGCTAGCGGATGCTGTCGCCCCGGTCCCAGCTCCCGGCCTTCGCCAGACCTCGAGCGATCATGTAGCCGACCGTGAGGATGGTGATGTACCTGATGGCGTGCTCCGCCCCGAAGGGGTCGCCGTAACCGCGCGCGTCGCCGCCGACCGCGAAAGCCGTGATCACGATCGCGATCAGGATGACGATGTAGGCGATGAACTCGGTTGTCTGGAACGCTGGTTTTGTTTCCGTGCCCAACCCGCGAGAGCCGACGTTCCGCGGCCGATCACCTGGCTGGCCTGATCCGACGGGCGATGTCATCGTCCTCACTCCTCGCTTCTGAATAATTACCTATAGTTACGATACATCGACCAATTCCCCTCTTTTTGTAACGACAAACGCCGCACCAGCCGCCTAGGCGCCGCCCGTCCCGCGCGGTGACCTGGGCGGGAGCGGGAAGAACCCGCTGGTGCGGCGGACGTAGTCGGCGTAGCCGGGACGGGATCGCGACAGCTGGCTCTCCAGCAGCGGCTTGCCCGTCTTGCCCGCCAGGAAGTACGTCATGAGCACCGGCGACAGCACGGTGAGCACTCCCGGCCACTGGTCGGCGGCGACGAGGAACAGGCCCCACCACACGCAGGCGTCACCGAAGTAGTTGGGGTGGCGGGTGTAGCGCCACAGCCCCGTGTCCAGCACCTTCCCCCGGTTTCCCGGGTCGGCCCTGAACCGGGCGAGCTGCTGATCCCCGACCGCCTCGAACAGGAACCCCACCAGCCAGAGGACGGCCCCGGCCCAGGCGATCCAGCCCGGCGGCTCCGTGCCGAGCATGGCCACCTGGACGGGGAGCGAGACGAACAGCAGGATGACACCCTGGGTGAGGTAGACGACGCGGACGGCGTACAGGGTCCGGTTGCCGGTGGCACGGCCGAGCATCCGCTCGTAGCGGGGGTCCTCGCCCTCCCCGACGTTGCGCCGCCCGATGTGCAGGGCCAGCCGGACCCCCCAGACCACGGTGAGCGCCAGCGCGAGCAGCCGCCGGGCGGGATCCCCGTCGGACAGCGCGTAGGACACCATGGCGACGAGCGCGAACCCGAGCCCCCAGGCCACGTCGATCACCGAGTGGCGCCCCACCCGCAGCGCCGCGGCCAGGGTGAGCGCCAGCAGCACGGCGACGGCGGCGGCCGAACCGAGCAGGGACCAGCCGAGGGCCGACAGGTCAAACATCTCGTACCTCCGATCGCCCGGACGAACCGGGCACGGTGGGCGACGCGGAGCCGGTCGCCGGATCGGACCCCGTGGAAGGCCTGGCGGGTGACGCCGCAGGAGGAACGGCGGAGAACGCGGAGCCGGGCGGCGCTCCGGACCCGGCCGAAGACCCGTCAAGAGACCCGGCAGGAGACGACGCGATGGGAGAAACGGCGGGGGGCGCGGAGCCGGGCGGCGCGCCTGGCCCGGTGGGCCGTCTCAGCAGGATCTGGTGGACGTCCATCCTGCCCTGCTCGAAGGCGAGGGCGCCGCCGACCAGATAGAGCCGCCACACGCGGGTCATCTCCTCGCCGACCATCGCGACGGCCTCGGCGTGACGGGACTCGAAGGTCCGGTACCACTCGTTCACGGTCGTGACGTAGTGCCCGCCCATCGCCTCGGCGTGCTCGAACACCAGTCCCGACGCCTCCAGCAGCCCGATCGTCGCCCCGACCGGGCGCATGTGCATGTCGGGGGCGATGTACGTCTCGATGAACGGGCCGCCGCCCGGGTGGCCCGCGCCGCGCGACATCTGCTGGACCAGCACCCGCCCACCGGGCCGTACCAGCCGGTGCAGGGCGGCGGCGTAGACCGGGTAGTTGTCCTGGCCGACGTGCTCGCCCATCTCGATCGAGGCGATCGCATCGTAGGGACCGCCGGGAGCGCCGGGAGCGCCGGGAGTACTGTCGACGTCGCGGTAGTCCCGCAGCCGCACGGTCACGTCCAGCCCCTCCGAGCGCGACTCGACGAACGCCTTCTGCTCCCTCGACAGCGTCACCCCGGTGGCCGACACCCCGTACTCGCGGGCGGCGTGCAGGATCAGCGAGCCCCACCCGCAGCCCACGTCGAGCAGGCGCATGCCGGGCCGCAGGCGCAGCTTGCGGCAGACCATGTCGAGCTTGCGGCGCTGGGCGGCGGCGAGGGTGTCGCCCGGCTCGAAGTACGCCGAGGAGTAGGCCATCGACTCGTCCAGGATCAGCGAGTAGAAGTCGTTGGACAGGTCGTAGTGGTGGGAGATCGCCGCCCGGTCCCTGCTCCGGCTGTGGGCCCTGCCGCCGAGCCTGGCCTCGGCGGCAGGCGGCGGCAGCGGGCGGCCGAGCGCACCGCGCACCCTCACCAGCGCCCGCGCGGCGCGCAACGGGGCGACCGCGCGGGCCATACGAGCCGTGCGGGCCCTGTGGGCCGTGGCCCAAACCCGGCGCAGCCCGTCGGCCAGGTCGCCCTCCACGTCCAGTTCCCCGGTCACGTACGCCCTCGCCAGGCCGAGCTCCCCGGGGCTCCACAGCAGGCGCCGCAGCGCGCGGGGCGAGCGCAGCACGACGGCGGGGGCGTCCGGCGGCCCGTACGCGCCGCCGTCCCAGGTGCGCAGCCGCAGCGGCGGCTCCCCGCCGAACAGGCCGCGCAGCAGCGGCGCGAGAACGGCCGCGGCGCCGGTGGCCGCGGATGCGGGGGTGGATGCGGTGACGGTCATGCTTCCCTCCCGAGGGTGAACTGCCAGACGTCCAGGTAGCGTGAGCGGAAACCCGCCTCCGAGTAGGCGAGGTAGAGCGTCCACATCCGGTGGAAGACCTCGTCGAAGCCGAGCGCGCCGATGGCGTGGACGCGCTCCAGGTAGCGTTCCCGCCACAGCCGGAGCGTCTCGGCGTAGTCCTCGCGCAGCGAGAGGCGGTCCACGACGCGCAGGTTCCCGAGGTTCTCCTCCACCGCCCGCACCGAGGGCAGCATGCCGCCGGGGAAGATGTACTTCTGCACCCAGGTGTGGGTGTCGAGGGTGGCCAGCATCCGGTCGTGCGGCATGGTGATCGCCTGGATCGCGATCCGGCCACCGGGGGCGAGGAGTTCCTCCAGGGCGCGGAAGTAGACGGGCCAGTAGCGCGCGCCGACCGCCTCGATCATCTCGACGCTGACGATCGCGTCGTAGCTGCCGCCCACCTCGCGGTAGTCGGCCAGCAGGATCTCCACCCGGTCCGACAGGCCCGCGTCCGCGGCCCGCGCGGTGGCCAGCGCCCACTGCTCCTGCGACAGCGTGACGGTGGTGACGGCCGCGCCGCGCGAGGCCGCCCGCAGCGCGAGCTCGCCCCAGCCGGTGCCGATCTCCAGCAGCCGGGTGCCCGGCCCCACCCGCGCCTGGTCCAGCAGCCGGTCGATCTTGGCCCGCTGGGCGTCCGCGAGCGTCGCCCACGAGGCGGGCCCGTCGAACAGGGCCGCGGAGTACGTCATGGTCTCGTCGAGGAACTCCGCGAACAGCTCGTTGGACAGGTCGTAGTGGCGGTGGACGTTGCGCCGGGTGTCCTCCTCGGCGCCCAGCTCGTCTCCGGGCATCCTGCGCACGGCCAGCCGCCGCAGCCGCTGCAGCGCGGGCGGGACGAGCGTGGTCAGCCGCTCGGCCATCACGGTGAGCACCGCGACCAGGTCGTCGGCGTCGTCGGCGTCGCCTGCCTCCCAGTCGCCCGCCATGTACGCCTCGCCGAAGCCGATCAGCCCGGAGGCGCCGAGCCTGCGGTGGAAGTCGCCGGGGCGGCGTACCCGCATCACCGGGCCGCCGGTGCCGAGCCGCTCACCGCCGGGCAGTTCGACCGTGAGCGGCAGCCGCCGTACGGCGCGCAGGAAGAGCCGGCGGGCGAGGGCGCCACGCAGGCGCGAGGCGGGAACGGCGGAGACGTCGGGCCAGAGCGCGGGGGCGCGTCCGGTCGTCGTGGTCATCTGGGTCCTCCGGGGGGAATGATCTTCAGGCCGCGCAGGTACAGGGAGACGCCCTGGCGGCGGATCCTGGCGCTGCCCGCCAGGGGGGCCATCGGGTACCGGGCGGCCAGCCGGTGGAGCCAGGCCCCGGTCGCCGGCCGGCGGCGCCCGCGCACCCCGGCCACGAAGGGCGGCAGCCCGTCGCGGTGCAGGACGACACTGAGCGCGAGCCGCTCACCGGGCTCGGGGAGACTGAGCCGGTAGCGGCCGTCCACGCCGTTGAACGGCGAGACCCGGAACTCCTTGGCCACCTCGCGCTCGCCGGGGCGCAGCAGGTAGCGGTGGCGCCCGCCGTAGGTGTTGTGCACCTCGGCGACCACGGCCGTGCCTTCGGCGGTGTCGCACCAGTAGACGCTCAGCGGGTTGAACACGTGGCCGAGCACCCGGGCGTGGGTGAGCATCCTGACGCGGCTCGCGGCGATCCCGTGCCCGGCGAGGAAGGCGTCGACGTTCTGCCTGATGCTCAGCGCGGGGTCGCCCGCGTGGTCGCGCGCGTGGAACGCGGCCAGCCACCGGTCGCGCGGCATCCGGTCCAGGTCGACCAGCCACATGTAGGAGCCGTAGGCGAACTCGTTGCGCACCGGCGCCGACCGGACATGAGTGATCACGCACTCGTACAGCGCGCTCTCGTACGGCGCGCTCTCCAGCGCTTCCGGCGTCGCGGGGACCTCCGGCGTCGCGGGAGCCTCCGGCATCGCGTGCGTCTCGGGGACCTTGGGCGCCTCGCGCGGCGCGGGCGTCTCGCGCGGCGCGGGCGTCTCGCGCGGCGCGGTCACCAGCGCGCCCCGAGCGCCTCGGCCGCGCGCACGCCCGAGCGGCAGCCGTCCTCGTGGAAGCCCCAGCCGTGGTACGCCCCCGCGTAGGCGACCACGTTCCCGCTGAGGCCGGGAAGCCTCTCCTGGGCGGCGACCGACTCGGGGGTGTAGATCGGGTGCTCGTAGACCATCCGGGCGATCACGTGCTCGTCGGGGATCTCGTCTCCGAGGGTCACCAGGTGCGGTCGCGGCGCGTCGAGCCGCTGCAGCCGGTTCATGTCGTACGTGACCCGCACCCCGCCCGCGCCCGCCGCGCCCTCTCCGCTCTGCCCGCTCCCCCCGCTCCCCCCGCTCTCCCCGCTCTCCCCGCACGATTCCATCCGGTAGTTCCACGAGGCCCGCGCCCGCCGCGCCCCGGGCAGTACCGAGGGGTCGGTGTGCAGGGTCGCCGGGTTGCGGGAGTAGCGGAACGCGCCGAGGATCTCGCGCTCGTCGGGGGTGGGGTCGGCGAGCAGGCGCAGCGCCTGGTCGGGATGGGTGGCGACCACCGCCGCGTCGAACCGGTGGACGGCCCCGTCCGCGTGGAACTCCACCCCCTCGCCGGTGCGGCGCAGCGCACGCACCGGGGCGGAGGTGCGCACCGCGGTGAGGGACTTGGCGATCCTCTCGACGTACTCGCGCGAGCCCCCGGTGACCGTACGCCACCGCGGCGAGCCCGAGACGCCGAGCATGCCGTGGTTGGCCAGGAACGCGAACAGGTAGCGGGCCGGGTAGCGCCCGGCGACGGACGGGGGGCACGACCAGACCGCGGACACCAGCGGTGTCGCGAAGTGGGCCACGAAGTACGGGGAGAAGCCCGCGACGAACTCCCCCAGCGTGCGGTCGTCACCGCGCTCCAGCGCCTCGCGGGCCAGCCGGTGGAAGCGCGGCACCTCGGCGAGCATCCTCAGGTACGCGGGACGGGCCAGGCTGGAGGGCCGCGCGAACAGTCCCGGCGCCTTCCTGCCGCCCGCGTACTCCAGCCCGCAGCCCCCGCACGAGACCGACATGCTCATCTCGGACGGCTGGGTCCGCACGCCCAGCTCCGCGAAGAGCCGGACGAGGTGGGGGTAGGTCCGCTCGTTGTGGACGATGAACCCGCTGTCCACCGCCAGCGTGCGGCCGTCGCCGGACGGCACGTCGTGGGTGTGGGCGTGCCCGCCGATCCGGTCGTCGGCCTCGAACACGGTGACGTCGCCGCTCCGCCGCAGCACGTACGCCGCGGTCAGCCCGGCCACCCCGCTGCCGACGACGGCGATCCTGCGTCTTTCCATCAATGTCCTCTCACCTGGGGGTTCGGTCGAAGCTCTCGTTGGGCCGGCCGAGCCGGAACCGCGTACACCGGCGTCCCGGGACGCTCAGACCGTCTGCCGGGACAGCCCCGCCGCGGCTCCGCGGAAGGCGTCCGTCACCGGTCCCGCCCCGGTCGGCCCGTCGAGCGACAGGAGGGTGAACTCCGCCGCGAGCCGGTGCCAGAGCGCGGCCCGGCGGAGCATCGCGTGCCCCTCCCCCGCCACCTCGATCGCGGCCACCTCGCCCGCGGCCCCCCGCTGGGAGGCGGGCGCCCCCGCACCGGGGACGAGCCCTCCCGAGGTGGGCGCCCCTGCGCCGGAGGCGAGCCCTCGCGAGGCGGGCGTCCCGGCACCGGGCCCCGGTTCTCGCGAGGCGGATCCCCCCGCGCCAAACGTCCCGCTCCCGTGCGCCCGCACGGAGCCGCGCCGCAACCGCTCGGCGTAGGCCCAGGTGGCGCGCGGATCGGTGACGGTGTCGCGGTCGCCGTGGGCGAGCAGCACGCGCGTGCCGCCGAGGTGTCCGGCCGGCTCGCCCGCGGGCAGCCAGGGCGCCAGCGCGGCGACCGCGACCACCAGGGGATGTCCCACCATCCGCAGCGCGGCCCGCGCGCCCATCGAGTGACCGATGAGCACGGCCGGCACGCCGAGCCCCTCGACGAGCTCGTGCAGGTCCGCGACCGGCGAGGCCTCCGCGCCGTTCCATCCGCGCACCCGGAACCTGGGCCGCGAGACCACGACGTCCCGCCCGCGCACGGCACGGCGCACGGCCCGCTCGAAGGGAATCATCCGCAGGACGGCGAGCTGGGTCGGCGTCGTGGGCTCGTGGCCACGGGCACGCCCGCCGTGCAGGACGACAACGGCACCGGCAAATCGGGTCATACAGGGCCCCTCGGGTCGGTTCGACCCTTCATTCGGAGCGGCCAGGTGATCGGATGCCCCAAATTACTAAGTTCCCTTAGTTTTTTCCGCGGGCCCGACACCTCGCCCGCCGGGGCGTCTCCTGGCGTCACCGGGGATCGGACAAGGGGGCTCCCGGCCGCCGCCGGTGGGCAAGGCCCCGCACTCGCCGACACCGGCCGGTCATACCGGACTTCCGACCGCGAACGACGCGTCCGGGCGGTCACCGATCGGTGGTGGGCGGCAAAAACAATCCCCGTGATCGGCGTACGCGCGGCGCCGGGCTAGCCCTACCGGTATACCTGGCAGTGAAGATTGGACAGGAGCGTCTCGCGACCGCACGATGGCGGATGTGACCTATGCCAAACTCGCGACCAGACCGCGGCTCGCCGCCGCGTGACGGGTATGATCATCAAAATCCGGGAGCCACCCGGGCCGCAGATGCCAAAGATCGATAAAATTCGGGTATATACGGCTGGGATTGGAACTGCCAGGAGGCCCCCATGCAGGTCAAGAAGATCCTCACCTACCTCGCGGTAGCTTTCGTGGTCTTCTATCTGTTCACCAAGCCCGCCGAGGCGGCGAGCGCGGTCAACGGAGTCTTCGACGGGATCATAAGGGGAGCAGACCAGTTGGCTCTGTTCTTCACCCGAGTGCTCACCTAACCGCCCGGCGGGGGTCCCCCGCCCTGAACCGCGCCACCCGCGTTCCCGGCTGACCCACAGGGGAGCGCGCACCCCGCACCGAACGCCATGCCGTCGGCCCCGCCGATCCCGGAAACGCATCCGGCTCCGCTGATCCCGGAACCATGCCACCACGATCACCGGAAGCCGCCACGGCACCCCCGCCCCCGCGAGCCCAGCCACGAGGTCACACCCGCGCCCCGCCGCCCGACGTCGCGCGGCCCCGCCGTACAGAGTGGTACGGAACGCCGTACAGCGTGGTACGGAATCAGGGCGGTACGGACGACACTCATATGACGTGACACGAAGACCACCCGTACGGCGAACGCCCTGACCCGATCATGGATGACCACGGAAGACATCACGGCACTCCCTTGATGATCTTTCCGGCACCCTGTGGGGAAGTCCGTTTCTCGTACGGGGGATCGTTCATGCGTGGCAAGCGAGGTTTCCCCGGGACCGGGGCCGTCGTCGCCGGGACCGTCGCGTGCGGCGTGCTGGCGACTCCAGGAGTCGCCTTCGCGACCCCGCCGCCGTCCCCGCCCCCGAGCCCGACGCCGCGTCCCGTCCAGTCCTCCGCCCAGACATCGGCCGGCGGCGGGTCCGGACGACCTGCCGCGGGAAACCCAACCGCAGGAAGCTCCGTCGCGGGAAGCTCCGTCGCAGAGAGCCATGCCTCGGGAGGCCCCGTCGCGGGCGGTTCCTCGTCCCTCTCGGCCTACCCCTCCCTCGGCCACTTCGGCGTCGCCGTCGGCCGTCCGCTGAGGGGAAGGATCACGCTGGCCAACCCGACCGGCGGGAGGCTCGCCTTCAGGGTGGTCGACCCCACCCTCCTGCCCGCCGGGATCACGCTCGACGCCGACGGCCTGCTCGGCGGCGCCTCCCGGGTGTCCGGAACCTGGACGGTCCCGGTGGAGGCGTGCGTTCCCTCCGGCGGCTGCGCCACCGGCACGGTGACGATCACCATCACCTGCGAGTGCGCCCGCTCGCTCCCTCCGTCCCCCTCCCTCACCGGCGCGCCCTGCTCCGCCGGTGACGTGGTCACCGAATGACCGCGGACCGCGACCTCGCGGCCACTCCGGACCACTCCGGAGCACACCGGAGCACTCCGAATCGCCCGGGACCACCCCGGAGCCCCCCGGACCGCTCCCGGTGCTTCCCCTCCCCCCGAGGACGTGTTACGCAGGAGGCATGGGAGATCAGCAGGCCATGACCGGCCCCCACCCGCTCGACACCGCCGCGGCGCGTCGCGTCGTCGAACGCGCCGACACCGAGGGCGTCGAGCTGGTCCGCTTCCTGTACGCCGACCACGGCGGCGTGATCAGGGGCAAGGCCACCTCCCGCCCCCGGCTGGCCGAGCGGCTGCACACCGGCATCGGGCACACCGTGGCGATGATGGCGATGAACATGCTCGACGAACTCCAGGACGTCGAGAGCCTCGGTCCGGTGGGAGAGGTCCGTCTCGTCCCCGATCCGGCGACGTTCGTCCACCTGCCCTACGCTCCCGGCGCCGCGGCCATGCTGGCGGACCTGCGCCAGGTCGACGGCTCTGCCTGGCCCGTCTGCCCGCGCACCTTCCTGCGCGAGGCCGTCGCCGCCCTCGCCGCCGAGGGACACGCCCTCGTCGCCGCCTACGAACCCGAGTTCACCCTGGGCCGCCGCGAGCCCGCCCCCGCGGGCGGCCTGGACCGGCTGGTCCCCGCCGACGACAGCCTGTGTTACTCCTCCGTCGGTTTCAACCAGCTGCACGACTACACGATGACCCTGATCCGCGCCCTGGAGAGCCAGGGACTGCGGCCCGAGCACTACCACCCCGAACTCGGCCACGGCCAGCACGAACTGTCGATCCGGCACGCCCCCGCCCTCCGGGCCGCCGACAACCACGTGGTCTACCGCGAGACGGTCAGGGGCGTCGCCGCCCGCATGTCGATGTGGGCCTCCCTCGCTCCCAAGCCCCTCGCCGACCAGGCGGGCAACGGGGCCCACCTCCACCTCTCCCTGTGGGATCCCGGGCTCCGGGCCAACGCCTTCGGCGACCCCTCCGACCGGTACGGCATGTCGGCCACGGCCTATCACTTCATCGGCGGCCTGGTCGCCCACCTCCCGGCACTCACCGCGCTCACCTGCGGCTCGGTGAACAGCTTCCGGCGCCTGACACCGAGGTCGTGGTCGAGCGCGTACGCCTGCTACGGCATGGACAACCGCGAGGCCGCGGTGCGGATCTGCTCGCCCACGGGCCGCGACGCCGCGGCGTCCGCCAACCTGGAGCTCAAGCCCTCCGACTCCTCGGCCAACCCCTACCTGTCGCTGGGCGCCGTCATCCACGCGGGCCTGGACGGCCTCCGCCGCGGCCTCGACCCCGGCGACCCCGTCGACGTCGACCCCGCGACCCTCCCGGCCGGACGCGTCCGCCGCCTCCCGGCCTCCCTGGACGAGGCCCTCGACGCCCTGGAGGCCGACGACGTCCTCATGGACGCCCTCGGCCCCCTCCGCGCCTCCGCCTACCTCGCCGTCAAACGCTCCGAGGCGAGGTCCTTCGCCGCCCAGGACGCCGCCTACGAGATGTTCCACCACTTCCGGGTCTTCTGAATCCTCCAAGCCCTAATATCGCCACACATCCCCACATATGCGGGAGTACGCGATAAAAAACAGAACCGGAACGGCCCTGGCACTCGTCCTCCTGCTCGGCGGATGCAGCCTCGGAGACGGACGGGACGCGTCTCCGGCCCCGTACGTGACACCGTCGGCGCTGCTCCCCGAACCGCCGCCACCGCCACCGCCACCACCGCCACCCCCACCGTCGCCGTCCCCCCGGCCCGCGTCGCTACGGTCGCAGGCATCACCGCCCCCCGAGGGAAAGGGCGGCCGCGATCCCGGCGACGTCAACGGCGACGGCTTCGCGGATCTGACCCTCGTCATGTCTCACGACTCCTGGTCACCCGACCTCGTGATCGTGTACGGCTCGAAGGGCGGCCTGAACCCCCGGACCAGAACGGTGGTGCCCGGCATCCATCTTGAGTTCGGCGGGTCCACGAGCACGGCCGACCTCGACGGCGACGGCTTCGCCGACGTCCTCGTCCACGGCCACGTGGCGAGGGCGGGCAGCCCCCCGGACATCCCGTACATCCTGTGGGGCGGCCCGGAGGGGGTGGATCCGGAGGCGCCACCGACCGCCGTCCGAACCCCCGTACCCCCCGACAACTTCCGCGCGGAAACGGTGCCGGGCGACTTCGACGGCGACGGCGCGGCCGATCTGGCGCTGTGGACGCCCGCGACGCAGGGAGCGAGCGGGAACGAGCTGACGATGAAGAACCTGGCCGTGCTGTACGGGCCGTTCACCCGGGAGGGCGTCCCCCACCGTCGCGTCGTCCATCCCTCGGAGGTCACCCTGGACTCCGGCGGCCTGGTCGCGGGCAGGATCGGCGGAAGGCGCGCCACCGACCTGCTCGTGCGCGAGTCGAACGACGGCGGGCAGTCGGCGTCGTGGCTCCTCAGGGGCGGCCCCGGCGGGCTGCCCCACCGGAGCCGGCGGCTGAACGAGGGCAACGCCGTCGCGTTGGGGGACTTCGACGGGGACGGCAGAGGCGACGTCGTGGTCGCCGACAGCGGCGGCCGCAACAACGAGCCGGGGTACGAGACCGAGCCGCCCCACGTCGACGGCGTGATGACCGTCTACTTCGGCGGGGCCCGGCGCGTGCCACAGGTGTTCAGGAACTTCAAAGCCGCGCGGACGACGGTGGCAGGAGATTACGACGGCGACGGGACCGACGACCTCGCGATCGCCCGTCTCCCCGACAGCGTCGAACTGCTCCAGGGCGGGGGAAGCGGGCTGCGACGCGGCGGGAGGACGATCCGCCGGCTCGGACCGGCCACGGACCCGACCGGCCAGAAGCTGCGCCCCGACGAACGCCCGGCGTTTCCCCGAACGTCGGCCGACTACGACGGCGACGGCCGGGACGAACTGCTGCTGACCTGGTCCCCCGTCAATCACCTCCCGGAATGGGGCTCGGCGCTGTCCCTGTGGTGGGTGACGGACGGCGACCGCGACGAGAACATCTTCAGTACCAGCGGGTGGTGAGGCACCGGGACTCGACGAGACCTCGGGGCGTGGTGACCATGGCTACCGGTGAGTCATGGCATGGCCGCGAGGGTCATCCCTTGGCGGTGAAGACGATCTCCACTCTGCGGTTCCTCGCCCGGTTCTCCTCCAGCGGCCGGCCCTGGACGACGTTGGGCACCCGGGGCCGCCTCTCGCCGAAGCCCGCCACCTGGAAGGCCACCCCCGTCAACGTCCCCTGGAGGGACCGGCGCACGGCCTGCGCCCGCCTGAGCGACAGCGCGGCGTTGTAGGCGTCGTCGCCCTGGTCGTCGGTGTGCCCCTCGATCCTCACCGTCCCGCCCGCGGAGTCCGCCCGCACCTTCGCGGCGACCCGTCCCAGCCGCTGCCGCGCCCGCGGCGTCAGCACGGCCGTATCGAGCGCGAACAGCACGTCGCCGGCGAGCGCCACGGTGACCCGCTCGCCCTGCCGCGACTCGCTCTCGGCGCCGTCGAGCGACTCCACCTCGGCGACGACGTCCTCGACGGGGGCGACGACGTCCTCCACCCCGGCCACGGCGTCGTCCCCCGGATCCGCCCACGCGGCCGTCGCGGGGCCCGCGAGCAGGGCGAGCCCGAGTGCCAGGATCGTGAGGCGCTCAGGAGATCGGGACATCGGTGAACACACCCAGCACCTTGAGGTCCACATTGATCTTCGTGACGTCCGGCGGCGGGGCGGCGAACGTGGCGTGCAGGGGCAGCACCTCGCCGGCCTCGGTGAACACGTCGTAGTCGGAGCACAGGCACTTGGCCCGGGGATACTTCCCGGTGCGCGCGACGACGTACCGCTTGCCGTTGACCGGGTCGACCAGGCTGATCCCTGCCACGGTCAGCCCGAGGCCGCCCGGGGTGTCGCCCATGTCGCTGTTCATCTGCCACCGGTCGTCGCTGTTGTTGGTGACCCTCCAGGTCAGCGTGGACAACCGGCCCTGGCGCCTGAGACCGGTGATCTCCACGGTCAGGTCGGCGCCGCTCGCCTTGACCTCCCTGCGGGCGATCGCCCGCTCGGGCTCGGCGGGCACGTCCGCCTGCCCGGAGGGCTCGGCGGGGTCACCGGTCTCCGTGACCTCCGTCGTCTCCGTGACCTCCGTGACCTCCGTGACCTCCGTCGTCTCCGTGACCTCCGTGGCCTCCGTCGGCTTCGCGGTGGCTGTGGGGTCCATGGGGTCCGCGACGTCCGACGTCCCCGTCACCCGTTCCTCTCCGCCTCCCCCCTGCTGCCCGGGAAGCATCCCGCAGCCACTCACCAGGGCCGCCAGCACCACCGCGACCGCCCCCGGCGTGAACCCTCTTCGCACAGCATCCCCATTCCCCGTCGTGGATCGCGTCGAGCCCGACCGTACGCGGGCCACCTTCAGAACCCGCATAGAGCCGCGTAGAGCCGCGTAGACCCACGCGGACCCGGACGGCGCGCTATACGCGCAGGCCACGGCGCCGCGACGCCTCGCGGGCGAGCTCCTCGGCCTCGGCGAGGCCGTGCCGGTCACCAAGAGCGTCAAACTCTCCCACAGCACCCGATACGGCATCAACCGCCTCAGCCACCTCGTCGAGATCCAGCAGGGCCGCCGCCAGGGCCAGCAGCGCCCGCGCGGCGCCCCGGCGGTCCGCGTACTCGCGGAACGTCCCGAGCGCCTCCTCCGCGGCCCCGCGAGCGGCGTCGGGTCGTCCCTCGGCCAGGGCCACCCTGGCCATGAGCACCAGTCCCGCGGCCTCGGGGAGCCGGTCCCCCAGGCGCCTGACCAGGCCGAGGCCGCGTTCGGCCCGCTCACGCGCCTCCGAGGGGCGTTTCCGGTCCAGGTAGAGCCCGGCGAGGTCAAGCGAGACGGCCGCCTCGCCGCGCGGATCGCCCAGCTCGCGGTAGACCGCGAGGCTCCCGTGCAGCAGGTCCTCGGCCCGCCGCGACCCGCCGAGCGCGCGCAGCGCGTCGGCCCGGCCGCGCCGGTCCCCCGCCGCCGAGAACGCGGCCAGGCAGGCGACGAAACAGGCCTCCGCCTCCGGCCGCCGTCCCTGGGCGAGGCGCACCAGGCCGAGCCGGTGCCGGGTACGGGGCACCTCGTGCGCCTCCGCCAGCGGAAGCGCCCGCTGGAGGAGGTCGGCGGCCTCCTCCAGGCGGCCCTCCGTACGGTGCAGGTCGGCCAAGGAGCGCAGCAGCAGCGCCTCGCCGTGACGGTGGCCCGTGCGCCGCGCGGCCCGCAGGCCGAGCTCCACGACCGCGTGCCAGTCCTCGCGGTGCCCGCCCAGCTCGAAGAACGGGGTCAGGTAGAAGGCCAGCCGCCAGGTCGCCTCGTCCAGGCCGGCCCGCTGGAGGTCGGCGACGGTCGCGACCAGGAAGCCCCGCTCGGCGGCGAGCCAGCGGGCCGACTCCCGCAACCGCGCGGTGTCCAGGTCCGCGGCCTGCTCCGCCGTACGGGCCACGGTCCGGCCGGAGCCCGGTTCGGCGGGCAGGAGCAGCGCCCTGGCCCGCCGGGCGCGGTCGAGGATCTCCCCGCCGGCCGCGGCGAGGACCCGGGCGGGCGGACCCTCCTCCGCGGCCAGCCGCTCGGCGGCGTAGAGCCTGGTCAGGTCATGCCAGTCGTACCTCTCCTGGCCGCTCGCGTCGAGCCCGCGCGCCCGCAGCAGACCCGCCTCGGCCAGCGCCTCCAGCGACCGGTCGGCGGGTTCCCCGAGAACGGCGGTGGCCGCCCACGAGGCGACGTGCGGCGCGGACAGCGCGCCTAGACGGCGCAGCAGCAGGCGTTCGCGATCCGGGAGCGCGCGGTAGCCGAGCGCCAGGCTGCCGCGTACGGCCAGGTCCCCCGCGCTGAGCTCGTCGAGGCGGCCGCGCTCGTCCTCCAGGCGGCCGGCCAGGTGTTCCAGCGTCCAGCTCGGCCGCCGCGCGAGCCTGGACCCGGCGATCCTGAGCGCCAGCGGCAACCCGCCGCACAACACCGCGATCCGCGCGGCCGCCTCCGGCTCGGCCCGCACCCGCCGCTCTCCCGCCACCCGCGCCAGCATCTCCACGGACTCGTCCGTGCCGAACACACCGAGCTCGAAGGCCCGCGCCGCCTCCAGGCCGGACAGCGGCGAGCGGCTGGTCACCAGCGTCAGGCAGCCGGACCCCGCGGGCAGCAGCGGGCGTACCTGGGACTCCTCGGCCGCGTCGTCCAGCACCACCAGCAGCCGCCGGCCGCTCACCAGGCTGCGGTAGAGGCGCGTCCGCTCGGCCAGGCCGGCGGGCACCGCACCCGGCGGGCAGCCGAGCGAGCGCAGCAGGTCCTCCAGCACCGCGCCCGGCGTCCTGGCCCCGAGCGAGGCGTGCAACCGCCCGCCGGGGAAGTCCAGCCCGGCGGCCGCGTGAACCGCCACCGCTGACTTGCCCGTCCCCGCGGGGCCGTGCAGCACCAGGTGGACGGGCGCGCTCCCGGCGACGGGCACGGACCGCCGGATCCAGTCCAGCACGTGCTCGCGCCCGGTGAAGTCGGCGACGTCCGGAGGCGTCTCGTTCGGCACGGCCCGCGCGGGCTTTACCTCCGCCAGCACGCGTGCGTGCGCCTCCCGCAGCTCGGGACCCGGCTCAAGACCGAGCTCGCCGACGAGCAGCCGCCGCGCCTCCCGGTAGGCGCCCAGCGCCTCCGACCTGCGCCCCGCCTGGCCGAGCGCGAGTACGAGCTGCGCCCACGCCCGCTCCCGCAGGGGATGCGAGGCCACGAGCGCGCGCAGCTCCCCCGTCACCTCGGCGCCCCGGCCGAGCGCCACGTCCAGCTCGACGCGCTCCTCCAGAGCGGTCAGCCGCAGCTCCTCCAGCGGTACGGCGTACGCCCGCCGCAGCTCGGCCGAGTCGACACCGTCCAGCGCGGGCCCTCGCCACAGTGCCAGGGCGGCGCGCAGGCCGTCGGCCGCCTCGGCGGTCCTGCCCGCGTCCCTCGCCCGCCGGTTCGCGGTCACCAGGCGCTCGAACCGGTGCGCGTCCACCTCGTCGGGATCGACGTCGAGGAGATAGCCGCCGGGCACGGTGCGGATCCCGCCGACCACCTTGCGCAGCGCGCTCACGTACACCCGCAGCACCGGTTCCGCGGAGGCGGGCGGCTCCTCGCCCCACACCTCGGCGATCAGCCGGTCGACGGTCAGCGTCCGTCCCGGCCTCAGCAGCAGGGCGGCCAGGAGCGTGCGGTGCTTGGCGGGGCCGGGCGTCAGGTCACGCTCCCCCTCGACGACCCGCAGCGCCCCCAGCACACCGAACCGCACGTTCATCCCGCCACCGGCTCGACGACCCACAGCGCCCCCAGCGCACCGAACCGCGCGTTCATCCCGCCACCGGGCGGACCTCGAACGTGCGGAACCCGACCCGGACGGGCGTGGCCGCGTCCGGCGCCGCGTAGACTCCGGTCGCCCCCGGACCGTAGGGGGCCTCCGTGTCGGCGGCCTCCCCCACCGGCTCCTCGTTGAGCCACATGCTGAGCACGACCCGCTCGCCCCGCTGCGCGCACTGGACGACGACGCGATTGTCGGCCGCCTTCCTCATCCGCACCGGTCCGTGCAGGACGACGCCCCGCCCGCCGCGCCGCTTGGTGATCGAGGCCTCGCCCGAGGCGGTGACCGCGAACTCGTAGCGGTCGCCGGTGCCCACGTCGCCGCGGCACCACACGCCGAACTCCCCCGACCCCTGCTCCAGTCGCATTCTGGAGCTGACCACGACGCCCTCGGCGGACCCCCCGTCGAAGGGGGCCGACTTCCACAGCCGCCATCCGGGGTTGGCGGTCAGCAGGTAGGTCCCGCCGTCCAGCCGGGCCCCGCCGCCGTCGGACGCGCCGACCGCCCAGGAGTCGGCGAAACCGGCACGGTACGACGACGCGGACGTGCCGAGACCGGCGTAGAACGTCCACCCGCCCGCCAGCACCACCACGAGCGCGGCGACCCCCGCGACCCACGGCCACCGCCGCCTCGCGGCCACCGCACCGACCCCGGCGGGCACGGCGGGCTCCCCGGACACAGCGGATCCGCCGGGTACGGCCACTCCCCCGGAGACGGCGGATTCCCTGGGCACGCCCGGCCTCCTGAGCACACCCGGTTCCCCGGGCAGGGCCGCTCCCCCACCTCCACCGGCCCAGGCGCGCTCGACGGCCTGGCTGGCCGTCGCCGGGGTCGGCCGGCCGCCGACCAGCTCGTCCAGCAGCCGCTGGGCGCTCGGGCGGCGCTCGGGGTCCTTGGCCATGGCCCCCTCGACGACGGCACGCACGCGCTCGTCGAGCCCCTCGAGGTTCGGCCCGTCGTTGACGATCCGGTAGAGGACCTCGGACGGCGCGCCGCCGCCGAACGGCAACCGTCCCGTGCCGGCGAACGCGATCACCCCGCCCCACGCGTAGACGTCGGCCGCGGGCGTCAGCGGCTCACCGCGCACCTGCTCGGGCGCCATGAACGCGGGCGTGCCCATGATCGTCTGGCTGGCCGGGCTCTGGGTGTCGACGAGTTGCGCGATGCCGAAGTCGATCACGCGCGGGCCGAGCGGCGACAGCAGCACGTTCGACGGCTTCAGGTCGCGGTGGATCACTCCCGCCCCGTGGATCGCGTGCAACGCGGTCGCGATCCCGACCGCGAGCGCCTCCAGGTTGGCTCCGGTCAGCGGCCCCTGCTCGCGTACGGCCTGCGCCAGGTCTGGTCCTTTGACGTACTCGGTGACGAGGTAGGCGACGCCGTCCTCGACCCCGGCGTCGAGCACCGGAGCGGTACAGAACCTGGCCACCCTGCGCGCCGCCGCCACCTCGCGGTCGAAACGCCGCCGGAAGGCCGGGTCACGGGCCAGCCACGGATGGATCACCTTCACCGCGGCCAGGCCCCCCGTCGGGGTCGTGGCGAGGTGCACCACGCCCATACCGCCCTGGCCCAGCTCACGCCTGAGCACGTAGCCGCCGATCATGTCCACCGGAGCCACCTTATGCCGTCAAATCCGCGCACACCGGCATTTTGTACGCCAAAGAGTTCAGCCCTGAGCTCCTTTCCGCAGGGGCGCTTCAGCTACGGCGACCAGCCCTCGACCCACCCCGTACGAAGGCTTCAGCGCGGGAACGCACCCTGGGCGGCCGGAAACGGAGCGACTACGGTCCGTACCGCGCACGGACGGAGCCGCCGTGCGCGGAGGCGGGCCGGTGTTCCGGGCGGCTCAAGAAGAGCCCGCAACCAGCGCGCCCGAGCGGGCCGAAGGCCGGAATCACCGGACGTCAACCACGACGGCCGCCCGGAGCACCGGCCCGCCGCAGCGCGAACCAGGAATCCCGAACCAGGAATCCCGAACGCAGCGTGAACCGGGAACCTTCGACAGGACCGCCGAACCCGTGAGCGACCCACCGAGGGCCACGAACCTCCGTACCGGCAAACGCGCCGCCCAGCCACGCTATGGGGCACACGGCGACCCCGATACCGTCCCGCATGACCGTCCCGCATGGCCACGAACCCCGCGGAGCGCTTCCGTGGGCTCCGCGTCACCGGAACGCGGACGAGTTCATCGACCACGACTTCGGCGACGTCGGCCGCCGCTTCGAGGTCGATCACGTGCGGGGCGCGTCGGGGTAGCGGGCCCACAGGGGGGTGCGCCACTGCTGGTGGTTGTCCGTGCGATCACAGGCCCGGAGGGTGAGTTCCGTTCCGGCCTCGTACGACTCGCCTTCCACCCGGAGGCAGCGGCCGGTCAGGCGATGCCTGATCTCCCAGTACTGCCACTCGCGCCTGGTGTCCCGCGCGCCGAAGTCCCAGATCGCGTCGGCCGGAGGGTCCCCTCTCGGGCAGATCGGCCGCCGGACGACCCCCGCCGCGTCACCGCCCGCCTGGGGGACCACGCAGCCGGACCCGTTGCGGATCACGTACGCCCCCGGCCCCGGGGAGACCTCCTGGTAGGTGAACGCCTGGTTGGACTCGCCGTGGCAGTCCCAGCGCAGGAGCCGGCCGCCGGTGAAGGGAACGTCGACGCAGTCCCCGTTCTGGGCACTGGCGATCGCGCTGCCCGTGCCGGGCGGCAGGCCCTTGGTGATCTGCCAGTACTGGCCGGCCCGGCCGGAACAGGTTTGCAGGACCAGCGCGACCCCGGGATCGCGGACCGTCTTCTCGATGTCGATGCAGAGTTCACCGCCGTAGGAGGCGATTCTGCCCTGGGAGGTGCCGTCGATCAGACGCCACAGTTGCCCGTCAGAGGCTTCGTCGCACAGGGAGTTGGTGAGATAGGAGGACTGGCGAGGGAGCCTGGCCTCCACGTCCAGGCAGAGCCTCGATTCGGCGTTGACGATCCGGTGGTGCAGGACCCCCTCGCGCCGGACGGGCTGGAGATCCCAGCTGCGTTCGGGGGTCGGCTCCTTGTAGGCCAGTGACTCGCCGATCCGGACCCGCTTCACCCACTCGCCGCTGTAGACCATGGGCTGCCCCACCGCGAACCGGGAGACGACCGTGACCCCCCGCGCCTCGAAGTCGGGCGCGGACAGCGACCGGGACACGGCGACCGCACCCCACAGCGTGAACGCCACCGCCCCGGCGACGCAGAGCACGACGGCGCCCTGCCGCGACACGCCGAACGACACGGGCACCACCGCCCCGCCCCCCGCCACCGCCCCCGGCTCAGGGCTGCCCCGATCCCGCTCCTGCCACCAGGCCAGGACTCCGGCCAGGATCAGCGCGCAGAGGAAGAACCCGACCCGGAACTCGACGTCACCGGTCGTCCAGTTGACGAACAGATTACCCAGGGTAACAACAAGCGCGCATTTCCCGATATCGACAAAGCGTCGATCCCACGCGAATCCTCTCTTTTTTCTGGAATCCGCTGGAGCAGGCATATATAATCGCACCTGACATCATTAGACAAGAAACCCGGGCATCCGGAAAATCGCCGGAGACAATGTCACCCGGCCGAGGCCGTCACCATTCCGGCACAGCACACGATACGCCGCCCCGCCTCGCCCCAACCGGCGGTTCCGCAACGCCGACCAGGCCGAACCCGGCCATCGCGTACCGCCGAGGCGCTCGGCCACGCGGAAGCGGACCGCGCCACGCGGCGCCCAGGGACACGACGAGGTCGCGGGCGAGACATAAAGCCGCTCGCGGAACGCGCCCGCCGAACGCCGCCCACAAACCCGCTGTAACGCCGGCAAACCATTTGGCGATCTACAGATCCGGTACGGCCGGCAACACCGCCGTCAGGCCGGGTGGCGCCAATTCCCGCGTTTCCCCCCGAGCAAAGGAGCACGCTGTGCCCGAAACCCCCCGGGAGATCTTCGAGCGATACGTCTGGGCCGGAGCCATGACCCGGAACGCCGCGGCACTGGCCGAGCTGTTCACCGTGGACGGCGTCATCGAGGCGCCGCTCGTCCCGGCCGGTCACACCTATCCCAGGCGCCTTGAGGGGCGCGAGGAGATCCGCGAGGCGATGGCCGCGCACTACAGGCGGCCGGTGCGCACCGACCGCACGTTGAATGCGGCCGGGACCCGGTACGCGCTGCACACCACCACCGACCCCGACGTGTTCGTCGCCGAGATCGACACCGCCTTCGACGGAAGCGCCGGGCCCACGACCGTGTCGCTGGTGCAGATCTTCCGCCTCCGTGACGGGAAGATCGCTCTGCTACGCGACTACTTCGCACCCGAGGAAGTGGACTGAGGGCATCTGCGGCACTCGACGACGTCAGCGAACCGGATGCCCCGCCCTCCGCAGCGCGTCCTTGACGTCACCGATCTTGAGCTGCCCGAAGTGGAACACCGACGCCGCGAGCACCGCGTCCGCCCCCGCCTCGACCGCGGGGGGGAAGTCCTCGACCGAACCGGCCCCGCCGCTGGCGATCACCGGGACCGACACCGCGGCCCGTACGGCCCGGATCATCTCCAGGTCGTAACCGTTACGGGTGCCGTCACCGTCCATGGAGTTGAGCAGGATCTCACCGACCCCGAGCTCCTCGCCCCGCCGGGCCCACTCCACCGCGTCGATCCCGGTGCCCCGGCGACCGCCGTGCGTGGTCACCTCGAAACCGGACGGCGTCGCCGGGCCGTCGACGACCCGGCGGGCGTCCACCGACAGCACGATGCACTGCGCCCCGTACCGCCGCGACGCCTCGGTCAGCAGCTCGGGCCGGGCGATCGCCGCCGTGTTCAGGCCCACCTTGTCGGCACCCGCCCGCAGCAGCCTGTCGACGTCCTCGACCGAGCGCACTCCCCCGCCCACGGTCAGCGGGATGAACACCTGCTCGGCCGTCCGGCTGACCACGTCGTACATCGTCGACCGGTCGGAACTGGAGGCCGTGATGTCCAGGAACGTCAGCTCGTCGGCCCCCTCCGCGTCGTAGCGGCGGGCCAGCTCGACCGGGTCGCCCGCGTCACGGAGGTTCTCGAAGTTGACGCCCTTGACCACCCGCCCGGCGTCCACGTCCAGGCAGGGGATCACTCGTACCGCGACAGCCATCTGCGAACCCCTCACGAACTCACGGCGGCGACGGTGGCGAGGGCGTCCTCGAGGGTGAAGGCCTGCGCGTACAGCGCCTTGCCCACGATGGCCCCCTCGACGCCGATCGGGACCAGTGAGGCCAGGGCGCGCAGGTCGTCCAGGGACGAGACGCCGCCGCTGGCGACCACCGGCTTGTCGGTGCGGGAACAGACCTCGCGCAGCAGGTCGAGGTTGGGACCGCGCAGCGTGCCGTCCTTGGTGACGTCGGTGACGACGTAGCGGGGACAGCCGTCGCCCTCCAGGCGGGCGAGGACCTCCCACAGGTCACCGCCCTCCTGGGTCCAGCCACGGGCGGCCAGGGTCGTCCCCCGCACGTCCAGCCCGATCGCGATCCGGTCACCGTACTCAGCGATGATCTTGGAGCACCAGGCGGGGTTCTCCAGCGCCGCGGTGCCGATGTTCACCCGGCGGCAGCCGGTGGCCAGCGCGATCTCCAGGGAGGCGTCGTCACGGATGCCGCCGGACATCTCCACGTTCACGTCGAGCGCGCCGACCACGGTGGCGAGCAGCTCGCGGTTGCTGCCCCGGCCGAAGGCCGCGTCGAGGTCGACCAGATGGATCCACTCGGCACCGGCCTCCTGCCAGGCCAGCGCCGCGGACAGGGGGTCGCCGTACGACGTCTCGGTGCCGGCCGCGCCCTGGACCAGGCGGACCGCCTGTCCGTCGGCGACGTCCACGGCGGGGAGCAGCTCAAGCGACATCGGTTCAAGACCTCCGGTCGAAAACAAGGGTGAGGAAAAGCGGTACCAACAGCAAAGAGATGACAAGAGCCCCGAACCGGGCCGCCCACGAGGACCACAGCAGCCAGACGATCACCTGGACGATCAGGAACAGCACCACCGCGACACCGTTCTGCGTCCGGCGGCGGCGGGCCATGATGCCGCCCTGGGACACGATGCGGACCGGCCTGCCCGGCAGCAGCGCGACCACCCTGCCGACCCGCTCGCGCCGACGCGCCAGCCGCGCCTCCCGCTCGGCGCGCAGAGCCGCCTGGCGCGCCTGCTCGGCCTCCCGCTCGGCGCGGCGCCTGGCCCGCTCCTTGCTCATCGGGAGCTCACCGGGAACCCGCCCGGAGAGCACACCGGAGACCCGCCGGAAACCCCCGCAGGAGCCCCGGACGAAACCCCGGACGCGGCCCGCGAGATCATGTGACGGTCCCGAGCCAGTTCGTGAGCAGCTGCGCCCCGGCGTCGCCCGACTTCTCGGGGTGGAACTGGGTGGCCGTCAGCGGGCCGTTCTCCACCGCCGCGACGAACGGCACCCCGTGCTCGGACCAGGTGATCAGCGGGTCGTCGAACCCCGGACCCGCCTGGAGCTCCCAGGAGCGCACACCGTAGGAGTGCACGAAGTAGAAGCGCGTGTCGGCGTCGAGCCCGGCGAACAACACGGTCCCGGCGGGCGCCTTCACCGTGTTCCAGCCCATGTGCGGCAGGACCGGGGCCTCCAGGCGCTCCACCGTGCCCGGCCACTCCCCGCAGCCCTCGGTCGTGACGCCGTGCTCGACGCCCGTCTCGAAGAGGATCTGCATGCCGACGCAGATGCCGAGCACCGGCCGCCCCGCCGACAGGCGCCGCGCGACGATCCGCTCGCCCCGCACGGCGCGCAACCCCGCCATGCACGCGGCGAACGCCCCCACCCCCGGCACGACGAGGCCGTCGGCCTCCATCGCCGCCTCGTAGTCGGCCGTCACCGTGACCTCCGCGCCGACCCGGGCCAGCGCGCGCTCCGCCGAACGGAGGTTGCCCGAGCCGTAGTCGAGAACGGTTACCTTCTTCACCACCAGAGCACCGCCGCCGTGGTCGCCAGGGCCGCGAGGGCGGCGAGCAGCACCGCGCCCTTCCGCAGACCCTGTTTGAGGAATGAGACGATCCCGCCGACGAGGAAGAGGGCCACGAAGGCCATCGCGACGGCCGTCCAGTTGTCACTCACCGGCGCGCCCTCCCCACGCGAGAACGGGAAACGGTCACAGCACGCCCTTCGTGCTGGGCACCCCGGTGGCGCGCGGGTCGCGCTCCGAGGCCGCCCGCAGCGCCCTGGCCAGCGCCTTGAACTGCGCCTCCACGATGTGGTGGGCGTTGCGGCCGTACGGGACGCGCACGTGCAGGCAGATCGCGGCCTGGGCGACGAACGACTCCAGGATGTGCCTGGTCATCGTCGTGTCGTACTCCGGCCCGATCATGGGGGCCATGCCCTCGGGCTCGCTGTGCACCAGGTAGGGGCGCCCCGACAGGTCGACCGTGACCTCCGCGAGCGACTCGTCCAGCGGGCAGGACGCGTTGCCGAACCTTCGCAGGCCCGACTTGTCGCCCAGAGCCTCGCGGAACGCCGCCCCCAGCGCGAGCGAGGTGTCCTCGATCGTGTGGTGGGCGTCGATGTGCAGGTCGCCCTCGGTCTTCACGGTCAGGTCGAACAGGCCGTGCTTGCCGAGCTGGTTCAGCATGTGGTCGAAGAACCCGACACCGGTGGACACCTCGACGTTCCCGGTGCCGTCGAGGTCGACCTCGACCAGCACCGAGGTCTCCTTGGTGACACGCTCGACGCGACCGCGACGCGGCGCGGTCTCGATACCGGTGCCGCCGGTGATGCTGCTCACAGGATCTCCTCCAGGGCGGCGCGGAACGCCGCCATCTCCTCAGGGGTACCGATCGAAACTCTCAGCCACTCGGGCGGGCCCACCTCGCGGATCAGCACCCCGCGGTCCAGCATGCCCCGCCACACCGCGTGCCTGTCCTCGAAGAGGCCGAACAGCACGAAGTTGGCGTCCGAGTCGGCGACCGTCAGCCCCCGGCCGCGCAGCCACTCCACCGTGGCGTCCCGCTCGGCCCGCAGCGCGTCGACGGCACCGAGCAACTCGGCGCCGTGGGCGAGCGCGACCCGCGCCGCCGTCTGGGTGAGCGTGGACAGGTGGTACGGGAGCCGGACCAGCAGCAGCGCCTCGATCACCGCCGGGTGGGCGGCGAGGTAACCGAGCCGGGTCCCGGCCATCGCGAACGCCTTGGACATCGTCCGCGTGACGATCAGCCGGGGGTTGTCCGGCAGCAGGGTCAGCGCCGACGGGGTGCCGGTGCGGGCGAACTCGAAGTAGGCCTCGTCCACCACCACCATGCCCGGCGCCGCCTCGACGATCCCGGCGATCACCTCCGGGTCCAGGGCGGTGCCGGTCGGGTTGTTGGGCGACGTCAGGAAGACGATGTCGGGCCGGTGCTCCTCGATCGCGGCGACGGCCTTGCCGGGGTCGATCCCGAAGTCGTCCTCACGCGCCCCGGAGACCCACTCGGTCGAGGCGCCGGTGGTGATGATCGGGTGCATCGAGTAGGAGGGCTCGAAGCCCATCGCGACCCGGCCGTGGCCGCCGAAGGCCTGCAGGATCTGCTGGAGCACCTCGTTGGAGCCGTTGGCCGCCCACACCCGCTCCACGGTCAGGCCGTGCCCCAGATACGAGGCCAGCTCCCCGCGCAGGGCGAGCGCGTCGCGGTCGGGATAGCGGTTGAGCTCGCCCGCCTGGGCGCGTACGGCCTCGGCCAGGTCGGCGACGAGGGACGCGGAGGGCCCGTAGGGGTTCTCGTTGGTGTTGAGCCTGACCGGGACGTCGATCTGGGGGGCACCGTACGGCGTGCGCCCCCGAAGGTCGTCGCGGATCGGCAGATCTTCAAGCCTCACGACGAAGTCTCCCAGCGGAATCGAACACGGACATCCCCGGTGAGCACCGGCGGGAGGGCCCCTCCCGGTCGAGCCGGCACCGGCGGGAGGGCCCTCACGAGGGCACCTCCCAGCCGAAACGCGCGCGGATCGCCGCACCGTGCGCCGGGAGGTCCTCGGTGTCGGCCAGCACGCACACGTGGGCGGCGGCACCGGCGAGGGCCTCGCGGCTGTAGTCGACGACGTGGATGCCGCGCAGGAACGTCTGCACCGACAGCCCCGAGGAGTGGCAGGCACAGCCACCGGTGGGCAGCACGTGGTTGGAGCCGGCCATGTAGTCGCCGAGCGAGACCGGCGCGTAGGAGCCGACGAAGATCGCTCCGGCGTTGCGCACCCGGGCGGCCAGGGCGTGCGCCCCGGCGGTGTGGATCTCCAGGTGCTCGGCGGCGTAAGCGTCGACGACGCGCAGCCCGGCCTCCATGTCGTCGACCAGCAGGATGCCCGACTGGCGCCCCGACAGGGCCTCGGTGATCCGCTCGGCGTGCTTGGTCGCGGCGACCTGGCGGGGCAGCTCCCGCTCGACGGCCTCGGCCAGCTCCGCCGAGTCGGTGACGAGCACGGCGGCGGCGATCGTGTCGTGCTCGGCCTGGCTGATCAGGTCGGCGGCGACGTGCACCGGGTCGGCCGTGGCGTCGGCGAGGATCGCGATCTCGGTGGGACCGGCCTCGGAGTCGATGCCGATGCGCCCCTTGAGCAGGCGCTTGGCGGCGGCGACCCAGATGTTGCCGGGGCCGGTGACCATGCTGACCGGCGGGCACTCCTCGGTGCCGTACGCGAACATCGCCACCGCCTGGGCGCCGCCGACCGCGTAGACCTCGTCCACGCCGAGCAGCGCGCACGCCGCCAGGATGGCCGGGTGCGGCAGCCCGCCGAACTCGCGCTGCGCGGGCGAGGAGACCGCCAGGGAGGGCACCCCCGCCTCCTGGGCGGGAACGACGTTCATGACCACGCTGGAGGGGTAGACCGCCCGGCCACCGGGGACGTACAGCCCCACGCGGTCGACGGGCACCCACCGCTCGGTGACGGTGCCGCCGGGCACGACCTGGGTGGTGACGTCGGCGCGCCGCTGGTCGCGGTGGACGAGACGGGCGCGGCGGATCGACTCCTCCAGCGCCGCCCGCACCTTCGGGTCGAGCGCCTCCAGCGCCCCGGTGATCGCCTCGGCGGGCACCCGGGTGGACTCCAGCTCGACCCCGTCGAACCCGGCGGTCAGCTCGCGCACGGCGGCGACCCCGCGATGACGCACGTCCTCGCAGATGGACCGCACCTTCTCCAGGGCGGCTTCGACGTCGAGGTCGGCACGGGGCAGCACGTCGCGAAGGTCCTCAGGCAGAGGCCCTCGCAGGTCGGTACGCGAAATCACCCGTTCAGTCTACGGAGGTCCGCCACCCGATATCGTCTCGTCCATTATCCGGACGACGCCTTTACTATGTAGATTTTAACCAGCCGCTACGCTTCCCCCGTGAGCAAGAGCAAGAACAAGGGCGGTCAGGGAACCCCCGCGACGGTGGCCCTCACCCAGGCCAAGGTCGACTTCACCCTGCACCCCTACGAGCACGACGCGAACGCGCAGGCCTACGGCGAGGAGGCGGCCGACGCCCTCGGGGTGCCGTACGGGCAGATCTTCAAAACGCTGGTGGCCGAGGTGGAGAGCGGGCTCGCCGTCGCGGTGGTGCCGGTGGCCGGCAAGCTCGACCTCAAGGCGTTCGCGGCGGCGATGGGGAGCAAGCGGGCGGCGATGGCCGACGCGGCCAAGGTCGAGCGGGTCACCGGCTACGTGGTCGGCGGCATCAGCCCCCTCGGGCAGCGCAAGCGCCTGCCGACCGTGGTCGACGCCTCCGCGCTCGACTTCGCGACGATCTACTTCTCCGCCGGGCGGCGCGGGCTGCAGATCGAGACCGCCCCCTCGGAGCTGGTCCGGCTCACCCAGGCCGTCACCGCCCCCATCGGCAAGACCGGCTGACGACCTCACGGGGCTCACAGGACCCACCTCGCGGATCCCGCGGGAACCACCGCGTGGGCCCCGCAGGAACCACCGCGTGGGGTCCCACAAGACGGACCCGCTCCCCCCGCCGGGTCCTGTCGAAGGTTGCCGACGCGGCGCGCGCCGGCGTTCGGTCAGACTCGGTACGACAGGACACACCTGACCAGGGCCATCGGGGGGAAGATGCACTACTTGACCGCTACCGAGATGATCGAACTGCTGCGTACCAGGCAGGTCGGCGCGGTCGAGCTGCTCGACGCGCACCTGCGGCGGATCGAGGAGGTCAACCCGCAGGTCAACGCGATCGTCACGCTGGTGGCCGAGCGCGCCAGGCGGGAGGCCGAGGAGGCCGACCGGGACCTGGCCCGCGGCCGGTGGCGGGGGCCGCTGCACGGCCTTCCGGTCGCGCACAAGGACCTGGCCGACACCGCGGGAATCCGCACCACGTACGGCTCCCCGATCTTCGCCGACCACGTCCCCCACGCCGACGCGCCGATCGTGCGGCGGATGCGCGAGGCCGGGGCGATCACCCTCGGCAAGACCAACACCCCGGAGTTCGGCACCGGCTCGCACACCGTGAACGAGATCTTCGGCGCCACCCGCAACCCCTACGACCTGTCGAGGTCGGCCGGGGGCAGCAGCGGCGGGGCCGCGGCGGCGCTGGCGACCGGCATGGTGGCGCTGGCCGACGGCTCCGACATGGGCGGCTCGCTGCGCAACCCGGCCTCCTTCTGCAACGTGGCGGGGCTGCGGCCCACCCCGGGGCGGGTCCCCTCGCCGTCGCCCGTCGCGGCCTGGTTCACCCTCGGCGTGCCGGGCCCGATGGCCCGTACCGCGGAGGACCTGGCGCTGCTGATGAGCGCGGTGGCGGGGTTCGACGTCGCCTCCCCCCTGTCGATCATCGGGAGCGGCTCCGCCTTCGCCGAGCCGCTGGACCTCGACCTGACCGGGCTGCGGGTGGCCTGGAGCCCTGACCTGGGCGGGCTGCCGGTCGACACGGAGACGGCGAAGGTCACCGCGGACGCCCCCGCCGCGCTCGCGGAGCTGGGCGCGCGGGTGGAGCGGGTGGACCTGGACCTGTCCGCCGCCGAGGACGCCTTCCGGATCTACCGGGCGTGGTACTACGCGCTCTCCTTCGGCGACCTGCCGCAGGAGAGCCTGGGAGCGAACGTGCGCTGGAACGTCGAGCGGGGCCGCGAGGTGACCGGCGCCGACCTGGCCCGCGCGGAACGGCTGCGCAGCGGCCTCTACCAGCGGATGAACTCCTTCTTCGACACCTACGACTTCCTGATCGCGCCGGTCAGCCAGGTGCCGCCGTTCCCGGTGGACGACCCGTACGTCTCGGAGATCAACGGGGAGGCGCTGCCCGACTATCTGGCGTGGATGCGCTCGGCCTACTGGGTCAGCGTGCTGCACGCCCCGGCGGCGTCGGTGCCGTGCGGGTTCACCCCCGGAGGGCTGCCGGTGGGCGTGCAGATCATCGGGCGCCCCTTCGCCGACATGGCGGTGCTGCGGCTGGCCCACGCGTTCGAACGCGCCACCGGCCACGGCTCGCGCAGACCGCCCCTCTGACCCGGCTCGCCGCCCCGGCCCGCTCTCCCACGCCTCCGCCCGCCAACCCGGCCACGCCGCCCCCGTACGTGATCTCGCCATCGGCCCCCCGCCCCCCCACCCCCCGGGAGCGCGGAGCGGCGGGCGCGCCTACCGGTCGCCGAGCCGGTCGCTGATGTCGTACGACGACAGCGGCCCGTAGGGGTCGTTCCCGCCGAACGGCCGGCGCAGCGGGGAGTCGCGGTAGCCCGCGATGCCCTCCAGGGCGAAGAAGAGACCGGCGGCCAGCGTCGGCCACGCGAACAGCACCCCCCTGGCGGTCAGCACCAGCGGCCCCGCGATCAGCGGCCTGGACGTCCCCGAGGCGGTGACGCTCACCGCCCCGAGATTGACCGTCTCCCCGATCACCAGCGCCAGGTACGCGCCGGCCAGCCCGCCCGCGGCCAGGCCCACCACCACCGGCAGCGGGCGGCCCCCGCGCGACACGCTGTAGCCGACGGCCCCGCAGAGGAGCCCGAGCACGCCGGTGATCACGGCGAACCAGCCGTCGGCGGCGATCAGCGCCTGGGTGGAGGGATCGGCCAGCAGCGGCCCGTCGCTCGTCGCGACGTACGGGGGGCGCGGCGCGGCGAGCGACCACAGGATCCCGGCGACGACCCCGGCCACTGCGAGCACCAGCACGGTGATCACAAAGTCACGCACGGCGCGCACCATGGTTCCCTCACCCTCTGTGCAGATGTGCCCGATGTTACATAGCCTTCGGCCCGGCGCCAGCCGAGGCTTCGACCGAATCCCGTTACTCTGGCGGTGTGAATGAAGAGGTATGGCTGATCGAACCCTCCGGGCCGCTCCGCGGTGATGTCGAGGTCCGCGGCTCCAAGAACGGCGTCTCCAAGCACATGGTCGCCGCGATGCTGGGCACCGGCGAGAGCACGATCCAGAACGCCCCCGACGTGGGCGAGGTGGGGATCACCGCGCAGATGCTGAGGGCGCTCGGCATCGACGTGGAGATCAGCTCAGGGGAGATCTCCGTCGCTCCGGGGAAGCAGATCAACCCGCACGTCCCCGCGGCGTTCACCGGTCTCAACAGGATCCCGATCCTGATGCTCGGCCCGCTGCTGCACCTGGCGGGCGAGGCGTTCGTGCCGCTGGTGGGCGGCGACCCGATCGGCCGCCGGCCCGTCGACTTCCACGTCGAGGCGCTGCGCGCGATGGGCGCCGAGGTCGAGGTGAGCGACACGGGGGTGTACGCCAAGGCCAAGCGGCTGCGCGGCACCCGGATCGAGCTGCCCTACCCCAGCGTCGGAGCCACCGAGACGATCCTGATGTCGGCGGTGCTGGCCGAGGGCAAGACCGTGCTCAAGGGCGCGGCGATGGAGCCCGAGGTGGTGGAGCTCGCCCTCTTCCTGCAGCGCATGGGCGCCCGCATCGAGCTGAGCCCCGACCGGCGCATCGTGATCGAGGGCGTGGAGCGCCTGCACGGCGCCTCCACCTGGCTCAACGGCGACCGCATCGAGGCGTTCTCCTACCTGGCGGCCGGTCTGATCACCGGCGGGCAGGTGCGGGTGCACGGCTGCCCCCAGGACCGGCTGGTGACCGCGATCACCACCCTGGCCAGGATGGGCGCCGAGGTCGACATCACCGACGACTACCTGTCGGCGTCCGCGCCGCACGGGCTGCGGGCCGCGGCGGTGCAGACCGACACCCACCCGGGGTTCATGACCGACTGGCAGACGCCTCTGATGGTGCTGTTCACGCAGGCCCAGGGCATGTCGGTGCTGCACGAGACGGTGTTCGAGAACCGCCTGGTCTACGTGCCCGCGCTGCAGAAGATGGGCTGCGAGATCGAGGTGTTCGACGTCTGCCTCGGCGGCCCCGCCTGCCGGTACCACGACACCAACGCCAAGCACTCGGCGGTCGTGCGCGGCGTGTCCAGGCTGAGCGGCGCCGACGTGACGCTGCCCGACATCCGGGCCGGGTTCTCGGCCGTGCTGGCCGCCGCCGCCGCCGAGGGCACCTCCACGCTGCGCGGGGTGCACCACATCGAGCGGGGTTACCACCGGCCGTTCGAGCAGTTCGCCTCGCTCGGGCTGAAGATCAGTCGAGAAAAGGTGCAGGACGGGTAAGGATTGGCAATCGGGCGTTTGTAGGTGATCACCCGGTCGCACGTTACTATGCGTGACATCGCGCCCAGAGGTGAGACGTGGTCCCGGCGCGTGCCTGCGCCGGCTGCTGGCCTGCGGGGTGTTCGGCGGGCTGCTCGCCGCCCTGGCCGCGCTGCCACTGGTCGGCACGGTCGGGCTCACCGTCAACAACGTCACGAGGACCCTCACCGACCTGCCCCCGAGCCCCCGGGAGAACCCGCTCCCCCAGCGCACCGTGCTGCTGGACAAGAACGGCGAGCGGTTCGCCCAGTTCTACACGGAGAACCGGACGGTCGTGACGCTCGCCCAGGTCGCCCCCGTCATGCGTGACGCGATCGTGGCGATCGAGGACTCGCGTTTCTACGAGCACGCGGGCCTGGACATCAAGGGCACCCTGCGCGCCCTGATCACCAACACCAAGGCGGGCGAGGTGCGGCAGGGCGGGTCCTCGCTCACCCAGCAGCTCGTGAAGAACATCCTGGTCGAGAACTCCGAGAGCGACACCGAGCGGGCCCAGGCCCGCGCGCCCAGCGTCCAGCGCAAGATCACCGAGCTGCGGTACGCGCTGGCGATGGAGCGCAAGTACAGCAAGGCCGAGATCCTGGAGCGCTATCTCAACATCGCCTACTTCGGCGCGGGCGCCTTCGGGGTGGAGGCCGCCGCCCAGCGGTTCTTCTCGGTCCCGGCCGCCCGGCTCACCCTGCCCCAGGCGGCGACGCTGGCGGGCGCGGTCCGCACGCCGTACGCCACCGACCCGTCGCTGGACGTCAGGCGCAGGGAGCGGCTGCGCGAGCGCAGGGACATCGTCCTGGACCGGATGGCCCAGCTGTCGTACGTCACCCCGGCGCGGGCCGAGGCCGCCAAGAGACGTCCGCTGGCCATCCGCCTCAAGCCGGAACCCGGCGGCTGCGAGGGCAGCGACTACCCCTACTTCTGCCTCTACGTGCACCGGGAGCTGCTGACCAACCCGGTCTTCGGCCCCACCCGCGCGGAGCGGGAGCGCCGCCTGGCCAGGGGCGGCATCGTGCTGCGCACCACCCTGGCGCCGAAGGCGCAGCGGGCCGCGCAACGCGCCATCGCCGCGCGGGTCGGCAGGAGGGACACCGAGGTCGCGGCCGAGGCCATGATCCAGCCGGGCACCGGGCGGATCCGGGCCATGGCGGCGAGCAAGCGGTACGGCAGCAACGCCGGTAACACCAAGAACGGCCCCGACACCACCTACAACCTGGCCGCGGACATGGCGCACGGCGGCGGCCAGGGCTTCCAGGCGGGGTCGACGTTCAAGGTGTTCACCCTGGCGACCGCGCTGGCCCAGGGCTGGCGGTTCGACCAGGGCTTCATGACGCCCGGCAGTTTCGTCCCCGACAGCGGTTTCGTCGACTGCAAGGGCCGCAAGGTCAACGACCCCAACGCGGAGATCTTCAACGCGAGCGGCGAGGGCACGGGCGGCCCGCAGAGCCTGTCCACCGGCACCTGGAAGTCGGTGAACATCTTCTACATGATGCTGGAGCAGCGGGTGGGCCTGTGCCCGGTCGTCACGACCGCCAGGGCGCTGGGCATCGCCCGTGCCGACGGCACCCCGCTGCGGGAGGTGCCGACCTTCACCCTCGGCGTGAACGAGATGGACCCGGTGACCGTGGCGGCCGCGTTCGCCGCGTTCGGGGCGCGGGGCCGCTACTGCCGCCCGATGGCCATCGCCGAGATCGTCGAGCGGGACGGCGGGCGCTTCAAGGTCCCGCCCAGTTGCGCGCGGGCGATCGAGCGCGACGTGGCCGACGCGGTCAACCACCTGCTGTCCGGGGTGTTCACCAAGGGCACCATGACCGGCCAGGACATCGGCCGCCCGGCCGCGGGCAAGACGGGCACCAACAACGGCTACACGTCGGCCTGGTTCGCCGGTTACACCCCCGACCTGGCCGCGGCGGTCAGCGTGGGCGACATCCGGGGCTCCTACCGCTACCCGCTGACCGACGTCGAGATCGGCGGCGAGTACTTCGGCGCGGTCCAGGGAGCCTCCCTGCCGGGACCGATCTGGGTCTCGTCGATGTCGGCGGCTCTCGACGGTACGCGCGAGCGCGGCTTCCACCACCCCGACATGGGCCGTTTCGGCGGCGGGTTCACCCCCGGCCTGGAGGAGGCCCTGGCCAGGGAACGCGAGGAGGAGGGCGCCGAGGGCACTGACGCCGACGGGCGTCGCGGCGCCCGAGGGGACCGCGGACGCCGCTTCCGCGAGGAGTACAGGTACCGAGACGGACCCGGTTACCGGGACGGACCCGGTTACCGGGAGGAGCGGCGCTACCGGCAGGAGCGGCGCTACCGCGGGAACGACACCCACCGCCGGTACCGCGCCCCCCACTGGCGCGACCGCCCACGCTGACCACCGGCCACCCCGTCTCCGCACCTGGACGCCGGTGGACCGGCCGGCCGACGCTCACCCGCCGGACCGGCGCCTGACCGGCGGGTGAGCACCTGATCGGTGGAGCGGCCGACCGGCGGATCACCGACCGGTCGGCGGACCGGCGGCCGGCCGGCGGGTCAGCGCTTGACCAGCACCTGCTGGGTCGGCAGGAGCACCGGAGGCCGGGAGCCCTTCGCCGTCGCCGCGGACGGCCCGCACAGCGCCTGCATGAAGTGGCTCCCCATCGCGTAGTCGATCGCGTGCGGCTGCGGGTAGCCGTTCGCGTCGAGCCGCTGGTACTTCATCAGGTTGAACCCCAGGGAGAGCTGGCGCCCGCCGTCCTGGCTGGACAGGGAGACCGTGCCCATGCCGAACACGGCCCCGTCGTGGCCCCAGAACCGGCCGCAGGGCAGGTCCTGGGCGTAGATGCCGAGACCGTAGTTCATGACGACGTTGCCCTCGGCATCGGTGACCGGCACCGTCGTCCGCATCTGGGCGAGCTGCGCGGGGGCGAGCAGCCCGCCGCCCAGCAGCTCCCGGTAGAACCGGTTGAGGTCCTCCATGGTCGAGACGACGGCGCCGGCCGTACTCGCCCACGACATGTCGTAGACGCTGTAGTCGCGCGGCGGGTCGATGTAGCCGTACAGCGCCTCGTACGCCTTGGAGTGCGGCCCGGGGATGACCGGGGTGCGCGGGAACGACGTGTCGCGCAGCCCGGCGGCGTGGATCACGTGACGGGTGATGTACGCCTCCGCGCCGGTGCCGGTCACCTTCTCCAGGAGCAGGCCGGCGATCACGTAGTTGGCGTTGGAGTACGACCACACCTGCCCCGGCTCGCCCGTGCGCGGTGCCTCCAGCGCGAACCTCACCAGCTCCGGCGGGCTGATCCTGCGGAACCGGTGCTCGTCGAGGCTCTGCGGGGACGCCTGGACGAGGGAGGGGAAGGCGCCCGCGACGTAGTCGCCGATGCCGCTGGTGTGGTTGAGCAGCATCCGGACCGTGGTCCGCCGGCCGAGGTCGTCCGGCAGCAGGCCGGGGAGATAGCGGGCGACGGGCGCGTCCAGTTCGACGCGGCCCCGCCCGACCTGCTGGAGGATCGCCACGGCCGTGAAGGTCTTGGTGATGCTGCCCACCCGGTGGACCATCCGGGGGTGGACGGGCCGCCGGGTCCGCACGTCGGCGACGCCCGCCGCCCCGAGCCACTTCGCCCCGCCGTCCCGGACGGCGGAGTAGGCGCCGTACATGCCGGCCTCGTGGACCGAGTCGAGGCTCCGCCGCAGCGCCTCGCGGTCGAGCCCGGTCTCCTGCCCGGCGGAGGCGGACGCGGGGACCGGTTCGGCGGACGCGGGAGGCGCGACGGTCCCGGTCACGAGTATCGCGCTCAACCCGAGGCCGGCGATCGTCCGCCCACGGTGGGGAGGTCGCGCGAGAGTCATCGGCTGTCAACTCCTCAGATCCGGAATGTACGACATGTCGATCATCGCAACTCCAGCCCGGCCCTCCCTCCTCACCGCGGACGACCTGTTCCTGGTCCGCCAGGACGAGAGCCGGGGGCGCGCCCCGATGCAAAATGTCACCTCGGGCGCGTACCGGGGGAGGGACCGTATCCCGGCGCTGTCGTACTCCCTCTCCCGCGGGTGTCCGCGCCCAGCCACAGACGTGCGCCGCGCCCGCCGCGCCGTCCCCGGCGCCGAGCGGCACCCGACACGGCCGGCGCCTCCTTGAGGCTCAGCGCGACACCGCCGGCGAGGACGCGCCCCGTGCCAGGAGAGCCGGGGTGCCGGAGCCGTCGGCGGGGACCGACCAGACGTCCGGCCCCTTGGCGTACATGACCGTGTGCCCGTCGAGCCAGGCGACCTGGTCGTCGACACTGGCGGGCTCGGCCAGGGGCGTCTCCCGCATGGTGGCCAGGTCCAGCAGGTGGAGCCGCCACATCCGGTCAGGATCGGCGGAGACGCGTTTCTTGAACACCAGGCGGGTCCCGTCGGGGGACAGCGACGGGCACTCGGCGTTCTCCCTGAGCGCGCGGGCCTGCCACCTGCCGTAGTCGCCCTCGACGAGGTACGTCCTCCCCTTGGTGGACACGGTCGCGTAGAACCTGTTGTCGTCGGCGGCGAAGGTGACCCCCCAGTAGTTCACGTCGGCGGCGTGGTGGCGGCGGCCGTTCAGGGTGAGCGGGATGTCCTCGATGTTGGTCACCGCGTAGCCGGTGCGGGTGTCCAGGATCCCGGTCCAGGTGGAGAAGCCGCCCTCGCTGTAGGACTCACCGGTGACGAACACCGTCCACGACGCCATCCGGCCGCTCTGCGACATCCCGGCCCGATTCGGGATGCCGGCCAGCTTGACCCGGCGGGTCTCCCGCATCGAGCGGTCGAGGATCACGGCGTGCGTGGTGACCACCGGTCCCGGCCGGGCCACCAGGCAGATCGAGGTCCCGCCGCCCGTGGAGAAGCGGTCACAGGCCGGGCCGCCGCCGACGGGCGCGGCGGAGGTGTCCCGCAGCGGCACCCCGGCGACCCGGCCGGTCGCCGTGCGGAACATCAGCTGCCCGGGACGGAGCACGCCGTCCTGTCCCGCCCGCGCCGGGGCGGGGTCGCGGCGCGCGGTCCAGGCGGCGTAGCCGGCCGCCGCGCCGCCGAGGACGGCGAGGGCGGCCAGCAGCACCAGCAGGCGGCGCACCGGGGTCACGGACGCCTCCCCGTCACCGGGCGGACGCCGGGGCGCCCACGTCAACGGCGGTTTCACACGTGCCTCCTCACGACGGACCAGGCGCCGAGCACGCACACCGCGAGCCCGGCGGCCATGGCGGCGAGCCCCTGCGTGCTCCCCCACACCGTCCAGACGGCGCCGAACAGGACCGAGGAGAACAGCCGGGCGGTCGCCTGGCCGGTCTGGAGCAGGGCCAGGCCGCTGGTACGCAGGTGGGCGGGGAGCATCGGCCCGGCCACGGCCATCAGCACGCCGTCGGTGGCGGCGTAGAAGACCCCGTGCAGGGCCAGCACCGCGACGAGCCATCCCGGCCCGATCAGCAGGAGGTAGGCGGCGATCAGCGCCACGTGCCCGGCCAGGAAGACCGGGATCCGGCCCAGCCTGTCGGCGAGGCGGCCGACGGGCACGGCCAGCAGGAGGTAGACGGCGGCCGTGCCGATCGGCAGCAGCGGGAAGTACTCGGCGCCGAACCCGCCGCGCTTCTGCAGCAGCAGGTAGACGAACGCGTCGCTGAGCGTGACCAGGCCCAGGGCCGCGGCCACCACGCACACCCGCCGGAACGCCGCGTCGCGCAGCAGTCCGAACGCCGCGCGCGGCGAGGTCGCCGACCGCGGACCCGGCAGCGGCATGCGCCGGTCGCGGACATACATGACCATAAGCAGGACGCCGAGCACGGCCACGCAGAAACTGACCACGAACACCGCGTCGTAGGCCCCGCCGGTGGCCGTCAGGACGGCGAACGCCACCAGCGGGCCGAGCAGCGCGCCGAAGGTGTCCATGGCGCGGTGCACGCCGAACGCCTGCCCGAGCCCGTCCGGCGGGACGCTCAGCGAGATCAGCGCGTCACGCGGAGCCGTCCGCAGCCCCTTGCCGGTCCGGTCCACGGCGATCACCGCGCCCAGCGCCGCGACGGAGCCGCCGGCGGCGAGCAGGGCCGGTTTGCAGAGCGCCGACAGCCCGTATCCGATGCCGGCGACCAGCTTGCGCCGCTGCCACCGGTCGGCGAGGTTGCCGCCGGCCAGCCGGACCAGCGCCGTCACCCCGAAGGAGAGCCCGTCCAGCAGGCCGAACTGCAGCAGGTTGAGACCGAGGGAGAGCGTCAGGTAGAGCGGCAGCACGGCCGTGACCATCTCCGAGGAGATGTCGGTGACCAGGCTGACCGCCCCGAGCGCGAGCACGTTCCCGGGGACCGCCCAGGAGAGCCGGGACCGCGGACGTGCTCCGTCCGCGGCCCGGCTTGCCGAGATGTACATCTAGTGGCAGGCGTAGGTGGGGCCGGTGTCCTTCACCGCGCCGTCGGTCCCGATGAGCTGCCAGGAGAACGCGGCGGGGGCGAAGGTCAGCTTGAGCACGCCGTAGACGCCCTGCAGCCGCCTCTGGCTGTTGGGCTGGACGTTCTCGATGTCGTACGGGGAGGCGCCGCCCATGCCGCCGAGGATCTCCACGATGCCGCCGGGGTCGGCCTGGGCGTCGGGGTTCTGCGGGGCGAACCGCTCGTAGTGGTGGTCGTGGCCGTTGAGCACCAGGTCGGCCCGGGCGTCGTAGAGGATCTTCCAGACCGGCCTGCTCACCGGGTCGTTGCCGTGCTCACCGGAGCTGAACAGCGGGTGGTGCCAGTAGGCGGCGATACAGCCCCTGGTGTTCGCGGCCAGGTCGGCCTTGAGCCAGTTGATCTGGGCCGCCTGGTCGAAATAGTTGGAGTCGAGGGCGATGAAGTGCCAGTTGCCCCGGTCGTAGCTGTAGTAGGTCTTGCCCTGCGGGGTGGCGAGGGAGCCGAAGTAGCCCTTGTATCCGGCGTAGGTGCCGGCCGGGTCGTAGGTCTCGTGATTGCCGGCGACCGGGCGCGTCTTGCTCTTGAACCTGCCCCAGGTCTTGTCGTAGTAGTTCTTGAAGTCCGACAGCCGGGCGTCGTCGTACTGGTTGTCGCCCATGGTGATGACGAACTCGGGGTTCATCGCCTGGACCTGCGCCGCCGTCTTGGGGTGGGCGCAGGAACTGGAGCTCGCGGTGCACTGGGCGGCGATGTCACCGGCCGCCGCGACGACGAAGGTCTCGCCCGGGGGCACCGTCGGGGTCGGGCTGGGCGTGGCGGTGCCGCCGCCGAACACCTGGAACTCGTACAGGGAGTAGCCGTACTCGGTGCCCCGGGCCGTGCCGTACATGCGGACGTAGCGCCCGGAGCCCGACAGGCCCGTCAGGTCGTCCTCGCCGCCGTCGCCGCCGGTGGTGGAGTGGATGGTCGTCCAGGTGGCGGCGTCGGCGGAGACCTGGATCTGGTAGGCCTCGCCGTAGGCGTCCTCCCAGAACAGCTTGACCCGGGAGATCGGGAGGACCGCGCCCAGGTCGACGCGGATCCACTGCGGGTCGCTGCCCTCCAGGGAGGCCCAGCGGGTCGAGGTGAGGTCGCCGTCGACCGCCTTGCCCGAGCTGTAGGAGGAGCCCTCCTTGGACGAGGAGGCGGCGGGCCTGCCCTGCGACAGCAGGGTCTCGGCCGCTTCGGCGCGGCCGGTGGCGACGAGGACGCCGGCGAGGAGGGCGGCGAACGCCACAAGGATCGGCAGGAGGTGGTGGGGGACGGATCGGGACGTCGTTGAAGACACGTGCTGTCTCCTGAGGGGACGAGAGGGAGGCCACGGCGCCGACCGCGGTGCCGTGCGAAACGCGGCCGGGGCAGCACATCTCTCGTAGTGAGCGCGTCACGTCCCCGTGGGGACGCCGCGCCAAGCCGCTCACCGGCATACTCGCAAGCGGCCGGGGGTGGTGTCAACGGAAGTTAGGAAGGTTTCCTAACCTGCCCTCGATTCTCAGGCCCCCAGGCAGGCGGGGCCGAGCAGCTGCTTCAGGTCGCCCATCAGGGCCGGGGACGGTGACACCCGCAGGCGGTCGTCGAGGCGCACGATGGTGGTCTTCGGACCGTTGTGGACCTGCAGGTGCACCTCGGTGGTGCCGGGGTGCGCGGTCAGCACCTCCTTGAGGCGGCCGACCACCGGCGGGGTGCAGCGGGCCAGGGCGAGGCTGACGGCGAGCGGGCCACCGGCCTCACGGGTCAGGTCGGGGGCCGTCACCTCCATCGCGATGATCTTCCCGACGTCCTCACGCTTGTCCAGGCGCCCCTTGACGAACACGATGGCGTCCTCGGCGAGCACCGTCGCGCAGAGCTGGTACGCGGACGGGAAGATCATCACCTCGATCGCGCCCTCCAGGTCCTCCAGCTGGGTCAGGACCCAGGTGTCGCCCTTCTTGGTGACCTTGCGCTGCAGGCCGCTCAGGATGCCGCCGACGGTGACGACCTGGCCGTCGGCACGGTGCTCGTCCTGCAGCGAGGCGATCGAGCAGTCGGCGCCGGAGGCGAGGATGTGCTCCACGCCGAAGAGCGGGTGGTCGGAGACGTACAGGCCGAGCATCTCCCGCTCGAACTGCAACAGGGTGTTCTTGTCCCACTCGCCCACCGGGATCTGCACGTCGAAGGTCTCGTCCTCGGCGCCCTCGACGGCGCCGAACAGGGAGTCCTGGCCCTGGGCCTCGTTCTTCTTGATCCCGATGATGCTGTCGACGGCCTGCTCGTGGATCATCACCAGGCCCTTGCGCACGTGCCCGAAGGAGTCGAAGGCACCGGCCTTGACCAGCGACTCGATGACCCGCTTGTTGCAGACCACCATGGGGACCTTGCGCAGGAAGTCCTTGAAGTCGGCGAAGCGGCTCTTCTCCCGGCGCGCGGCGATGATCCCGTCGACCACGTTGCCGCCGACGTTGCGGATCGCCGACAGGCCGAACCGGACGTCGGTGCCGCGCGGGGTGAAGTCGAAGTCGGAGTCGTTGACGTCCGGCGGCAGCACCTTGATGCCCATCCGGCGGCACTCGTTCAGGTAGAGGGCCGACTTGTCCTTGTCGTCCTTGACCGAGGTGAGCAGGCCCGCCATGTACTCGGCCGGGTAGTTGGCCTTGAGGTAGGCGGTCCAGTAGGAGACCAGGCCGTACGCGGCGCTGTGCGCCTTGTTGAAGGCGTAGTCGGAGAAGGGCAGCAGGATGTCCCAGAGCGTCTTGATCGCGGCCGCGGAGTAGCCGTTGTCCTTCATGCCCTGCTCGAAGGACTCGAACTGCTTGTCCAGCTCCGACTTCTTCTTCTTGCCCATCGCGCGGCGCAGCAGGTCGGCCTTGCCGAGCGAGAACCCGGCGACCTTCTGCGCGATGGCCATGACCTGCTCCTGGTAGACGATCAGGCCGTACGTCGTGCCGAGGATCTCCTGCAGCGACTCCTCGAACTCCGGGTGGATCGGGACGATCTCCTGCTGGCCGTTCTTGCGCAGCGCGTAGTTGGTGTGGGAGTTGGCGCCCATCGGGCCCGGCCGGTACAGCGCGCCGACGGCGGAGATGTCCTCGAAGTTGTCGGGCTTCATCAGCCGCAGCAGCGACCGCATGCCGCCGCCGTCCAGCTGGAACACGCCCAGGGTGTCGCCCCGGCCGAGCAGCTCGTACGTCTTGCGGTCGTCCAGCGGCAGCTTGAGCAGGTCGATGGCCTCGCCGGTGTTGGCCTCGATCATCTTCAGGCAGTCGTCGATGATCGTGAGGTTGCGCAGGCCGAGGAAGTCCATCTTCAGCAGGCCGAGCGTCTCGCAGGTCGGGTAGTCGAACTGCGTGATGATCACACCGTCGGAGTCGCGGCGCATGATCGGGATGTAGTCGGTCAGCACCTCCGCCGACATGATGACCCCGGCGGCGTGCACGCCGGTCTGCCGGATCAGGCCCTCCAGGCCCCTGCCGAGGTCCATCGCCGACTTGACGTCGACGTCCTCCTCGTACAGCCTGCGCAACTCGCCCGCCTCGTTGTAGCGCGGGTGGTCCTTGTCGAAGATGCCCGACAGCGGGATGTCCTTGCCCATCACCGCGGGCGGGAACGCCTTGGAGACCTTGTCGCCCAGCGCGTACGGGTGCCCCAGGACGCGAGCCGCGTCCTTGATGGCCGCCTTCGCCTTGATGGTGCCGAAGGTGGCGATCATCGCGACCTTGTCGGCGCCGTACTTCTCCGTCACGTAGCGGATCACGTCGCCGCGCCTGCGCTCGTCGAAGTCGATGTCGACGTCGGGCATGGAGACGCGGTCGGGGTTGAGGAACCGCTCGAAGATCAGCCCGTGCGGCAGCGGGTCGAGGTCGGTGATGCCCAGCGCGTACGCGGCCAGCGAGCCGGCGGCCGAGCCTCGCCCGGGGCCGACCCGGATGCCGTTGTTCTTGGCCCACATGATGAAGTCGGCGACCACGAGGAAGTAGGAGGGGAACCCCATCTGCAGGATGACGCCCATCTCGAACTCGATCTGCGCGCGGTGCTCCTCGTCGACGCCCTCGGGGAAGCGCCGCTCCATGCCCGACCAGATCTCCTTGCGGAACCAGCTCTCCTCGGTCTCCCCCTCGGGCAGCGGGAAGGTGGGCATCAGGTTCTTGAAGCCGAACATGCCGCTCGGGTCGACCTTCTCGGCGACCAGCAGGGTGTTGCGGCAGCCCTCGGCCCACAGGTCCGAGGAGTCGACGGCGCGCATCTCGTCGGCGTTCTTGATGTAGTAACCGCTGCCGTCGAAGCGGAAACGGTCGGGGTCGGACAGCTGCTTGCCGGTCTGGATGCACAGGAGCGCGTCGTGCGAGGTCGCGTCCGACTCGTAGGTGTAGTGGGAGTCGTTGGTGACCAGCGGCGGGATGTCCAGCTCGCGTGAGATGCGGGTCAGGCCGTCACGGACCCGGCGCTCGATGTCGAGCCCGTGGTCCATGATCTCCAGGTAGTAGTTGTCCTTGCCGAACAGCTCCTGGAACCTGGCCGCCGCCGCGACCGCCTCGTCGTACTGGCCCAGGCGCAGGCGGGTCTGCACCTCGCCCGACGGGCAGCCGGTGGTGGCCATCAGGCCCTCGGCGTGCTCGGCGAGGATCTCGGCGTCCATCCGGGCCCACTTGCGGACGAAGCCCTCGGTGTAGGCGCGCGAGGAGAGCTTCATCAGGTTGCCCAGACCCGTGGCGTTCTTCGCCCAGATGGTCATGTGGGTGTAGTAGCCACCCGCGGAGACGTCGTCGCGCTTCTGGTGCGGCTCGCCCCACAGCACCGGCTTCTTCTGGTGCCGGGAGGCCGGGGCGACGTAGGCCTCGATGCCGATGATCGGCTTGATCCCGGCCCCGGTCGCCTGCTTGTAGAAGTCGTAGGCGCCGTGCATGTTGCCGTGGTCGGTGATCGCGATGGCGGGCATGCCCAGGTCACCGACCTGCTTGAACATCTGCTTCAAACGGGCGGCTCCATCCAGCATGGAGTATTCCGTGTGAACGTGCAGATGCACAAACGAGTCTGACATGCGGCCCCGTCCTCCCCTAGTCGCACCGTCGGCGGGGAAAGCGTATCCAAATCTGAGTTTCGAAAGTGACTCATGCGCTTCGGGTGTCACTCCGGATCGCCTCTCCCCCGCGACGCCCCGGACCTCCCGGCGCGAGGTCTACCCTTGACCCATAGTACGAGTAACGATATATATCGCCTATGGCGCTACGCGAGCAGAGTTACCTGATCCTGCTGGCCCTGTCGGAGGGCCCGCTGCACGGATACGGCGTGATCAAGACGGTGCGCGAGCTGTCGGAGGGCCGCGTGCGGCTCGGCGCGGGCACCCTCTACGGCGCCCTGGACCGGCTCTCGGGAGAGGGCCTGATCGGCGTGGTCAAGGAGGAGGTCGTCGACGGCCGTCACCGGCGCTACTACGACCTCAGGGGCGAGGGGCGCACGGTCCTGGCCGAGGAGACCGCCCGGCTGACCCGCCTCGCCGCCACCGCCCGGCAGCGGCTCAACCTCCTGCCGGGCGCCCTGTGACCCGGGCGACCCTGTGACCCGGGCGACCCGGCACCGGCCGGTCCCGGGCCGTCCGGTTCTGAGCCGCCCGGTCCCGGATCACTCAGTCCCGGGGGGCTCAGTCCTGGGTCGCCGACCGGCGCTCCTCGGCGAGGTGGAGGCCCGCCTCGATGACGGCGTTCATGATGGGGGCGAGCCTGGCCTCGCCCAGGACGGGGGCGCGGCGGGCCATCTCGGCGACCAGCCGCCGCTCGCGATCGGCGTCGCGACCGGCGAAGCCCCCGACGGGCTTGAGACGCTGGATGGTCCCGGCCAGCTCGGCGCGGCGCTCCAGGAGGACGGCGAGGGCGGCGTCGACGCGGTCGATGGCCTCACGGGCGGCGCGCACCGAGTCGGGGGTCTCCCTGCGGGTGAGGGCACCGACGATCTTCACGGCCTCGCGCGCGGCCAGCGTGTCCCGCTCGGTGGCGGCGGGGTCGAGGAGCAGGCCGTCGGCACCGGCGGCGATCGCCGCGGCGGCCAGCGCGGGGTCGGCGCCGAGGCCGGCCAGCACGGGACGCCCCGACCTCTCGCACGCGGCGCGCAGCAGGGCCAGGTCGAGAGCGGCGCCCCCCGGGTAGGCGTGGCCGCCGCCCTCGCAGAGCACGATCCCGTCGTTGCCCTCCGCCGCACAGTGACCGGCGGCCTCCAGCCACTCCTCCAGCGTCGCGCGGGGATCGCGCTGGACGAGCACCGGCAGGCCGAGCCCGGCGGTGGCGCGTACCAGCCCCGAGTCGCGCATCCAGGCCGCGCCGACCACCGCGCCGTCGGCACTCTCGGCGATCAGCGGCAGATCCTCCGCCGAGGACGGCTCCACCAGGACCGGCCCCGCCCCCTGGGCGCGGGCCTCCGCCACGGACGCGGCCACGGAGGCTCTCGCGCGGCCGCGGCCTCGGTGGTCTCGCAGGCTGATCCAGTGGGCGTCCGCGCCGGGCCCGCCGATCACCACGGCCGGTCCGGCGCCCACCGTGAGCGCGCCCAGCCGTACCGCCGCGCGTTCCGGATGGGCCGCGTGCCGTGCGGTGGACGACATGAGGCTCCCATGTTCGGCCGACGCGCGTCCCGCGAGCCGGCGGCCGTTCGGAAAGGGACTTCGGACAGAGAAAGAGGCAGAGACTTCGCGTCTCCGCCTCGTGCCTGCTCCGGCCGGTCGCTAGTTCAACCCTGTCACGATCGGCTCTCCGGAGCCGAGTCATTGGACACAAAGTGACAGGTCATGCGGCCAATCTTAGGTCATCTTCCCGACATCTGCCACGTACTGGACATCGGATCTCAAGATATGGACCTTTCCAGACGCGGGTGAGTCGATCACTTTACCGGGCTATGAGAGTATTCGGGGGTTCAGAAGGAGGTAAGCCGGTTGATGGCCGAAGCACAGCCCGAGGGGCGCCGTATCGCCTCCCGCTACCACCTGCTCGAAGCCATCGGCCGGGGTGGCATGGGCATCGTGTGGCGGGCCCATGACGAGCTCCTCGACCGTGAGGTCGCGATCAAGGAGGTCCGCTACGCCGACATGCTCGGCGAGGACAACCAGGAGGACTTCAACCGGCGCACCAAGCGCGAGGCGCGTGCCGCCGGGCGTCTGACGCACCCGAACGTGGTCGTCGTCCACGACGTCGTCGAGGAGGACGGGCGTCCCTGGATCGTCATGCAGCTGGTGGAGTCGCGCTCCCTCGGCAAGGTGCTGCGCCAGGACGGGCCGCTGCCGCCGCGCCGGGTCGCGGAGATCGGCCTCAAGCTGCTGGAGGCGCTGCGCGCCGCCCACGCGCAGGGAGTGCTGCACCGCGACGTCAAGCCGGAGAACGTGCTGCTGGCCGACGACGGCCGGGTGGTGCTCACCGACTTCGGCATCGCGACCCTCGAGGCCGAGACCGCGCTGACCATGACCGGCATCGCGGGCACCCCCGCGTTCATCCCGCCGGAACGCATCAAGGGCGGCAGCGCCCAGCGCGAGTCCGACCTGTGGTCGCTCGGCGCGACCCTGTACGCCGCCGTCGAGGGCAAGCCCCCGCACGACCGGGGCGGGGCGCTGCCCACCATGCACGCCATCCTGAACGACGAGCCCGAGCCCCCGGCCCACGCCGGGCCGCTCACCCCGGTCCTCGAAGGGCTGCTCCGCAAGGATCCGGCGCTGCGCATGCCCTACAAGGAGGCCGAGCGGCTGCTGCGCCGGGTGGCCGAGGGCGAACGGGACCGGCCCGCCAGGACCGCCGTCATGCCGGCCGTGAGCCCGGCGGACGAGACCGACCCCGGGATCGGTTTCCAGCCCGGCGCCGTCCCCGAGACGGGCGCGAAACTGGACGCCGTCCCCCCGGGTTCGAAGAAGGACGCCCCTCCCCCGCCCGCGCGGCGCGAGGAGCAGCCGAAGGCCGCCCCGAAGGCGCCCGCCGCGGGCGCACGGCAGGAGCCCGCCCCCGCGGCGGCGGCCGGGTCCGTAGCGAAGAGCGGGAAGGCCGAGAAGGCACCGGAGAAGGACGCACCTGCCGCGAAGGGCGGCCGGGCTTCCGGGGCCGGAGCCCCCGCTTCGGACGCCGGAGCGGGTTCACGGGTCTCGGAGCAGGTCTCCAAGCAGGACTCGGAGCAGGCGTCCGACGCGGAAACGGACCCAAAGGCGAGCCGTCCCGCCGCCGAGGGTACGCCCGTTCCCCCGGCTGCCCCCGCCGGGTCCGCGCCCCCGATCCTGGCCAGGTTCGCCCCCAAGCCGAGGCCCGCCACCACCCCGAAGCCCGAGCCCACCCCGGAGCCCAAGCCCGAACCCCCGATCCTGGCCAGGTTCGCCCCCAAGCCGAGGCCCGCCACCACCCCGAAGCCCGAGCCCGCCGACGTCGCGCCGGCCCGCGAGGCGAAGCCGGGCGCGGCGCCCTCCGCGTCCCCCGGCGCGGTGGCTCCGGGCGCCACGGCCGGGACGGCCGGGAAGAGGCCCGCGCCACAGGCGAGCCGTGAGAGCGCCCCGCCGGCCGGGGAACCGGAAGCCGCGCGGCAGAAGCCCGCCGCGCGCCCCAACCCCTTCCCGCCCGTGGGACGCGAGCCCGCGCCGAGACCGGAACCCGCCGCGGAGCCCGTCTCCGCCTCCAGGGCCGAGCCCGCCTCGCGCGAGGAGCCCTCGCCCCCTTCCCACGCGGGGGACGACGGCGCCTACTCCGGGAACCACGACACGCTCGCCTCGCGAGGGCCGGGTGGCTCCCCGATGAGGCGGGGGCTGCTGGTGCTCGTGCCCGCGTTGCTGATCGTCGGCGGGATCGCCGGCTGGCTCGGCATGCGCAGCGGCGACGGTGAGGAGACCCCGCAGGCCAGGTCGGGCGAGCCGAGCGCGTCCAGCGCGTCGAACGCCCCGAGCGGTACCGCCGAGACGACCCCCGAGAGCTCGCCGGACCCGGAGACGTCGCCGTCCTCCTCGGCCTCCTCCTCGGAGTCGCCTTCGGCGTCCCCCTCGTCCAGCCCGAGCCCCACCAAGACGGAGAAGAAGTCCGCCCTGCCCTCCGGCTGGCGGATGCACAAGGACGGCAACGGCTTCTCGATCGGCCTGCCCAAGGGGTGGGCCGTGGACCGGCGGCCCGGCCAGCAGGTGTGGTTCCGCGGCCCCGACCGGGTGAGCTACGTGATGGTCGAGTACGTCGACAAGGCGGGCCCCGACCCCAAGCAGGACTGGCTCGACTACGAACCGTCCGTCCGAAGCCGATTCAACGGCTACGAGCGGATCCGGATCGCGAACGTCAAGTACATGGAGAAGGCCGCCGACTGGGAGTTCACCTGGAACACCAGCTCAGGCAAGGCTCGCGTGATCAACCGGGGGTTCGTCACCAAGGGCGGCCGGGGGTACGCGATTTACTGGCATACCCTGGCCAAGGACTGGAAGAAGAACATGCGTCTCTTCGAAGGGTTCACCGCGACCTTCTCCTCGAAAAAGTGAGCGGAGTTCTACCGCCTGCGGTCAATGAGGTGATCCCAGCGAGACCAGGCCGAGCATCTGCGATGTTCTGCCGCCAAGTGTCATTGGCGCGTACGAACCGGGATACGGCGCGATGTCCCTAAAATGAGCGTGGAGCCCCGTTTCGCAACCGCACCGACCCGCGCCATGGGGCATCTCACCGTCTATCGCTACCAAGGTTTCGTCACCCATCAGCCCCGACCGGCAGCCACCCACCAAGCCCTGAACGATCCCGCTGACAGTCACCGAGATCAAACGCCTGTTCAATGCCACGGCCACCCATATGTTGTCGTTAGGGCACATCGCCCGCCGGTCGGCCTGGCGCCACCGCCATCAAGCACGCGTTCGCTGGTTTCACCGCCGCGCCCGCCTGACCACCGCGCATACCCGGCTCAGCCAACAAATGGCGGCCGCCATACCAGTGAAGTTCATATGAGGCCGATCCCGAACTGGAGAAGCTTCCCTATTTTCAAGCCTTCAAAAAATATTCCATTTCAAAGAATGGACGCCCCGTTCAATTCATCTGACCGCCCGACCCCATGGGCGTCATGCCCCGCCTCGAATTTCTGATGACTCTCGATCGACCTGGAGATTCGACTCACTGGCCACGGCCCACTGCAGAGAAAAACCACCTGCACGCCTGCGGCCATCGCGCCGCCTTCGGATGCACACACCGAGGCAACACGCGATGGCCACAGCCACACCCTTTCAGCCGGCGAGGGCACGAACCCTCACGGGAGCATCAGGGGAATCAGATCAGAAGGGTGCGTTGTACCAGCCACGACACGAGACGTTGTTCTCGCAGATTCGCGCTCTCGACACGATGCCGATCTCGCCCTGCCCGCAACCGCCGCCGCCCCCGTCCAAGTCCCAGAGCTTATAAGTGCCCGGGACCCCATATAGCTGATACTCCAGATAGACGGCGTTACCTGCCTCCTGGTCACAGACTTCGGCATATATGACACCACCTCCGACATCATCAAGATATGCGTAGTCGGATTCGTGATACATAATCGTGGTGGCACTTGCGGGCGTCGAGAAGGCCACCAGAGAACAGATGATGGCGATGGTGGCGAGAATCGCGCTCAGAACATGTTTTTTCATATCTAAAATATAATAAACAAATAATCGATCATCAAGACTTGACATTTACCTTAAAGTAATGTAAGCGTCAAGCTGACAAGAAACTTCATATCGACACAGAACGCAACACGAAATTAACTCTCTGCTACCTTAAACTACCGAAGCCGAGCCTTTTCTATGACTCGGCTATCATGGACAAATCTTAAAGAATAGCCGACAAGAAACGTCTCAGGTTGAGTACGTCAGGACTGTCGCGCTTGTCACCGCTCTAGGGCGCGGTTGTCGTAGGTAGTCGGGTACCTCGGCATGCGAAACTGCCGTACCACCGGGACGGCCGGACGGATCCACCGCAGAAGGTCGACGTTGCTGTTCAGGGGATTCGATCGATCCTTCTCCTGGAAAGAAGCGGACCCTGCCTGAACGGCTACGATTCGTGGGGCTGGGAGGAAGGCGGGGAGATGGCGGAGAGGAAGGTGGCGGGCCGCTACCGGCTGCTCGAACACATCGGCGAGGGCGGCATGGGCATCGTCTGGCGTGCCCATGACGAGCTCCTCGACCGGGTGGTGGCCGTCAAGGAGGTCCGCCACCGGGGGGTCGACGAGGCCGCGCGTACCGACCTGAACCGGCGCACCATCCGCGAGGCCAGGACGGCGGGACGCCTCGACCACCCCTCCGTGGTCATCGTGCACGACGTGGTCGAGGAGGACGGGCGGCCCTGGATCGTCATGCAGCTGGTCCGGTCCCGGTCGCTGGGCGAGATCGTCCGCTCGGGCGGGCCGCTCCCGCCCGAACGGGTCGCCTCGGTGGGCCTGCACGTGCTGGGCGCGCTGCGGGCCGCGCACGCCGCGGGGGTGCTGCACCGCGACGTCAAGCCGGAGAACGTGCTGCTGGCCGACGACGGCCGGGTGGTGCTCACCGACTTCGGCATCGCCTCCATGACGCAGGAGACCGGCATCACCCGTACGGGCGCGATGGTCGGCACCCCCGCGTTCCTGCCTCCCGAGCGGCTGCACGGGCTGCCCGCCACCGCGGAGTCGGACCTGTGGTCGCTCGGCGCGACGCTGTACGCGGCGCTGGAGGGCCGTCCTCCGTTCGAGCGGGCCACGGCCGCCGCCACCATGATGGCCGTCCTGCACGGCGAGCCCAGCCCCATGTCCCATTCCGGGCCGCTGTCGGTGGTGATCCTCGGCCTGCTGGCGAGGGACCCCGCCGCCCGGATGGTCCCCGACCAGGCGGAAGCCCTGCTCGGCCGCGCCTCCTCCCCCTCCTCCCCCGGCCCGGTCGCCGGGCGGGCACCGCACCCAGGGCCCGTCCCCGAGCGGGCACCGCATCCCGGGCCTGTCCCCGGACAGGCGTACGCCTCCCCCGGGTTCCCCGCCGACCCGCCGCGCGCCGACCCGCCACCGCGTCAGGACGTGGGACGGGGCGCCTGGCAGCCGGGGTACGGGGACTCCCCGAGCGGCCCGGGGCGGCCTTCGCACCCGGCCACGCCCGCGCCCGCTCACCCGGGACAGTCGCCGTACGAGGCCGGGCACACGCGGCCCGAGCAGTCCCGCCTCCCGGCCTCGCACACGCGACCCGAGCAGCCCCCGTACACACAGCCCGAGCAGTACGCGCACCCCCAGTCATACGCGCGGCCCGAGCCGTACGCGCACCACGAGCAGCCTCGGTACGCGTCCTCCCAGTCATACGCGCAGCCCGAGCAGTCTCCGTACGCCCACCACGAGCAGCGGTCCCCGTACACGCATCCCGGACAGCGGGCGTACGGCTCCGAGCCCTCGTCTCCTCCCGGTTCCTGGCCGGGACGGGAGCAGCCCACGGACACGGGAGGCGCGCCCCCGCCCCGGCGGGCGCGGACGGGGCGGCTGGCACTCCTGGCCGGGGTGCCCGTACTCGTGGTGGCGGTCGGGGTCGGCGGCTGGCTGCTCGCGCGGAACCTGGGCGACACGGCGAACACCGGTGACGACCAGGCCGAGGCCACGCTCCCGGTCACCGACCCCACATCCACCACCCCGCCGGAGACGACCCCTACCCCCGAGCCCACCCCGACGGTGACGCCGCGTCCTTCCCGGACCGTCCCCGCGGGCTGGCGGCTGCACCGCGACCCGATGGGCTTCTCCGTCGCGGTGCCCGGGAACTGGCGGGTCAAGCGGTTCGCCGGCCGTGACAGGGTGGAGTTCCGCGCCCCCGGCGCGAGCGGTTTCCTGTGGATCGAGTCCACCGACGACCCGGAGAAGAATCCGGTCAGGCACTGGCAGAAGGTCGAGAAGGCCGGGACGGCCGACAACGTCTGGCCCGGCTACCGGCGGATCGGCATCACCTCTCTGGTGTACCGGGGGGTGCCGGCCGCCGACTGGGAGTTCACCTACCTCAGGAACGGGGTCCGCACCCGCGTCCTGGACCGGGGCTTCCGCACCGTCGCCGACAAGCCGTACGCGATCTACTGGGAGAGCCCGGCGTCCGGGTGGGACCGCTCGTTCTTCGACACGTTCACCAGGACCTTCCGGCCATGAGCGGCCTGGAGAGGGCGCGTTTCTGGCGTACTCCGGCCCTGCCGGGGGTGGACCTCCTCAAGGCCAGATACGTGACCCACCGCTTCCCGCCGCACGCGCACGACAGCTACGCGATCGCGATGGTCCTGTCCGGGGTGGAGGAGTTCGCCTACCGGGGCACCGTCCACCGCGCGGGGCCGGGCAGCCTCAGCACGCTCAACCCCGAGGAGGCGCACGACGGCTACGCGGGCGTCCCCGGCGGGTGGTCCTACCGGGTGCTGTACCCCTCGGTCGAGTTCGTCTCCGGGATCGCCGCCGAGCTGATGGCCGGGCACGGCACGCCCTGCTTCCCCGAGACCGTCACCTACCACCGGCCCACCGTCGAGCTGCTGCGGGCCGCGCACGACGCCGCGGAGGGTGGCGACGACCTCGCCTCCTCGACGCTGGCCCGCACGGCCTTCGCCGCCCTGCTCAGCCGGTACGCCTCCCGCCGCCCCGCGAGCGCGCCGCACCCCCGGGAGGGCGACCCGGCGGTGCGGCGTGCCCGGGAGATCCTGCACGAACGGCTCGTCGACCCGCCCACGATCGAGGACCTGGCGCGGGCGGTGGACGCGAGGCCCTTCACCCTGATCCGGGCCTTCAAGGCGGCCACCGGGCTTCCCCCGCACGCCTACCTGAACACGCTGCGGATCATCAGGGCCCGGCGGCTGCTCCAGTCGGGCACCCCTCCCGCGCAGGTCGCCGGGGACGTGGGGTTCACCGACCAGGCCCACCTGAGCAGGCACTTCACCCGGACGGTGGGCGTGCCGCCGGCCGCGTACCAGCGCGCAGGAACGTACAAGACCGGGGCTTGAGGCCGACCGTAGGCTCACCTGCCATGGAAACAACCACTCGTTCCTCCGCGATCAGGGACGGACTGGGCGTGGGGATCGCCGTCGGCCTGGCGGGGGTGGCCTTCGGCGCCGCGGCGGTCACCGCGGGGCTCAGCGTCGCGCAGGCGTGCGTGCTGAGCCTGTTCGCCTTCACCGGTGCCTCGCAGTTCGCCCTGGTCGGCGTCGTCGCGGGCGGCGGCAACCTGGTCGCGGGCACGGCCGGCGCGATGCTGCTGGGCGCCCGCAACAGTTTGTACGGCCTCCGGATGGCCGGGGTGCTCGACATCCGGGGCTGGCGCAGGCCGCTGGCGGCCCAGGGGGTGATCGACGAGACGACGGCGGTCACCTTGGCCCAGCCGGACGAGGAGTCGGCCAGGACGGCGTTCCTGGTCACCTTCGCCAGTCTCTATCTGACCTGGAACGCCACCACCCTGGCCGGCGCGCTGGGCACCTCCTGGGTGGCCGACCCCGCGGTGTTCGGCCTGGACACGGTCGGTCCCGCGACGTTCCTCGCCATCCTGTGGCCCAGGCTCACCGGGAGCGGCGCCGAGGCCCGCTCGCTGCGCCTGATCGCGGGCTGCGGCGCGGCGGTCGCGCTGGCCGCGACCCCGTTCACCCCGCCGGGCGTGCCCGTGCTGCTCGCGTCCGCGGCCGTGCTCGCGGTGATCCTGAGGAGACCGAAGTGACCATCTGGTGGGCCGTCGTCGCCACCTGCGCCGCCTGTTACGCGCTGAAGCTCGCCGGGCTGTCGGCCCCGCGCCGGGTCCTCGACCACCCCGGGGTGCAGCGCTTCGCGACGCTGGTCCCGGTGGCCCTGCTGGCGGCGCTGATCGCGGTGCAGACCTTCGGTGACGGGCAGGCGCTGCACCTCGACTGGCCGCGTACCGCGGGGATGGGCGCCGCCGTCGTGGCGCTGCTGCTGCGCGCCCCGTTCCTGGTGGTGCTCGCGGCGGCGGCCGGCGCCACCGCCGCGCTGCGCCACCTGCTGAGCTGAGGCCGTCACCGGCGCGCCACGCTCCGGCCACCGGGGCCGGGAACGCCCCCCGCGCACGCTCCGGGCCGTGCCGGGAAGTTCCCCCGCTCGCGCTCCGGATCGTGCCGGGAAGTTCCCCCGCTCGCGCTCCGGGCCGTGCCGGGAAGTTCCCCCGCTCGCGCTCCGGATCGTGCCGGGCGTCAGCTCCGGGCCGTGCCGGGAACGTCGCCTCGCGCCGCGTCCAGGGCGGGACCAGAACCGGGACCGGGGCCGGGGCCGGGGCCGGGGCCGGCCGTGCCGCGCGGGAACCGTACGCGGAAGGTGGCGCCGGCTCCGGGGCGTGAGGTCACCGTGGCCTCGCCGCCGAGCGCGGCGGCGACGGCGGCGACGATGGACAACCCGAGGCCCGCGCCCCCCTGGCGGGCGCCGTCGCGGGGGTGACCGGCCCGGTGGAATCGTTCGAAGACCAGGGCGCCCTGCTCCGCGGTGAGGCCGGGCCCCTCGTCGGCCACCTCGACCACGGCGTGCTCGTCGTCCACCCGGATCCTGACGACCGCCGGGGTCCCCTCGGGGGTGTGGCTGAGCACGTTGGCCAGCAGGTTGCCGACGATCTGGCGGATCCTCGCGGCGTCGCCGGGCACCTCGACGGGCCCCTCGCACTCCAGCGAGAGCGGCCTGAGCGGCTCGATGGCGAGGGTGTCGGCCACCGCGTCGGCGGCGAGCGAGGTCAGCTCCACCGGGGAGCGCTCCAGCGGACGGCCCTGGTCGAGGCGGGCCAGCAGCAGCATCTCGTCGACCAGGGAGCCCATCCGGGTGGCCTCGGCCTCGATCCTGCGCATCGCCTTGGCCAGGTCCTCGGGCCGGGTGGCCGCGCCGCGCCGGAACAGCTCGGCGTAGCCGCGGATGGAGGCGATCGGGGTGCGCAGCTCGTGGGAGGCGTCGGCGACGAAGCGGCGCAGCCGGTCCTCCGACGCCTCCCGCTCGCGGAACGCCTCCTCGATCTGGGCGAGCATCTGGTTGAGCGCGTGGCCCAGGCGGCCCACCTCCCCGGTGGCGGGCGCCGCCTCGATGCGGCGTTCCAGGTTGCCCTCGCCGATGGCCGCCGCGGTCTCGACGATGCGGTCCAGCGGGCGCAGCCCCCGGCGGATCAGGTGGGTGGCGAGCAGGGTCAGGCAGGCGAGCGCGAACACCGAGGAGCCGATCATGACCAGGGCGACGCGTTCGGTCAGCTCGTCGGAGGCGGCGACCAGCGCCTCGGGGGTGGTCAGGGCGAGCAGCCGGGCGCCGCCGGGGCCGCGCCAGTCCTGCAGCGCGCCGAACGTCGCCCCGGCCGCCGTCCCGAGGGCGAGGGCGACCAGGCCCACGACGGTGAGCACGAGGCGGGTCCGCAGCGACATCAGTCTTCCCTCGGCAGGCGCACGACGTATCCCACCCTGGGCACGGTGTGGATGAGCGGCGGGTGCGACGCGTCGACCTTGCGGCGCAGGTAGCTGATGTAGGTCTGCACGACCCCGTCGTTGCCGCCGAAGTCGTACTCCCACACGTGGTCGAGGATCTGCCGCTTGGAGACGACCTTGCCCGCGTTGGCCACCAGGAAGCGCAGCAGCTTGAACTCCGTCGGGGTGAGGTCGACGCGCCGGCCGTCGCGCCACACCTCGTGGGCGTCCTCCTCGATGACCAGGTCGGCGAAGGTCACCCTGCCGCCCTCGGCGCCGGTCCGCCGGGTCCTGCGCAGCACGGCGCGGATCCTGGCGATCAGCTCCTCCAGGCTGAACGGCTTGGTGACGTAGTCGTCACCTCCCACGGTCAGCCCGCCGATCTTGTCCTCGGTGGCGTCGAGCGCGGTGAGGAAGACCACCGGCACCTCGGAGCCCGTCATCCTGATCCGGTGGCAGACCTCCGTGCCGAGCACGTCGGGCAACATCACGTCCAGGACGATCAGGTCGGGCTCGAAGGTCTCGGCCAGCGACACCGCCGCGGCACCGGTTTCGGCGATCGCCGTCTCGAACCCCTCGTAGCGAAGGGCGGTTGCGACCAGATCGGCGAGATATGGCTCGTCATCTACGACCAGTATGCGGCTCACCTGACAAGTTTCACTCAGAGGATCTTTGAAAGACCATAGAAAACTCTGTGAAGAGTGATTCACAGGCCGTTCCAAGGGCGGGCACACGAACATCGAAGATCTTTTTGTTGCACTGGACGGCATGGAGAGAATCTCGGTTTTCGTACTGCGACGCAAAGGGCTCGTCGCCCTGCTGGCCGTGCTGGGATTCCTGGTGGGTATGGGCGCGACGCCGTTCGCGATTCAGCGGCTCTCCGAGGAATACTCACATCCGGGAATGCCCGCTTTCGAGGCCAATCGGGAAATTGTCAGAATTTATGGGAATGGCGGCTACCAGCGGCCGTTCGTCCCTGTCGTCGTGCTTCCTGAGGGAATGCGGGCCGACGAGCAGAAGGCGGCTCTCGGGCGCGCCTTCGCCGCCGTCTCCGCCAGGCTTCCCGAGGCCCGCGTGGTCTCGTACGCGAGCACCGGCGACCCCCGGCTGATCGGCACCGACGGCCGGACCACGTTCGGGCTGGTCTTCCCCGGCACCTACTCCGACGGCAGCCCGCCGGGCGGCGGCCTCGGCGAGACGCCCAACGAGAGCCCGGTCATCGTCGAGGCGATGACCCCGGCGCTGCCGCCGGGCGCGAGCGTCCACGTCACGGGGCTGGACACCCTCGCGCCGAGCGTGGACGCGGGCGGCGTGGACGTGCCCGCCAAGATCGGCATCGGGGTGGTCGCCGCGGTGCTCGTCCTGCTGCTGGTGTTCCGCTCGGCGCTCGCCTTCGTGCCGCTCCTCATCGCGGTCCTGTCCATCTTCGTGTCGTTCATCGTGATCCTGCTGCTGACGCTGGTGATGACCGTGCACGACGTGGCCCTCACCACCATGCCCCTGCTGGGCCTGGGCATCGCGGTCGACTACTCGCTGCTGCTGGTGGCCCGCTGGCGGGAGGAACGGGCGGGCGGGCACCGCGGCGACGAGGCCGTGCACCGGGCCATGGCGGGCGCGGGGCGGGCGGTGCTGTTCAGCGGGGTCGCGGTCGCGATCGGCCTGGTGACCATGGTGGTGCTGCCGGTGCCGTTCCTGCGCAGCCTCGGCCTCGCCGGGATGATCATCGCGGCGGTGAGCGTGGCCACGACGCTGACCGTGCTGCCGGTGCTGCTCGCCCTCACCGGGCGGCGCCTCGACCGCAGGCGCGCCCGCGACGGCCGGGCCGAGCCCCCCTTCCGGCGCGAGGCGCGGGCCGGGCGGGCCTGGTCGGCGTGGGCGCGCGGCGTGGTGCGGCTGCGATGGCCCGCCGCCCTGCTCACCGGCGGCGTGCTGGTCGCGCTGACGGTGACCGCCCTGGGCGTCAACCTCGGCCTGCCGGAGAGCAGGAACCTGCTGACCTCCGGGTCCGGCCACGAGGGGCTGTCCGCGCTGCGCCGGGCGGGCGTCCCGGCCGGCTCGATCACCCCGTTCGACGTCCTGGTGACCGGCGACCCCGCCCGGACCGCCGAGAGGTTGCGGGGCGTGGAGGGCGTGTCGGCGGTGCTCGCCCCCGACGGCCCGTCCTGGCGCCGCGACGGCACCGCCGTCGTCACCGTGCTCCCGGCAGCGGAGAACGGCACCGTGGAGGGCGAGGCGACCATCACCCGGGTGCGCGAGGCGGCACCGGCCGGCGCGCGGGTCGGCGGCAACGCGGCGCAGAGCATGGACTTCCAGGAGCGCACCTACGGGGCGTTCCCCTGGATGCTCGGCCTGATCGCGCTGGTCACGTTCGTCATGCTGGCGCGGGCGTTCCGCTCGCTGCTGCTGCCGCTGAAGGCGATCGCCCTCAACCTGCTCTCGCTGGGCGCGGTGATCGGCGCGATGGTGCTGCTGTGGCAGTTCGGCTGGGGGACCAGGGAACTGCTGGACATCCAGCCCACCGGCTCGATCGGCGAGTTCGTGCCGCTCACCATCTTCGCCTTCCTGTACGGCCTGAGCATGGACTACGAGGTGTTCATCCTCGCCAGGATGCGTGAGGAGTACGACAGGTCGGGCAGCACGGAGCACGCGGTGATCGAGGGCGTGGGCCGCACCGGGCGGCTGGTCACCTCGGCGGCGCTGATCCTGTTCGTCTCCTTCGCCGCGCTGGCCATGACCCCCGAGCTGGACGTGAAGGTGTTCGCCAGCGGCCTCGCCCTGGGCATCCTCCTGGACGCCACCCTGATCCGCGGCGTCCTGGTCCCGGCGGTGGTCGCGATGATGGGCCGTTGGAACTGGTGGCTGCCCGTCTGGACCGCGCGGCTCCTGCGGGTGGAGCCCTCACCGCTGAGAGGGGAGAACCCCGAGCCGGTCAGGATCCCGGAACCGGTCTAGGGTCCCGGAACCGGTCCGGGGTTCCGCGGACGGCGAGACGGCCACCGCCTCGGGGAGGCGGTGGCCGTTCGCGTTCTCCTCACCGAACCATCGGACGGTCTTCCCGGACCGTCAGACGGCCTTCCCTTGCCGTCAGACGGCGGTCAGCAGGGCCGCGGAGTTGAAGCCACCGGAGCCGCGGGCCACGACCAGCGCGGCCGACAGCCCGTCCACGGGCCTCGCCTCGGTGACCAGGTCCACGTCCTCGACGGCGGCGGTGCCGACGGTCGGCGGGATCATCCCGCCGGCCAGCGACAGGGCCGCCCACGCGACGTCGAGGGCCGCGCCGCCGGAACACAGGCGGCCGGTCATCGTCTTGGGCACCGTGACCGGCACGCGGCGACCACCGAACACCTCCCGCAGCGCGGCCACCTCCTGGGCGTCCCTGACCGGGTCGCCGGCACCGTCGGCGAAGACCACCCCGACGTCGTCGGGGCCGAGCCCGGCGCGGGCGATCGCCTCGCGCATGGCCCTGGCGTACTGCCGGTGACCGGGGGCCGGGTCGCTCACGTGGTGGGCGTCGTGGGTGGAGGCGGTCCCGGCGATCTCGGCGTAGACCGTCGGGGCGCACCGGCCGAGGGCGCTGTGCCGGTCCTCCACGACGAGCATCGCGCCACCCTCGCCGGGGACGTGGCCGCCCGCGTCGGGAGCGAAGGGCCGGTAGGCCGTGGCCGGATCGCTCCCGCGGCCGGCCGTCGCCTCACCTGCCTGGCAGGCCAGCGCGTACGGCGACAGCGGCGCCTCGGTGCCGCCGGTCACGACGACCTCGGTGCCCCGGCGGATCAGCCGGGCCGCCTCGGCCAGCGCGTCGATCGCCCCGGCCGCGTCCGCGACCAGCACCCCGCAGGCGCCCTTGAGCTGGTGCCTGATGGACAGCTGGCCACTGCTGGCGGCGTAGAACCAGCCGATGGACTGGTAGGCGCTCACCGCCCGCGGGCCCTTGCTCCACAGCGCCTGGATCTCCCGCTGCCCGAAGGCGTTGCCCCCCGAGGCCCCCGCGGTCACCACCGACAGGTCGAACGGGTCCTCCCTCGCGGGATCGAGGGCGGCGTCGGCGAAGGCGAGCCCGGTGGCGGCGAGGGCGAACCAGGTCCACCGGTCGGTCTGCACCAGCAGCTTGCTGTCGACGAACTCGCGCTCGTCGAAGCCGGTGACCTCCCCCGCCAGCCCGATCGGCGCCCCGGTGGCGTCGAACGACGTCACCGGGCCGATCCGGCTCCGCCCGGTCAGGGACTCCTCCCAGTGCTCGGCCACGCCGATCCCCGTCGGGGCGACCACACCGATCCCGGTGATCACGGCTCTACGGTTCCCGGTGATCACGGCTCTACGGTCGCTCATCGGCTCGCCCCCGGCTCGGAGAAGATCATCGCGGACTGGAAGCCGCCGAAGCCGCTGCCCGCCGAGAGCGCGTGCCTGGCGGACACCTCGCGTGCGACCAGGGGCGTGTAGTCCAGGTCGCACTCGGGGTCGGGAACGGTCAGGTTGGCCGTGGGCGGGACCACGCCCCGCTGCAGCACCAGGGCGCAGGCGGCCATCTCGATCGAGCCGATCGCGCCGAGCGAGTGGCCGATCACCGACTTGATCGAGCTGATCGGCACCCGCCGGGCGTGGTCGCCGAGGCTGCGCTTGTAGGCGGACGTCTCGTGCAGGTCGTTCTGCTTGGTCCCCGACCCGTGGGCGCTGACGTAGCCGATGTCCCCGGGGTTGAGCGCGGCCTGGCCGAGCGCGTCGCGGATGGCCTCGCCCAGCTCGTGGCCGTCGGGCCGCAACCCGGTCATGTGGTAACCGTTGGCCCGCGCGGCGTAGCCGGTGACCTCGCAGTAGACGCGGGCGCCGCGCCTGCGGGCGTGCTCCAGCTCCTCCACCACCAGCACCGCCGCTCCCTCTCCGAGGACGAAGCCCTTGCGTCCGGCGTCGAAGGGCCGCGAGGCCGCCTCGGGCTCGCCGTTGCTCGGGCTGGTGGCGCGGATCGCGTCGAAGCACGCCACGGTGATCGGGGAGATCGGCGCGTCCGACGCCCCCGTGATCATCATGTCCGCCTCGCCGTCCTGGATGAGCCGGTAGGCCCGGCCGATCGCGTCGATGCCGGAGGTGCAGCCGGTCGAGACGACGGCGGCAGGGCCGTTCACGCCGAACCGGACCGCGAGCTCGGCCGCCGCGCTGGAGGGCACCAGCGCCTGGTAGAGGAACGGCCTGAGGTGGCGGTGGTCCACCTCCCAGTCCCTGCCGCGGTCGCTGGCGACCACGTACTCCTCCTCCAGGGTGATGGTGGCCCCCACCGCCGAGCCGAGGCTGATCCCGGCCCGCTCGGGATCGGCCGTGCCGAGGTCGAGGCCGGAGTCGGCCACTGCCTCGTCGGCGCAGGCGACGGCGAGCTGGGTGAAGCGGTCCATCCGCCGGACCTCGCGCGGGGTGAGCCCGTGGGCGGCCGGGTCGAAGTCGACCTCGGCCGCGATCTGGGAGCGGAACGGGGACGGGTCGAAGGCGGTGATCCGGCGGACGGCCGGTTTGCCGTCCACGATCCGGTTCCAGAACTCCTCCCGGCCCACCCCGCCCGGGGCGATCACCCCGATGCCGGTGACGACGACCCGTCTCACGTTCCCACCTTCCCGGGGTAGGGCTCGGTGTCCACGTGCCCGAGTTCGGGCCTCGGGGCGAGCGGGCTGAGCTGGAAGACCACGAGCACGTCGTCCTCGCCGACGTTGGTGAGACGGTGCCTGACGTGGCGGGGGACGAGCAGCGCCTGCTCGGCGCCGACGGTGAGCGGCTCGCCGTCGAGGTCCACCCTGAGCGTCCCGGTGGCGACGAACACGTACTCCTCTGAGTAGGGGTGGTAGTGCTCGGAGACCCCCTCACCCGGCGCCAGCCGCACGGCCCCGCAGAAACCCGACGAGGAACCGCAGGTCGCCGGGGAGACCAGGGTGCGCAGGTCGCCGCCGCGCCTGGTGTTGGACGGCACGTCGTGGAAGCCCACGACGCGGCGGCGGCGCCGCTCCACCTTCTCCTTGATCAGCGACATCTGGGTCGCGGAGCCGGCGTTGATCCGCTCGGTCATCCCCCGGGTGTCGACCGGGGCCCCGGGCCTCATGCGGAAGTCCTGCACCCAGCGCATGCGGGTGCGGTCGGGGCCGAGCTCCTCGTAGACCCAGGTGATGTTCATGAACTCGAACGGCCCGGTCTCCACCCGCCGCGCCCGGACCGTCCAGGTGTCGCGGTCCCAGGAGCGCTCCGAGACCCAGGACCAGACGCGGTCCTGCTCGTCGGGGTGCATGGTGAGCCGGAAGGTCACCGAGTCGTCCGACTCGGCGAGAACCTCCACCTTGGCGTACTCGGAGAAGAGCTCCGGCCAGGTCTGGACGTCGTTGGTCTGGTCCCAGACGAATCCGATGGGCGCGTCGATCTCGATCGCGTTGTCGGTGTGTCCGATCATGATGTGCGTTCTCCCCCTCAGGCGCCGGTCGCGGCGAGCCGCTCGGTCACGAGTTCTCTCATCAGGGACGGCGTGGCCTCGGCCGTCAGCTGTTCCTCCACGTCCACGCCGAACCGGTCCTGGATCCGGGTGGCGATCTCCACCCGGGCCAGCGAGTCGAGGTCCAGCTCGTCGAAGCTGAGCTCCAGGACGTCGTCCCCGGTGGCGGGGTCCAGGCCCACGGCGATCAGCAGTTCGCGCACGTTCTCGTCGGTGAATGGCATCGTCGTCGTTTCCTGTCGTCGGTCGGTCTCTCCGGACTCTCTGGAGTGCGGGCCGGTGTCACGGAGGTGCGGCGCGGTGTCTCCGAGGTGCGGGTCGGTGTCTTTGGGAGGCGGGTCGGTGTCTCTGAGGTGCGGGTGGATGTCTTTGGAGTGCGGGCCGGTGTCGCGGAAGCGCGGGTGGATGTCTTTGGGAGGCGGGTCGGTGTCGTGGAGGTGCCCGCCGGTGTCGGGGGAGGCCCGGCCCGGCGTCCACGGGTGGCGGCTGTCGTCGCGCAGGGCGTCGACGAGCCAGATCCGGGCCCGGCCGACCACCCGCGGGTCCGCCATCGCGGGGACGGGACGGCCCAGCTCCCGGGCGAGGTCGGCCTGGCGGGTCACCGAGGCGCGCCAGCCGTACCCGGCGAGCCACGCCTGCGGGTCCTCCACGGCGGACCGCCAGGCGGCCCGGGTGGAGGTGAGCCTGCTCATGGCGGGACGCATCTGCGGCAGCTCGGCGTACGCCCGGTTGACGTGCTCGACGGCGAGCCTGCTGCCGGGGGGCGACAGCTCGGAGACCCGGCCGAGGACACGTGCGCCGTCCTGAGGCGTGAGGTACATCAGCACGCCCTCGATCAGCCAGGCGATCGGCTCGTCCGGGTCGAGACCCGCGGCGAGCAGCGGCGACGCCCAGTCCTCACGCAGGTCGGCGGGGACGACCGTACGGTCGCAGGCGGGCCGGGCCCCCCGGTCGGCCAGTGCCTTCTCCTTGAAGGAGATCAGGTCAGGCAGGTCGACCTCGAACAGGCGGGTGCCCTCGGGCCAGTCGAGCCGGAACGCGCGGGTGTCCAGGCCCGCGGCGAGCAGGACCACCTGCCGCGGTCCCGCCGCCACGGCCTCGCGCAGCCGGTCGTCGAAGAAGCGGGTGCGCAGGACGAAGTGCTCCCCGGCGCGGCGGCCCGCCTCGCTGATCCCGGTGATCCGACCCGCGGCGTCGGCGAGCGGACCCGCCAGCGGGTCGTCGAAGAGCCGGTCGGGCCGCGCGCTCTCGGCCTCCCTGGCCTGGGCGATCACCACCGCGGTGCGGCTCACGCCGGTGGGCGGGCCGGGTTCTCCGGCGGGTCGGGTCATTCCTCGCTCCTGTCTCCGGTGAGGCCGGTGAAGTCCGTGAAGCCGGTGAAGCCGGTGGCCATGGTGAGCCGGTAGGTCTCGCGGTAGACCAGCCGGTCGAAGGTGAGGCGCATGAACGCGTCGCGTGCCGCGCAGGCGACCGGGTGCCGCCAGCGGGTGAGCTCGCCGTTGGCCCGCGACCGCCGGACCATCCGGGTGGTGCGGTCCACCCGGCGGGCCTCGTAGCCGGCCAGTGCCCGCGGCACGTCGCCGCCGGTGAGCTCCTCGGCCAGCACGAGGGCGTCCTCGATCGCCTGGCCCGCGCCCTGGCCGAGGTTGAACGTCATGGGGTGGGCCGCGTCCCCCAGCAGCGTCACCGGGCCGTGGCTCCAGCTCCGCAGCGGGGGCCGGTCGAAGACGTGCACCGGGGTGACGTCACCCTCCCCGGTGGCCGCGATCAGGCCGGGGATCGGGTCGGGCCAGCCGGCGAACTCCTCGGCCAGCATGTCGAGGGCGCTCACCCCGAGCCTCGGGACGACCCGGTCGCCGAGCACCCCGTCCCAGTAGACGTGGTCGCCGCCGAGCCGGTAGCAGACGAACCACCGGCCGCGGCCCCACGTGCTGAGGAAGGTGTGCTCGGGCACTCCGGAACCCGGCAGCCGGATCACTCCCTGGAAGGCGGTGAACCCGGCGTAGCGGGGCGGCGGGTCGCCGGGGAGCAGCGCGGCGCGTACGGCCGAGCGCAGCCCGTCCGCGCCGACGAGCAGGTCCGCCCGTTCCTCGCGTCCGTCGCCGAACCGGGCGACGACACGCTCACCCGTCACGGTGAGGCCGGTGAACCGGGAGCCCGTCACGAGGTCGTCCCCCACCCGGCCGGCGAGGAGGGCGTGCAGTTCGGGGCGGCTGACGCCGTGGACGGGTGCGCCGAGGGGGCCGGCCATGCGCGCCATGGACCACTCCGCGATCCGGCGGCCGCGCGCGTCCCTGAACAGGTGCCGGTGCAGCTCGTGACCGATCTCGCGGACCCCGGGCTCCAGCCCGAGCTCGCGCAGCGCGAGCACGGCGTTGTGCCAGAGCACCAGCCCGTGTCCCGCCTGCGCCGCGTGTAGCCCGGGGGCACGTTCGTGCACGCTGACCTCGGCTCCCGCGGCCCGCAGCGCCAGCGCCGCGGTCAGCCCGCCGATGCCGCCCCCGACGACGACCACCCTCACGCGGGTCCCCGCGCGACGGCCGCCGCGGCGGGCTCCACCTCCACTTCGGGTGAGATGCTTGCTTTATCCTCTGAGGATGTTTCGTCCCCCGAGGACGCTCCCCCCTTTGAGGGCGCATCCTCCCCGGATGACGCTTCCTCCCCGACCGGCGCGCCCGCCTCCGTCTCGGTCGTCTCCGTCGTCTCGGTCGTCTCTACCGTCGCCGTCGTCGTCGTCTCTACCGTCGTCGTCGCCACCGTCTCCTCCCGGATCAGGAAGCGCAGGGAGCGGGCCTCGGTCATGCACTCCCGCATCGGCCGGACGAGCTCGCGGTGCTCCTCGCCCGCCTCCCAGGCGAGGAAGTCGGCCAGCCGGCGCCACTCGCTGGTGATCAGCCACTGCTCGGGGTCGGTGGCCGACTGGCAGACCTGGTCGCCGAGGTGCCCGGGTACGCCGCCGGAGACCTGGTACCGGATCCTCTCGTAGGCGGCGAGGAAGTCCTCCCGGCGCTCGGCGGGCACCCTGACCAGGAAGACGATCCTGGCCCTCACCGGGGGCCTCCCACGCCGGGCGGCGGCCCGCCGCCGAGTTCGGACGTGAACTCGAACCTGCCCAGCACCGGTACGCGGCTCCCGTACAGGCCGTCCGCGGCCTCGCTGGTCAGGAAGGCCACGACCCTGGCGACCAGGTCGGGGGTGACGGTGTGGTCGAAGTTCATCCCCGGGCGTTCCCGGCGCTTGTCCGGGGTGTCGGCCATGGTCATGACGACCGTGTTGGCGTGGATGCCGCTCCGCTTCACCTCGTGCGCGACGGAGCGGACCCAGGCGGCGAGGGCCGCCTTCGCCGCGGCGTACGCCGACAGGGCGGGCAGCGGCTCGTCGGCGAGCGGGGTGCTGAAGTAGACCAGCCGCGCGCCCTCGGCCAGGTGCGGCAGGACCGCCTGGGTGGCGGTGACGGCCGACAGGAAGTTGTCGCGCAGCATCCGCTCGTAGGCGCCGGTGTCCGTCAGGAACAGCGGCCCGGCCAGGAAGCCGCCGACCATGTGGACCAGCCCGTCGAGCCGGCCGAAGCGCCCGACCGCCTCCTCGGCGGCCAGGCGGGCGCCCTCGGGGTCGGAGACGTCCGTGGCCAGCGTCTCGACGCGCCCGGCGACGCCGTACCGCCGCTCCAGCGCGGCGAGGCGGTCCTTGTCGCGGCCGGTGAGCAGCAGCCGGTCCCCCCGCGCGCCGAGCAACTCGACCACGGCCTCGGCGAGCCTCCCGGTGGCTCCGGTGACGACGAGGACGGGGGCGGTCATCGGACCGGCTCCGCGACCCGGGTGGTCACGTGGTCCATCAGGGAGGACAGGAAGAAGGACCGCGCTCCATCGGGACTGCCCATGTCGCGGGGGACCGCGAGGTAGCGGTCCAGCTCGCGCTCCAGCCTCTGGATGCCCGGCTGCCTGGACAGGTGGGCCATCACGCTCGGCAGGTTGCCGTCGATCTCGATGACCCGGATGACCGTGGTGCCCTTCATGAAGATCGAGGTGCTCAGCAGCCGGGTTCCGTCGGGGGTCTCCCACTCGGGGGGAGCGTAGCTCGACAGCAGTTCCCTCACCGCCGCCTCCGCACCGGGCCTGATCTGGAAGGTGATCGCGTAGCGCTGCATCGGGCTTCCCTGGGGTCGGGGGCGGCCGTCCGCCGCCTTCTGCGACCAGCCTGTTCGTGAGGGAGCGGGCTGTCTTCCGCCGTGCGGCCCGACCTGCGCTCCCCCGGCGGTGGGGTCGTCTCCGCCTCGGGCGGGAGCCCGCCGCTCCTCACCGGAGCCACCCCGCCGCCGGCCGCGCGGCGCGGAACCGCACGAGACCAAGCAACCATTTGCTCTACGGTTGACGGAAACCCTCGCCGAAAGGAATTGCGGACGCCGCCGTTCATGAATGTCACCGCACATCGAGCGTTCGCAGATAATACGATTTATCCCGTTACTCCTTAGGGATTCCTGAGCCACCCCTGTGAAAACCCATAGAACGGCCGGACGGCACCGGCACCGGTGATACACGCCGCCAGGAGGCCCTCAGGTCCCGCGACGTGCGAAAGGAAGGGATTCGGCAGGGCCCCGGTAGACGCCCTCAATGGCCAAAGAATAGAATCTTAATGAAGTCTGTGACAGCCCATATGATTTGCTTGATATAGTCACTTTTTCTGACTACGCTCACCTTTCATGGGGGAACGACGGGGCAAAACAACCCAAGGATGCAAGCACCTCTCATGTTCAACGAGTAGCCGATCTCAGCGGACCCCAACGGGGTGGGTTCGATGAGCACCTTCCTCGGCTATCTCGTCTCGGAGCTGAGCTGGACCGACCTGCTGTGCTCGACGGTGGCGGCGCTTCTGGCCGTCACGTCGTCCACACTCGGCACCCGCCGGCACACCAAGTCCATACTGGCCAGGAGCGAGAACGCCGCCGCACTGCGCGAACGGCGCCGGATCGCCCGCGACCTGCACGACGGGGTGGGCCACGGCCTGACCGTGATCGCCCTCCAGGCCCGGCGGCTGACCGGCTCACCCGCGACGGGTGGCCACGTGGCCCAGATCATCGAGGAGACGGCCCAGGCGACCCTGGCCGACCTGCGAAGGACCCTGACCGACCTGCGGCACGACCCACCTCCCCCGGGAGGGCGGCGTGACCTCCCCCCGCGGGAGGAGCCGCGACGCCACGACGGCGCGCTCCTGTCGGCCAGGCTGACCGAGCTCGCCGGGCGCTTTCCCTTCCCCGACCTGGCCGTACGGCTGCGCAACGTCGCCGCCGAACGCCACGTACCGCCCGAGGTCGCCAGGACGGCGTTCCGCGTCGCCCAGGAGGCCCTGACGAACGCGCTCAAGCACAACACCGGCCCGGTCCACCTGGAGGTCTGCTTCGGCGAGAAGCTGAGCGTCTCGGTGGTGAACGAGACGCGCTCCCCCGGTGTGATGACGGTGGCCATGCCCCTTCCCCGCAGGCAGGGCGGCGGCACGGGGCTGCGGGGCCTGTCGGAGCGCGTCGCCGAGCAGGGAGGCCACCTGGAGTCAGGACCGCTGACCGGGGGCGGGTTCGTCACCCGGGCCGTCATCCCGGTGACTCCCGCCATCTTCAGAGAGGACGAGCCATGCGGAAGATCCGCGTCCTGATCGCCGACGACCAGCCGCTGATCCGCAGCGGTCTGCACGCCGTCTTCGACGGGGTGCCGGACATCGTGGTGGTCGGCGAGGCACGGCACGGGGTGCAGGCGGTGCAGTCGGTCAAGACACTCCGCCCGGACGTCGTGCTGATGGACATCAACATGCCGCGCATGGACGGCATCACCGCCACCAGGGAGATCTGCAAGCTGGGTGCCGACTATCCCGCGAAGGTCGTCATCCTGACCATCTACGACCAGGACGAGCACGTCTTCGAGGCGCTGCGCAGCGGGGCGAGCGGCTTCATCCTCAAGCACACGCCCACCGAACGGCTGGTGGACGCCGTGCGCGAGGCCGCCGAGGGCGACGCCCTGCTGTCGCCCTCGGTGACGCGCAAGCTCATCGACGAGTTCGCCAGGCGCCCGGTGCTCTCGGCCGCGCCGACCGCCGTGCTCGACCAGCTCACCGAGCGGGAACGCGAGGTGTTCCAGCTGCTCGTACGAGGCTACGGCAACGACGAGATCGCACGCGCGCTCGTGCTCGGCGACAGCACGATCAAGTCACACGTCCAGCACCTCTACCAGAAGCTCGGCGTGCGCGACCGGGTGCAGATCGTGATCTTCGCGTACGAGAACGGCCTGGTCGCGGCCACCCCCCGGGGCTGACGCGACTCCGGCGCGCGAAGGCGGCCGTCTCCCTCGCGGGGGGGGCGGCCGCCTCACGTCCGCCCGCCTCCGCGAGAGCGGGCAGGCTCCCGCCGCGGCTTCGCGACAGCGGGCGGACTCCCCTCCGGGCCTTCGCGAAGGCGGACCGCCCCCGGAGTCCCACGAACGCGGCCCGCCCCCCCGCAGGACTTCCCGCAGGGCTTCCCGCAGGACTTCGCGATGGCGGGCGGGTGCTCCCGGAGCCTCACGAACGCACCCCGGCTCCCCTCCGGGAAGGAGACGGTCCCCTCCCCGGAGGAGGCCAGGGTTCACGCCGGCGGCGGGCGACACCGGCCGGGAGGGGTTCCTACGGTGGGACGGACCCGACCGACCGGCCACCGAGGAGTGCCCGTGCCCGACCAGATCCTGATCGTCGCCCGCCTCAGTCCCGGCGGTTCCGGCGAGGTCTCCCGCCTCTTCGGCGAGTCCGACGCGGGCGAGCTGCCCCGCGCGCTCGGGGTGACGCGTCGCGACCTGTTCCTCTACCGGGACCTCTACCTCCACCACGTCGAGTTCGAGGGCTCCGCCGCCGAGGCGATGGCCCTCGCCCGCGAGCGGGAGGACTTCCTGCGGCTGAGCGCGGACCTCGACCCGCACGTCAGGCCGTACGACCCGGACACCTGGCGCGGCCCCGCCGACGCGATGGCGCGGCGGTTCTACCACTGGACTCCCGAGGAGCGCGCCCTGTGACGACCTCACCCGCCGCCTCACCCGCCGCACCGGCCGGCGTGCCCGTACCGTGGGCGCGCTGCCCAGGCTGCGCCGCCATCGTGTACGCCCCTCGCCTGGCCCGTGCGCAGCGCGTCTGCCCCGAGTGCGGCCACCACCACCGGCTGAACGCCGTCGAGCGGCTGCGCACCCTGGTGGACGACGGCTCCTTCCGCGCCGCCGCCTCGCAGGTGCGCGGCGGCGACCCGCTGGGCTTCACCGACTCCCGGCCCTACACCGAGCGCCTGGCGCGGGCGCGCGGGCGCACCGGCCTGGACGACGCCGTCCTCCACGGCACCGCCACCGTCGGCGGCCATCGCGTGGCCGTCGCCGTCATGGACTTCTCCTTCCTCGGCGGCAGCATGGGCTCGGCCGTCGGCGAGGCCGTCACCCGCGCCTGCGAGCGGGCGCTGGACGAGCGCGTCCCGCTGGTCCTCGCCGTCGCCTCCGGCGGCGCCCGCATGCAGGAGGGCGGCCTGTCCCTGATGCAGATGGGCAAGACCGCCCAGGCGATGCGGCGGCTGCGGCGCGCGGGCGTGCTCAGCGTCTGTGTGCTGACCGACCCCACCTTCGGCGGGGTCACCGCCTCGTTCGCCACCCTCGGGGACGTGCTGATCGCCGAGCGCGGCGCGCTCGTCGGCTTCGCCGGGCCGCGCGTCATCGCCTCGGCGACCCGGGAGAGTCTCCCCCGGGGTTTCCAGAGCGCCGAGTATCTCGCCGGGCGCGGCATGCTCGACCGGGTCGAACCCCGCGACGGCCTGCGCCCCCTGCTCGCCCGGCTGCTGTCCACGACCTGCCGGGCCGGGGACGGGCACGCCCAGGAGCCCCTCCCTGCGGGCCTCCGGCGGTGATCCGCGATCCGGGCGGGCTGTCCAGCGGGCTGACCGCCCAGGAGACCGTGCGGCTGGCCCGCGACACCCGGCGCCCGACCGCCCTCGACTACATCTGGCACCTGTGCTCGGACTTCGTGGAGCTCCACGGGGACCGTACCCACGGCGACGATCCGGCGATCGTCGGCGGCCCCGGCCTGATCGACGGGACGCCCGTGATGGTCATCGGCCACCAGAAGGGCCACGACACCGGGGAACTGGTCGCCAGGAACTTCGGCCTCGCCCACCCCGAGGGTTACCGCAAGGCGCTGCGGCTGATGCGGCTGGCCGACCGGCTCGGCCTGCCGGTGGTGACCCTCGTCGACACCCAGGGCGCCGCCCCGGGGGTCGGGGCCGAGGAGCGCGGCCAGTCGTGGGCGATCGCCGAGTGCCTCGCCGGAATGTCGGAGCTGTCGGTACCGGTGGTCGCGACCGTCGTCGGCGAGGGCGGCAGCGGCGGGGCGCTGGCCCTCGCGGTGGCCAACCGGGTGCTGATGCTGCGCCACGCCGTCTACTCGGTGATCAGCCCGGAGAGCTGCTCGACGATCCTGTACGGCGACCCCTCGCACGCTCCCGAGCTGGCCGAGTCCCTGCGGATCACCGCGCCGGAACTGCTGCGGCTCGGCGTCGTCGACGGGGTCGTACCCGAGCCGCCGGGCGGGGCGCAGGAGGATCCGGCGGCGGCGATGGACGCGCTCAAGGCGGCCGTCCTGGAGTCGCTGCGCGAGCTGTCCGGGCTGAGCGGCGACGAGCTGCGCAAGCATCGCCACGAGAGGTTCCGCGGGTTGGGAGTGATCGAAGGTGGATGAGCGGACCTCCGGGAGACCGGCCCCCGAGACCACCGGAAAAGCGACCCCGGAGACCACCGGGAGACCGGCCTCCGAGACCGCCGGGAGAGCGGCCTCCGGGGAGGACGCGCACGCGGCGATGCGGCTGCTGCGCGAGGAGGTCGGCAACCTCGTCAAGACCGTTCCCGGCCCGGTGGCGGCCATCTCCCTGCGCATGGGCGAGTGCGCCCTGGAGGTGACCTGGGCCTTCCCGCAGCCCGCCGCGCCACCCCCGTCCGCCCCCTCGCCTCCGTGGCCCGTCACCGTGGCCGCCCCCGAGCAGGTCGTCGGCGAGCGGACCACCACCGGACAGACCGCCGCCTGGCAGACCGCCACCGGACAGGCCGCCACCGGGCAGGCCGCGCGACCGGCGGAGACCGCCCCCCTCGGCGCGGCCCGGGAGCACTCCTCGTCGCACGCGGTGACCGCTCCCCTGGTCGGCACCTTCTACGTCGCCGCCGAGCCGGGGGCGCCACCCTTCGTGCAGCCGGGCGACCGGGTGGACGCCGGTCAGACGATCGGCATCGTCGAGGCCATGAAGCTGATGAACCCGGTCGTCGCCGGACAGGCGGGCGAGGTCGTCGAGGTGGTCGCCGGCGACGGCGAGCCGGTGGAGTACGGGCAGGTCCTGGTACGGATACGGACGGACGACGCATGAGCTTCACGAGGATACTCATCGCCAACCGGGGCGAGATCGCGCTGCGCGTGGCCAGGACCTGCCGCGAGATGGGCATCGAGACCGTCGCCGTGTACTCCACCGCCGACCGGGACGCCCGGTTCACGGCCTACGCCGACCGGGCCGTCCACATCGGCCCGCCCCCGGCCCGGCGCAGCTACCTCTGCGTGCCCGCCGTCATCGAGGCGGCCCTGCAGACCGGGGCGGAGGCGATCCACCCGGGCTACGGCTTCCTGTCGGAGGACGCCGACTTCGCCAGGATCTGCGCGGACAACGGCATCACCTTCATCGGGCCCTCCCCCGAGGTCATGGAGTGCGTCGGCGACAAGGCGCGGGTGCGTTCCCTGATGGCCGAGGCCGGGCTTCCCGTCCTGCCCGGCAGCGACGGCGCCGTACCCTCGGCGGCCGAGGCCGAGCGGATCGGCGCCGAGATCGGCTACCCGGTCATCGTGAAGGCCGCCGCGGGCGGCGGCGGGCGGGGCATCGAGGTGGCGCGCGACCGGGCCGCGCTGCGCGACGTCTACCGGCGCACCACCGCGTTCGCCCGGCAGATGTTCGGCAACGGCGACGTCTACATCGAGCGGTTCGTACCCGTGGCCCGCCACGTGGAGGTGCAGCTGCTGGGAGACTCCGCCGGGACCGTCGTCCACCTGGGAGAGCGCGACTGCTCGCTGCAGCGGCGCAACCAGAAGCTCGTCGAGGAGGCGCCCTCCCCCGCGCTGCCCGAGGAGGTACGTAGGCGGCTCGGCGAGTACGCGGTGGCCGGGGCGCGGCATGTCGGCTACACCGGCGCGGGGACGATGGAGTTCCTGGTCGGCCCGGGCGGGGAGGCGACCTTCATGGAGATCAACGCCCGCATCCAGGTCGAGCACCCGGTCACCGAGATGCTCACCGGCGTCGACCTGGTCAGGGAGCAGATCCGGGTGGCGGCGGGCGAGCGCCTGTCCTTCACCCAGGAGCAGGTCCGCCTCACCGGCGCGGCCATCGAGTGCCGGGTGAACGCCGAGGATCCGGCGGCGGGGTTCCGCCCCGCCCCCGGACGCCTGGCGGTCTTCCGCCCGCCCGGCGGGCCCGGCGTGCGGGTCGACTCCGGGTTCGCCCAGGGCGACGCGATACCTCCGGACTACGACTCGATGATCGCGAAACTGGTCGTCTGGGCGCCCACCCGGCAGGAGGCCGTCGCCAGGGCCGACCGCGCGCTCGCCGAGTTCGCCGTGGAGGGGCCCGGGGTGGCCACCACCATCCCGCTGCTGCGCGAACTGCTCGCCCAGCCGCGGTTCGCCGCGGGTGAGCACAGCACCGGATTCGTGGAGAGTTTCATGATCAAAGAGGAGACCATGCGCTGGTCTGCGTAAACTATCCCGAATGTCAACGTGAATCCGGGGTACTCGCCACCACATGACCGATTCTCAGGGGATCATCGGAGCCCGCTACCGCCTGCTCGAACGCATCGGCCGAGGAGGCATGGGAACGGTCTGGAGAGCGCGCGACGAAGTGCTGGGCCGCGAGGTCGCGGTGAAGGAGGTCATCCCCTCCCCCGACCTCACCGGTCCCGAACGCGAGGTCTTCACCGTACGGACCCTCAGGGAGGCCCGTGCCGCCGGCCGGATCGGGCACCCGGGGGTGGCGACGGTCTACGACGTGATCGAGGAGTACGGGCGTCCCTGGATCGTCATGCAGCTGGTCGACTCCCGCACGCTCGGAGCGGTGATCAGGGAGGACGGGCCGCTGCCGCCGATGCGGGTGGCGCGGATCGGGCTGGAGGTGCTGGGCGCGCTGCTCGCCGCCCACCACGCGGGCGTCCTGCACCGCGACGTGAAGCCGGACAACGTGCTGATCGCCGCGGACGGGCGGGCCGTGCTCACCGATTTCGGCATCGCCGTCCTGGAGGGCGACTCGTCGATCACCAGGACCGGTTCGCTCATCGGCACCCCGGCGTTCATCGCGCCGGAGCGGGCGAGCGGCGGGCCGGCCGAGTTCGCCTCCGACCTGTGGTCGCTCGGCGTGACGCTCTACGTGGCCGTCGAGGGCCGCTCCCCCTTCGAGCGGGCCCACCCGCTGGCGACGCTCAGCGCCGTCATGCACCAGGAGCCGTCACCGATGCGGTTCGCCGGACCGCTCGCCCCGGTGATCTACGGCCTGCTCCACAAGGATCCCGCGCGGCGCATGTCCGCCCGCGAGGTGCAGATCCAGCTGACCTCGCTGGTGAACGGGACCGTGCCGCAGGCGACCATGCCCATCGAGATGCCCGCGGAACTGCCCGTCGAGCCTCCGGCCGAGGCGCGGGGCGGGCGGCCGACCGGGCCGTCCCCGGTGGTCCCCGTGGCCGCCGCGATCCCGGAGGGCGCTCCCACCACTCCGGCCGGGGCCGTACCGCCCCTGCCGCCCGCGGCGACCTGGTCCGGCCCCGAGTCCGAGCCGGACCCGGCCTTCGCCTCCCCGAGGCGGCGCCCGGCGATGGCCGCGCTGGTCGCGACGGCGCTCGCCGTCGCCGTGACCGCGGGAGGGCTGGCGTGGGTCGCCGCCAACCCCTCGTCCCAGGGTCCGAAGGAACCGCCGACCTCGTCGAGCGTGGCGCCCGAGGAGAAGCGTTCGGGTGACCCCGAGCAGGCGAAGGTGCCCGCGCGGAACGACCCCACGCGCGACGGCGGGGGCGGGACCTCGGAGCGCCCGGCCCCGGAGAGGCCGGGGAACGGCGACCCCGCGCCGCAGGACAGGCCTACGGGCAAGCCCTCGTCCAAGCCGACGGGCGAACCGTCACAGGCGCCCCCGGAGAAGCCGGAGGAGGACCCCGCCGACCAGGGACCGGACGAGGGCCCGGGCGACGGGGGCAGCGGCGGTGGCGGGGGCGACGAGGGCTCGGGCCAGGACGACGCGCCGGGTGAGGGGCAGCAGGGCGACTCTCCCGACCAGGTCGATCCCGGCGCCGGGGCGGTCGCGCCCGACACGAACGCCGGGGGCGAGGCGGCGAAGGCCGGGACGGAGGCCGGGGCGAGGCCCGTGAGGGCCGGGGCGACCGGCTGAACCGACCACGACGAGGGGACGACCGGCGACGGGACCGGGGAAAGCCCGAGCACGCGCGACGAAGCCGGCCGAACCCGGTGAGCGGCGGACCGCGCTAGGACTCGGCGGCGACGATCTCCAGGGCGCGGGCCAGATCGTCGGGGTAGGCGGTGCTGAAGGAGACCCACTCGCCGGTGGAGGGATGCTCGAAGGCCAGCGAGACCGCGTGCAGCCACTGCCGGCTCACCCCCAGGCGCGCGGCCAGGGTGGGGTCGGCCCCGTACAGCATGTCGCCCACGCACGGGTGGCGCAGCGCCGACATGTGGACCCGGATCTGGTGGGTGCGGCCCGTCTCCAGCTTGATGTCCAGCAGCGACGCCGCGCGGAACGCCTCGATCGTGTCGTAGTGGGTGACCGAGTCCTTGCCCCCGGCCACGACCGCCCAGCGGCCGTCCCCGACGGGGTGGCGGTCGATCGGCGCGTCCACGGTGCCGCGGTGCGGGTCGGGGTGGCCCTGGACCAGCGCGTGGTAGCGCTTGTCGACCGTACGCTCCTTGAAGGCCCGCTTCAGGTGGGAGTAGGCGTGCTCGCTCTTGGCGACGACCATCGCGCCGGTGGTGTTGGCGTCCAGCCGGTGCACGATGCCCTGGCGCTCGGCCGCGCCGCTGGTGGCCACCCGGTGGCCGGTGCCCAGCAGGCCGCCGATCACGGTGGGCCCGGTCCAGCCGGTGGTCGGGTGGGCGGCCACGCCGATGGGCTTGTTGACGACGACGATGTCGTCGTCCTCGTACACGATGTGCATGCCGGGCACCGGCTCGGCCACCGGCATCGGCGTGGTGGGCGGCGGCGGGAGGGTGACCTCCAGCCACGCGCCGCCGTGGACCCGGTCGGACTTGATCGCGGTCGAGCCGTCCACCAGCACGTCGCCGGCGACGATCAGCTCGGCCGCGCGCGTGCGGGAGAGGCCGAACAGGCGTGACAGGGCGGCGTCGAGGCGCTCGCCCTCCAGCCCGTCGGGGACGGGGAGGCTTCGCCGGTCAGCCATCGCTGTTCTCCTTCGTTTCCTGTGTGCTCTTCGTGTCCCGCGTGGTCTTCGCGGCTCCCGTGTCGCGCGTGCCGTCGATCTGGTAGCCCCGCCAGGCGAGGAGGACGGCGAGGATGCCGCCGCAGACGATCGCCGAGTCGGCGATGTTCCAGACCGGGAAGTGGCCGGGGAAGGTCTCGATGAAGTCGACCACGTGCCCCTGGAGCGGGGAGGGCCTGCCGGGACCGAAGCCCGAGGGCCAGCGGAAGATCCGGTCGGTGAGGTTGCCGAGCGCCCCGCCGAGCAGCAGGCTCAGCGTGATCGCCCAGGGCAGGCTGCGCAGGTTGCGCGCGGTGCGCAGGATCGCCACCACGACGGCGGCCGCGACACAGGTGAAGACGATCGTCATCCCGGTGCCGAGACTGAAGGCGGCCCCCGAGTTGAAGATCACCCGGAACTGGAGGAGGTCCGGGATGACCACGAGCGGTTCCCTGCCCTCCAGGGTCCTCAGCACGAGCGTCTTCGTGGCGAGGTCGAGGGCGTAGACGATGGGGACGATCGTCGCGAGCACGGCGATCCGCCGCCGCCTCGGGAGCGGGGCGGCCGGAACCGCCCCCTCCTCGGTGTCGCCGGTCAGCGGCGCTCCTCCCGCTGCTTGCAGGCCACGCACAGCGTCGCCCTCGGAAACGCCTGCAGGCGCTCCTTTCCGATCGGCTGATGGCACGATTCGCACACTCCGTAGGTCCCCGCGTCGATCCGGGCGATCGCTCGCTCGTTCTGCGCGACCAGGTCGCGCGAGTTCAGGGTAAGGGCGATTTCGCGCTCACGTTCATACGTCCGGGCTCCGGCGTCGGCCTGATCGTCTCCCGCACCGTCGGTGACGTCGCTGGACGCGATCTCCGTCTCGGCCTTCGCGATCTCCGCGGTGAGCTCGTGGATCTCCGCGGTCAGCTGCCCGCGGACCTCCTTGAGCTCCTCGGCCGACCAGGTGACGACGGCGCCGTCCTGGGACGGCGCCACCGGGCTGTTGTCTGCGCGCACGGTCGCGGCCATGGCGGCCTCCTTGCTCGATGGACCGTCTCCAATGTGGTAAACGGTGCGGGCAGCTTAGGTCTCCCATAACAGAACGGCAAACGACCCGCCGCAATCTTTACCACTCCCGTAACATCCGGTCGCTTCCCCCTGATTCCGCCCAGCAGACCTCAATACGGGGAAGCTTCCGGGGGGCGGGTGCGTTATCGTGTGAGCCTGCAAGGCGTTGATGGGGACAGCAACCTCCGCATCACCTCGCACGAGCGACCCGGGGACGGTGCGAGCCCGGGGCGAGGCGCGAAGGCACGATCACCCCGGAGCCGCCGGAAGAACGGCCGCGACGACCCGCCAGAGGCCCGCGGCGGCCCAGTAGACCCGGCAGCAGACCGAAGGAAGAGGGCCTTCCGCGTTCTCGCGAAGGTCAAGGAGGGTGGTACCGCGGGGCCCGACGGCCTCGTCCCTCCACGCCACAGCCGTTTCCAGCGTGGAGGTTCCAGCCCATCATGTCCGCCTATTTCCGTTCTCTGCCTGCGCAGGTCGATCTTCCCGCGCTTGAGCACGAGGTTCTCGACCGCTGGCGGGACGGCAAGGTCTTCGAGCGCTCGGTCGAGCAGAACGCCGGCGGTCCCAACTGGGTCTTCTACGAGGGTCCGCCCACCGCCAACGGCATGCCCGGCGTCCACCACGTCGAGGCCCGCGTCTTCAAGGACCTCTTCCCCCGCTACAAGTCGATGCGCGGCTTCAACGTGCCCCGCAAGGCGGGCTGGGACTGCCACGGGCTGCCCGTCGAGGTCGCCGTCGAGAAGGAACTCGGCCTCTCCGGCAAGAAGGAGATCGAGGCGTACGGCATCGCCGAGTTCAACGACAGGTGCCGCGAGTCCGTGCTGAAGCACGTGGACGCCTTCGAGGAGATGACCGAGCGGATGGGGTACTGGATCGACCTGTCCCAGGCCTACCGCACGATGGACCCGGCCTACGTGGAGTCCGTCTGGTGGTCGCTCAAGGTCATCTTCGACAAGGACCTGCTGACCCGCGACTTCCGCATCACCCCGTACTGCCCCCGCTGCGGCACCGGCCTGTCCGACCACGAGCTGGGCCAGCCGGGCGGCTACGAGACCGTCACCAGCCCGTCGGTCTACGTCCGCATGCCCGCGACCTCGGGGCCGCTCGCCGACCTCGGCGCCTCGCTGCTGATCTGGACCACCACGCCGTGGACCCTGGTCTCCAACACCGCCGTGGCCGTCCACCCCGACGTGACCTACGTCGCGGCCCGCCCAGCCGGGTCCGACGAGGTCCTGGTGGTGGCCGAGCCGCTGCTCGCCGCCGCGCTGGGCGAGGGCGCCGAGGTGCTGGCCGCCTTCCAGGGCGCCGACCTGGAGCACACCGCCTACACGCGCCCGTTCGAGCTGGTCGACATCCCCGGCGCGCACTACGTGGTGCTCGGCTACTACGTCACCACCGAGGACGGCACCGGCCTGGTCCACCAGGCGCCCGCCTTCGGCGCCGACGACATGACGACCTGCAAGCGGTACGGGCTGCCCGTGGTCAACCCGATCGGCCCCGACGGCCGGTTCCTCGACAGCGTGCCCCAGGTCGGCGGGCAGTTCTTCAAGGACGCCGACGAGGGGCTCACCGCCGACCTGCGCGAGCGCGGCCTGCTCTACCGGGGCAGCCACTTCGAGCACAGCTACCCGCACTGCTGGCGCTGCCACACCGCGCTGCTCTACTACGCCCTCCCCGCCTGGTACATCCGCACCACCGCGATCAAGGACCAGCTCCTCGCCGAGAACGAGAAGACCAGCTGGTACCCCGAGACGATCAAGTGGGGCCGGTTCGGCGAGTGGCTGCGCAACAACGTCGACTGGTCGCTGTCGCGCTCGCGCTACTGGGGCACCCCGCTGCCCCTGTGGGTGTGCACGGCCGACGAGTCCCACGTCACCTGCGTCGGCTCGCTGGACGAGCTGGGCCGCCTGTCCGGCCAGGACGTCTCCGCGCTCGACCCGCACCGCCCCTACGTGGACGACGTCACGCTACCCTGCCCCACCTGCGGCAACGAGGCGCGCCGGGTGCCCGACGTGATCGACGCCTGGTACGACTCGGGCTCGATGCCGTTCGCCCAGTGGGGTGCCCCGTACCTGAACGAGGAGATGCTGGAGAAGGCCTACCCCGCGCAGTTCATCTGCGAGGCCACCGACCAGACCCGCGGCTGGTTCTACTCGCTGATGGCGGTCGGCACGCTCGTCTTCGGCAGGTCCTCGTACGAGAACGTGCTCTGCCTCGGCCTCATCCTGGCCGAGGACGGCCGCAAGATGAGCAAGCACCTGGGCAACGTGCTCAAGCCGATGCCTCTGATGGACCAGCACGGCGCCGACGCGCTGCGCTGGTACATGGCCTGCTCCGGCTCGCCGTGGGCGGCCCGCAGGGTGGGACACGGCGCCCTGGAGGAGATCGTCCGCAAGGTCCTGCTCACCTACTGGAACACCACGTCGTTCTTCACCCTGTACGCCAACACCGAGTCCTGGTCGCCGTCCCGGCTCTCCGAGGCGCCCGCGTACGACGAGCGCCCGCTGATCGACCGGTGGGCCCTCGCCGAGCTGCACCGGACCGTGGCCGAGGTCACCGCGTCGCTGGACGTCTTCGACACCGCCCGCGTCGGACGGCGCCTCGCCGAGTTCCTCGACGACCTGTCCAACTGGTACGTGCGCCGCTCCCGGCGCCGCTTCTGGACCGGCGACCCCGCCGCGTTCGCCACGCTGTACGAGTGCCTGGAGACCGTCACCCGGCTGATGGCACCGGTGGTGCCGTTCACCACCGACTACGTGTGGGACGTCCTCCGCGACACCGGCGCCCCCTCCTCGGTCCACCTGGCCACCTGGCCCGAGGTCAACGGCGAGCTGCTGGACCCGGAACTGTCCGAGCGGATGGCGCTGGTCCGCCGCCTGGTGGAGCTGGGCCGCTCGGCCCGCGCCTCCAGCGGGGTCAAGACCCGCCAGCCGCTCGGCCGCGCCCTGGTCGGCGCCCCCGGCTGGGCCGCGCTCTCCCCGGAGCTGCGCGAGCTCATCGCCGACGAGCTCAACGTGAAGGACCTGGAGGACCTGTCCGGGATCGGGGCCGACCTGGTGTCCTTCACCGTGAAGCCCAACTTCCGGGCGCTGGGCAGGCGGTTCGGCTCGCGGACCAAGCTGGTCGCCTCGGCCGTCACCGCCGCCGACCCCGCCGAGCTCGCCCGCGCGCTCCGCACCGGCTCGCCGGTCTCGGTGGAGGCGGGAGAGCTGGGCACCGTGGAGCTCGGCGCCGACGACGTGATCGTCACCGAGCAGCCCAGGTCCGGGTGGGCGGTGGAGGCCGGCGCCGGTGAGACCGTCGCCCTCGACCTCACCATCACCGACGAACTGCGCCGCTCGGGCCTGATCCGCGACGTCATCCGCCTGCTCCAGGACACCCGCAAGTCCACCGGACTGTCGATCACCGACCGGATCGACGTGTGGTGGTCCACCGGCGACGCCGACCTGGCCGAGGCCCTGCGGACCCAGGGACAGTCGGTGGCCGACGAGGTCCTCGCGGTCTCCCTCACCGAGGGCGGCGCCGACGACCTCCCCGCCCACAGCGACGCCGAGCTGGGCCTGACCTTCCAGCTCCGCCGCACGACGGCGACGGTCTGACCTGCCCCGGACGGGTCTGACCGTCGAGACCGGTCGGCCCGTTCGGTCAGGCCCGATCAGTCAGACCTGTTCGGTCAGGCCCGATCAGTCAGACCTGTTCGGTCAGGCCCGATCAGTCAGACCTGTTCGGTCAGGTCCGCCTGGTCAGACCTGTTCGGAGCGGCCTGGGAAGGGCACGAGATCGGACACGGCCGGGGTCCCGGGGATTGTTCGTCCCCGGGACCCCGGCCGTCCTGGTTCAGGATTCCCGGCCCGCGACTCCTGGTCACGGCTCACGGCTCCTGCCCGCGACTCCTGGTTCACGACGATGACCGGCCCGATGCCCGGGTGACCCGAAGGTGGCCGGCCCGGCGCGGTCAGCTCACGTACGGCGGTCGATCCGGCAGATCGGGCAGTTGCTCAGACCGGCCTTCTCGGCCTCGGCCCGGGACATGGTCTCGATGCCGCTGCCGCCTATGCTGGCGCCCTTGACCAGGGGGCAGTCGGAGTCGTGGAAGCGTCGGGCGCCGACGATGACCGTGACCGTCTCGCCGTCCGCCTCCCGCCCCTGGGGCTCGGGACGCGGCCCGGCGGGCGAGGTGTCGTCGCCACGGCCATCGGGGGCGTCACGGTCGTCGGGGGCGTCACGGCCGTCGGGGGAGGAACCGGTGGCGGGTTCCTCCGCCACCGCGGCCTTGGGCTCGGGCTTCGCGGAGGTGGAGTCGGCCGCTACCTGCCGCCCGGCGCGCCCGGGTGCGGTCTCGGCCGGCTCCACCGGCTCGGGGGTGCCGCCCCCGGCGGTGGCCTCCCGCCCGGGACCCGAGGGATCCGGGGAGGCGTCCCGCCCGGCGGCGGTCGTGGTCTCCACCTTCGTGGCGGCCTCCGCCTCCGTGGAGGAGGTACCGCCCGCGGACACGGCCTCGGCGGGGGCCTTCCCGTCGGGGCGCTCAGTGGTGGCGGAGCCCGTCTTGGCCGGTCCGCTCCTGGCGGGCTCGGCCTTCGCCGTCTCCGTCTTCGTGGCCGGACGGGGGTTGGCGGGCCTGGTCGGCTCGGCCTCGGCGGGCTCGGGTTCGGTGGCCCCGGGCTTCGCGGGCACGGCCCCGGAGGTCTCTGGCTCGGTGGCCCCGGAAGTCCCTGGCGCCTCGGCCCGGCTCGCGGAGGCGGCTTCAGCGGACGTCCCCGAGGAGCCAGAGGCGCTGGGCCCGCTCTCGGCGGACCGGGCCGGGCCGGGCTTCGCGGCCTTGGCCCCGGCCTGCGCGGCGGTGTCCGCGGGCCCGGCGGAGGTCTCCGTGCTCTCCTGCCCGGACGCCCGCGCGACCACGTCGCGGCTGAACCAGCTGGTGGCCTCGGACGCGGCGTGCGGGATCTCGGGGATCCGCGGCAGCTGGATCGCGGCCGGGCGGGGCGGCTGCTCCGCGGGGCGCGCCGGCTGCTCCTTCGGGCGGGTCGAGGAGCCTGCGGGCTCCTGGGGCCGCGCCTGCGACTCGGGAGACTGGACGTAGGGCCGGGCGACCGGGACGACGGGCTCCTGCGGGGACCGGCGGTCCTCCTGCTCCTGCGGGGAGCGCCGGGCCTCCTGGCGGGACTCGGTGCTCTCGCGCCCGGCCCCGGAGACTTCCGGCCCGGTGGCGGGTGCGGCGTCGCGTCCGGCGGCCGGAGAAGTCGGAGACGCCGAGGACACCGGAGACGCTGGGGGCACCGGAGACTCAGCCCTGGTCTGCGAGGTCTCGGCCCCGGGCCGCTGGGACTCGCGCCGCTGGGACTCCGACCGCTGAGGTTCGGGCCGCTGGTAGTCGGGCCGCGAGGACTCGGGCCGCGCTCCGGGGGCCTGCTGCCCGCCGGACGGGGCCGCGGACTGCGCGGACTGCGCGGGGGGTCGCACGGGGCGGTAGGGGGCGGTGAAGCGGGCGGTGGCCTCCTGGGGGCCCGGCTCGCGGGCGTCACCGGGGGAGCCCGGCTCGTGGGAGACGTTCGGCGACGCTTCCGGCTCGCGTGCCCCGGGTGAGGTCTCCCGTGTCTGGGTTCCGAAGGTTCCGGAGGTTGCGGAGGCACCGGAGGTGGAGTCGACCGGCAGGCACGTGGTGCAGGGCGTGAAGCCCTCCTCCCGCGCCTCCTCGTAGGTGAGCTCCTCGTGCTCCCTACCGGCCAGCTGGCGGCATCCCGCGACGTGGTAGCGCTTGCGGCCGGGGATGACCAGCACGATCGCCTCGGGGTCCAGGGCGCCCCGCCTCGCCGCGGCGGCGGTGGCCGGCGCGGCCACCGGGCCGCGTCGCGGCTGGGTCGGAGCGGCGGGCACCTGCTGCATCCCGTGCCGCACCACCATCTGCTGTGGCGCGGACGGCTGGTTCGGCATCTGGGCCGGCACACCGTGCGGCCGGGCCGGCATGCCGTGCGGCGCGGGGAGTGGCCCGGCGGGCATCGGTCCCTTCGGAGGAAGGGGCGCGGAGGCCCCGGCACCCCCGCCGGGGAACAACTCGTGGCGGCGCAGCAACGCCCCGATCACCAGGAAGACTGCGGACAGCATGCTGACCGCGATCGACCAAATGACCAGAAATGGCTTGGCCAGCACGAACCCCGCGATGAGCAGGACGATGGCCGTGAGTACCAAACCGGCGCTGATGAGGATCACAGAGAGACTCCCGGATGCGGGTCAAAGGGATGACCCGACACCTTAGCGGCGGTCGTTGTGAGGACCGTCAACGCCCTGGAAGGCGCCGGAATGCTGCGAGGGGTCGCCGCCGAACGGGTTGGGCGCGCTCTGGAGGGTCGGCTGACCGCCCTGAGGCACCGCGTGGGACATGGCCGGAGGCCCGCTCACGATCGGGAACCCGCCGCTGCCCTCGGCAGCCACGTTCAGCTCGGCGAGCTGGTTCTCCAGGTACAGCTTCAGACGGCTGCGGTACTCGCGCTCGAAGCTGCGAAGCTCCTCGACCTTGCGCTCCAGCTCGTCGCGGGTCTGCACCAGGGAGCCCATCGCCTGACGGTGCCGCTCCTGCGCGTCGCGCTCCAGCGTCTCCGCTCGGGCACGCGCGTCACCGATGACCTGCTCGGCCTGGCGACGTGCCTTGCCGAGGATGTCGTCGGCCTCGCGGCGCGCCCGGGTCACCGTCTCGTCCGCCTCCCGGCGGGCGTCGGCGATGGCCTGGTCGGCGGTCTGCTGCGCGAGGGCGAGCACCCGGGCCGCGGTGTCCATGTTGTCCTCGGCCGGAGGCATTCCCATTCCGACGGGAACGGGCTGCTGATGCTGCACCGGCTCGGGAGCGCGCATCGGCTCCGGCTGCTGCATCATCATCTCGGGCTTGGGCTCGGCGATGGGGGCGGGCGCCATGGCCATGCCCATACCGCCGGGGACCTTGCCCCGCAGGCACTCCGCCAGCTTGGCGCGGAGCTCCTCGTTCTCCTGTATGAGACGGTCCAACTCGGACTCGACCTCATCGAGGAAGGCGTCTACCTCTTCCTCGTCGTAACCCGGCCGAAGGCGGGTCGTACTGAATTGCTTGTTCCGCACGTCGGCGGGTGTCAGCGGCATTTCGGTCTCCTTGGCGCGCTTGGAGTCTGTCCGGGGGGACGGTACCCGATCAACGAAGCGCGGACACGAGTTGGATCAAGACCAAGACCACAATGAACAGCACTGTGAAGCTTAGGTCAAAGGCCACCGTACCCAACCGGAGTGGTGGAATGAAACGGCGGAGGAACTTGAGAGGTGGATCGGTCACCGTGTACACGGCCTCCGCCAGCACCAGGACGATGCCGGTGGGGCGCCACTGACGTGCGAACGCCTGCACCGTCTCAAAGATCATTCTGCCGATCAGCAGGATGAGATAGATGGACAGGACGAAGACCAAGATCCCGCTAACGATCCCCACGGTCCGTACCCGCCTCCACTCCGCTCTGCCGTCCTCTGTCCTGTCGGGACCTGTCGGGCCGGTCACTGTTCATGGTGGAACTCTAGCTCTGGTTGAAGAATCCGCGTTCCGCGATTCGGGCCTTGTCCTCGGCGGTCACCTCGACATTGGCTGGGGACAACAGGAACACCTTGTTGGTAACACGTTCGATGCTGCCGTGTAGGCCAAAGACCAGACCTGCCGCGAAATCGACGAGGCGCTTGGCGTCGCTGTCAACCATCTCGGTCAGGTTCATGATGACCGGCGTGCCGTCACGGAAGTGCTCGCCGATGGTCCGCGCCTCGTTGTACGTGCGGGGGTGGAGCGTGGTGATGCGCGCCAGATCGGTCGTGCGGCGCTCCAGGAGGGCCGTCGCGGGCCTCGGAGCGGGCACGCCGGGATCGGTGTCGTCCTGGAGGTCGTGGACCGTGCCAGGGCGTTCGTCGCCCTCGCGGCGAGCGTCGTCGAACTCCTCGTACTCGTCGTCGGGGTAGCTGTCGTATCTCTCGTAGCGGTCATCCTCAACAAGACCGAGGTAGACCGCCATCTTGCGCATCGCGCCGGCCATCGCTACTTCTTCCTCCGTCTTACTTCAGATGTGCCCGAGGGGGCCGGCCCGACCGCCTTGAGCTCACCACCGTTCGACCGTTGTCCGGATACGCGGACGCCAAGGTCCACTTGAAGGGACATTACCTGACGAAGGGCTTCCTGCGACCGAGCAACGCCGTACCAACACGCAGGTGTGTCGCACCGTTGGCGATGGCCTGGGACATGTCCCCGCTCATACCCGCCGAGATGACGCCGGCGCCCGGGTGGGCCTTGCGCACGGACCGCGCGATCTCCCGCAGCCTCGCGAACGCCTCGCCCGCCTCCTCGCCCAGTGGCGCGACCGCCATCACCCCACCCAGTTCGAGCCCCTCGGCTCCGGCGACGGCGTCGGCCAGGGCCTCCACGTCCTCGGGCCTCGCCCCGCCCCGCCCGGGATCGCCGTCGAGCGCGACCTGCACCAGGCAGGTGATGGAGCGTCCCGCCCCGAGCGCCTCCCTGCTGAGCGCGGTGACCAGGCGCGGGCGGTCGACCGAGTGGACGACGTCCGCGTAGCCGGCCACCGAGCGGACCTTGTTGGTCTGCAACTGGCCGACGAAGTGCCAGCGGAGACCGAGCCCGGCGCATTCGCGGGCCTTGGCGGAGGCCTCCTGGTCGCGGTTCTCCCCGACGTCGGTGATCCCGAGTTCGGCGAGGATCCGTACGTCGGAGGCGGGGTAGGTCTTGCTCACCGCGATGAGGGTGAGCTCCTCGCGGTGACGGCCGGCGGCCCGGCAGGCTTCGGCGATCTGCGCCTCGACCCGGGCCAGCCCGGCCGCGATCTCGTCACGTCGTGTTGTTTCCGTCACATCTCCGCCGCTCGGACACTGGCAAACCGGCGGGGCCCATTCTTCCCGGCACGGCCGGGCGGTCCGTCACCGCCCCCACCGTGAGAGACGTCACTTCAGGAAGTCGGGGACGTCCAGCTCCTCCTCCTGCTCCTCGAAGATCACCGGTCGGCGCCTGGCCGGGTCGGTGGCCCTGGCCGAGATCGGCGTCGGCTGCGAGGGCTCGGGAGCCGGGCGCGGGATCGACAGCGGCGGGGAGTGGGGCTCCTCCACCCGGTGCGGCTCGGCGTGCTCCGCCGAGGGCTGCGCCTGGTGGACCGGGTAGATCTGCTGCGGCTGGGGCGCCGGCTCCGCCTGGGAGGGCTGCGAGCTGGAGACCGGCCGCATCGGCGGGGGCGGCGCGTGCTCCACCCTGGGCTCGGGGCGAGGCTCGGGACGGGGCTCGGCCTTGACCGTGGGCGACAGCGGGCGGACCGGCGGGGCCGCGGAGGGCGGCGGGGCCTGGCGCGAGACGGCCTGCGGACGCGCGGCCGGCTGCGGGAGCGGCTTGGGCTCGGGAGCGGGCTCGTCGAACCCGGCCGCGATCACGGTGACGCGCACCTCGTCGCCGAGGGCGTCGTCGATGACCGTACCGAAGATGATGTTGGCGTCCGGCGCGGCGGCGGTGGAGACGAGCTGGGCCGCCTCGTTGATCTCGAACAGGCCGAGGTCGGAGCCACCGGCGATCGACAGCAGCACGCCGTGCGCGCCGTCGATGCTGGCCTCCAGCAGCGGGCTGGAGACGGCCATCTCGGCCGCCGCGACCGAGCGGTCGTCGCCGCGGGCGTGGCCGATGCCCATCAGGGCGGAGCCCGCCCCGGACATGACCGACTTCACGTCGGCGAAGTCGAGGTTGATCAGGCCGGGCGTGGTGATCAGGTCGGTGATGCCCTGGACACCGGAGAGCAGCACCTGGTCGGCCGCCTTGAAGGCGTCCAGCACGCTCACCTGCCGGTCGGAGATCGACAGCAGCCGGTCGTTCGGGATCACGATGAGGGTGTCGACCTCCTCGCGGAGGGTCTCGATGCCGGCGTCGGCCTGCATCGCCCTGCGCCGCCCCTCGAAGCTGAAGGGCCGGGTCACCACGCCGATGGTCAGCGCGCCGAGCGTGCGGGCGATGTTGGCCACCACCGGGGCGCCGCCGGTGCCCGTGCCGCCTCCCTCACCGGCCGTGACGAAAACCATGTCGGCCCCCTTGAGGACCTCCTCGATCTCCTCGCGGTGGTCCTCGGCCGCCTTGCGCCCGACTTCGGGGTTGGCTCCCGCGCCGAGGCCGCGGGTGAGTTCGCGCCCGACGTCGAGCTTGACGTCGGCGTCACTCATCAGCAGCGCCTGGGCGTCGGTATTGATGGCGATGAACTCGACGCCCTTGAGTCCCTCCTCGATCATCCGGTTGACGGCGTTGACTCCGCCTCCGCCGATTCCTACAACCTTGATGACCGCGAGGTAGTTCTGCGGTGCTGCCACGACGAGGGGCCTTTCCGCTCGTTGACTTGCAATTTCATGCGGCACGGGGCCCGTGCCGTCGTTTCCAAAACCCTCACCCTCAAGTTGAGATTTAGCTTTATGTCAACCTGAGGAGTGATACGGACAGTAGGAGTTGCGCTCCTGGCGGGTCAACTAACCGCGCCGCAGCGCGTTCAGCGTGTCGCGGGACCGCCCTTTTCCGGGAACGCTCCGGGAACGCCCGCCATCCGATGAGATCACCTGACCGTCACGACGTCAGGCGAACTGACGTCATAGGTGTCGGCCGGACGCTTGAGCAGCGTAACAAGGATCCGCGCCTTGTCCGCTGGACGGTCACCGCCGCCCCACACGACCGCGCGGCCGTCCTTGAGGCGCAGCGAGACCGTCTCCGCCGACGGCGCGAGCACCTCCGCGACCTTGCGGGCGAGATTCTCCGGCAACGCGGTGAGGACGGTGAGCGCCGCCACGGTCGCCGGATCCGCGGGTCCCGGGCGCGACACCCGCAGCACGGGCAGCGCCGGAGGCGCGACGTCCTTGACCTCGGTGACCATCCCGTGGCGGTCCATCAGCGCGGACCTCTCACCGACCGGCACCACCGCCACCGGCGAGCGCTCCACGACCTCGACACGCAGGGTGCCCGGCCAGGCGCGGCTCACCGTCACCGACTCGACCTGCGGGATCCTGCCGATCCTGCCCTCGACCTCGGCCACGTCGACGGTGGCGAGGGGCATGCCCGCGGGCACCTCCGCCGCCCGCCGGATCTGCTCCGCGGACAGGCCCGCGTTGCCGTCCACCTGGATCTCCCGCACCCCGAGCACCGGGGAGAAGAACACCAGCCACGCGGCGATGCCCACCACCCCCACGGTGAGCAGGGCCAGGAAGGCCGGCCGCCACACCCCGTTCATCGCCACTCCCCCTCGGGCGACCCGCGCCCGCCGACGTGGGTCACCGCGCGGCCAGCTCCGCCACGATCCTGGGGCCCAGCTCCGTCACGTCGCCCGCGCCCATGGTCAGGACGATGTCACCGGGCCTGGCCCGGCCCGCCACCAGTGCGGGCACGCCGTCGCGGTGGGGGGCGTAGGCCACCCGCTCCGCGGGCAGCGGCACCTTGCCCGCCACCAGTGCCCCCGACACGCCGGGCTCGGGATCCTCACGGGCTCCGTAGACGTCCAGGACGACGGCCTCGTCGGCGAGCCCGAGCGCGGCGCCGAACTCGTCGGCGAAGAACCTCGTGCGCGAGTACAGGTGCGGCTGGAAGACCGCGATGACCCTGCCGTCGCCGGAGAAGGACGCCACCACGTCCCGCGCCGCGCGCAGGTCGGCGGCGAGCTCGGTCGGGTGGTGGGCGTAGCTGTCGAAGACCGCCACCCCGCCCGCCTCCCCCTTCGCCTCGAAGCGGCGCTTGGCGCCGGTGAAGGCCGCCAGCCCGTCGCGGATCTCGTCGAAGGAGACGCCCAGCTCCTCCGCCACGGCGATGGCGGAGGCGGCGTTGAGCGCGTTGTGGCGGCCGGGCACCGCGAGCCTGACCTCACCGCGCCCCGCGATCGTGAAGGTGATGCCCAGCCCCTCGGGAACGATCCCGCTCACCCGCAGGTCGGCGTCCTCCGCCACGCCGTACGTGATCACCTTCAGCCCGCGCGCGCGGGCGATCGGGATGAGCGCGGCGGAGCCGGGGTCGTCGGCGCAGACGACCATGGTGGCGGTGACGCGCTCGACGAACCTGGCGAAGCTGTCGTGGACCGCGCGCGGATCGCCGTAGTTGTCCAGGTGGTCGGGCTCGACGTTGGTCACCACGGCGATGTCGGGGGCGAGCATCAGGAAGGAGCCGTCGCTCTCGTCGGCCTCGGCGACGAACACCCCGCCCGAGCCCTCGTCGGCGCCCAGGCCCGTCGTCACCAGCTGCCCGCCCACGCAGTAGGAGGGGTCGGCGCCGCACTTCTGCAGCGCCACGGTGAGCATCGAGGTCGTGGTGGTCTTGCCGTGGGTGCCGGCGAGCGCGACACCGGTCTTGCCCGCCATGACGGAGGCGAGCGCCGCGGCCCTGGGGATGACCCGCAGGCCCTGGCGGAGCGCCTCGCCCAGCTCGGGGTTGGAGTCGCGGATCGCGGTGGAGACCACGACGGTGTCGACGTGCTTGATGTGCGAGGCGGCGTGGCCGATGCTGACCCTCGCCCCCAGATCCCGCAGCTCCGTCACCATGTCCGAGCCCCGCGCGTCGCTGCCGGAGACCGGCACGCCCCGCTTGAGCAGGATGCGCGCGATCCCGGACATGCCGGAACCGCCGATCCCGATGAAGTGGACCCGTCCCAGGTCACCGGCCGCGACCGGATCCACCAGCTTGACCAGGCTCATCGGCCGCTCACCCCTCCTCGTGCGCCGCGCGGGCGTGTCCGCTCCGCGTCCGGCCCTCGTCCGCCTCCGGCGGCCTCGCGGTCGCCGCGCCGGATCCGCTCGGTGATCCCCTCCGCGGTCCCCGCGGTGATCCCCTCGGTGATCCCCTCGGTGCCCATTCAGCCCCTCCCCAGCGCCGCGATCTGCAACACCCTGCGTGCCAGCGTCACGTCGGCGTCCTTCCTGCCCATCCTGGAGGCCGCCTCCGACATGGTGACCACGCGCTCGGGGTCGGACAGGATGGGCAGCACGCTCCGGACGATCCACTCCGCCGACAGCTCCGCGTCGTCGATCATCAGACCGCCGCCGCCCTGCACGATCGGGGTGGCGTTGAGCCGCTGCTCGCCGTTGCCGTGCGGCAGCGGGATGTACGCGGCCGGCAGGCCCACGGCCGTCAGCTCGGCGCAGGTCATCGCGCCGCTGCGGCACAGGGCGAAGTCGGCCGCCGCGTAGGCCAGGTCCATCCGGTCGACGTACTGCAGCACGACGTACTGCGGGTCACCCGGCGGAGGCTCCTCCTCCAGGGTGTTCTTCGGGCCGATGACGTGCAGCACCTGCACCCCGGCCCTGCGCAGCGCGGGGGCGGCGGCGAGGGCCGCCTGGTTGAGGGAGCGGGCCCCCTGGGAGCCGCCGGTGACCAGCAGCGTGGGCAGGTCGGCCTCCAGGCCGAACCAGGACCGGGCCTTGTCGCCCATGGACAGCCGGTCCAGGTTCACGATCTCCCTGCGGAGCGGGATCCCGATGTGCTCGGCGCGGTTCAGGGGCGTGTCCGGGTGGCCGGTGAACACGTGCTCGGTGAGGCGCGCGCCCAGCCGGTTGGCCAGGCCGGGGCGCGGGTTGGCCTCGTGCACCACGATCGGCACGCCGCGCCGGCGCGCCGCGAGGTAGGCGGGGGTCGCCACGTAGCCACCGAAGCCGACCAGGACGTCGGCCCGGACCTGGTCCATGATGCCGGCGGCCGCGTTGATGGCACCCGCCAGGCGGCCGGGCACGCTCAGCAGCTGGGGCGTGAGGGCCCGGGGCAGCGGCACCGCGGGCACCAGTTGCAGGTCGTATCCCCGGGCGGGCACCAGCCTGGTCTCCAGACCGCGCTCGGTGCCGAGGCAGGTGATCCCGATGTTGGGGTCGAATTGGCGCAACGCGTCGGCCAGAGCCAGCGCCGGTTCGATATGACCGGCCGTCCCGCCACCGGCGAGGACCACCCTCATGTCGGTCCTTTCGCTTATCGTCTTCCGCGGCCCGGCCGTCGTTTCCCGGCCGGACCACCCAGGCCAAGCCAGCTTAGGCCCCGCGCCACCGGTCCGGGGCCATGGGCCGCGAGAGCCTCGCGGGCGCCGGGCTCCTGCTTGGCGAACGACAGGAGCATGCCGAGGGCCGCGAGGGTGGGCAGCAGGGCCGACCCACCGTAGGAGACCAGCGGCAACGGGATGCCGGTGATGGGCAGCACGCCGATGACCGCGCCGATGTTGACGATCGCCTGACCGGCGATCCAGGCGACCGCGGCGGCGGCGGCGAGCCGGACGAACGGGTCCTTGACCCTGGTCGCCACCCGCAGCCCCGCGTAGCCGAGCAGCCCGAAGAGGGCCACCACGACGAGCGTGCCCATCAGGCCGAGCTCCTCGCCGAGGATGGAGAAGATGAAGTCGCTCTCGGCGTGCGGGATCCAGCTCCACTTCTGCCTGCTGGAGCCCAGGCCGAGCCCGAACCAGCCACCGCTGCCCATCGCGATCTGCCCCTGCACGGCCTGGTAGCCGAGGTCCCGGGCGTTGCCCCAGGGGTCGAGCCAACCGGTGATCCGGTCCGAGCGGTATCCCTCCGTACTGATCATGACGATGGCCGCGAGCGCGGCCACCGCGAGGATCCCGCCGAACAGCTTCAGCGGCGCCCCCACCACCCACAGCAGCGACAGGAAGATCAGCATCAGCACCAGCGTGGTGCCCAGGTCGCTGCCCAGCATGACCATCACGGCCAGGATGGCGGTGCCCGGCATCAGCGGGATGAACAGGCTGCGCCACTCGATCAGGCCGTTGCGCGCCTTGCGGGCCAGCAGGTCGGCGCCCCAGAGCATCAGCCCGAGCTTGGCGGGCTCGGACGGCTGCAGGTAGATGGGGCCCAGGTCGATCCAGCGCTGGGCGCCGAGCTGGGAGGTGCCGACGAACAGCACCAGCACCAGCCCGAGGATCGACAGCGCCATCAGCGGGAGGCCGGCGAGCCTGAAGAACCTCGGCGGCAGCTGCGCGCAGATCCACATCAGCGGGAGGCCGAGCGCGGCCGAGATCGACTGCTTGAAGAACCAGTAGAAGGGGTCGCCCATCTCCTGCAGCGCCTCGATGCTGGAGGCCGACAGCACCATCATCAGGCCGAGGGTGAGCAGCAGCGCGCTGCACCCCAGGATCAGGTAGTACGAGGTCAGCGGCCGGTTGAGCAGCTCGCGGAAGGCGAGCAGGTGCTCGCGGAACCCGTCGGGGCGCGCGGGCGCCCCCTCCCGCGCGGGCGCGCCCTTGCGGGCCGGCGCCCCCTTGGGGGCGGGCGCCCCCTCCTGGGTCGTCGCGCTCACGCCGCTCCCCCGTCGTGCCCCTCGGCGAGACGGTGCACGGCCCGGGCGAACGCCTCCCCTCGGGCGGGGTAACCGGCGAACATGTCCAGAGAGGCGCCGGCCGGGGCCAGCAGCACGGTGTCTCCGGGGGCGGCGAGCCTGGCGGCTTCGGTGACGACACGGTCCATGACCCCAGTGTCTTGCCCCGCGACCTCCACCACCGGAACATTCCCGGCGTGTCGCGCCAGAGCCTCGCGAATTCGCTCGCGATCGGCGCCCAGGAGCACCGCGGCGCGCAGCCGGGGCGCGGCGCGGCGTACCAGCTCGCCGACGTCGGCGCCCTTGAGCTGCCCTCCGGCGACCCAGACGATCGACGGGTAGGCGGCCAGCGAGGCGGCGGCGGCGTGCGGGTTGGTGGCCTTGGAGTCGTCCACGTAGTCGACCTCGGCGACCCTGGCCACGTGCGCGATCCGGTGGGGGTCGGGCACGAAGTCCAGCAGTCCCTGGCGCACCGCGGCGGCGGGCACGCCGTAGGCCCTGGCCAGGGCCGCGGCGGCGAGCGCGTTGGCCACGTTGTGCGGGGCGAACGGGCGGACGTCGGCGAGCGAGGCGAGCTCCTCGGCGTTGCTGCGCGGCTCGGCCACGAACGCCCGGTCCACCAGCAGGTCCTCGACCACGCCCAGCTGGCCGGGCCGGGGCACCCCGAGGGTGAAGCCCACGCTCCGCACCACACCGGTGCTCCCGTACGGCGCGGCGAGGCGGGTCGCCCACTCGTCGTCGGCGTTGTGCACGACGGTCCCGGCCCTGGCGAAGATCTCCCCCTTGACGCGGGCGTACTCCTCCATGGAGCCGTGCCAGTCGAGGTGGTCGGGCGCCACGTTGAGCACCGCGGCCGCGTACGGGGCGATGCCCGGCGCGCGGTGCAGCTGGAAGCTGGACAGCTCCACCGCGAGCACGTCCGAGGGCCCGGTGACGGCCTCCACCACCGGGGTGCCGACGTTGCCGACGGCGAGCGCCCGGTGGCCCGCGGCCAGGAGCATCGAGGTGAGCATGCGCACCGCGGTGGTCTTGCCGTTGGTGCCGGTCAGCGCGAGCCAGGGGGCGGCGCCCTCGGGGCGGAGCCGCCAGGCCAGCTCGACCTCGCCGATCACCTCGATCCCGGCCGCCGCGGCGGCGGCGAGCAGCGGGTGGTGCGGCGGCCAGCCGGTGGTGACGATCAGGGAGGTGCCCGCGGGAGGTCCGGCGGGCTCGCCGAAGCGGACCTCGACGCCGAGCGCGGTCAGCTCGTCGGCGACCGCCCTGGCCCGCTCGCCGTCGCGGCCCTCCAGGACGACGACCTTCTCGCCGCGCCCGGCCATCGTGCGGGCCACGGCGACGCCCGAGACCCCCAGCCCCGCGACGCAGATCACGAGCCCTCCCCGGCCGCGCCCGACCGCTCCGCCCGCCGTGCCCGTCTCGTCCGCCCGTTCACAGCCTGGGCATCCATTCCACGTAGAAGATCCCCAGCCCGGCCGCGGCGCACAGGGCGGCGATCAGCCAGAAGCGGACCACGATCGTCGTCTCGGCCCAGCCCTTCAGCTCGAAGTGGTGCTGGAGCGGGGCCATCCTGAAGACCCGTTTACCGGTCATCTTGAAGAAGCCGACCTGGATGATCACCGACATGGTGATGAGCACGCACATCCCGGCGAGGATGATCAGCAGGATCTGGGTCCTGGTGGTGATGGCCAGCCCGGCGAGCACGCCGCCCAGGGCGAGCGAGCCGGTGTCACCCATGAAGATCTTCGCGGGCGGGGCGTTCCACCACAGGAACCCGACCAGCGCGCCGAGCACCGCGGCGGCGACCACGGCGAGGTCCAGCGGGTCGCGGACCCAGTAGCAGTTGGGCCCGAGCTGGGTGGTGCAGCTGTTGCGCAGCTGCCAGTTGCCGATCAGCACGTACGAGGCCAGCACCACGCCGGTGGCGCCGCTGGCCAGGCCGTCGAGGCCGTCGGTGAGGTTCACCGCGTTGGAGAACCCGACGATCATGATCAGCACCCAGATGGTGAACCCGATGAGGCCGATGGAGGGGCCGAAGTCCCTCAGGAACGACAGGCGCGTCTCGGCCGGGGTGATCAGGTAGGCGTTGGGGAAGCGGGTCACCAGGACCGCGAAGACCGCGCCGACGATGAGCTGGCCCAGCGCCTTGGCGCCGCTCCGCAGGCCGAGGCTGCGCTGCTTGTAGATCTTGATGAAGTCGTCGAGGAAGCCGACCGCGCCCAGTCCCGTCATCAGGAACAGCACGAGGACGGCCGAGACCGTGGGGGGCGTGAAGCTGTACAGGTGGGCGCAGGCGAAGCCGACCAGCGCGGCGATCACGATCACGGTGCCGCCCATGGTGGGGGTGCCGCGCTTGTCGTGGTGGCCGGAGGGTCCCTCCTCCCGGATGCTCTGCCCGTAGCCGCGCCGGGAGAACAGGCGGATCGCCAGCGGCGTGCCCAGCATGGACAGCAGCAGGCTCACCGCGGCCGCGACGAGGATCTCCCTCATCGGCGGTCACCTCCGAGCAGCGCCGCGGCCACGCGTTCGAGGCCCGCCGCGCGCGGTCCCTTGACCAGCACGACGTCGCCGGGTGCCAGCATCGCCGCCAGCTCCGCGCCCGCCTGGGCCGCGTCGGCGGCGTGCGAGACCCGGGTGACGGCCGGAGTCCCGCCCGCCGCGGAGCCCTCGGGGTCCCCGAACGCGGCGACGGGCGCGGGACGGCCGGCACGGCCTGCGCCGGGCGGCTCGCCCGCGCCGCCACCCGGCGGTCCCCCCGCTCCGTGGTACGCCCCCGAGGCGGCCGGTACGCGGCCCGCGGCCTGCACGGCGGCCCTGGCCCCGGCCAGGACCGGGTCGGCGTCGGGGCCGACGACGAACAGGCCCGCGAGGCCCGCGCTCCCGGCCAGGCGGCCCAGGCCCTCGTTGAGCGCGACGCTCTCGTCGCCCAGCTCGCGCAGCGCGGCGACGACCGCGAAGCGGCGGCGGTCGCCCGCGAGCGCGTCCAGCGCGCCGAAGGCGGCCCGCATGGAGTCGGGGTTGGCGTTGTAGGCGTCGTTGATCACGGTCACGCCGTCCGCGCGGTCGGTGACCTCCATCCGCCAGCGGCTGCGGGGCTCGGCCTCCGACAGCTCCTCGGCGATGGTGGCGACCGGCAGGCCGAGCTCGTAGGCGGCCGCGGCGGCGGCGAGCGCGTTCTCCACCGCGTGCTCGCCGTACAGGCGCAGGCCGACCGGGGCGGCGCCCGAGGGGGTGCGCAGCGTGAAGGAGGCGCGTCCCCGCTCGTCGACGGTGACGTTCTCGGCCCGCACGGTCGCGCCCTCGGCCCGGCCGTACCAGGTGACGCGGGCGCGGGTGCGCTCCGCCATCGCGGCCACCAGCGGGTCGTCGGCGTTGAGCACGGCCACGCCCTCGGCGGGCAGCGCCTCGACCAGCTCGCCCTTGGCCCTGGCGATCTCCGCCTTGCCGCCGAAGACGCCCAGGTGGGCGGTGCCGACGTTGAGGACCACGCCGATCCTCGGCGGGGCGACGCGGGCCAGGTGGGTGATGTGCCCCGCGCTCCTCGCGCCGAGTTCCAGCACCAGGTAGCGGGTGTCCTCGCCGGCCCTCAGCACGGTCAGCGGGTGGCCGATCTCGTTGTTGAACGAGCCGGACGTGGCGACCGTCGGGCCGATCCTCGCGGTGAGCCTGGCCAGCAGGTCCTTGGTGGTGGTCTTGCCCGCGGAGCCGGTGAGGCCGATGACCGTGGTCGCCGGCAGGGCCGCGCAGACCGCGGTGGCCAGGACCGTCATCGCGGCCACGGTGTCGCCGACGATGACGGCGGGGGCGTCGACGGGCCGGGAGGCCAGCACGGCGACCGCCCCGGCCGCGACGGCCTGGGCGGCGAAGTCGTGCCCGTCGACCCGTTCGCCCTTGATCGCGACGAACAGCGACCCCGGTTCGACGGCGCGGGAGTCGGTGACGACCGGGCCGCGCACCACCGCGCGTGGGTCGGCCATGCCCGCGAGGGCCCCCGAGGTGATCTCGGCGATCCTGGCCAGCGGCAACGGGATCATGATGCGTCTTCCCTACTCTCCATACGTGCTTCGGCGCCCGGTGCGGTCCCTGCGCCTGCCGATCGCGTCGGCCACGACCTGCCTGTCGTCGAAGGGAAGCACCTGGTCCCCGACGTACTGGCCCTGCTCGTGGCCCTTGCCGGCCACGACGACGACGTCACCGGGACCCGCCCGGCCGACGGCCAGGTCGATGGCCGCGGCGCGGTCCGGCTCAATGATCACATGTGCGCGCCCGTCCTGGGACACGCCGAGAACTCCGTCCATCATCTCCGCGAGGATCCGCAGGGGGTCCTCAGAGCGGGGGTTGTCGCTGGTGAGAATAGCCACATCTGCCAGCCTTGCGGCGGCTTCTCCCATCATTGGGCGTTTACCACGATCACGGTCACCTCCGCAGCCGAGCACGACGATGAGCCTGCCCTCGGTGACCTCGCGCAGCGAGCGCAGGACCGACTCGACCGCGCCGGGTTTGTGCGAGTAGTCGACGATGGCCTGGAAGTCCTCGCCGCCCGGGACCCGCTCCATCCGGCCGGGGACCCCCGCCAGCGTACCGACGCCCGCCACCGCGGCCCGCAGCGGCACACCCGCCTCCACCAGCGCGACGATCGCGCCCAGCGCGTTGGACACGTTGAAGGGGCCGGGCAGGGCGACCGACGCGGCCTCCTCGACGCCTCCGGGGCCCACGACCGTGAAGGCGCTGCCCTCGGGGCCCAGGCGCACGTCCACGGCCCGCCAGTCGGCCTCGACGGCGCCCTCGGCGGAGAAGGTGGTCATCGGGATCTTCGCGATGCCCAGCAGCTCCCGCCCGTGGGCGTCGTCGATGTTGACGACCCCCACGCGGCTCATCTCGGGGGTGAACAGCCTGGCCTTCGTCGCGAAGTAGTCGTCGAGGTCACGGTGGAAGTCGAGGTGGTCCTGGGACAGGTTGGTGAACAGCGCCACGTCGTAGAACACCCCGTCGACCCGGCCGAGCGCCAGCGCGTGGCTGGAGACCTCCATCGCGGCGGCGGTGACGCCCCGCTCGCGCATCAGGGCGAACAGGCCCTGCAGGTCGCTCGCCTCCGGCGTGGTGAGCTTCGGCGTGAAGCGCAGCTCGCCGACGTGGATCTCCACGCCCCCGACGAGCCCGGGACTGTGTCCCGCGGCCCGCAGACCGGCCTCCAGCAGGAAGGTGACGGTGGACTTCCCGCTGGTGCCGGTGACCCCGATGACCATCACGTCCGCCACCGGGTTGCCGTACACCCAGGCGGAGACCTGCCCGAGCAGGGCGCGCGGATCGGGCACGACGAGGACCGGCAGGCCGGTCGCGACCGCGGCCCGCCTGCCCGCCTCGTCGGTCAGGATCGCGCTGGCACCCGCGGCGAGGGCCTGGGCGGAGAAGTCGGCCCCGTGGGCCGTGGACCCCGGCAGCGCGACGTAGAGATCTCCCCGGCGCACCTGGCGCGAGTCGATGGTGATCCCGGACACGGCGGCCAGCGGGGCTCGCGACGTGCCCGAGGGCGCGCCGATGAGGCTCGCCAGCCCCGAGAGCGGACGGGGTGAACTGGTTGAGGGTCGCATTGACGACGGGGGATGCACGGCGAGAGCGTACCTTCACTCGTCACTCTCCGGCGCGTATCCGCACCGGGGACGGCTTGGTTCCGGTCGGCGGGATCTTCCCGCTCTTCAACGCGAACGTCATCACCTTCTTGAAGACCGGCGCGGCGATCTCCCCACCGTAGTGGCCCTCCTGGGGGTCCTGGAGCACCGCCAGGACGACGAGCCGGGGCTTGTCCGCGGGGGCGAAGCCAACGAATGTCGCGGTGTATCCGCAGTAGCCCTGACATCTGGTGTCGTAGCGCATCGCGGTACCCGTCTTGCCCGCCACCCGGTAGCCGTCGATCGCGGCGAGGTTGCCGGTCCCCTCCTCGCTCACGGCGGCCTCCAGCATGGTGGCGATCTCCCGCGCCGTACGCTCGCCGACCACCCGCGTCTGCTTGCCCGGCGGGGACGGCGTGAACGCGCCGTTCTCCCCCGTGGTGCCGGCCACGACCTGCGGGGTGACGCGCACCCCGCCGTTGGCGATGGTCTGGTAGACGCTGGCCGTCTGGAGCGCCGTCACCGAGACCCCCTGGCCGTACGCGATCGTGCAGCGCTGGCTGCCCGACCAGCTCTTCCAGTCGGGCAGGAGCCCGGCCTCCTCCCCCGGCAGCCCGGTGCCCGGCTTCGTGCCGAACCCGAAGCGCTGGAGCATCGAGTGGAGCTTCTCGTCGCCGATCTTCTGGGTGGCGAGGATCGTGCCCACGTTGCTGGAGGTCGCCACGATGCCGGAGAAGGTCAGGCGCTCGGTGGGGTGCGGGTGGGAGTCCTTCAGCACCCGGTCGGCGCACCTGATCTCGTCGGCGACCGTGAACAGGCTCTCCGGCCGCACGGCCCCCGACTCCAGGGCCGCCGCGGCGGTGATGACCTTGTTGGTGCTGCCCGGCTCGAACACGTCCGTGACCGACCGGTTGACCCGGTCGGCGTCGGGGGCGTTCATCCAGTTCTTCAGGTCGAGCTCGGGCGCGTTGGCCATCGCGAGCACCCGGCCGGTCCGCGTGTCCATCACGATGGCGCTGCCGGTGCGCGACCCGGTCGCCTTCACCTGCTCGCCGATCGCCTTCTGCGCGGCCCACTGGATGTCGCGGTCGATGGTGAGCCGCACGTCCCTGCCCTCGACGGGCGCCCGGACGGTGCTGCGGGTCATCGGGATGCGCTGCCCCTTGGCGCCCGTCTCGATGATCTGCTCGCCGTCACGGCCCGCGAGCAGCTTGTCGTAGGTGCTCTCCAGGCCGGCCAGCCCGGTGCCGTCGGTGCCGACGAACCCCAGCAGGGTGCCCGCCAGGTCACCGCCCGGGTAGTCGCGCCGGTAGCGGTGCTTGCTGCCGACCCCCTTGAGGTCGTACGCCATGATCCGCTGGGCGAGCGCCGGGTCGACGGCCGCGGCGAGCTGCTGGTAGTGGCTGGTGCTCTGGGCCAGCTTGGCGACGATCGGCTCCTTGGGGGTGCCCAGCTCCTTGGCCAGGATCGTCGCCACCCGGTCGCGTTGCGTGGCGGAGACCTCCGACGGGTCCACGAAGACCTCGCGGGCCTCCAGGGTGAGCGCGAGCTCGTGGCCGTTGACGTCGGTGATCGACCCTCGCCTGGCGGGCAGCTTCTCGCCCTGCACGCGCTGCTTGGCCGCCTCCGCCGTGTAGACCTTCGAGTCGAGGCCCTGGAGCTGGATGAGCCGCCCCGCGAAGATGGACAGCACGAAGGTCATCGCCATCAGGCCGATGCCGATGCGCCTGCGGGGGTTGCCCAGGCGCAGCACCGAGGGCGGGCGCGCCGGAGGCCGCGGCGGCCTGCCACCGCCGCCGCGCGTCACCGTGCGGGTGTGCTCGTGGTCCCCCGGCCGCTCGCCACCACGCCTCGGCACGGACCGCACCCAGCCCAGCGGGTCGGGCGGCTCCTCCGACCGCGAGGACCGCACCGGCCCGCGCGGCGTCTCGGGACCCGGGGACCTGCGCGGCGTGCCGGGCCCCGGAGGCCCGCCCGGCCTGCCCGTCCGGGGACCGGAGGTCCTGCCGGCGGCCCCGGGGGCACCGGTGGAACCGCCCCTGGCGTCCGGCCGTCCGGCCCGGCCCGGCCCGTCGGAGGCGGGCGGTCGCGCGCCGGAACCGGACCTGCCCGCGGGACCCGGCCGGCCCGGGGAACCGGACCTGCCGGACGGGCCCGCGGCCGGCGGCCTCGCCGCGGAGCCCGGCCTGCCCGGCTTAGCCGATTTGTCGTATTTATCAGATTTATCGGATCTGCTGGAGCCTTCCGAGGCCGGTGGCCTGCCGGACGAGCCCGCCCTGCCGGAACCGCCGGAGGCGGACGCCCGGCCGGACCCGCCCTGGGCGGGCGGCCTGCCCGCGGAGCCGGGCCTGCCGGCCCCCCGCCCCCTGCCGGAACCGTCGGCCGGGGACGGCCGTCCCCTGGAGGCACCCGGCCTGGCCGGCCCGTCGCCTCCCTGCCCCCTGGCGGGAGAGCCTCCCCTGCCGGAACCCGCGGACGGCCTGCCCGGGGAGCCCGGCCCGTCGGGGGAACCCGCGCGGCCGGAACCGGGCGGCCGGCCCGGCGAACCGGACCTGCCCGGCCCGTCGGGCTCCCGGGCCCCGCCGGAGGAACCCGCGCGGCCGGAGCCGCCGGAACCGGGTTTCCCCGAGCCGGGAGACCTGCGCGGGGAGGGGGGCACGCCGGGAGCACCGGGAGCACCTGAGGACCCGGCGTCGCCGGAGCCCGGCCTGCCCGGCCTGCCGGGAACGTCCGGGGAGTCGCCGGGCCTGGCCGCACGGCCGGGACCGCCCGGAGAACGGCGGCCCGAACCTCCGGCCGGCCCTCCGGTGGAGCCGCCGCGCCCCTGTCCGGGACCCGGGCCGCCGGTCTCCCTCACCGGCCCGTGCCCGGCACTCGCTCCTGCCCAGCAGGCGTCTGGACGTCGCCGGCGACCCCGACGGCGGGCTTGTCGGGGTCGATGACACGCGCGGTGTCCCAGTCGGGCCCCAGCCCCTGGAGCTCGTTGTTCCTCGCCACCGCCTCGGGCATCTCCTGTCGCATGATGGCGCTCTTCTTGCTCTCCTTCTGGTTGCGCAGGTCGCTGATCTCGTTGCGCAGCCCGTTGGCCCTGAAGGAGTCCTGGGCGAGCACGGCGTTCAGCAGCAGCAGGCTGACCAGGCCGCCGCAGAGCAGGCCGACCACGAGCAGCAGGAAGGGAGTCCTCGGCGGCCGGGCGCGGCGGGGCGCCGCGGGCGCCTTGACCTGCGCGGCCGGAGCGGCGGCGGGTGCGGGCCCGACCGGCCTGGTCCCGTATCCCTGCGGCACCGCGCGGGGGACGCGCACAGGGCGCGCGCCGCGGCTGGGCGCGGCGCGACGGACGTCTGTCTCACTCCTCGTCAACTGCCTCACGGATCCTCTCTGCCGCCCGACACCGGGCGGAGGCCGCCCGCGGGTTGCGGGCCACCTCCTCTTCGCTCGGAAGCTCGGCCCCCCTCGTCAGGAGCGCGAACCGCGGCTGGTGAGCCGGCAGCGGGACCGGCAGGCCCGGAGGGCCGGTGTCCCTGGTCCGCGCGGTGATGACCTGCTTCGTCAGCCGGTCCTCAAGGGAGTGGTACGCGAGCACGACGACGCGCCCGCCCAGCGTCAATGCGTCGAGCGCGGCCGGGAGCGCGCGTTCCAGCGCCGTCAACTCCGCGTTCACCTCGATCCTCAACGCCTGAAAAGTCCTTTTGGCGGGGTTTCCCCCGGTCCTGCGAGTAGCGGCCGGGATCGCCGTCCTGACGATCTCCGCAAGCCGCTTGGTAGACGTTATGGCCTCTCTGGCCCTTTCCTTGATGATTAAGTGCGCGACACGCGGGGCGAATCGTTCTTCTCCGTAATCCCGCAGGATCCGGATCAGCTCGGCGGCCGGGTAGGTGTTGACCACGACCTCGGCCGTCAGCTCCTCGTCGCGGTCCATCCGCATGTCCAGCGGCGCGTCGTAGGAGTAGGCGAAACCCCGCTCGGCCTCGTCCAGTTGCGGGGAGGAGACGCCCAGGTCGAACAGGGCGGCGTCGACGCGGGGGTGCCCCACCTCGGCCAGCACCTCGGGAAGCTCGTCGGAGACCGCGCGGACCAGCGTGGTCCGGCCGGCGTACGGGGCGAGCCTGGCGGTGGAGCGCTCGATGGCGGTGGGGTCGCGGTCGATCCCGATCAGGTGGAGCGCGGGATGCGCGGCGAGCAGCGCCTCGGCGTGGCCGCCGAGGCCGAGGTTGGCGTCGACGAGGACGGGAGCGGGGCGGGCCAGCGCCGGAGCGAGCAACTCCAGCACCCGGTCGAGCATGACGGGGACGTGACCCCCAGGTGCTTGGAGATCATGGTTGTGGTTCTCGGCGCGCATGAAGCGCAACCCCCCTCTTTCCCGCCTCGTCCCGTGGACGCGCGGCGGACGCTCACCGGTGTCTTGAAACTGGCCCCCACCCCCGGGGCCGTCCGGCCAGGTCCCCATCCGCACCCGCGTGTCCGCCCCTCACCTGACACCGGGGAAGGTGCATCAGCTGACGGGCAGGTGGTTGCGGGTGGAGACCTCGCCGAACGACGTTTTACCGATGAGTCGACCGTGGAGTCACAGAATCCCTGGCAGCACCTCCTCCGACAGATCGGCAAAAGCCTGCTCTTGGTCGGCCAGATAGGCGCTCCAGGCGTCCGCGGCCCAGATCTCCAGCCGGGTGTTGGCCCCGATGACCACGCAGTCGCGGCGCAGGCTGGCGTACTCGCGCAGAGCCTGTGGAACGGTGATCCGGCCCTGCTTGTCGGCGACCTCGTCGGAGGCACTGGCGAAGAGGACGCGGCTGTAGTCACGGACCGCCTTGGCGGTGACCGGCGCGGTGCGCAGAGCCTCGGTTATGCGCTGGAACTCCTCTACGGGAAAGACGTAGAGGCAGCGCTCCTGGCCTTTGGTGATCACCAGACCCTCCGCCAGCTCCTCGCGGTACTTCGCCGGCAGGAACAGCCGTCCCTTGTCATCGAGACGCGGGTGGTGGGTGCCGAGGAACACCGGCCTCACCTCCCGTGCCCAGCGGAGCGCCAGGCGTCACAGCCCTGCCCTCCACTGCGCACCACCATACTCCACTTCTCTCCACCGTCAACTGATTCCACGCCTCTTCACGACGGGTTTCACCGCCATTTCCCCAGTTCAAATGGGGTGGTGCGGAGTGGAGGGGGTAAGCGGCCCCTCGTACGCCATGGGCGTGTCGGGCAAGGCCGCCGAATAGGCTAAAGATCATGAAATAAATCGCGGAGCGGTGAAGAATGAGGAAGACGAATCCCCGCCTCGTCACCGGATCGGCACGCCACCCGTACAGGACCGCGACAGCCGGCGCACACACTAGGGCTGTTTACCCGGAATCATCCCTGATGGCCGCATAAAGTCGCCGGGGAACGCACGGCGCCGTAGTGTCGGTAAGCAGAATGAGTAACGGGATCGCAAAGATTCCGCAACGGCAACCCCCCGGCGCGCAACCGCCGCACCCTCATGGAGGCCTGGTGGCAGTAACCCATGACGTCTCACCACAGCTCGATGATCTTGTTGTCACCGCGCACCGGATCCGCCAGTCGATCGAATCGGTGATCGAGGGCAAGAGCGACGTCGTCCGCCTGACCTTGACCGTACTCCTCGCCGAGGGGCACCTCCTCATCGAGGACGTGCCCGGAGTCGGCAAGACCATGCTCGCCAAGGCGCTGGCGCGGTCCATCGACTGCCCGGTGCGGCGCGTGCAGTTCACCCCCGACCTGCTGCCGAGCGACATCACCGGAGTGAGCGCCTACAACCAGCAGACCAGGGAGTTCGAGTTCAAGCCCGGCCCGGTCTTCGCCAACATCGTGGTGGGCGACGAGATCAACCGGGCGTCGCCGAAGACCCAGTCGGCGTTGCTGGAGTGCATGGAGGAGCACCAGGTCACCGTCGACGGCGCGACCTACCGGCTCGACTCCCCCTTCATGGTGATCGCGACGCAGAACCCGATCGAGATGGAGGGCACCTACCCCCTTCCCGAGGCGCAGCGCGACCGGTTCACCGCCCGGATCGCGATGGGCTACCCCGCGCCCTCCGCGGAGCTGGAGATGCTCGACGTGCACGGCGCCGCCTCCCCGCTGGACAAGCTGGAGCCGGTGGCCACCACCGAGGAGGTGAAGGCGCTGATCGAGGCGGTGCGCGGGGTCTACGTCTCCCAGCCGATCAAGAAGTACGCCATCGACCTGGTGACCGCCACCCGCCAGTCCCCCGACCTGCGGCTGGGCGCCTCCCCCCGGTCGACCCTGCAGCTGGTCAGGGCCGCTCGGGCGCACGCCGCGCTCGCGGGCCGCGACTACGTCATCCCCGACGACCTGCAGGAGCTGTGCGTCCCCGTCCTGGCGCACCGGCTGCTGCCCAGCATCGAGGCCCAGGGGCAGCGCCGCCCGCCCGAGCAGGTGATCGCCGACCTGGTCCGCCGGGTGCCCGTGCCCGAGGCCCAGGCCCGGTGACCTCCGGCCTCAAGGCGCTCACCGCCCGCGGCCGGTCCTTCATCGCGTCCGGCGTCGCGGCGCTGCTGTGCGCCTTCATCCTCGGCGAGCACGACCTGCTCAGGATCAGCGTGCTGATCATCTCGCTGCCGCTGCTGGCGGCCATGGTGGTCGCCCGCACCCGATACCGGCTGAGCTGCGCCCGGCGCCTGGACCCGCCCAGGGCCGAGGTGGGCAGCGAGGCCACCGTGACACTGCGGCTGGAGAACGTCACCCGGCTGCCGACCGGCCTGCTGATGATCGAGGACACCGTTCCCTACGCCCTCGGCGCCCGGCCCAGGTTCGTCCTGGACCGGGTGGAGGCGCAGGGGATCCGGGAGATCGACTACCGGGTCCGCTCCGACCTGCGCGGGCGCTTCACCATCGGCCCGCTCTCCATCCGCATCAGCGACCCCTTCGGCCTGGTCGAGCTGACCAGGTCGTTCACCATCAGCGACACGCTGATGGTCACACCCCAGGTGGTGGCCCTGCCCCACGTCCGCCTGGCCGGTGAGTGGACGGGCGGGGGCGACAGCCGTACGAGGAGCGTGGCGGCGGCCGGGGACGACGACGTCGCGCCTCGCGAGTACCGCCAGGGCGACGACCTGCGGCGGGTGCACTGGCGCTCGACCGCCAGGCACGGCGAGCTGATGGTGCGGCGCGAGGAACAGCAGTGGCAGAGCAGGGGCGCGCTGCTGCTGGACACCCGGCGCTACGCCCACCGGGGCGAGGGCCCGCGCTCGTCGTTCGAGGCGGCGGTCTCGGCCGCGGCCTCCATCGGCGTGCACCTCGCCCACGAGGGTCTCGGCCTGCGCCTGGTCACCGACCAGGGGGCCGAGCACCTCACCGACAGCGGGCTCAGCCTGTCGCTGCTGGACACCCTGGCCGTCGTACGGGCCAGCACGGCGCGGTCGCTGGAGTACGGCGTCGGCGCGCTGCGGCAGGGCGGCGGCGACGGCCTGATCGTGGCCGTGCTCGGCAAGATGGACCTCGACCAGGCTCAGGAGCTGTCCAGGGTCAGGCACGGCAACATGACCGGCGTGGCCGTGATGCTGGACGTGGAGGCGTGGGAGCATCCCGAGCTGGGCGAGGACGAGGAGTTCCAGGCGGCGCGGTCGGTGCTCACCGGGACGGGCTGGCGCGTCGTGCGGCTGCCCGCCGGCGCCTCCGTCGCGAGCGTGTGGCAGGACGTCGCGCAGCGCGGACGGTTCGCGGCGAGCAGGGGTGGCTCATGAGACTTTCCATCGCGTCGGGCGTGGCCACCGGGGCGGTCGCGATCGCGCTCTACCCGCTCTTCCAGGGCGGCGCCTGGTTCTGGTCGAGCGTGGGCGCCATCCTGGTCGTGACCGGGATCGGCGTGCTGGCCGGCCACTACACGCTGCCCGGCTGGCTCGCGCCGCCCGCGCAGGCGCTGGCCGTGTTGATCTACCTGACGGCGGTGTTCGCCGGTGACGAGGCGTGGGCGAGGGTGGTCCCCACCTGGGAGTCGATCGCCAGGCTCGACAAGCTGCTGACGACGGGCTTCGCCGACATCCAGCGGTTCGCCGCCCCGGTGCCCGACAGCGCCGGCATCGTCCTGCTCACCTGCGGCGGCGTCGGCCTGATCGCCGTCCTGGTGGACCTGCTGGCCGCCCGGCTGCGCAGGGCGGCCCTCACCGGGCTGCCGCTGCTGGCGCTGTTCGTGGTCCCGGCGGCGGTGATCGCCGAGCCGATCAGCTGGCCGGCGTTCATCATCGGGGCCCTGGGCTACCTGGGCATCCTCGTCGCCGACGGGCGGGAGCGGGTCAGCCACTGGGGCCGCGCGGTGCTGGTGCGCCGCACGTCGTCCTTCACCGTCACCCGGCCCACGCCCTCCGAGAGCGGGGCCCTGCGGCTCTCCGGCAGGCGCATCGGCTTCACCGCGATCGCGCTCGCCGTCCTGCTGCCCGCGCTGCTGCCCACCATGGAGCCCAACCCGCTGTTCGGCTTCGGCGTGGGCAACGGCAGGGGCGGCGGCAACTCGATCAGCATCCCCAACCCCATGGTCAACCTGCGCGGCCAGCTGTCGCTGCCGGAGAACTCCACCGTCCTGACCTACAAGGCCAGCGACAGCACGCCGCGCTACCTGAGGATGTACTCGCTCGACATCTTCGACGGCGAGCAGTGGACGATGTCGGAGCCCAGGGGCCGTCCCGAGGACCGGACCTCCGACTCGCCGATGCCCGCGCCCCCCGGCCAGAGCACGAGCGTGCCCGTCACGCCCGCGAATCTCACCGTCACGGTGAGCGACCAGGTCAGGAGACTGAGCTTCCTTCCCCTGCCCTATCCGGTGTCCAAGGTCACGGTGGCGGGCGACTGGCGGCCCGACCGCGACACGCTCATGGTCTTCTCCACGCGGAACACCGCGGGGGGCCTGACGTACCAGGCCGTCACCGCCGAGCCCGAGCCCACGGCGGACCGGCTGAAGAGCGCCGCCCCGCCCGCGACGGCGATCAGGGAACGTTACCTGGCGCTGCCGGAGGACCTGCCGGAGGAGATCAGGCAGCTCGCCCTCCAGCAGACCGAGCGGGGTTCCAGCGCATACGAGCAGGCGATCCAGCTGCAGGAGTTCTTCACCGACAGCGGCGGGTTCACCTACAGCCTGGCCACCCAGGGGCACAACGGCCCCGCGCTGACGGACTTCCTGATCCGCAACAGGACCGGCTACTGCGAGCAGTTCGCCGCCTCCATGGCCGTGCTGGCGCGTGTCCTGGGCATCCCCTCCCGGGTCGCCATCGGCTACACCGGGGGCAGCGTCACCTCCGGCGGGTGGCAGGTGCGCACCCACGACTCGCACGCCTGGCCCGAGCTGTACTTCGAGGGCACCGGGTGGCTCCGCTTCGAGCCCACCCCGGCGGGCGGGGCGGGCCAGGGCAGCGCGACGGTGCCGTCCTACACGCTGCCCGAGGTGGCACCGGACACCCCCGACGAGCCGAGCTCGGCGCCGTCGTCGGACCCCACCGGCTCCGACTCGCCGACCGGATCGGCGAACGACCGCCGCGGCGAGATCCTCGACAGGGAGTTCGGCGGCGCGCTGACCCCGCTGGACGAGGGGATGCCGCTCGCCGCGAAGATCGGGATCGGGGTCGCGATCGCGCTGCTGGTCGCGCTGATCCCCGCGCTGGTCCGCTGGCAGCTGCGGCTCCGCCGCGACAGGGCCTACACGCGGCGGGCCGCGGAGCCGGATCCCGGCGACTCCGCCTCGCGCGCGGCGGCCGGGGTGGTCGTCAGGGAGGTCCGGCGGGAGCCGGCGGTGACGGCCGCGTGGACCGAGCTCGACGACGTCCTGTGCGACTACGGGATGTCCCGGCAGGCGAGCGAGAGCCCTCGCGCGCTGGCCGGGCGGCTGGCGGCGCAGTACCGGTTCGAGCCGGAGGCCGCCGCCGCGCTGGCGAGGATCGCCTCGGCGGTGGAGCGGACGCTCTACGCCAGGACCCCGGGCGAGATCGGCACCCTCCGCGAGGACGTGCGGAGCGTGCGGCGGGCGCTGGCGGCCACCGTGACCCGCGGCAGGCGGATCAGGGCGGTGCTGCTGCCGCCCTCCACGCTCCTGCGGATGCGGGCATTGGGCGGGCGGGTGCTGGACGGTTTCGACCGCCTGGAGAACATCCGGCTCCGCAGGCCGGCCAGGAAGGGCGCCTAGCGCCCTCGGTGATCGGGACGTGGTCGCGCGTCCCGATCACCGAGGGGACGGCGGTCGGGGGCGCGGGCCGGGATGCTCGGCCGCAGGGAGGTACGGAACAGTAACCTTCAGGACGGGGTGGCGGACCCGGCCGGATGACGCGGGCCGCTCCCGCACCGGGAGTGACCCTCGTCGTCACGGGGATCGGTCAGGGAGGGCCGCCGGGGACGGCGGGCCCCGCCGGGCTAGCGTTCGTCGTGGCGACGGCGCCAGCGCTCCTCCATCCGCTCCATGAAGCTCTGGCGGGAGCCGGCACGGCGCCCGCCCTTGCCTCGCGGTTGATCGGCGGGTGTGGCCGCGTTGGCCTCACCGAAACCGTTCATGCGCTTCCAGCTGGACAGACCCCACAGGCATGCGGCGAGCATGACCACGAAACCGCCGACGCCGAGCGGGATGCCGAGCGGGACGTTGTTGATCACTACGCCGACCATCAGCAGGACGACGCCCAGGATGAAGCCGATGAAGGCCTTCACCAGGCGGCGCCTGTAGTGGCTGCGGGGATCACTGATCCTGACGGTATTGGCCCACTTCGGGTCCTCGGCGTAGAGGGCCTGCTCGATCTGGTCGAGCAAGCGCTGCTCGTGCTCAGAGAGCGGCACGGCGCCTCCCAAGGACAGCCCCAGGACGGGGAAGACGGTGACGGACGACACGGGGTGTCCGAACCTCGCGGTCGGTTATCCCCAGAATACGAGGCTGTAGACGTAGACGAAAGAAAACGTCCAACGTAGTCCAAACCGGAGGCGTAATCATGGATCTATTCCATCAAACGGAGGGCGAACAAGGGAGGCCGGGAGGACGGCGTCGTTGCCGAATCTGCGGACCGCCCTGTCCATCGCCTGCTCGGCCTCCCGCCAGCCCGTCTCGCGCTCTCCGAGGCCGAGCTGCCGGGTCGCCCCGGCGGCCGGGCTGAGGTTCTCCACCCGCACGCCGACCAGCCTCAGATGGACGTTCTCCAGGCCGGAGGCGGTGTAGAGGGCGCAGGAGACGTCGTACAGGATCTTGGCGACGTCGGTGGGCTCGCGCAGGCTCCGCGACCGGGAGAGGGTGGTGAAGTCGGCCCGGCGGAGCTTCACGCTGACCGTGCGGCCGACGCTGCCGCCCCTCCTGAGCCTGGCGGCGACCCGCTCCGAGAGCCGGAGCAGCTCCCTGCGGATCTCCGCGGGGTCGGCGATGTCTGTGGCGAAAGTCTCTTCCGCGCCGATGCTCTTGTCGGGGACGTCCGGGGTCACCGGGCGCTCGTCGCGCCCCCAGGCGAGCGCCGCCAGGTGCGCGCCCGCCGCCTGGCCCAGCTCCCGCTGGAGGGTGTCCAGCGGGACCCGGGCGAGGTCGCCGACGGTCTTGATGCCGAGGCGGGCCAGTGACTGCTCGGTGCGCTCCCCGACGCCCCACAGGGCCGCCACGGGGAGCGGGTGCAGGAAGTCGACCACCCGGTCGGCGGGCACCACGAACAGGCCGTCGGGCTTGCAGTGCTGGGAGGCGAGCTTCGCCACGAACTTGCTGCTGGCGACCCCGACGGAGCAGGTGATGCCCTGCTCGCGCTCGACCTGCTCACGGATCATCCGGGCGATCTCGGCCGGTGGGCCGAGACGCTTGCGGGCCCCGCCGACATCGAGGAACGCCTCGTCGGAGGCGATCGGCTCGACCTCGGGGGTGAAGGTCTGGAAGATCTCCATGACGCGCCGGGAGACCTCTGTGTATTTGCCCCGGCTGGGCGGGATGATCACCGCCTGGGGGCAGAGCCGCCGGGCCCGGGTCATGGGCATGGCCGAGTGCACCCCGAACCTCCGGGCCTCGTAGGTGGCGCTGAGCACCACCCCGCGCGCCCCGGGCGCGCCGATGATGACGGGGGTGCCCCGGAGCTCTGGACGGTCGCGCAGCTCGACGCCCGCGTAGAAGGCGTCCATGTCGACGTGGAGGATCGGGCAGCCGGTGTCGTCCGCCCCCAGATCGGAGCCCGGACGCGGTATCTGCTGCTTTCTCGACACAGCGTCATCCTACGGGAACAGGCGTTCGACGCGGCGTTCACCGGTGGCCAAGGACGTGCAGTTGGGTCGCGATGTCGCGGAGCACCGGGTGCACCGCGGCCGCCTGCTCCAGGGCGACCAGGGCGCGGGCGGCTCCGGGCTCGCCGTCGAGCAGCCTGCTGGGCACCAGGTCGGCGAAGACCCGCACGCCGTGGACCTCGCCGGGCGCGAAGCCCGTCACCGAGAGAAGCCGCTCCAGGGCCTCGCGGGTGAAACGCCTGGGCGTGGGGTCGCGGTCGCCCCACCGGCCCTCGGGGTCGTCCAGGACCTGGCGGGCCTCGTCGAACCTGCCGGCGATGGAGCGGTGGAGCGCGGCGGCGAGCGGGTTGGCGGCGAGGACGCTGATCACGCCGCCCTCGCGCAGCAGGCCGGCCATGGCCTTCACCGCGCCGGCCGGATCCTCCACGTACTCCAGCACGCTGTGGCAGAGCACCAGGTCGGCGCCGCCGGCCGGGAGCAGCTCCTGAAGGTCCGCGGCGTCACCCTGCAGGGCGCGGACCTCCACCCCCGCCTCCGCCGCGCGGCGCTCCAGCGCGGCGAGCGAGTCGGGGCTGGGGTCGACGACCGTCACGGCGTGCCCGAGGTCGGCGAGGGGAACGGCGAAACCCCCCGTGCCGCCTCCGGCGTCGACGATGTCGAGCCGCTCACGGCCTGTCGCGGCCACCCGCTCGGCCAGCACGGCACTCAGGACGTCCCATACGACCGCCGTGCGGACCGCGGGAGTGCCCGCCTGCCGTGAGATGCCTACGGCGTGCAACTTCAGATCGCCTCCTCGTACGTTGACGTCCTCCGCGGCTCAGAGCCCCGGATTTCAGCACCCGACCGCCGGTCGGGTCTGTCGGTTCGCGGTTCGACGGCCCGGGTCACCCCGAAGCCTCCCCGCGCAGACACGGCACGCCCTGCCGCGTTCGAAAACCACAGGTCCCGCTTGGCTGTCGCGGGACACCCCAACCCTAACGGGTTGAACCGACAGGGCGAGAAGGCTTTCCTTCTTGCCCAAAGGACAGGGTGTTCGCCCTGAATGTCCAATGACAAACCCAGCCTACGTCGCGCGTCCCCCGGCGCGGCCCAAGGAGCATCCATACTCGCGCTTGATCGAGTCTTTTTCCGGGCGCGGACCGGTCCCGCGGGCAAGCCAGGAGGAAAGGGGACCGGTCGCCCGGGTAAGCCCGGCCGGGGAGGGGGCGCCCGGGGCGGAGGCCGCCGGGGCCGCCGGGGCGGGGAGCCGGGGCCCTCAGGGCCCCCGGGCTCCCCGTGGCGGCGGCTAGAGCGCCAGGGACGGCTTGAGCTGCTTGAAACGGGCCATCAGGCCGTTGACGAACTGCGGCGACTCGTCGGTCGACAGCTCGGAGGCCAGGCTCACCCACTCGCTGATGACGACGCCCTCGGGGACGTCGGGCATCCACAGCAGCTCGTAGGTGCCGCCGCGCAGGAGGTTGCGGTCGACCGCCGGCATGCGGTCGAGCGTCCAGCCCTCGGAGTAGGTGGTGATCAGCTCGTCGATGCGCGCCCGGTGCCTGCACACGCCCTCGACGATCGTCGTGGTGTACTCGTTCACGGGCGGCTCGGCCCGCTGGAGACGCTCGGCGAGGACACTGAGCGGGTCCTCGCCTCGCGCCTCGGCCTCGAAGAGGATGTCCAGCGCGCGCCTGCGCGCCTTACCTCGTGCCGACATCAGGCGCGGCCGAGATAATCGCCGGTGCGGGTGTCGACCTTGACCTTCTCGCCGGTGGTGATGAAGAGCGGCACCTTGATCTCGGCGCCGGTCTCCAGCGTGGCGGGCTTGGTGCCGCCGGTGGAGCGGTCGCCCTGGAGGCCGGGCTCGGTCTCGGCGACGATCAGCTCGACGGCCGCGGGCAGGTCGACGTAGAGGACGTTGCCCTCGTTGATCGCCACGGTGGCCAGCATGTTCTCCAGCAGGTAGTTGGCCGAGTCGCCGACCGCCACCCTGGTGACGTGGAGCATGTCGTAGTTCTCGGTGTCCATGAAGACGTAGTCGTCGCCGTCCATGTAGGAGAACTGCATCTCGCGCTTGTCGACGTTGGCCACCTCGACCTTGACGCCCGCGTTGAAGGTCTTGTCGACGACCTTGCCCGATAGCACGTTCTTGAGCTTGGTGCGGACGAACGCGCCGCCCTTGCCGGGCTTGACGTGCTGGAACTCCACGACGGCCCAGAGCTCACCGCCGTCGAGCTTGAGCACCAGGCCGTTCTTGAGGTCGTTCGTCGTCGCCACTAGTCTCTCCTGCGTACGGCCGCTCTTAAAGGACGAGCAGCTCTTTGGTCGTCCGTGTGAGAAGTTCCGGCCCGCCATCGCGCACCACGAGCGTGTCCTCGATGCGGACGCCGCCCCTGCCGGGAAGGTAAACCCCAGGTTCAACGGTTACCGGAACTCGATCCTCTAGTCTAGCGTGCTCATGGTCGCGCTCCGGCTCTCCTGAAGATCGTTCCGGCTCCGGGAGGTCTTCCGGCCTTCCCGGGGTGTCCTCCGGCTTTCTCGGCGACAGGAACGGCTCCTCGTGGATCTGCAGCCCGACGCCGTGGCCGAGGCCGTGCTTGAAGAACTCCCCGTACCCCGCCTCCTTGATCAGGTCCCGGGCCGCGGCGTCCACCTCGTGGAGCGCGGCGCCGGCCCGCGCGGCCAGGCGGCCGGCCCGCTGGGCGGCGCGGACCAGGTCGTACAGCTCGCGCTGCCATCCCGCGGGCTCGCCGATCGCCACGGTCCTGGTCATGTCGGCGTGGTAGCCCCGGTAGAGGGCCCCGAAGTCCATGGTGACCAGGTCCCCGCGCTCCAGCGGCCGGTCCGAGGGCGAGTGGTGCGGGATCGCGCCGTTGGGCCCGCTCGCGACGATCGAGTCGAAGGCGAGGCCGTCCGCGCCCAGCTCGATCATGCGGCGCTCCAGTGCCCTGGCGACCTCCTTCTCGGTGAGCCCGGGACGCAGCTCGGGCAGGACCTCGGCGAAGGCGCGGTCGGTGAGCTCGCACGCGGTACGGATGAGGTCGAGCTCGGAGTCGTCCTTGACCACGCGCACCGACTCCACCACCTTGGACAGGCGCAGGTGCTCGCCGCCCAGCCGGAAGTAGTCGGCGACGGACATGTGGTCGGCCTCGACGCCCGTCCGGCCGCTCTCCGGCAGCAGGGCCCCGGCGACGTCGGACTCCTCGACCACCTCGATGTCGGCGCAGACGCGCCGGGCGGCCCCGATGTAGCGGGAGTCGGTGGCGAGCGTGGCGCTGGCGTCGGCCCTGACCAGGACGGCCGCGTTGGAGCTGGCCAGGCCGGTCAGGTAGCGCACGTTCACGCCGCCGGTGACCAGGATCGCGTCCGCCTCGTGAGCGGGCAGCAGGGCCGCGAGGTTCGCGCGGCGACGGGTGTGGGTGGCGGTCATGGCACGCATGCTATTAACCGCTTTGACCGGATGTCGCCACGGTGACCGTGCTGCCCGGTCCCGCCGCCCTCCCGCTTGGCCGCGTACGCGCTCGTCCACGTGCTCGTCGTGGTCGTGTACCCGCCGTGGCCGTGTCGTGTACCCGCCCTGGTCCGTGCGCCCGTCCTGACCGCGTCCACGTTGGCCGCGTTGGTCACGTTGGCCGCGGACCGTTCCCGGCCGCGGCCGCGTTGGCCGCGTTGGCCGCGGGCCCGTTCGGCGGCGGGGCGGGAGAGGCGGGTCAGGAGGCGAGTTCCCTGACCTTCTCGATGAGCCGGACGCGCTCCTCGTGCGTGCCGGCCAGCGGGGCGACGTTGACGGTCGTGACGCCCGACTCGCGCATGGCCTGCAGGCGCTCGCGGACGTGCCCCTCGGGGCCGATGAGGGACATCTTCTCCAGCAGCTCGTGCGGCACGAGCGCGGCGGCCTCGTCCTTCTTGCCGTCCAGGTAGAGGTTCTGGATCTGCTCGGCCTCCTTCTCGTAGCCGTACCTGCGGGCGAGGTCGTTGTAGAAGTTCTTGCCCTTGGCGCCCATGCCGCCGATGTAGAGGGCCGCCATCGGGCGGCCCAGCTCCAGCCAGCCCGAGACGTCGTCGCCGATGGCGAGCGAGGCCTGGGCGATCACGTCCAGCTCGCCCAGCGCCGGGTCCCGTCTGGCCTTGCCCGCCGCCAGGGAGGCGCCCCACACGTCGGCGGCCTTCTCCGGCACGTAGAAGATCGGCTCCCAGCCCTCGGCCAGCTCGGCGGAGAGCTCGACGTTCTTGGGCCCGATGGCGGCGATCACGACGGGGATGCGCTCGCGGACCGGGTGGTTGATGAGCTTCAGCGGCTTGCCCAGGCCGGTCCCCTGGCCCGGGGGGAGCGGGACGGTGTAGTGCCTGCCCTCGTAGGTCAGGCGCTCGCGCCGCCAGACCTGGCGGCAGATCTCGATGACCTCGCGGGTGCGGCCGAGCGGCGCGGTGTACGGGACGCCGTGGAAGCCCTCGATGACCTGCGGGCCCGAGGCGCCCAGGCCGAGGGTGAAGCGGCCGTCGGAGACGTAGTCGAGGCCCGCGGCGGTCATGGCCAGCAGGGCGGGGGTGCGGGAGTAGATCGGCAGGATGCCGGAGGCGATCTGCAGCCTCTCGGTCCTGGCGGCGATGTAGCCCAGCTGGCTCACCGCGTCGAAGCTGTATGCCTCGGCGACGAAGACGATGTCGAGACCGGCCTTCTCGTAGTCGGCCAGCTCGGCCACCGTCTCCTTGAAGCCCCCCGAGTAGTTCAGGGCCATACCGATGCGCATCGTGAGATCGTCCTTCCGCGGTGCCGACGAAACCGAATGTTGTTCCGTTGTCTCGGCAACAAAGGTTATCGACTCACCGCCGAAGCACCAAGCCCCGCGCCGTCGCCACCGGGCCGGTAGCCTACGCATTCCGGGGTAGGGGACCCCGGAGGGGCGGACGTTCCGGGGGCAGGTGACCCCCGGAGGGTGGACGAGGAGCGGTGTGCTGAGGCAGTCGATCGTCGTGACGGCGGGAACGCTGGCCCTGATTCTCGGGGGGCACCGGCTCCTGCCTGAGCTGGGTGGTTTCACACCCGTGCTGGAGAGCCTGCTTCCCTGGCTCGGGGTCGCCGTACCGGTCCTGCTGGTCTGCGCGCTGGCCACCCGCTCGTGGCAGGTGATCCTCGCCGCGCTGGTCCCGGCGACCGTGTGGGGCCTCATGTTCGGCCCGACGCTGCTGCGCAGCCCGCCTGGCGGGCCCAGCGACCTGTCGGTCGCCACGCTCAACGTCGGCGCGACCAACGCCGACTCGGCCGACGCCATACGGTCCGTCTCCAAGGACCGCGACCTGGTCGCGGTGCAGGAGCTGACCGCCGGCGGCCCGGCGGCGAAGGTCCTCAACGACCGTTTCCCCTACCGCTACCGGATCGCCACGGTCGGCCTGTGGAGCCGCTTCCCGATCGCCGAGGCCCGCAAGGCCGACATCGGCCTCGACTGGGCGCGGGCGCTGCGCGCGGTGGTCGTCACCCCCAAGGGCAGGCTCACCGTGTACGTCATGCACCTCGCCTCCGCCCGTCCCGGTCAGACCGCCCAGCGCGACGAGACCCTCGCCTACGCCCGCAGGATGATCGACAAGGACGACAGCGAGCGCCTGCTGCTGCTCGGCGACCTCAACACCGCCACCACCGACCGCAAGCGCTCCGGCCTGGTGCCGCCGCTGTCGGACGCCCAGCAGGAGGCCGGTACGGGCTTCGGCTTCACCTGGCCCGCGTCCTTCCCCGTCACCCGGCCCGACCACATCCTCTACCGCGGCATGGTCGCCACCAGGGCGGGCGTCGAGCGGGCCGCGGGCAGCGACCACCGCGCCGCCGTCGCCTCACTGCGCCTGGCCGCCTAGGGACCCGGCCGCCCGTCAGACGGCGAGGTCCGGGCGGGCCCGGAGCGCGGACAGGTCGGCCGGGGTGTCGATGTCCGCGGGGTCGGCCACGTCGTCGCAGGGGACCGCGACCACCAGTTCGGGGTGGGCCCGCAGGAAGGGGCGGGCACCGGCGTCGCCGGTCGCGAGCCGGGCGACCTCCTCGAAGTGCTCCCTGGCGATCAGCACCGGATTCCGCCGCGCGCCGCCGTAGGTGGCGACGGCGACCGAGGCGCCCTCCGCCGCCGCGTCGACGAGCCGCCGCACCGCCCGCGGGCCGACGAACGGCTGGTCCACCAGGGCGATCACCACATGATCGGCGGTCTCGGGGATCGCGTCCAGACCGGCCCTGAGCGAGGAGCCCATCCCCGAGTCCCAGCGCGGGTTGTGGACGGTCACCGCTCCCCGCACCCGGACCGAGGCCGCGCCGAGCACCACGACCACGGGACGGCACCCTCCGTCGTGGAGCGCCCTGACCCCCCGGTCCACCAGCCGCTCCCCGCGGAACTCCACCAGCGCCTTGGGAGTGCCGAGCCGCGAGCCCGACCCGGCGGCCAGCAGCAGCCCGGCGCTCGCCGGGCGCCCGCCCGCCGATCCCCCGGGCTCCCCTGCCGCATCCCCTTCGGCGCCTCCGGAAAAGGCCCCGGGCGGGGCCCCCGGCGGGGCCTTTTCCGGAGGCGCCGAGGTTTCCGAGTCCTCGTTCACGCGCCGCCCGGTCCCTCACCGTGGATCCTGCCGGAACCGTCGGTCAGCGGCCGGCCGGACCCGCCCCAGCGCAGCTGGATCAGTTCGGCGGCGATGGAGATCGCCGTCTCCTCGGGCGTACGCGCGCCCAGGTCCAGCCCGATCGGCGAGCGGAGCCGCTTCAGCTCGGCCTCCCCCAGCCCGGCTTGGGCGAGCCGGGCCAGCCGGTCCTCGTGCGTGCGGCGCGAGCCCATCGCGCCGACGTAGCCCGCCGAGGTGCGCAGGGCGACCTCGAGAAGAGGGACGTCGAACTTGGGGTCGTGGGTGAGTACGCAGATCGCGGTGCGCTCGTCCACGACGGTCGAGGTGAGATAGTCGTGCGGCCACTTGACGATCACCTCGTCGGCCTCGGGGAAGCGCTTGGCCGTGGTGAACACCGGCCGGGCGTCGCACACGACCACGTGGTAGCCGAGGAACTTGCCGACCCTGGCGACCGCGGCGGCGAAGTCGATCGCGCCGAAGACCAGCATGCGGGGCGGCGGCGCGAAGGACTGCACGAAGACCGACAGCTCGTCGAGCCGCCGCTGCCCTCGGGCCCCGTACCTGCGGACGCCCGTCAGCCCCTGCGCCAGCATGCCCCGGACGTCGTCGTCCACCGCGTCGTCCAGCCGGGTCACGCCCAGGGAGCCGGAGGAGCGGTCCGGCCAGATGACCCTGCGGGTGCCGATCACACCCGGCCCCGACAGGACGGTCGCCACCGCCACCGGCTCGCGCCGCAGCACCGAGGCGGCGACCGCCCCCAGCTCGGGGAATGTCTCCTTCGAGACGGGCTCGACGAGGATGTCAAGGATGCCGCCGCAGGTCAGGCCGACGGAGAAGGCGTCGTCGTCGCTCACTCCGTACCTCTGCAGGACGGGTGTGCCCGAGGAGACCACCTCCCTGGCCAGCTCGTAGACGGCGCCCTCGACGCAGCCGCCGGAGACGCTGCCCTCGGCCTCCTCGCCGAGCACCGCCATGGACGCCCCCGGCGGGCGGGGCGCGCTGCGGAAGGTGTCGACCACGGTGGCGAGGCCGAACGTCTCTCCCGCCTCCCACCACCTCAGGATCTGTGACAACACGTCACGCATGCGTGCCTCCCAGCAGCGTCGCGAGTTTCTCGAACGCGGCCAGGCTGTGCCCGGCCACGAAGTCGTCGATGTGGGGAAGCGCGGCCCGCATCCCGGCGGTGAGCGGCTCGTAGCCCTCCCTGCCCTTGTGCGGGTTCACCCAGATCACCCGGTGGGCCGTCCTGGACAGCCTGGCCATCTCCGCCCCCAGCGGCGAGACGTCGCCGCGCTCCCAGCCGTCGGAGGCGATCACCACCACCGCTCCCGCCGCGTCGTTCAGCGCCAGGAACCGCCGGAGCTCCTCCCCCAGCCGGGTGCCGCCGCTCCAGTCGGGGATGGCCCGGGAGACGGCGGCCATCGCGGTCGCCGGGTCCCGGTGGCGCAGCTCGGAGGTGAGCCGGGTGAGCCGGGTGCCCACGCTGAACACCTCCGTGGCCCTCGGCTCCGACCTGACCAGCGCGTGGGCGAGCCGGAGCAGCGTGTCCGCGTACGGGGTCATGGAACCGCTCACGTCGATCAGCAGCACGACCCGGCGGGGCCTGGTCCGGTGCGCGCGGTAGCGCAGCCCGGCGGTCTCCCCGCCCCTGCGCAGGGTCTCACGGACGGTCGCCCTGCCGTCCAGCCGCCCCCGGCGCGAGGGCCGGAAACGCCGCGACGCGCGCCGCTGCCTGCCCGTCCGCAGCAGGGCGAGCAGCCGGTGCGCCTCGGCGAGCTCCGCGGCCGTCATCCCGGCCACGTCGCGGGTGCGCAGCACCTCCGTCGCGCTCGCGGTCGCCGCGAGGGCCGGGGGCTCGCCGCCCTCCCCCCGGTCGGGGCCTGCCCCCGGCCGTGCCGCGGCGGGCCGGGTGACGGTGATCGCCGCCGCTCTCGCGCGGCCCGCGCGCAGCCCCCCGAAGTAGGCCCGGAAGACCCGGTCGTAGCGGGGCAGGTCGTCGGCCGAGGCGCACAGCGTGGTACGGCCCGCCCAGTAGACGTCGTCGGGGTTGGAGGCGTCCAGGTGGGAGAGCGCTCGCAGCAGGTTCTGGGTCCGCTCGTGGTCGGCGGGCACCCCGGCGGCGCGCAGGGTCCTGGCGAAACCGGTCATGACCGCCACCAGGTCCGTCCCGGTGGCGGTCTCGGTCCCGGTCCCGGTCTCGGTGGCGGTCCCGGTCCCGGGCGGGGAGGTCGGGGAGGTCGGGGAGGTCGGGGAGGTCGGGGAGGTCGGAGACGGAACCCCGGTCGCGGGAGAACCCCCCGCGCCGGGGGGAACCGCCGCGTGGGGCGGGCCGTCAGCGCCGGGAGGCACCGAAGAATCCGTTCCCGAGCACCGTCTCGTGGTCCTCCCTGTGCTTGAGCAGGGCGCCCAGCGAGGCGGCCGCCAGGTCGGGGTCGAGCTCGCGGGCGCCGAGGGCGAGGAGCGCCTCGGTCCAGTCGAGGGTCTCGGCGATCCCCGGCGGCTTGATCAGGTCGGCCTGGCGGAGCCGTCCCGTCGCCGTGGCCACCTGCTCGGCCAGGCTTCCCGAGCACTCGGGGAGCCGCCTGCGCAGGATCGCCACCTCCCTGTCGAAGGAGGGGTGCTCCAGCCAGTGGTAGAGGCAGCGCCGCTTCAGCGCGTCGTGCACCTCGCGGGTGCGGTTGGAGGTGAGCACGACCACCGGCGGCCGCGCGGCGCGGATGGTGCCGAGCTCGGGAACGGAGATCGCGAAGTCCGAGAGCACCTCCAGCAGGATCGCCTCGAACTCCACGTCGGCCCGGTCGACCTCGTCGATGAGCAGCACCGCGGGCTGGGTCTCGATCGCCTTCAGCAGCGGCCTGGCGATCAGGAACCTCCGGTCGTAGACCTCGCCCTCCAGCCGGGCGGCGTCGGTGACACCGCCCGCCTCCGCCGCCTTCAGGTGCAGGAGCTGGCGGGCGAAGTCCCAGTCGTAGAGCGCCTGGGAGGCGTCGAGCCCCTCGTAGCACTGCAGGCGGATCAGCGGCGCCCCGAGCACCTCGGCCAGGGTCCTGGCCAGCTCGGTCTTGCCGACCCCCGCCTCGCCTTCGAGCAGCAGCGGGCGGCCCATCCGCAGCGCGAGGAAGGCCGCCGTGACGAGCCCCGCACCGGCCAGGTACGACCGCTCGTCGAGCAGCTCCGCCAGCTGCGCGGGCGACTCCACATGAGATGCCTCGATTGTCCGCCTCACCACCACCTCAGGCTACGCCCGGCGGCCGGGTCCTCGTGATCACACCCCTCCCGGATCCGGCGCTCCACGGAACCCGGTGGCGTGCCGGGCACGCCAGGCACGCGCCGGGCACAGGTCAGCACGCGCCGGGCACGCCGGTGACGGCCTCGCGGCGGGCGGGGGCTTCACGGGGGCGGGCGGGGGCTCACGGGAGGCGGGCGGGCGGCTCACGGAGACCGGAGGAGGGCCCACGGAGACCGGAGGACGGCTCACGGAGGCTTCGGCGACCGGTGAGCAGGCGGACATACTGCCGTTCTCCCGGGAAGAAGTATTGTCACCCCCTGTGAAGAACCTGCTCGACCAGATCAACACCCCGTCCAGAGCCGTCGTGGTGGCGTTCCTGGCGGTGGTCCTCACCGGTACAGGGCTGCTGTCGCTGCCGGTCGCGGTCGCGGGGGGCGAGAGTGCCTCGTGGACGTCGGCCCTGTTCACCGCCACCTCCGCGGTGTGCGTGACCGGGCTCGCCGTGCACGACACCGCGGCACACTGGTCGTTCTTCGGCGAGATCGTGCTCCTGGTGCTGATGCAGATCGGCGGCTTCGGGATCATGACGCTCTCCTCGATCCTCGCGGTGGTCGTCTCCGGCAAGCTCGGCCTGCGCGCCCGCCTCAACACCCAGGCCGAGACCAAGACCCTCGGTCCCGGCGACGTGCGGCGGGTGATCGTGGGGGTCGCCAAGGTCACGCTGGTCGCCGAGGCGCTGACCGCCACGGTGCTCGCCGCCCGCTTCGTGATCGGGTACGGGGAACCGGTCGGCCGCGCCGCCTATTACGGGATTTTTCATGCGATCTCGGCATTCACCAATGCCGGGTTCGCGCTCTGGCCCGACAGCATGATGAGGTTCGTCACCGACCCGTGGATCTGCCTCCCGCTCATCTCGGCGGTGGTCGCCGGAGGTCTCGGCTTCCCCGTCTACGCCGTACTGCGGCAGAACTGGCGCCGCCCGGCCCGCTGGACGCTGCACGCCAAGATCACGCTGGGGATGACCGCCGTCCTGCTGTTCGGCGGGGCGGTGGCCGTCACCGTCACCGAGTGGAACAACCCCGGCACGATGGGCGGCCTCTCCCCCGGACTGCGGATCATGGCCGGGTTCTTCCACAGCGCGATGACCCGGAGCGGCGGCCTGAACTCCGTGGACACCTCCCAGATGAGCGAGAGCTCCTGGCTGATCAGCGACGTGCTGATGTTCATCGGAGCGGGCAGCGCGAGCACCGGCGGCGGCATCAAGGTGACGACGTTCGCGCTCCTCGGGTTCGTGATCCTCGCCGAGCTGCGCGGCGAGCCCGACGTCTCGGCGGGCCGCCGCCGCATTCCCGAGCAGCTGCAGCGGCAGGCGCTGACGATCGCCCTGCTGAGTGTGGCGTCGGTCGCCGTGGGCACGTTCGCGATGATGACGGTGACCCCGTTCAAGCTGGACCGCGTACTGTTCGAGGTGATCTCGGCCTTCGGCACGGTGGGGCTGTCGACCGGGATCACCGCCGACGTCGGCCCCCTGGGACACCTGATCCTGACCCTCCTGATGTTCGTCGGGCGGCTCGGCCCGGTGACCCTCGGCGCCGCGCTGGCGCTGCACGTCCAGACCCGTCGGTTCCGATACCCGGAGGAGCGTCCCCTCGTTGGTTGACAAGAGAGACCGCGGCGACGCGGTCGTGGTGATCGGTCTCGGCCGGTTCGGCGGCGCCCTCGCGGTGGAGCTGGTGGGCCGCGACGTCGAGGTGCTCGGCGTCGACAGCGACGCCAAGAACGTGCAGCAGTTCTCCGGGCGGCTCACCCACGTGGTGTGCGCCGACTCCACCGATCCCGACGCGCTCGACCAGCTGGGCATCAGCGAGTTCGGCCGGGCGGTGGTCGGCATCGGCACCGACATCGAGGCGAGCATCCTGACCACCTCGATCCTGGCCGACCTCGGGGTGGCCGACATCTGGGCCAAGTCGATCAGCCTGCAGCACAGCCGGATCCTGCAGCGGGTCGGCGCGCACCACGTGGTGCAGCCCGAGCACGACATGGGCGAGCGGGTCGCGCACCTCGTCACCGGGCGGATGCTCGACTACGTGGAGGTCGACGAGGACTACGCCATGATCAAGACCATGGCGCCCCGGTGGGCGGACGGCAAGAGCCTGGGCTCCCTGGGCGTCCGCAGCAAGTACGGGGTCACCGTGGTCGGGGTGAAGAAACCCGGTGGCAGGTTCACGTACGCCACCTCCGACACGGTGATCCACAGTGGCGACACCCTGCTCGTGGCGGGCGAGACCGACAACGCGGAGCGGTTCGCCGAGGAGACCTGAGCGCGGGCCCCCGAGCCCTCGCAGGGGTGCGGCGGTACTCGCGGAGAATCGGGCGGACACGGCTCTGCGGCCTGGAGCCGGGTGCCGTGGCGTTGCCGACGTCACCGGCGTCGCCGGGTCCCGGTCGTCCTGGCGGGGGACAACGCCTCGGGGAAGGCGTTCGCCGTCCCGGGCGCCGGAGCCCGGGACGGCCTCACGGGGTGGGGACCGCGCCGGTGCGGACCGGAACTCGGCTCCGTCGCGCACCGGCGGGTTCCCGCCGCGCCGCCTACCGGGCTGTGCAGGTCACCACGGCGGGGGCGGTGTTGGCCCCGGACCAGGTGCCGTTGAAGCCGAAGGAGGTGGTGGCGCCGGAAGACAGCGCGCCGTTCCAGGACAGGTTGGCCACGGTGACGGCCGAACCGCTCGCGGTGTGCGAGCCGCTCCACAGCTGGGTGATGGTCTGGCCGCTGGGGAAGGTCCACGCGACGGTCCAGCCGGTGAGCGCGGTGGTGCCGGTGTTCTTCACCTCGACATTGGCTCCGAAGCCGTCGCCCCACTGGTTGGTGACGGTGTAGGTCGCGGCGCAGGCCTTTCCGATCGGCGTCGGGGTCGGCGTCGGAGTCGGGGTGGGCGTCGGAGTCGGAGTCGGGGTGGGCGTCGGGGTGGGCGTCGGGGTCGGAGTGGGAGTGGGAGTGGGCGTCGGAGTCGGGCCGCTGGTGCCGGCCTTCTCGGCCGTCCAGGCGCTGACCCAGGCCAGGACCGCGTTCCAGTTGACGGCGACCTCGTTCACCGACCAGGCGTCGATGTCGTCCAGGTAGCACTTCTGCGGCCGGCAGCCGCTGAGACGCTGCTGGGCGACAGGGTCCTCCAGGCCGCTGTTGGGGCCGCCGGCCAGGGCGCCGGCCGGTGCGATGGGCAGGGAGGAGTTGAGCTGGTTGGCCCAGAACCGGTGGTGGACGTTGCGGGAGGGCTTGTCGCCGTAGCCGGTGACGTAGGAGTAGCCCGTCGGGTTGCGGCCGAGCTGGTACGCCATCGTCTCGAACACCCCGGTGCGGAACCGCTCGGCGCCGGTGAAGTCGTGGGCCAGGGCCAGCAGGACGGTGTTGTTGAGGATCAGGTTGTTGGACCCCCAGATGTAGCCGCCGCCGGACGGCTGGAAGGGCACCGGGTAGCCCTGGCCGCGCATCACGTTCAGCAGGCCGTCGGCGGCCGAGACGAAGGAGGCCCGCAGCTGCTGGCCGATGGAGGAGGTCAGGCCGTTGGGCACCAGCGCCAGGGTGATGTCGCCCAGGCTGCCGACCTCCGCCCACAGGGCGCCCTCGTTCGTGAAACTGCGCCCGTAGTACAGCGAGGAGGAGGTCAGGTCGGTGCGGTAGGCCTGCTTGCCGGTGGTGGCGTACAGCTCGGCGGCGGCCCAGTAGAACTCGTCGGTCACCTTGCCGTCGGCGTAGGAGCCGCCGCCGGTGTCGTCGGAGGCCGGGGCGAGCCGCGAGGGGTTGGCCTTGGCCGCGGCGTAGGCCTTCTCGGCCGCGGTCAGGCAGCGGGCGGAGAACGCGGAGTCGATGGACGCCCACACCCGGGCGCACTGGGCGGCCGCGGCGGCCAGGTTCAGGGTGGCGGCGGTGCTGGGCGCCGACAGCACCCGGGCCTGGGGGTCTTGGGCGGGCAGCAGCGGCAGCCCGGTCCAGTTGGCGTCGTGGATCTTGTGGTGGGCCATCCCGGCCAGCGGGCGGCCGTCGGGGACCTGCATCTTCAGCAGGAAGTCGATCTCCCAGCGGGCCTCGTCCAGGATGTCGGGCACGCCGTTGCCGCGCTCGGGGATGGACATGGTGCCGTCGGCGAAGGCGCCGGTGTCGGCGCCGGGGATGTTCCTGGCCCGCTCGTAGGCGTTGACCAGCTGCCAGGCGGACATGCCGCCGTTGACCACGTACTTGCCGTGGTCGCCTGCGTCGTACCAGCCGCCGCGCACGTCCAGCCGGTAGCCGCAGTCGCTGCGGCACGGCACGTTGTTGTCGCCCTGGTTGGGGGAGACGTTCAGGTGGCCGGCGGCGCGGGCGTACTGGTTGCCGCCGGCGTACTGGGAGGTGATCGCGATGCCGCTGCGCTGGTGGTAGAAGAACGCCAGCGCGTCGTAGGGCAGCTTCTTCCAGGCGGCGGTGCCGATGTCGAAGGGGTGGCTGGACTCGTTGTTCACGGTGAGCACGTAGTTGGTGCCGGTCCCGGTGTAGGACGAGAAGTCGATCTTGTGGACGGAGTCGCCGGAGCGGGAGTCGGCGCCGAAGACGGTCGTGGTGCCGCCGGCCACCACCTGGTCGGAACCGTCCAGCAGGCTCCAGGCCAGCGGCGATCCCGAGTTGCTGATCACGGTCGCCTGCTTGGCCGCGCCGGGCGCGTAGGCGACCTGGTTGACCTTGATGTTCTGGCCGAGCGCCGGTCGGACAAGGGCGTTGGCGGTTCCTGTGGTGACGACCGCGGTGATCGATGCCGCGGCCAGGGCCGCGGCCAGCGCCGCCGCCGATAACCGGATCCGGCCTGACGTTTTCACGTGGAGTCCTCTCGACCTGTGCTGCGTGGGCTTCGCATCTTGGAACCCTCAGGCCGAAAAAGGACAGCCGCCGCCGTTGAGGAGAGCATCTCGTGCAGCTCACGGCGATACTTACGGCGAACGACCATGTAACTTTCAGGGGTTTCAGCGGTTCGCGGAATCTCGGCGTGACCGCTTCCCCCGGTGACCCGCACGCGTCCGCGCGTCCCCGGGTCCCCGCCAGGAGGTCACGCTCGCGCACATCGCCACGTCGGCCCGCGCCAGGGCTCCCGGGCCTCCGCGGAGGCCCGGCCGAAGGCCCTGAACCCCCGTACGGCGGCTCAGCGGGTCTCCGACGCCTCTCCGCGCTCCCTGATGAGGGCGGCGAGCTCGCGGACCTGGCGGACCGTACGGTCCTTCTCCGAGCCCTGCAGCCCCATCGCGCCGACCGTGGCCCCGTCGGTGAAGTCGATCTTCGCCCAGGGCTCGTGGTCGACCAGGGTGACCCCGAGCACCTCGGGCCACTCGTAGCGGTGCACCCGCAGCGGGTTGACGACGGTGACCCCCTCCTCGTCGGCCTCCACCCGGACCCGTCCCAGCAGGTGCAGAACCCAGGCGACCACCCCGCCCAGCCCGACCATCGCGAGCCTGTCGGCCAGGGTGAACGGCTCGGACAGGAAGACCGCCATCAGCACCGCGCCGAGCATGATCAGGCCCGCGAAGCCGTAGGCCGCGATCCGCCCCTTCTTGGGCCGCCACACGACGGGCAGCGGGGGCGGGGAGACGCTCTCCGGGCTCACTCTCAGATCACGATCCTTTGGAAAACCACCGGTCGGAACGGCTGTGACGGCTGGTCACGGTGCCGAGGGAAACCTACCGCACGGCCCCGCCGGGCCGATCACGAGGCACGGCGGGGCGGGTCCGCGGAACGGGCTAGGAGCGGAGTTCCCGCAGCAGCAGCGCCGTCTCCAGGGCGGCGACGGTGGCCTCGTAGCCCTTGTCCTCGTGGCTGCCGGGCAGTCCCGCCCGGTCGAGGGCCTGGTCGAGGGACTCGCAGGTCAGCACGCCGTTGCCGACCGGGACCTCCTCGTCGAGGGAGACCCGGGTCAGGCCCGAGGTGACGGAGTCGCACACGTAGTCGAAGTGGGGGGTCTCACCGCGGATCACGACGCCGAGGGCGACGACCGCGTCGTACTTCCTGGCCAGGACCTGCGCCACGACCGGGATCTCCAGCGATCCGGCCACCCGCACCACGGTCACCTCCGCGCCGCTGTCGCTGCCGGCCCGCTCGGCCCGCGCCACGAGCTGATCGGTGATCTTCTCGTGCCAGCGGGCCGCGACGACGCCGACGGTGAGCCCGCTCGCCTCGACGGCCTCGGCCACCGGCCGCCCCTCGCCGCTCACGCGATCACCCCGCGCCCGCTCGCGCGGCCGTCCCGCTCCGCCTGGCCTGCTCGTTCGCTCATGCTTCTTCCCTGGGAATCTCGTGGCCGAGGCGGTCGCGCTTGGCCGACAGGTATTTCTCGTTGTACGGGTTCATCGCCACCGGCATGGGCTCGCGGCCGAGCACCTTGATGCCGTAGCCGTCCATGCCGCGCAGCTTGGCCGGGTTGTTGGTGAGCAGCCGGACCGACTTCACGCCCAGGTCGGCGAGCATCTGCCCGGCGTTGGAGAACTCCCGGGCGTCCACCGGCAGCCCGAGCTCCAGGTTGGCGTCGACGGTGTCGCTGCCACCGTCCTGGAGGCTGTACGCCCGGAGCTTGGCCAGCAGCCCGATCCCGCGCCCCTCGTGCCCGCGCAGGTAGACGACCACCCCCCGCCCCTCGGCGGCGATCCGCGACATGGCGTGGTCGAGCTGCACCCCGCAGTCGCACCGCAGCGACCCGAGCACGTCGCCGGTGAGGCACTCGGAGTGCGCCCGGACCATGACGTTCTCGCCGTCCTCGATGTCGCCGAGGACGAGGGCCAGGTGCTCGCCGCCGTCCAGCGAGCTCGCGAAGCCGTAGGCCCGCCACTCGCCGTACCTGTTCGGCAGCCGCGTCTCGGCGACCCTGGTCACCATCCGCTCGGTCCTGCGCCTGAACTCCACCAGCTGCTCGATCGAGACGAGCGCCAGGTCGTGCTCGTCGCAGAAGTCGCGCAGCTCCGGGAGCCGCATCATGGTGCCGTCGTCGTTGACGACCTCGGCGAGCACGCCCGCCTCGCTCAGCCCGGCGAGCCTGGCCAGGTCCACGGACGCCTCGGTGTGGCCGCGCCGGGCCAGGACGCCGCCCTCCCGGTAGCGGAGCGGGAAGACGTGCCCCGGCCGTACCAGCTCGGACGGCTCGGTCGCCGAGTCGGCCAGGGCGCGGATCGTGCGGGCCCTGTCGGCGGCGGAGATGCCGGTGCTCACCCCGTCCCTCGCGTCCACGCTGATCGTGTACGCGGTGCGCAGGCGCTCCTTGTTGTCGTACACCATCAGCGGCAGGCCGAGCCGGTCGAGGTCCTCGCCGCGCATCGGCACGCATACCACGCCGCTGCTGTGCCGGATGGTGAAGGCGAGCAGTTCCGGGGTGGCCTTGGACGCGGCGAAGATGATGTCGCCCTCGTTCTCGCGGTCCTCGTCGTCGACGACCACGACGGCCCTGCCCTCGCGGATGTCGGCGATCGCCCGCTCGACCGGGTCCAGCTTGATCACAGGGTCTCCTCGGTGACGAGCACGGCCCTCGACCGGTACTCCTTGAGCCAGTTGACGAATCCGGCCGGTGCTTCCGGCGCTTCCGATCGGGTCTCTCCGGAGGCTCCCGGTCCCGGCGGTCTCGGGTTCCGTTTCGAGGTGGGTCACGGCCTTTCCACCTGCTCTGTCTGCTCTGTCGTCTGCTCTGTCTGCTCTGTCGCGGTGTCCCTGGCCGGCCCACCGGCCGGGGCGTACGCGCCGACGAGTTTCTCCACGTGCTTGGCGATCACGTCGACCTCGAGGTTCACCGGGTCTCCCGGCCGCTTCGCGCCGAGGGTGGTCAGGCTGAGGGTGGTGGGGATCAGACTGACCGCGAAGCCGCCCGAGCCCACGCTCATGACGGTCAGGCTGATGCCGTCGACCGCGATCGAGCCCTTCTCGACCACGTAGCGGTCGAGCTCCGCCGGCAGGGAGATCCGGACGACCTCCCAGTGCTCGGCGGGCTCCCGCGACAGCAGGACACCCGTCCCGTCCACGTGGCCCTGCACGATGTGCCCGCCCAGCCGCTGGTCGGCGCGGACCGCGCGCTCCAGGTTGACCGGGGAGCCCGGGCCCAGCGCGCCGAGGGAGCTGCGGTCGAGGGTCTCCTTCATCACGTCGGCGGTGAACACCTCGCCCTCGACGTCCACCACGGTCAGGCAGACGCCGTTGACGGCGATCGAGTCACCGTGCCCGGCGTCCGCGGTGACCGTCTTGCCGCGGATCGACAGCCGGGCCGCGTCGCTCAGCGGCTCGATCCCGGCGATCTCTCCCAGTTCTTCGACGATTCCGGTGAACATTCACAGCTCCTTCTGGGGGACCGCCCGGACGACCGGGCACGGGGAGATCGTCAGGGGTCCGGAGGTACGGGGGCCGGTGGTGCGCCCGGACATGCGGGGCTCGGACATGCGGAGCCCGGGCACGTGGGGCCGGGAAGGGCGTGCGTCCGGAAGGCGGAGCGCGCCGGAAAAGAGGGATACGTCGCCACGCCCGGACCGGGCACGGCCGGACGGGGAACACGAACGACACGAAAAATGGTGGGGGCCGACGGCGCCGCGCCCGTGAGGGGCGCGCCCGACCGCTTGGCGCGTCCGCGCCGGATCAGTCACCCGAGGTCTCCTACTCGCCAGTAGCTTTTTGCCACGGCGGGCCCCGGGGGATCAACGGGTGCATACACCCGATCAGCGGAGGGTGCCCGAAGACACTCTCCGCTCGCGCGCTTCCTCCCATCCGGACTTTAACCGTCGGTCCTGGAGTTTCACCAGGTCAACCGGTCGATGGCTTCGACCGGGTCGCGGACTGTAACCGCCGGCTCGGAATTTCACCGACCCCGGAGCACGCTGCTCTGCTTCTCTCGTTCTCGCGGAGGGCGCACCGCGGACGATTCACCCTCCATTACCACTACCAGTGTGCCATGTCCGGAAAACCGGACGGTACGCCTTCCATGATGTGGGACAAGCGGGCACTTGGTGCGCTCACGCCGCCGTGGCCACGCACTCCGGTCACCTCGCCGCGCTCACCCCGCCATGGTTACGCCGCCGCGGTTACGCGGTGGTCACGCGGCGCGCTCGGCGACCGCCTTGCGCGCCCTTCGCGCGTCCGGGGAGTAGCGCACCGGCTCGGGCACCAGGCCGATCCCGGTCTGCAGGGCCCGCAGCGAGGCCGTCGCCCACAGGTCGCCCAGCGGGGTCGCGGGCAGGCCGTACAGCCTGCGGGCCCAGCGCGGCAGGGTCGCGAAGGCGAGCCCGGTGAGCATGGGGAACATCGGCTTGAGCGGGATGAGGCGGGCCGGGAGCGGCGCGTTGAGCGACCGCAGGAGCGGGTGGGCCACCTCGGGGACGAAGTAGAGGCCGGGACGGCAGGCCCGGATGTAGTCGTCCATCTCGCCGACCGAGCCGGGCACGTCCTCGGCGCGCAGGCCGACCACCTCGGCCGCGCGGCGCCACTCGGCGACGAACCTGTCGGCCTCCTCGTCCGTCAGCCGCACCCCGGCGCGCCGGGCGACCGACAGGTAGGAGTCGACCTCGCCGACGTGGACCCAGAGCAGCGCGTCGGGGTCGTCGAGGCGGAACCGCTCGCCGGTGTCGAGGTCGAGGGCGGTGAGGCTCGCGTGGATCTTCCTCACCCTGGCCCCGGCGCGGGCGACCTCCTCGGTCGTGCCGTAGACGCGCACCCGGACGAACTCGGTGGTGCGCACGAAGCGGGACCAGGCCTCGGCCGGGTCCATCAGCGCGGAGTTCTGCGCGACCCCGCGCATCGCCCGGGGGTGCAGGCCCTGCATGAGCAGGGCACGGAAGCCCGCGACGAGCAGGATCCGCTCGCCCATCACCTTCCAGGTCACCGAATCGGGTCCAAACAGGCCGTGATCCATGCTCTACCTCCCGACCTCGCGGCGAGAGGAGGCCCTACCCCTCGAAGCGGTCCGGCACACCTCATGTATTGAGCCTGTAACACTGTATCGGGCTTGTGACACAAGCCAGGTCAGACCCGGACAAAGCCGTCACGGCCACGTCATGAATGTGTCACAAATCCGTGAAAACCGGCTTTCGGGAGCTCTATCCTCCCACGTCGCCCCCTATCCACGTCAACGGAATTGCAGCCACAAACAGGTGGACGTTATACAACAAAAAAATGAGTAATGACTAGCCCATTGATTGTCATGGACTGTTTTGCAATGGTTCCAGAGATCCCGCTCAGCCATGCTCGTTGGGAGCCTCCGCACGATGACCATCCCTGCACCAGCCACGACCACGACCGGGGAGGCACTGGCGGCGAAGACACCGGAGACGGTGGGCCGCTCACCCGGACAGCTGATGTGGCTGCGCTTCCGGCGCGACCGTACCGGCATCGTCTCGGCCGTGGTGGTGATCTTCTTCTTCCTGGTCGCGCTCCTCGCGCCGGTCATCGCCTGGCTGTACGGCAAGGACCCCTACGCCCTGTACGGCCAGGACACGCCGGGCCTGCTGAACGACTACGGCTACCCGATCCTGCCCAACGGCGGCATCAGCTCGGAGTTCTGGTTCGGCATCGAGCCCGGCCTGGGCCGTGACGTGTTCACCCAGCTCGTCTACGGGATCAGGACCTCCCTGTCGATCGCGGTGACCGCGACGGTCATCGCGACGGCGATCGGCATCGTGATGGGCATCGTCGCCGGGTACGCCGGGGGCAAGACCGACTACTTCATCGGCCGCCTGATCGACATCGTCCTGTCGTTCCCCTCGGTGCTCTTCATCATCGCGTTCATGCCGGTCGTGGAGAACCTGTTCGTCAGGCCGGACGAGGAGACGCCGATCTGGCTGCGAGCGGTCACCCTCGTGATCGCGCTGACGGTGTTCCAGTGGGCCGGCCTCGCCCGTCTGCTGCGCGGCCAGGTGCTCTCCCTGCGCGAGCGGGAGTTCGTCGAGGCCGCGAAGGTCACCGGAGCCTCTCCCGCCAGGATCGTCTTCAAGGAGCTGCTGCCGAACCTCTGGACCCCGATCCTGATCCAGTCGACGCTGCTGCTCCCCGCGCTGGTGACGGCCGAGGCGGCGCTGTCCTTCCTGGGCGTCGGAATGATCGAGCCCATCCCCGACTGGGGCCGCATGTTCCGCCGCGGCACCGAGATCTATCAGAACGACATCACCTATCTGATCTTCCCCGGTGTCGCCCTTCTGATCTTCGTGATCGCGTTCAACCTCCTGGGTGACTCGGTTCGCGATGCCTTCGACCCCAAGCTCAAGCGCTAGATCGGAAATAGGAGAAAGATGAAAGTCCGTACGCGGTCAGCGATGGCCGTACTCGCCATAGGCGCGCTCGCACTCACCGGTGCCTGCGCCCAGGGCAACCAGGGCGCGCCCGCCGCCCCCAGCGGCTCTGCGTCCGGCGAGCCCGGCGCGCCGGCCCCCGCGGCGTCCTACAAGCCGCCGACGATCACCGTCGGCACGGCCGACGACTCCAAGGGCCCGGCCATCGAGCCCGAGGGCGTCGTCAAGGGCGGCACCGTCACGATGATCGACCGTGACGACATCGGCCACCTCGACCCCGCTCAGGTCTACGTCAACACGATGTCGAACTTCGGCCTGCTCATCGGCCGTACCCTGACCGGCTACAAGCGCGTCGGCCCCGGCGACTACAAGCTGGTCGGCGACCTCGCCACCGACTCGGGCACCTCCTCCGAGGGCGGCAAGACCTGGACCTTCACCCTCAAGGACGGCGTGAAGTGGGAGGACGGCACCCCGATCACGTCCGAGGACGTGAAGTGGAGCATGGAGCGGACGTTCGCCGCGTTCGTCACCCAGGGCCCGACCTACATCCAGCAGTGGCTGACCGACGTCGACTACAAGAAGGCCTACCAGGGCCCGTACGACGGCAAGCGCCTTGACAGCATCGAGACGCCGGACGACAAGACGATCGTCTACAAGTTCAAGTCCCCGCACGCCGACGCCAACTACGCCTTCGCCATGGGCGGCTACGGCATCGTGCCCAAGGAGAAGGACACCAAGGAGGCGTACGACAAGAAGCCCGTCTCCAGCGGCCCGTACATCATCAAGAGCCACGTCGTCGACAAGTCGATGGACCTGGAGCGCAACCCGAACTGGGACCCGGCCACCGACCCGATCCGCGGCGCCTACCCCGACAAGTGGCGCCTGGAGTTCGGCCAGGAGAACCTGCAGATCACCGACCGCCTGATGGCGGACGCGGGCGCGGACCAGACCGCGTTCACCTTCTACGCGACCGTCCCGCCGGAGCGTCTGCAGCAGGTCCTCGGCGACGCCAGCCTGGCCCCCCGCCTGATGAAGAGCCCCTCGCCGTACGGCAACTACTACTACTTCAACCTCGACCGGGTGAAGGACGTCAAGATCCGCCAGGCCATCAACCACGCCTGGCCGTCCAAGCAGATCCAGCAGGTCTACGGTGGCCCGGCCGCGGCGGCGCTGCCCACCACGATCCTGAACGAGAACACCACGGTCGGCTACGAGTCCTACGACCTGTTCGGCAAGGAGACCAAGCCCGAGGGTGACGTCGAGAAGGCCAAGCAGCTGCTCGCCGAGTCGAGCAACCCGACGCCGACCATCGTCTACGCCTACAACCAGACGCCGCTCCAGGAGCAGATCACCGTTGTGATCAAGAACGCCCTGGAGAAGGCCGGCATCAAGGTCGTGGCCAAGCCCCTGGACCGTAAGACCTACTACGACTCCATCGGCAAGGTGAAGAACGACTTCGACCTCTACTGGGGTGGCTGGGGCGCCGACTGGCCGTCCGGCACGACGGTCCTGCCCGTCATCTTCGGCCCGATCGCCGACGGTGCGCCGAACTACTCGCACCTGAAGGACGAGGCCATCACCAAGGAGATGGACGAGATCACCGCCCTGACCGACATCGACGCCCAGAACAAGGCGTGGATGGCGCTGGACAAGAAGATCCAGGAGACGATCACCCCGCTGGTCGTCGCCGAGAACCGGATCGCCAACACCCTCCACGGCTCCAAGGTCGGTGGCGCCGAGATCGACCCGCAGTCGTGGGTCGTCTCGCCCAACACCATCTTCGTGAAGCAGTAACGGCTCTCACGAAACCGTAGGAGAACCGGCGGCCGTGGCCTCGCGGGGATGACGACATCCCCGTGAGGCCACGGCCAGGGGCCTCCCCGGCCCAACGGTCCCAGCCACCTCGGGAAAACAGGCAATGCTTCCATTCATCACTCGCCGCACGCTCGGCGCCGTGGTCACACTTGTGATCATCTCCGCGGTCACGTTCTTCCTCTTCTTCGCCGTGCCCGCCGACCCGGCGAGACTCGCCTGCGGCAAGGTCTGCCCGCCGGAGCTGCTGGAGCAGGCGCGGCACAACCTGGGACTGGATCAGCCCCTGTTCGTCCAGTTCGTGGCCTGGCTGGCCGGAATCTTCGTCGGCCGCGACTACGAGGGGCTGGGCGCCTGCCCCGCCCCCTGCCTCGGCTACTCCTTCGTCAACCGCGCGCCGGTGTTCGAGACGATCCTGGACCGGCTCCCGCTGACCATCTCGCTCACCATCGGCGCGGCGGCCGTCTTCCTCACCTTCGGCGTGGCCACCGGCATCATCGCGGCGCTGCGCCAGGGCAGGCCGCTCGACAAGATCGCCAGTGTGTCGTCCCTCATCGGCGCCTCCGTGCAGATCTACTTCATCGGCACCCTGGCCATGTACTTCCTCGTCTACCAGAACCAGATCCTCTGGCGGCCCAGGTACGTGGAGTTCAGCCAGGACCCCATCGGCTGGGCGCAGGGCCTGTTACTGCCGTGGCTGGTGCTGGCGATCATCTTCACCGCCAACTACACCCGCATGACCCGCTCGACGATGGTGGAACAGCTCAGCGAGGACTACGTCCGCACCGCGCGGGCCAAGGGCATGTCCGGCCGCAGCGTCGTGATGCGTTTCGCGATGCGCGGCACGCTGACGCCCATCATCACGATCTTCGGTGTGGACCTCGGCGCGCTGATCGGCGGCGCGATCATCACCGAGCAGACCTTCGGCCTCCAGGGGCTCGGCCAGCTGTCGGTGAGGGCGGTCACCTACTCCGACCTGCCTATGCTGATGGCGACGGTGCTCGTCGCGGCCGCCGCGATCGTCGTCTTCAACATCATCGTCGACGTCCTGTACGCCTTCATCGACCCCCGCGTGCGGCTGAGCTAGGAGCTTTGAAGAAAGTGTCAACTCCGTTCCTCTCGGTCCGTGACCTGACCGTCGACTTCCACACCGAGGACGGCGTCGTCCACGCGGTGGACGGGCTCTCCTTCGACGTGGAGAAGGGCACCACGCTGGGCATCGTCGGCGAGTCCGGATCGGGCAAGTCGGTGACCAACCTGACCGTGCTCGGCCTGCACAACCCGGAGACCACCAAGATCGGCGGAGAGATCCGGCTGGACGGCGAGGAGCTGATCGGCGCCTCCCGGTCCACCATGGAGAAGCTCCGCGGCAACAAGGTCGCGATGATCTTCCAGGACCCGCTGACCTCGCTCTCCCCGTACCACACCATCGGCAAGCAGATCTCCGAGGTCTACCGCAAGCACACCGGCGCGAGCCGCGCCGAGGCCAGGGACCGCGCGATCGAGATGCTGACGCGGGTCGGCATCCCCCAGCCGAAGACCAGGGTGGACGACTATCCCCACCAGTTCTCCGGCGGCATGCGGCAGCGCGCGATGATCGCGATGGCACTGGTGTGCGACCCGGACCTGCTGATCGCCGACGAGCCCACCACCGCCCTGGACGTGACCGTGCAGGCCCAGATCCTGGACCTGCTCAAGGAGCTCCAGGACCAGACCGGGGCCTCGATCATCCTGATCACCCACGACCTCGGCGTGGTCGCCAACACCGCGCACGACGTGCTGGTGATGTACGCCGGGCGGGCGGTGGAGCGCGGGACCGTCAGGGAGGTCCTCCACGAGCCCCGCCACCCCTACACCTGGGGTCTGCTCGCCTCCATGCCCCGCCTGACCGCCTCGGTGGACGTGCCGCTGCGGCCGGTCCGCGGCACCCCGCCCAGCCTGATCAACGTCCCGCCCGGCTGCCCCTTCCACCCCCGGTGCGACTACATGGAGCTGGCCGGTCCCGGGCTGTGCCGCTCCGAGCGGCCCGAACTGTCCCCGCACCGCGGCCACGGCGACGCGTGCTACCTGACCCTCGCCCAGAAGAGGGAGATCCAAAAGTGAGCGAGACAACCGGTGAACCCCGCGGCGAGGCGCTGCTGGAGCTGTCCGGCCTGAAGAAGCACTTCCCGGTGATGGGCGGTGTCATCTTCAAGCACCAGGTCGGCAAGGTCCACGCGGTGGACGGCATCGACCTGACCGTGCACGCCGGTGAGACGCTCGGCCTGGTCGGCGAGTCCGGCTGCGGCAAGTCCACCGCCGGGCGGCTGGCGTCCCGGCTGCTGGAGCCCACCGCGGGCAGCATCAAGTACGCCGGACGGGAGATCGGCCACGCCAAGCGCAGGGAGCTGAAGCCGATCCGGGCCGAGATCCAGATGATCTTCCAGGACCCGTACTCGTCGCTGAACCCCCGGCACACGGTGGGCACCATCGTCGGCGGCCCGATGGAGATCAACGGCATCAACCCCCCGGGCGGCAGGGACAACCGGGTGCGGGAGCTCCTGGAGATCGTCGGACTCAACCCCGAGCACTTCAACCGCTTCCCGCACGAGTTCTCCGGCGGTCAGCGGCAGCGCATCGGGGTGGCCCGCGCGCTCTCCCTGAACCCCAAGCTGATCATCGCGGACGAGCCGGTCTCCGCCCTCGACGTCTCCATCCAGGCGCAGGTCGTCAACCTGCTCCAGCAGCTCCAACGGGACATGGGCATCGCGTTCCTGTTCATCGCGCACGACCTCGCGATCGTGCGGCACTTCTCCCAGCGGGTCGCGGTCATGTATCTCGGCAAGATCGTCGAGGTCGCCGACCGCGCCTCCCTGTACGAGCGCCCCCGCCACCCCTACACCCACGCGCTGCTGTCGGCGGTGCCCGAGGTGCTGGAGGACTCCGAGCCGCGCGAGCGCATCCGCCTGGCCGGGGACGTGCCCTCCCCGATCAACCCGCCGTCCGGCTGCCGCTTCCGCACCCGCTGCTGGAAGGCCCAGGACAAGTGCGCGACCGAGGAGCCCCCGCTGGTCAGGCTGGAGGGGAACAAGGAGGGTCACCTGACCGCCTGCCACTTCCCCGAGCAGCCGACCGTGCACGGCCAGGACGTGGTGCTGGACCCGGCCCTGCAGGGCTGACCGCGCCGCCCCTGCCCGGGCCTGCCCGGCCCTGCCCCCACCGTCCCCCGCCCTCCCCCGCCGCCGTCGAAGGTCGCGGCGGGCCCGAGGGTCAGGGTGGGTCTCAGTGGGTCTCAGTGGGTCTCAGACGATGAAGGGCGGGCCCGTCCGGGCCCGCCCTTCGCCGTCGGACGGCTCGTCCTTCAACCGGACGACCGATCTTTCAACCGGACGACCGGTCTTCCGGTCAGTCGGCTGACCTCCCGGTCGGGTCGTCTCCCGACCGATCCAGTGGTCTCCCGGCCGGGTGGTCTCCGGGCCGGTCGGGGGGTCTTCCTGCCGGGTGGTCTCCCGGTCAGCCCTTGGCGGCCAGGGCGCGCAGGTTGTCGACCGCGCGGGCCGGGTCCTCGGCGCCGTAGACGGCGTTGCCCGCCACGAAGACGTCGGCGCCCGCCTCCGCGCAGCGCTCGATCGTCGCGTCGGAGACGCCGCCGTCCACCTGGAGCCACACCTGGCCGCCGTGCCGGTCGACGAGCTCGCGGGTCCTGCGGATCTTGGGCAGCACCATGTCGAGGAACCTCTGCCCGCCGAAACCGGGGTCGACGGTCATCAGCAGCAGCATGTCGAGCTCGCCGAGCAGGTCCTCGTACGGCTCGACGGGGGTGGCGGGGTTCAGTGCCAGGCCCGCCCGGGCGCCCGCCCGGCGGATCTGGCGCAGCGTGCGGACCGGGGCCTTGGCCGCCTCCACGTGGATGGTGACGCTCCCGGCCCCGGCCTCGGCGTACGAGGGGGCCCAGCGATCCGGGTCTTCGATCATGAGGTGGCAGTCGAGTGGCGTCGAGGTCGCCTTGAGCAGGGACTCGACGACCGGCAGCCCGAGGGTCAGGTTGGGCACGAAGTGGTTGTCCATGACGTCCACGTGCAGCCAGTCGGCGTTGGGCACCGCCGCGGCCGCCTCGGCGAGGCGGGCGAAGTCGGCGGACAGGATGCTGGGCGAGATCTGTACGGCCATGATTGGCCGATTCTAGCGGCGGCTCAGGACCGCGCGACGGGAGGCGGCCTCCCCTCGTCCGGCCCGCCGGTCCCATCGGCCTCACCGGGAGGCGGCGGCACGTCGTCCGGCCGGTTCACCTCGGTCTTGAAGACGCGCAGGGAGCGGCCCACCGACCTGGCCGCGTCGGGCAGCTTCGCGGAACCGAACAGCAGGATGAACACCGCCACGATGATGAGCAACTCGGGCAGTCCCAGGTCGGCCATGAGACGACCTCCTTCCGATGGGATGTCCCCCCGGGGCGGGGGTTCGGCGCGGTGCCGCCGCGGGCGGGCGGCACCGGGGCGCGGGTCGGACGCCGGTCAGATGTCGACCCGGACGCGGTACCTCTCCAGCCAGGCGTTGAACTGGAGCAGCCCCTCCAGCGACGCCCGGCCGCCCGAAGGGCCACCGGCCACCTCGGGCCGGTCGATCACGGCCCGTACCTTCTCCGGGTCGATCAGCGACGCGGCGGCCATGTTCCCCTCGCCGAGCAGCCGGGAGGCCTCCGCGCGCACGGCCTCCTCGTAGGAGGGGTCCTGTGTCGAGGGGTAGGGGCTCTTGCGGCGCCCGACGACCGAGGGCGGCAGGACGTCCGCGGCGGCGGCGCGCAGCAGGCTCTTCTCCTGCCCGTCGAAGGTCTTCATCGCCCAGGGGGCGTTGAAGACGTACTCCACCAGCCGGTGGTCGCAGAACGGCACCCGGACCTCCAGCCCGACGGCCATGCTCATGCGGTCCTTGCGATCCAGCAGGATCTGCACGAACCGGGTGAGGTGCAGGTAGGAGATCTCCCGCATGCGCCGCTCCAGCCCCTCCTCCCCCGGCAGCCGGGGCACCTCGTCGAGTGCCTGCCGGTAGCTGTCCGCGCGGTAGCCGGGAATGTCCAGCTTGTGGGTCAGGTCCTCGTCGAGGAGGGCTCCCACCCCGGCGAACCGCCCGAACCCCGGGGACACCAGCCACGGGAAGGTGTCGGCGGAGACCGCCTCGGGGTCGAAGAACCACCGGTAGCCGCCGAAGACCTCGTCGGCGGACTCGCCGGACAGCGCCACCGTGGAACGGCCCCGGATGGCGCGGAAGAGCAGGTAGAGGGAGGTGTCCATGTCGCCGATGCCGATCGGCAGGTCACGCGCCCTCAGGACCGCGGCGCGCACCGCGGGGTCCATGAGGTCGGAGGAGTCCAGGACGATGTCGGTGTGGTCGGCGCCGATGTGCCGCACGACGTCGTGCACGTACGGCGTGTCGGGAGTGTCGCGCATCTCGTCGGGCTTGAAGTTCTCGCTGTACCCGGTGAAGTCGACGGAGAACGACCGGACCCTCCCGGCCCCCTGCCCCTCCAGGCCGAGCGCGGCGAGCGCCGTGACGGCGCTGGAGTCGAGGCCGCCGGAGAGCAGGGTGCACAGCGGCACGTCGGAGATGAGCTGGCGGGTGACGATGTCGTCCAGCAGCTCGCGCACCGTCCCGACGGTGGTGGCGAGGTCGTCGGGGTGCTCGTGGGACTCCAGGCGCCAGTAGGGGCGGCGGCACAGGAAGTCGCGGGTCACCCGGACGGTGTGGCCGGGGCGGACCTCGTACATGCCCTGGTAGACGGCGCGTTCCGGGGTCTTGACGAAGGCGATCAGCTCGCGCAGGCCGTCCGCGTCGACCGTGGGTGTCCTGATGAGGGGGTTGGCGAGGATCGCCTTGGGCTCGGAGCCGAACAGCACGCCGCTCGGCAGCGGGTAGTAGTACAGCGGCTTGATGCCCATCCGGTCCCGGACGAGCAGCAGCTCCTCACGGCGGGCGTCCCAGATCCCGAAGGCGAACATGCCGTTCAGCCGTTCGGCGAGGCCCTCGCCCCATTCGAGATAGGCCCGCAGGAGGACCTCGGTGTCGCTTTGGGTGAGGAATCGGTGACCGTGGGCGGCCAGTTCCGCGCGTAACTCGACGAAGTTGTAGATCTCACCGCTGTAGGTGAGGACGGCGATCGGTTGCCCGTCCTCGTCGGCGATCATCGGCTGGCGCCCGCCCTCGATGTCGATGACCGCCAGACGCCGGTGACCCATCGCGGCGTGCGGGGCGAGCCACAGCCCCTCGTCGTCGGGTCCGCGGCAGGCCATGGTTTCGGTCATGGCCTGCGCGGTGGCCCGTGACTCCCGGAGATCGCGCTCGAAATCCACCCATCCACAGATTCCGCACATCTGGACACCCCCGCGTCCCGTCGGAAGCAGCTATACCCAGTCGAACAGCGCGCGGCGCCCATATATGCCCAGCTCATACACCCTGAGCTGCGACGATACCCCCCGGGACTCCCGGGCGCCCCGGTCAGCGGCGGCGCAGCAGGGCCAGGAACATGGCGTCGGTGCCGTGCCGGTGCGGCCAGAACAGCGCGTACGGCCCTTCGCCCAGCCCCTCCACCTCGGGGAGGTACTGGCGTGCGTCCAGCGCCTCGACGTCGTCGCGGCGGCGCAGGAGGTCGCCCACCACGGTGACGGTCTCGGCCAGGTGCGGCGAGCAGGTCACGTACGCGACGACGCCACCGGGCCGGACCGCGTCGACCGCCGAGTCGAGCAGGGCTCGCTGGAGCCTGCCCAGCTCGGGAAGGCTCCGGGGGTCGCGTCGCCAGCGGGCCTCCGGGCGGCGGCGCAGCGCGCCCAGGCCGGTGCAGGGGGCGTCGAGCATGACCCGGTCGAAGGCCCCCGGCCGCCAGGCGGGCGCGGTGCCGTCCGCGGTGACCACCGCGGCCTGCCGGGTCGTCTGCCACACCAGCCGCGCCCGGTGGTACTGCAGCTCGGCGGCGAGCAGGCGCGCCCCGCCGGGGAAGGCCACCGGCCCGGCCCCCGGACCGGAACCCGCGACCGGGACCGCGCCCGGACCCGCGTTCGAAGCCGTGCCCGCGGCCGGGGCGGGCTCCCCGGCGCCGGGGCCGCCCAGGCCCGCCTCGTCACCGCGGGTCGCGATGGCGTCGAGCAGGCCCGCCTTGCCGCCGGGACCCGCGCACAGGTCGAGCCAGCGGGAGTCGGAGCCCTCCACCGGGACCCGCGTCAGGGCGAGCGCGACGAGCTGGCTCGCCTCGTCCTGGACGGCCGCGCGCGACTCGGCCACGGCGAGGACCGCACCGGGGTCGCCCTCGGGCAGGTAGGCCGCGTACGGGGAGTATCTGGCGGGTTCGGCGCCCGCGTCGAGGAGCTCCTTCACCGACGAGCGGCCGGGACGGGCGACCAGGGTCACCTTGGGACGCTCGTTGTCGGCCGCGAGCAGGGCGGCCGTCTCGTCGAAGTCGCCGCCCACGGCGTCGCGCAGGGCGTCGACGATCCACCTGGGGTGGCTGTGCGCCACCGCCAGATGCCCCACCGGGTCGGTGACCGGGTCGGGCGCCACGATCGGGATCCACTGCTCCAGCGAGCGGGTGGAGACCTTGCGCAGCACGGCGTTGGCGTACTTGGAGGCGCCGATGCCCACCCGCAGCCGTACCAGGTCGACCGTGGTGCCGACGGCGGCGTGCGGGGGGACCCGCGTCTTGAGCAGCTGGTGCACGCCCAGGCGGACGGCGTCGAGCAGCGGCGGGTCGACGTCCTCCGGCGCCCGGTCGCTGCAGGCCGCGATGATCTCGTCGTAGGTGCCGAGGCCGCGCAGGGTGCCGTAGGCCAGCTCGGTGGCCAGGCCCGCGTCGCGCCCCGACAGGCGGCGCTCGCGCAGCAGCGCGGGCATCAGCAGGTTGGCGTAGGCGTCCCGCTCGTCGACGGCGCGCATCAGGTCGTACGCGGCGTTGCGCGCCTCGTCGCGGACCGGCTTGGGCGGGCGCCCGCCCCTGCCCCCACCCCTGCCCGCGGCGCCGCGTGAGCGGCCCGACGGGCCGTGATCCCCGCCGCGCGGGACGTTACGGCCGTTACCACTGCTCATGATCTTCAGGCCAGCCGATCCTCGTCGGTGGGCCGCACGCCGCGGGCCCACTCCCCCGCGCCCATCAGGCGCTTGCCCTGCGGCTGCACCTCGCCCAGCTCGACCGGGTAGGTGGCGGTGCCCACCAGGACGGAGTTCTTGGACGCCGCGATCTGGCCGGGGGCCAGGCCGGAGGCGTCGGGAGCCGGTCGCACCGGACCGATCTTGACGCGCTGGCCGCGGAACTCGGTCCACGCCCCCGGGGCGGGAGTGCAGGCGCGGATCAGGCGGTCGACCCGCATGGCGGGCGCGGCCCAGTCGACCCTGGCGTCGTCGACGCCGATCTTCGGGGCGAGACTCACCCCCTCCGCGGGCTGCGGGACGGCCTCCAGCTTGCCGTCCTCGATCCCGTCGAGGGTGGCGGTGAGCAGCCCGGCCCCGGACTCGGCGAGCCGGGCGAGCAGTTCCCCGCTGGTGTCGGCGGGGCGGATCTCCTCGGTGACCACGCCGTAGACCGGGCCCGCGTCCAGCTCCTTGACGATCTGGAAGGTGGCCGCGCCGGTGATCGCGTCACCGTGGAGCACGGCGTGCTGCACCGGTGCCGCGCCGCGCCAGGCTGGCAGCAGCGAGAAGTGCAGGTTGACCCAGCCGTACCGGGGGATGTCCAGGGCGGCCTGCGGCAGGAGCGCGCCGTAGGCGACCACCGGGCAGCAGTCGGGGGCGAGCTCCCTGAGCCGGTCGAGGAAGTCCGGGTCACCCGCCTTGGGCGGCCTGAGCACCTCGATGCCCGCCTCCTCGGCGAGCTCGGCGACGGGGCTCGGATGGACCTTGCGGCCCCGGCCCGACTGGGCGTCCGGGCGCGTGACGACGGCGACGACGTCGTGGCGAGACGAGTCGATCAGTGCCCGCAGCGAGGGCAGGGCGGTGTCCGGGGTTCCGGCGAAGACCAGGCGCAAGGTTCCTACAGAGCCTTCCCTTGGGTGGCGTGCGGGGAGATCTTGAACGCGGGGGCCGACAGTCCGTTCCAGTCGGCCTCGCGGATCGCCTTCATGGCGAGTTTGCGCTGCTTGAGATCCATCCGGTCGATGAACAGCACGCCGTCCAGGTGGTCGGTCTCGTGCTGGAAGCAGCGGGCCATCAGGTCGGTGCCCTCAAGGGTCACCGGCTCGCCGTGCATGGTGAAACCGGTCGCCACGGCCCGGATCGACCGGGGCGTCGGAAAGGACAGGCCGGGGAACGACAGGCAGCCCTCCTCCCCCTCCTCGTCCTTGTCGTCGGACAGGTCGAGGTTGGGGTTGATCAGGTGCCCGAGCTGGTCGTCCACGTAGTAGGTGAAGACCCGCAGCCCGACTCCGATCTGCGGCGCCGCCAGACCGGCTCCCGGCGCGTCCATCATCGTGTCCGTGAGGTCTTTGACGAGCTTGCGCAGCTCCTTGTCGAAGTCCTTGACCGGCTCGGCCGGAGTGCGCAGCACCGGGTCGCCGAAAAGGCGGATCGGCTGAATGGCCAACAGGGATCTCCTCACGCTTCAGGGGATTGCCCCAGTGTAAGGGCGACGGCCGCCTCCCCCGGGCCGTCGCCCCCGACCGATCCCGGGCTTCTCCTCCGACCGGCCCGGGGCTTTCTCCGGCTTCTCCCCCGACCGACCCCGGGCTCTCCCCCGACCGATCCCGGGCTTCGCCTCCGGCCGACCCCGGGCATCTCCCCCGATCGACCCCGGGCATCTCCCCCGGCCGACCCCAGACGCCTCCCTCGACCGCCCCCGGGCTTCACCCCCGGCCGACCCCGGGCCTTCGCCCCCGGGCCGGTCCCAGGCGTCTCCCTCGACCGCCCCGGGCCTTCTCCCGGACCGGACGCGGGTCAGCGGGAGCGGGCCTTCATCGCGGCCTTGCGGGCGGCCTTGGCCACCGCCGCGTCGCCGTGGCGGGAACCCAGCAGGTCCAGGACGGCGAAGGTGTCGGGGTGGTCCACCAGGGCCATCTCCTCGATCACGCGGACGAGGTCCTCGCCGGGCTCCAGCGCGTCGAACTCGCAGACCGCCTCGGAGGCGTCGCCGCGCTCGAGGAGCGAGGCGAGCGAGTCGATCGCGAGCCAGGTGTTGTCGGCGGGCGTGAGGGCGGGTGCGGGCAGGTCGCGGATGTGCAGCCAGGAAGCCGCGTAGCGCCACATGGCGGGCTCGGAGAGCGCCTCCCTGAGCGGGGCCTCGGCCTCGGGGCCGAGCTCCTCCAGGATCGTTCCGGCCGCCCCGCGACGGCCGGCCGTGCCCGAGGCGGCGACCTTGACCAGCTCGCGGGCGGCGGCCTCGGGGTGGCGGGACTCCAGCCACACGGTGACGGCGCTGGGCGCGGCGGAGCCCGCCATGATCGCCTCGACCAGCTCGGCCGCGCCGAGGTCGGTGAAGACGGCGACCTCGGCGCCCGTCGGCGCGTCGTGGCCCTCCCGCATCAGGTCCTGGCGGACGGCCCACATGCCGAGCGGGGTGAGCCGGGGCCGGCCCGCCCGCGAGGTCTCGACGAGCCCGCAGTAGTCCAGGAGCGACAGGGCCGACTCCAGCCGGGCCGGGAGCTCGCGGGCCAGCACCCGCATCTCCGCCTGGCGGGCCCCGCAGGCCACCTGGTGCGACTGCAGGATGCCCTTCACCAGGGTCGCGGTGGACAGCCCCTCGCGCACGGCGTACAGCGTGGCGAGCATCTCGGCGAGATGGTCGTCGATCACCGGGGACCCGGTCAGGTCGTCGTCGGCGCGGTCGAGGACGTCCATGACCACGCCGTCCCAGAACCCCAGCAGCGCCCGGGGCGGCAGGTCGGGGGAGAGCACGAGCGGGCCGGGCGTCACCTGGCCGCGGGAGATGCGGAGCATGCCGGTGTTGACGGCGACCACCCAGAGCAGGTGCAGCCGGCCGGGGCCCGGCAGGTCGAGCTCGGCGCACGGCGCGAACGGGTCGGGCAGCAGGCCCTCGGGGGTCACCTGGCGGGCGCCGGTCCAGGCGGCCAGGCGCTGGGCGTCGATCACCAGCGGCACGTACGGCACGTACGCGGCCAGCTCGGCGTCGGCGGCGAGGTCGACAGGGGGGAAGCTCAGCGCGTCGCCGCGCGGGGGGCAGGCGCGGCCCGTGGCGGTGACGGACTCCCCCAGGACGGCCGCCCGCAGCTCGCGTGGTGCCGTTCCCAGCTCGTCGACCAGCCTGCGCAGTTCGCCGATGTCGAAGACGTTCCCACTGTTCCCGCTCTTTGCCACCCGTGAAACTTACTGCACTCACGCCTCACGCATACACGGCTCAGCCGATGGCGCGGGAACGTGCCTTGAAAGCCGCCTTGCGGGCCGCCTTGGCCGCTCCGTGATCTCTCAGGGAGCGTCCGAGCAGCTCAAGGACGTCGACGACCTCGGGATGGTCGACCCGCCACATCTCCTCGATCACGTGTGACGGGGGGCCTGAGGCGGACATGTTCTCGGCGAACGTCTCCGGATCCTCCTCGGCGGCGGGCATGGCCAGGGCGAGCATGTCCACGCTCATCCAGAGCACCTCCTCCTGGGTGAGCGCGGGGGCCGCCAGGCCTCGCGTGCTCAGCCAGTGGATGGCGTGCGGGCGCAGCTCCGGCTCCTCCAGGAAGGCGCGCACCGCCTCCTCGGCGTCGGGGCCGAGGCGGTCGACGATCGTCACCGCGACGCCCCTCGCGACCGAGGGCGCGCCGGAGACGGAGCCGAGGAGCTCGGTCACCGCCTGCGCCGGGGTCCTGTTCTGCAGCCAGCCCCCGATGTCGGCCTCGGCCATCTCGGCGGGCATGCCGGAGAGCAGCCCCTCGATGAGCTCTGGCGCGTCGGCGGTGGTCAGGTCGGGCGCCTCGGGCGCCTCCATGCCCAGGCCGGTGTAGAGCTCGCGCAGCCCCCACAGGGCCAGCGGGGTGAGCTCCAGCAGCTCGTCGCCGGGCTCGGCCATCCCGCAGTAGGCGAGCCGCCTGACGGCCTCGGGGATGTCGATCTCGCCCTCCTCGACGAGGCCGATCTCCTCCAGGTACTCCCTGACGAGGGGGATCGGCACGGGCGCCTGGAGGCGGTAGAGCATGTCGCACAGGCCGTAGAGCTCCTCGTCGAGGGAGACGTCGCCCGTCACGGCGCCGCCGGTCTCCTTCTCGACGACGAACTCGACCGTCGCGGCCCAGATGTCGAGCGGGTCGAAGTCCTCGCCGTCGAAGATCGCGGTGCCCTCGACCGTGACCAGGCCGGTGTGCACCGCGAGCTCCCACAGCAGGCCGGGGTCGGTCACCGAGAGCTGGGCGGTCGCCTCGGCGGCGTCGCGGACCCTGAGCCGGCCCTTCACGGTCGGGGTGCGGCCCCCGGCGAGCATCCACTGGACCAGCCTGCGCGCGTCGGTGAGCAGCGGCACCTGGAGGGCGCTCCTGGTGAGCGCCTCGCGGGGCGCCAGGCGCACGGCGGGAAGGGGCGAGCAGCCGGGGCAGTCGCAGTGCTCGACGGCGGGTTCCTCCTGCACCGCGGAGACGGAGAGGATGGCGCTCCCGGCGTCCTGCTCCAGGGAGTCGGCGCCCATCGCGCTGAAGAGGCTCTTGGCCATGCCGAAGCGGGAGGTGTCGGCGAGGGCGATGGGCATCTCGGGCTCGATGCGGTCGAGGACGCTCCTCATCCTGACCGCCATCTTGCCGCCGATCTCCTCGGTGGCGAGCAGGAAGTCGACCAGGGTGCGGGCGGCGGCGACGGTCTCCGGGGCGCTCTCCGGGGGGGCGATGACCTTGCGCGGGTAGATGTTGAGCAGCAGCTCCTCGAAGGCGACCGGGGTGAAGTCGCCCAGCTCGTTCACGTCCAGATAGTCACTCGCGTAGTCGCAGAGCAGCCGCACCTCGTCCACGTCAACGTCCAGGCCGTGCGCACGCCCCCACGCGCGCAGGTCGTCTACGGCCCGATTCACCCATTCGATCGACACAGGGGAAAATTAACGGCTTACTGCCAGCACCGCGAATCGGGGAAACAACTCAAATCACATCGAGGGGGTCAATGCATACCTTGACCACCTCCGGAGCCTTGCGCGCGGAGCGTACTCCGGCGGCCCCTTTCAGTACCGCGGCCAGCACCGATCCGGAGCCCCGCGCGATCCGCACCATGGCGCGTTCCCGCACTTGGTCCCCCTTGGGAGCGGCCACGGGGACGGGACCGAGCACCTGGGCCTCGGGGGGAAGGATCATCTCGCCGAGCATTTCCCGTACCGCGGCCGGGGATCCGGTGAGCGTCGCCATTTTCACCGCCGGGGGGAAACCGAGTTCTGTCCTCTCAGCTAGTTCCCTCTCGGCATGGGTGACCGGATCCCAGCGCAGCAGAGCCTGCACGGCGGCCAGCGAGGAGTCGGCCAGCACGACCAGCTCGGCCGAGGGCCGCAGCAGGGCCGCCGCGTTCATCCACCGGCGCAGCGTCTCCTCGGCGGCGCGCAGGTCGGGCCGGCCGAGCAGCGCCCAGCCGTCCAGCAGCACCGCCGCCGCGTACCCCCCCTCGGGCACCGGCTCGGCCCCCGGGGTCGCCACCACCAGGGCGCGGCCCGCGCCGACCGTGGCGAGCACCCCGTCCCTGCCCGACGTCCTGACCGGCACCGAGGGGAAGGCCCGGCCCAGCTCCTCGGCCGTGCGCCGGGCGCCGATCACCAGGGCCCGCACCCGGGCACCGCCGCAGGACGGGCAGCGCCACTCGCCCGCGATCCGGCCGCACCAGCGGCAGTACGGGGCCACATGGCCGGCGCGCAGCGCGAACGGCCCGCCGCAGTGCCCGCAGCGGGCGGGCGCCCGGCAGTTCTGGCAGGCCAGCGCGGGCAGGTAGCCCCGCCGGGGGACCTGCACCAGCACGGGGCCGCTCTCCAGCCCGGCGCGCAGGGTCCGCCAGGCGAGGCTGGGCAGCCGGGCGGCCCTGGCGGCCTCGTCCCTGGCCAGCTCCGCGTCCTCCCCCGCCGGGCGGACCCTCGGCGCCCTGGCCCTGACCGTCCCGCGGGCCGCGACGATGGGCCCGGCCCAGCCCGCCGCGATGAGCTGGGTGGCCTCCGCCGTGCGGGCGTACCCCCCGATGAGCAGGCCCGCCCGCGCCTGGTGGGCGCGCAGGGCGAGGACCTCCCTGGCGTGCGGGTAGGGGGCGAGCCGCTCGGAGTGCAGGTCGTCGCCGTCGTCCCAGATGACCGCGAGCCCGAGGTCCCTGACCGGGGCGAACGCCGCGCCCCTGGTCCCGGCCGCGACCCGTACCTGTCCCCTGGCCACCCGCAGCCACCGCCGGTAGCGCTCGGCGGGCCCGAGGTCGGCCGTGAGCGCCACGTGCGCGCCGGGCTCCAGGACGGCGCTCAGGGCCGCGTCGAGCAGGGCCACGTCCTTGCCGTCGGGAAGCACCACGAGGGCGCCCCTGCCCCCGCGCAGGGTCTCCCGTACGGCAACCGCGACCGCCTCCGGCCACCCCGGCCCGCTCTCCCCGGTGCCCGGCAGGGCGGTCCACACCGCGCGGGGGGAGCCTCCCTTCGCCAGGGCGGCGAGGAACGCCTCCCCTTCCGGATAGTCCGCCCACGGTCCCGCGTCCCCCTGCGGCGGCCCCGGGGAGGCCGGGGCGGAGTCCGAAGCCGGGGCGGGAGCGGGGGCCTGAACGGGGGCCGGAGCCGGAGTCGGCGTCTCGGCCTCGACCCTGGCGTGGCGGGGTGGGACGGCCAGGCGCAGGACGTCGGCCAGGGTCCCGGCGTAGTGGTCGGCCACGGCGCGGGCCAGCGTGACGATCTCCGGGGTGAGCACGGGCTCCGCGGAGACGACCCGCTCCAGGCGGGTCAGCCTGCCCTCGTGCTCGGTGCCCTCCGCCCGTTCCAGCAGGAAGCCGTCGACGAGCTTGCCCGCGAACCGGACGCGGACCCGGACCCCCGGCACCGCGGCGGCGTCCAGGGTCGCGGGGACGAGATAGTCGAACAGCCGGTCGAGGTGCGGCAGCGGCGTGTCGACGACGATCCGGGCGACCGGCAGCTCGGCCGCCGGCTCCGGCACCCCCCTGACGGGCTCGGCGACCCCGGCCGCCCTCGCCGTCCCGGCGGCCCTGACGACCCCGCCGGTCCTGGCGGTCCTGGCGGTCCTGGTGGCCCCGGCGGTCCTGGTGGCCCCGGTGGCGCCGCCCCGCGCCCTCGCCGGACCGCCGGGCGCGGGCCGCTCACGGACGGCGTCGAGCGGCAGCAGGGCGTCGTCGTCCGGCGAGGGGCTGGCGTGGGTCACCCACCTGTCCTACCAGACCCGGGCACCCGCCCAGACGACGGCGGGGAAGGTGAGCCACTCCGGGCCGGGAAGACGGGAGGCGGGCGGGGCGGGGTCACCTCCGGAACGGACCAGACGGATCGGGCGTGGATCGAGGAGGCGTTCGCGGCGCCCGGTGACGACGGAACCACCACGGGGGCCGACCGGACGGGTCAGACGGATCGATGGTGGGCCCGGACGACGAGATCACCGCCAGGGCCGGTCGGGGAGATCGAACAGAGCCGCAGCGGGCCCGGACGAGATCACCGCCGGGACCGGCCGGACGGATCAGATGGAGCGGCGGTGGGTCCAGCGGCCGCCGAGCAGGGTGCCGAGGATCGGCATGTGGCGCAGGCCGTCCCCGTCCAGCCCGGCCGGGTCGTACTCGGTGATCACCAGGTCGGCGGGGTCGCCGGGACGCACCCCGGCTCGTCCCCTGGCCGCCGCCGCGAGCGCCGCCGCCAGCGGGATCGCCTGCTCCGGGTGCCACGGCGGACGCTCGTCGTCGGTCCTGGCCACCGCCGAGGCGATCCCGTCCCACGGGTCGAGCGGCGCCACCGGGGCGTCGGAGCCCAGCTCGATGACGGCTCCGGCCGCGAGCAGGTCGGCGTAGGCGAAGGCCCTGCCGGTCCGCCCCGACCAGTGCAGGTCGGCCACGTCGCGGTCGTCGGGCGCGTGGGCGGGCTGCACGCCCGCGACCAGTCCGGGCCTGGCGAACCTGGCGAAGTCCTCCGGGCTGACCAGCTGCGCGTGCTCGATCCTGCCCGGGCAGCCGGTCCGCTCGAACGCGTCCAGCGCGATGTCCACCGCCAGGTCGCCGATCGCGTGCACCGCCGGGTCGATCCCGTGCGCGGCGGCCAGGGCCATCACGCCGTACAGCTCCTCGGGCGCCGTCTCCAGCAACCCGCGCGTGTCGCCACCGGGGTACGGGTCCTCGCAGTAGGCGGTCCTGGTGTTCAGCGACCCGTCCACGAACGTCTTGACCGGCCCGACCTCCAGCAGGCCCCCCGCACCGGCGACGGGCTCACCGGTGCGCAGCCCGCGGCCGATCGCCTCCTCCAGCCGGTTCACCGGGATCGAGCAGCCGACCCGGACGTCGATCCGCTCCGACCGGACCCGCCGGGTCCAGTCGGTGACGTTGTCGGCGAACTCGAAGTCCAGTACGCCGACGACGCCCCTGGCCGCGGCGGCGGTGGTGGCCTCGGCCACCCAGCGGTCCAGCTCGTCCCGGGGCGGCGGCATCTCCGCCATCGCGTCGTAGCAGTCGCGCTCGCGCAGCACCCCCGTCGGGTGCTCGCCCCGGCCGACCGCCGCCAGCGCGGCCGGGCTGAACCAGGCGGTGTGCAGATCATTGCTGACCAGGACGATCGGACGTCCGGGCGCCACCGCCTGGAGCAGCGACTTGTGCGGCGCGTCCGGCCACAGGCCGTCGCGGAAGCCGTATCCGACCGTGAACCCGGCGGCGCCGGACGCGCCGGAGCCGGACGCGACGAGATCGGCCGCCTCCCGCGCCGACCGCGCCGAGGTCAGGTCGATCCTGCGCCGGGCCTGCGCCCACTGCGCGGAGTGCACGTGCGCGTCCCACAGGCCCGGCAGGAGGGTGCCTCCCCCGGCGTCGACCGACTCGTCGCAGGGAGGCGGCTCCGCGGCCACCTCCGCGACCCGGCCGCCGACGATCAGGACGTGGCGGAGCGGGCCACCGGGACCCAGCCGCGCGTTGCGCAGCAGCAGGCGAGAAGACGGTGAGGGCATAGGGCAGAGATTAGGCGGAAAACCGACGTGTGCTCCCCTGGGTACCGAATTCTTCCCGGCCACCGTTCTTCCCCGCATCGTCACGTACCGCGTCCGCCGCCCGCATGAGAGGCCAGAACCGGTGGCCCACGCTCCCGGGCGATCGAACTCCTGTCAGGCTGCGATCCGGGTGCTTAAAGTGAACGTGAATCACCTTCGGCAGGAGACTTTCGATATGGGGCCGACATCGCCCGCGTCATCGGAAAACGGGTCATCTTCGGATGAATACTCGGGAATCAACCCGGAATTGATGGAACGATTCATCGCGTCGCTGGAGCAGGCGCGGAAGACACTGGGCGAGCAACTCCCGAAAATCCTCAGCGCACTCTCCTCCGTGGACGCCGACCGATCCGCGGCCCTGCCGATCCGCGAGATCGAAGGCTGGCTGGACCAGGAGATTCCGCGACTACGCAGGCGCAACCAGCTGATCCAGGAGCCCGACCTCCTGAAGGACTGGGGCGCGGGCCCGGCAGGGCCGGGTCCGCTGGGACTCGCACCGGGGCCCGGGGGCGGAGGGTTCACGGCCTTCGACGAGAAGGCCCTCACTGCAAGCACTCTCGCCACCGACGAGGGCGGGAAGCTCGCGGAGACTCTCGCCGCTTCGGGACACCCGACCCCGTACTCCTCGGAGAACGTCTACGACGGGATCTTCGACCGGCTCGCCGGCAGGCGGAAGGACGCCGACTTCACCGCGGGATTCTTCGCCGCCCTCGGCCCGAAGGGCGCTGCCGCCGCGCTCCGGAAGCTGAATCACTATCACGGAGAATCCGCTCAGAAGCACTGGAAGACCATGGGCGAGGCCCTCGCCACGGCGGTGGCCCGGCGGCCGAAGACGCTCGGCCCGTCCTGGGAGGCGAAGAACCTCGGGAAGATGCAGGGGGCCGACCTGGGGTTGGTGCTCGGCCACGGAAGGTTCCCCTCCGGTTGGTTCACCGAGGTGATCCGTCCTCGCGTCCAGAAAGCCTCCGAGGGCAGGGTTCCGGCACGCTGGACCGCCGACCTGAGCCACTTCCTGTCCGCTCTGGCCAACAATCCGGAAACGGCCAGGACGCTGTTCGACGACCTGCCTCCCGGAGATCTCAGGGAGCTGTTCTCCGGGCTCAACGAGCAGGTCTCGCTCTACCCCGACGAGCATGACGCGATCGCCTTCGACCTGGAGAAGGAGTTCGGCCGGATGCTCGCCGCCGGAGCCGGTGTCTTCGAGAACCGCTCCCCCGGCCCCGAGGCGGTGCGATTCGCCTTCAACACCATGACGACCATGGGCGACCTCCGGACCGAAGCGGACTTCCGCAATCCGGAGGGGCAGCCGATGGAGGTGGCGAAGGGCGCGAGAATCTTCATGTCGATGCTCGCGGGCGCCTACGCCGCCGAGATCATCGAGGGAGCCGATGCGGGGGACGCCAACCGGACGAAGGACAGCGCGTTCGAGAAAACCGCCGCGCTCACCGCCGGCCTGCATCCGAAGTTTCGCCTCAGCCCCGGCGACACCTACCGTTTCATCAAGACCTTCGCCGACTCGGTGGAGCGGATGAAACCGTTCGACGCGGGAATGGGCCGGTTCTCCAGGTACCTCATGGACGAGGCGGGGGCCAAGGATCGCGGGGCGGGCATCAAACACCTCGGAAGGACCTTCGCGAGCCTGGGTTACGTCTCCGGCATGCAGTTCGCCGCGGCGAACGAGGTCCAGGGAAAAATGGACGAGTACGACCAGGAGGTGAGGGATCGACTCTTCCTCCTGCTGGGATTGGGGGTCGACTTCATGGGATTCGGCGTCTCGCAGTGGGCCGCCGCGACGCTGGACGCCTCGGGCGCGAGCATGGCGTTCGACCCGGCCGGCGAGCTGATCTGGTTGCTGATCGGCAAGTCCGCGAGCGAGACCGTCGACTCGTACAAGGACTCCGACAAGACCCGCGTGGACGCTCTCAAGGAGCGTAATCGCCTGGCCACCCTCGGGCGTGAATACTGGATCTTTCACGAGTTGAAGCGCTACGGGTTCTCCTACTCGGTGCCCCCGAACGATCCGGCCTTCGGCCAACCTCCCATCACCGGGAAGGACGGCAACCTGCTCCCCTTCGACAAGCTGGCCAAGGACCCGAAGGCGCTGAGGAACCTCGCCGACTGGATGATCCGTAACGGCTCCGGGGGCGGCGACCTGAGCACCGCCGGAGAAGCGGCGACGCTGCTCGACATCTCCTTTGGAGGCGCCAAGGACAAGACCCAGAACACACCCGTCCCGTTCGGATGAGACCGACATCAACTTATCCTCAGGCATTCCGTTTCCCCTGAAAGCAGGAAATCGTTTTCACGGGAAGATGTAGCCACTATTTTGACGTACGCCTCCTTCTTCACCAGCTCATCTCTCGGCGCGCTCCAGTCAACGGAAGAAACCTTGTAGCCCCGCCTGCCCAGGCCGCCGGCCAGCATGTTGAGCGTGTTGACCGAACCGTCTATTCCAGAAGTATTGACGCCGGTAACGGCATAGGTTCTCTTCGCCTTTCCTTCCCCGCAGGGGATGTCCCTTCCCCCCGCATCCTTCACTTTGACGTCTTTCGCATGAAGCAGCTTCATCAGCCAGTCGACGTCGGTCTTCAACGTCGCCTCCGCCTGAGCCGTCGTCGGCCCCGGCGGATCAGATGAACACGCGCCCAGAGTCAGCATCCCCAAGACGGCGATCACGACTGATCCGACTCGAGCGGAAGCAAGATGCATCATGGAACTCTCCGTTCACGTCGGCCGACCCCGCCTAGGTTCAATGATGTCCGATAATCAAGCGACCACCAGGAAAAGTGCCTGAATACGTCAAAAAGGGATTGACAGCGACCGCAACCGTTCGTCCAGATCCCGGACGTGCTTGTTGCCCTCCCACGGTTGAAGCCGAGCGCGAGTCTGCCGCACGGAGTGCACCAGACGGGCGGAACTGTGCCCCACGACGAACTGCGCAGCCTTGTCGATCATGAAGGTGGCGGCCGGAATTTCCCGTTTTTCGATCAGAGCGGTCGCGCATTCGAGCTGAAGCATGCTTTTTCCCAGGACGAAACCGGACCTCGTCTTCGCGAGTCTTTGCTCCACTTCGGCTATGGCCCGATCGAACTGCCCGGCTTTGATGAAGCAGAACACGGCGTGACGGGCGATACGATCCGCTTCGAGCCAGAAAAGGTGCCGGAGTTCCGCTCCGCTACGGCTTCCGTCCGCCAGCCTGACGGCACGATCGAGCATCCGAAGCCCTTCTCCGTCCCGTCGCGTATTCGAGAGCACCCGGGCGACGATGGAGAAGGTCGCCGCCTGCTGCAGGCCGTTACCACTGTGCTTGGCCCATCCCTCGGCCGCGAAAGCATGGTCCATTGCCATGGTCGGCTTGGCTTGGAAGATCGCCATGTCAGCCATCAGCCCGTGCAGGTGGGCCAAGAGCGCGGGATCACCCAGTTCATGACCCGCCGCCAGCCCCTCTTCGTAGCGACGGGCGGCACTCGCGTAGTCCATCAGGTCGTAGTGGCACCAGCCCGTCATGTGGCTCAGGCTCCAGTAGACACGGAGCAGCCGCTCCCGCAGGGCCGGGGTGAGGGAGCCCCGCTTGAGGAGGTCGTCGACCATGGCGCGCTTGGCCTCGGCGACCGGCAGGACCCGCCGGGGGCCCGTTGATTCGTCCATGGCCCACAGGCGGGCGGTGAGCCGTTCCAGCACGTCGAGGGTGGCCGCGTCGATCGGGCCCTGGTGCCGGGCGGCCGCGGCCAGGCGTTCCCGTTCCGGCGGGGTGAGGTGGCGCAGCAGACCCAGGGCCGGTGTCCCGCCCAGCAGCAGGGCCAGTTCGAAGAGCAGCTCGCGGCGTTTCACGTCGGCCTCCTCTGCGCCGACCGCGCGCAGCAGGTCGGCGCAGCGGGCGGGCGCGGGCGCGGGAACGAGTGGGGGAAGTGCCTTCGTTCCCTTGGTTCCCGGGACGGCCGGTGCGGACACCTCGCGGCAGTGGTGCGCGTCGAGGTGACGGTGATCCGTCTGGTCGATCAGGTCTCGGTCACGCACCCCGTAGGAGACGTAGACCTCGTCGGTGACCAGGCGGCGGGCGGTGGTCTGATAGATGCGGGCGAAGATGGCGATCGCCCCGGCGCCGGGACGCCGCCCGGCCTGCGGCCACGCCTCGTAGTCGTAGAAGCGCGCGGCACGCAGGGTGGCGGTGCCCGCCGGGTCGAGGCCGTTGTAGGCGGCCACCACGTCACCCGCCGTGCGACCGTGGGCGTAGCGGTACAGGCGCAGCGGGCTGACCTCGTGGTCGAGGGCGAACACACCGGCGATCTGGTCGAATGTGAGGCGGCAGGCCCGCAGCGCCTCGCTGCGCCGTCTGCATCCCAGCAGGATCCGGTATCCCTCTCCGGGCATCCTCAACTCCCCTCTTCGAACCTCCTCGAACACACACGGATCGTATGCGTGCGATCACGGAGAATGACAGCCGGTGGGGAAAGTGGGGATCCTCGGCCGTTGGATGCGGCGTTCTCGCAGGTCAGAGGCGCTGTGCGCGGAGTATCTGGCCGTCGGCGTCCCGGAGGGCTACCGCACGGAAACCCCGGGCCACTGTTCTGCTGACGATTTTCCCCTGACCAGGAGACCAGGAGAGCGCGCATGACCACCACCCACGACGGCGTGGCCCCGGAGCTGATCGAGGCGATGGTACGGCTCCGCCCCGGCGGCATGACCTGGCGGCGGACCTTTCCCGGCCGCCCCTCTCAGGTCCCCGAGGCTCGACGCTTCGTCCGGTTTCTCCTGGTCGACTCCCCTTTCGGCCAGGACGCGGAGCAGGTCGTCGCCGAGCTCGCCGCCAACGCGGTCCGCCACACCGCGAGCGGACGACCGTACGGCACGTTCGTCGTCGAGGTCGTCCGTAAACCCGAGTTCACCCGCGTGACGGTCTACGACTCGGGCCAGGGCGCCGTCCCCGCCCTCCTTCACCCCGCCCTCCTCGGCGAGGGCGGCCGAGGCCTCCCCCTGGTCGTCGCCCTCGCCTCCAGGGTCGGCTGCCATGGCACCCAGTCCCACGGCCACGCCGTCTGGGCCCAGTTCAGCGGCGAGAAGCACCCCGCATCCCCCGAGTGCTCATGACGAGCGGGCCGTCATGAGCACTGGGGCCTGCTCGGAGTTCGGATCTTCAGCTGGCCGGAGGCTCCGGACTCACAGGGCGGGCCGCGCGGACGGAGTTCTGCCGGCTGGTGGGCCGTCACACAACCTTCTGGGGAAACCAGACCTGAAGAGAGCCGGTCACCCGGTCGTGATACCCGGTCAACGTTCGGAGACGGACCGCCAGCTCTCCGGCGTCTTGTCGAAAACGGCCTGACAAGGAAGGGACGCGGATGTGCCTGCGGTGCCACGACGCCGAGCGTGGGCTGGGCGCGCGAGCTCAGCCGGCGTGCAGCCTGGTGATGAGCTCGTGCGCGACGTCCATGAACTGATCGCGCGAGGACGTCGTCGTCTGCAGGTCGACGAATGCCTCGTGGGCACCGGCCTGGGCGAGGGTCAGCAGGTAGTCACCGATCTGCCGCACGGTTCCGACGTGCGGTACCTGGTCGTCGGGCGCGGGAGAATCGGTGATCTTCGGATTGACGCGCACCACCATTCGCAGGGCCGACGGGTCCCGGTCGACGCGTGCCGCGGTCTGCAGCGCCATATCCCACAGGGAGGTCAGATAGGGCATGGGTATCGCCGCGCTCAGCCAGCCGTCGGCTCGCCTGCCGATCCTCTCCATGGACGAGGGCGTGTAACCGGCGAGCAGGATCGGGGGGCGCGGCCGCTGGAAGGGCTTGAGGTCGATGTGCGACGGCGGCACGGTCCACAGCGCACCCTTGTGCTCGACGACCTCACTGCTCCAGGCGGCCTCCATCACGTCGAGCGTCTCTTCGAGCCGGGCTCCCCTCCCCTGCCAGGGCACCCCGGTCGCGGTGTATTCGTCACGCAGCCATCCGAGACCGATGCCGACGTCCAACCGTCCGTGGCTGAGCAGGTCGAGCGAGGTCAGCATGCGGGCGAGCAGGACCGGCGGTTGCCACAGCGCGTTGAGCGTGCTGGTTCCCAGCCGGACCTCCCGAGTGCTGACGGCGGCGAGTGTCAACGCGGTCAGCGGGTCGAAGAACGTCGCGAAGGCCGGAGGGATCTCGCCGTCTCCTCCCGGGTAGGGGTCGCTGGGTTCGAGCGGCAACATGATCCGATCACCCGCCCACAGGCTGCTGTAACCCATGGCCTCCAGATCCGCGCTGGCCTGCCGGATGAAATCCGGGTCGGCGAAGGCGCCGTACTGCGGGACTGTATATCCGATCTGCATGAGCTGCTCCTTGATACTTCGCCATGGAAAGCCGGGAGGAACTGAGGTGCATATTGCGTACGCGTCTCGATACCCGGACGCTCCCGGTCTAACGTCCAGGGAGACGTTAGGCGACACCCCTTGGACATGATTTGCAATCGGGTTGGAGTGTGGCCTCCGGGCCCTAAAAGCCCACTTAAGACCTTGATGTGATGTCCCCTCGAGGCAGCACGACCGGGGCGTTCCTTGGCCTTCTGGTGGCCCGTCACGCAACCTTGGTTGGGTAACTGGTCCAGCTGCGGATGAGTGAGCTGGCGGCGAAGTTCGTCTTGGGCTGGGCTCGGGCGTTGCGCCGGCGCACGTAGGTACCGATCGCCGCGTTCTGCTGCCGGCCGATCAGGACCGGGCAGGAGTGACCGGCGAAGCTGCGGGCTCAGCTCTTGAAGTAGTGTCCCGCGTTCAGATCGGCGATGAGCCCAGGTAGGCCGGGACGCCAGTTCAGCAGCTTCTGGGTCAGGGCGGAGGAGGCCGGCATGTCCAGCGTGACGAAGGAGGCCAGCCAGCCGAAGTGCTCGCCCGCCTCCCGCTCGGGGATCGCGGTCACCGGCACGCCGAGCCGGCGCCCGATGACGCCGGCGACGTCGCGTACCGGCACCCCCTCCTCGGCGACGGCGTGCAGCCGCGCGCCCGCGGGAGCCTCCTCCAGGGCCAGCCGGTACAGGTGAGCGGCGTCCAGCCGGTGCACGCTCGGCCACCGGGGGTCGCCGTCGCTCACGTACGCGGAGACGCCCTTCGCGCGGGCGATGCCGATCGCGACCGCGACGAACCCCGGGTCACCCTCTCCATGCACCAGCGGCAGCCGCACTACCGAGACCCGCACTTCGCGCTCCGCGAACGACAGCGCCACCTGCTCGGCCGCCCCTCGGGGCGAATGCGTCCCCGGCTCGTCCTTCTCGGTGCCGACGCGGCCGGGCGGGAGCAGGCCGGTGCCCGAGGTGACCACGAGCGGCCGGCCGGACCCCGCCAACGCCTCGCCGAGCGCCGCGATGGCTCGCCGGTCGGTCTGGTTGGCGGCTTCGAAGTTCGCGAAGTCGTGCACGAAGGCCAGGTGGATGATGCCGTCGGCGGCGGCGGCCCCGTCGCGCAGGCCGGCGAGGTCATCGAGCGAGCCGGGGTGGGGCTCGGCTCCGGCGGCCCTCAACGCGGCGGCGGCCTCATCCGTACGGGCCAGACCGGTCACCTGATGCCCGGCCTCGATGAGCTCACGTACGACGGCGGACCCCACGAAACCCGTGGCGCCGGTGACGAAAACACGCATGATGATCTCCTTCTTCAGCGGTGTTCCCATCGTCGGAGCCGGTGCCGTGCGGCGTCCAAAGCTTGTCGCTCATCGGGCGATACGTTTCAGGCATCACCGCAGTAGGCTGCGGGCATGCCCAAGTCGCCCGATCTCGATCTGCGGCTCGTGCGCTACTTCACGGCCGTCGCCAAGCACCGGCACTTCGGCCGCGCCGCCGAGGCCCTGCACATCACCCAGCCGTCGCTGAGCCGGCAGATCCGCGCCCTTGAGCGGCAACTGGGCGCCCTCCTGCTCGACCGAACCCCGCAGGGCACGCGACTCACCGAGGCCGGCGAGGTCTTCCTGCCCCGCGCGAAGACGCTGCTGCACGCGGCCGCCCAGGCGGCGGCGCAGGCCCGCGCCGCCGCTCGGCCCAGCCGGATCACCATCGGGTACACGATGGGCCTCATCGTCACGCCGGCCGTGCGCGAGCTGCGCCGCCTGCATCCGGATGCCGACGTACGCACCTCACACGTGGCCTGGAACGAGCCGCGCCCCGCTCTGCTCGACTACCGTGTGGACGCGGTGGTGACCCGGCTGCCGTTGGCGACCGACGGGCTCGACGTGACGATCCTGTACGGCGAGCCGCGCGTGCTGCTGCTCTCGCGCGACCACCGCCTGGCGGGCAGGGGATCCGTGACGCTCGCCGACATCGCCGACGAGCCGTTGCCCCGACTGGCCGACCCGGACCCGGCCTGGGAGGCGTACTGGCGCATCGATCCCAGGCCCGACGGCCGCCCGGCCCCCGACGGCCCCATCATCGCCGACATCGAGGACAAGTCCGAGCTGATCGCCGCCGGGGAGGTGGTGGCCATCGTGGGCGGCCCGCCCCTTGTCAACCTCCGCCCGGACATCACCTCGATCCCTCTGGAGGGCGTCGAGCCGAGCCACGTCGTGCTGGCGACCCGGGCCGGCGACCGCAACCGCCTGGTGTCGGCGTTCCGCAAATCCGCCAAGGCGCTGCTCACCGGTTCGCGGGCACCCCTGAGGTCGTCGGAGGCGGCGGGTGGTCCGGCGGGTGAATGACGTACGTCACGCCGCCGCTGCCGGTGCTGCGCAGCCACACCTTCTCGAAGCCTCTCCGAGCAGGACCGGCAAGCCTTTGTCGAGCTGATCGACCACCGCCGGCCCTATGGCGGCTGGTGACACACCGGTACCGGGCTTGGAGAGCAACTCCGACTATCTGGTCGAACATCCGCGTCATTCTCGCCCTGGCCTTCCTGTCCGCCATCGCCGCCACCCAGCGCCCCTGCGACGCAGAACACACTGCCTTGACCATGCCCGAGATCCGCCGGCTGCTGACCACCCTCATCTTGAACCCACGCCGCACCGCGGTGCAGGTTCCGCACTGGTCACAATGGCGCCGACGTCATCAGGCCACCGCCCGCCGCTGCCACTACCGGCGCAGATCCCAACCATGATCCCGAAGTGTCACCGGAGTACTGGATGGAGGTGAAACCAAGCGCCGCAGCGGCCTCGCTCTGCGCGGTGTCATGACCGGCGAAGCCGAGCTTGTCCCCCGGCTCCTCCAGAAGCGGCACGGCCGCCAGCTCCGCGGTGGCGAGATGCACGGCGTCGAGCGCACGAAGGGCATGGGTGTGGACGATCTCCACCGCCCGGCGTTCCACGGCGTCACGGGGAGCGCTCAGCAACGTGACCGGGCCGTCCTCTCCAAGGTCCGCCGCCAGTACGGCGATCCCGGTCTCCACGTCCCGGTATCCCGCCGGGCGGGACAGCGGCCGGGAACACGAACGGCCCCCGCGAAGGAGTTCGCGGGGGCCGTCTTGGAACGTGCGGGTCAGAGACCGGCGGCGGAGCGCAGGGCGTCGGCGCGGTCGGTGGACTCCCAGGAGAAGCCCTCGCGGCCGAAGTGGCCGTACGCGGAGGTGCCCGAGTAGATCGGGCGGAGCAGGTCGAGGTCGCGGATGATCGCGGCCGGGCGCAGGTCGAAGACCTCCAGCACGGCCTGCTGGATCTTCTCGACGTCGGTCTTCTCGGTGCCGAAGGTCTCGACGAACACGCCGACCGGGTGGGCCTTGCCGATGGCGTAGGCGACCTGGACCTCGGCGCGGTCGGCCAGACCGGCGGCCACGATGTTCTTGGCGACCCAGCGCATGGCGTAGGCGGCCGAGCGGTCGACCTTGGACGGGTCCTTGCCGGAGAAGGCGCCGCCACCGTGGCGGGACATGCCGCCGTAGGTGTCAACGATGATCTTGCGGCCGGTCAGGCCGGCGTCGCCCATGGGACCGCCGATCTCGAAGCGGCCGGTCGGGTTGACCAGGAGGCGGTAGCCCTCGGTGGCGATCTCCAGGCCGGCCAGGACCGGGTCGACCACGTGCTCCTTGATGTCGGGAGCGAGCATCTCCTTGAGGTCGATCTCGGCCGCGTGCTGGGTGGAGACCACCACGGTGTCGAGCCGGACGGGCGTGTCGCCGTCGTACTCGACGGTGACCTGGGTCTTGCCGTCGGGACGCAGGTAGGGAACCGTGCCGTCCTTGCGGACCTGCGACAGGCGCTCGGCGAGGCGGTGCGCCAGCTGGATCGGCAGCGGCATCAGCTCGGGGGTCTCGCGGCAGGCGTAGCCGAACATCAGGCCCTGGTCACCGGCGCCCTGGCGGTCGAGGTCGTCGCCGGCCTCGCCCTCGCGGTTCTCGTAGGCGTCGTCGACACCCTGGGCGATGTCGGGCGACTGCGCCCCGATGGACACCGACACGCCACAGGAGGCGCCGTCGAAGCCCTTGTGCGAGGCGTCGTAACCGATCTCGAGGATCTTCTCCCGGATGAGACCGGGGATGTCGACGTAGGTCTCCGTCGTCACCTCTCCGGCGACGTGGACCTGACCGGTGGTGATCAGCGTCTCGACCGCGACCCGGCTCTTGGGGTCACCCTTGAGCATGGCGTCGAGAATCGCGTCACTGATCTGGTCGGCGATCTTGTCCGGGTGGCCCTCTGTGACCGACTCGGAGGTGAAAAGGCGACGGGACAAGTCAGTGGCTCCTCATGCAGCGGCTGCTGGCGTCTGGGGGCTCTGGCGTCGGCGGACACCAGTAGCGCTCCGGCGAATTCTAGCCCCACCTGATGTGGGGCCGCGAAACCGTCTCAGATCATTCACCCTAAAGTCTCAGATCGCGTACGGGAAAGAGCCCCTGCTCACCGCGATCCGGAGCCGGAACCACGCGCGGCCGCGCCGCGAGCGGAACTCGATCGAGGCACGGGCGAAACTCGGTCCCGGCACGGGCGGCAGCCCGCCGGAGCGGTGTCCGGCTCACAGATCGGGCAGCGGGTCGGGAGGAAGCGTCTCCGGGGCGAAGATCTCGGCGTCGGCGGCGGCGACCACCGCGGCGTACTCCTCGTCGATCTCGAACACCATGCCGCCGAGCTCGATGGCCGCGCCCGCGGAGAACTCCAGCGGGCCGAGCCGGGTGCGCCGGGAGTGGGTGGCGTACACCGAGGTCGGCGCGTCGCGGTCGAAGAACTTGGTGGACATCACGCAGATGGTGCGGTCGGTGACCACGATGAGGAAGGTCGCCATCACAGGGGTGCCCACCGACAGCGCGGGCAGGACGTAGTGGATCTCCTCCCCCGGAGGGAGCAGCGCCCGGCATCGAGCCCTGACGGCGGCGGCGACCGGCATGATCGAAACCCCTCCCAGCCGCGACAACGCAGGTCATCTCGGACGCAGTATCCGCCGGGAGGTGGCCGACGGCAAGAGCCGGGATCCATCGGAAATCGGTCTACGGCACATGTCCGGGATCCGCCGGGGAGCCGGTGGCCCGTCTACAGCAGGTGGGCAGGATCCGCGGGGGACGGCCGACGGTGAGCGGCCGGGATCCGCCGGGAGACGATCTACGCCGAGCGGTCAGGCCAGACGCGCGGCGACGAGATCCCAGACCGTGTCGGCGAGGGCCTCCTTGGGGCCGCGGGGGATCTCGACCTGCTCCCCGCCCGCGACCAGGACCACGGCCGCGTTGTCGGGCGTGCCGAAGGCGAGGCCGTCGCCGACCTGGTTGACGACGAGCAGGTCACAGCCCTTGCGGGCGAGCTTGGCCCGCCCGTTGGCGAGCACGTCGTCGGTCTCGGCCGCGAATCCCGCGATCACCCGCGGGTACGGCTTGAGGCCCTCGCGGCGCCGCTCGCCCAGCTCAGCCAGGATGTCGGGATTTTTCACGAGATGGATGGCGTCAGGCTCGTCGGCGGTCTTCTTGATCTTCGATCCGCTCCGCGCCGAGGGCCGGAAGTCGGCGACGGCGGCGGCCATGACCACGGCGTCGGCGCCCTCCACCGCGTCGAGCACGGCGGCGCGCAGCTCCAGGGCCGACTCGACCCTGACGACCCTCGCACCCGCCGGGTCGGGCAGGCCGACGTTGGCGGCCACCAGGGTGACCTCGGCCCCGCGGGCGACGGCCGTGCGGGCCAGCGCGTAGCCCTGCAGGCCCGAGGAGCGGTTGCCGATGAAGCGGACCGGGTCGATGGCCTCGCGGGTGCCCCCGGCGGAGATCACCAGGCGGCGCCCCGCCAGATCGGCGGGACGTCCGGCGATGACACGGCGGCAGACCTCGAAGATCTCCTTCGGGTCCGGCAGCCGTCCGGGGCCGGTGTCGGCGCCGGTCAGGCGGCCCACGGCGGGGTCGACGACGATCGAGCCGCGCTCGCGGAGCGTGGCCACGTTGGCGCGGGTCGCGGGGTGCTCCCACATCTCGGTGTGCATCGCCGGGGCGAACACCACCGGGCAGCGCGCGGTGAGCAGGGTGTTGGTCAGCAGGTCGCCCGCGAGCCCGTGGGCGGCCTTGGCGAGCACGTCGGCGGTGGCCGGCGCGACGACCACCAGGTCGGCGCCCTGCCCGATGCGGACGTGCGGCACCTCGTGCACGGACTCCCAGACGTCGGTCGTGACCGGGTTGCCGGACAGCGCGGCCCAGGTCGGCTCGCCGACGAAGCGGAGCGCCTCCCTGGTCGGGACCACGCGCACGTCGTGGCCCGACTCGGTGAACAGGCGCAGCAGCTCGCACGCCTTGTAGGCGGCGATGCCCGCGCTCACACCGAGGACGACCCTGGGTCTGCCGGGGGACCCGGCTTCTTCTGGGGTCCGCACGAGGTGGTTCAGCCCTCGATCGGCTCGGAGGTGAGCAGGCCCTCGCTGACCTCGCGCAGCGCGATGGACAGCGGCTTCTCCTGCGCGTGGGTCTCGACGAGCGGGCCGACGTACTCGAGCAGGCCCTCGCCGAGCTGGGAGTAGTAGGCGTTGATCTGACGCGCCCGCTTGGAGCCGAAGATCACGAGACTGTACTTGCTGTCGACGATGTCGAGCAGGGCGTCGATCGACGGGTTGGTGATGCCTTCGGAGTAGGCGGCGCTGGTTGCCACGTGTGATTTCCCCTAGCTAGGTGAACGTCCGAGGCGCGAATCCTCGGGAGCATCAGCCAATAAGGCTATCAGCCGATGGCATACGCCCTGGACGGACGTGTTGACGAGTGTCAGGTCGAACTCCTGCTCGGCCGCCATCTCGATCCGGCCGGCCGCCAGGCGGCGGGCGATGACGTCCTCGGGCTCGGTGCCGCGGCCGCGCAGCCGCTTCTCCAGCTCTCCCCAGGTCGGGGGGGCGAGGAAGACCAGCAGCGCCTCGGGCATGGTCGCGCGGACCTGCCTGGCGCCCTGGAGGTCGATCTCCAGCAGCGTGGGCACCCCGGCGTCGAGCTTCTCGAGCACGGGGCCGCGCGGGGTTCCGTACCGGTTGCCGGCGAACTCGGCCCATTCCAGCAGCTCACCCGAGGCGGCGAGGCGGTCGAACTCCTCGTCGTCGACGAAGAAGTACTCGACCCCGTGGGTCTCCCCGGGGCGGGGTTTCCTGGTGGTCACCGAGACCGACAGCCACACCTCGGGGTGTGCCCGCCGAAGCTCGGCGACGACCGTGGACTTGCCTACGCCCGACGGCCCGGACAGGACCGTCAGGCGCTTACCGGCCGAGAGGCCGGGGAAGGCTCGCGCCCCCTCCGGACCTCCGGCTGGGGATGTGAAGCGACCGGCCCCGCCCTCGGCGGTTGCCTCCGGAGTCCGACTCTCGTCGGACCACGACGTTCCGGTCACTCCAAACCCCCCGTGATGCCGTCCCCCATGCGGGGCGAGCGTGGTCGTATGAACCGAGACTAGCTCTCGGCCCCGCCGAACTCACGCTCGAGCGAAGCTCGCTGGTTCGTACCCAGGCCCCGCACGCGGCGGGACTCTGCGATTCCAAGCCGCTCCATGAGCTGCTTGGCGCGGACCTTGCCCACGCCGGGAAGCGACTCGAGAAGGGCCGAAACCTTCATCTTGCCGATGACGTCGTCGGCCTGCCCGTCTTTGAGCACCTCAGCCAGAGAGACCGCACCGTGCTTCAGGCGGTTCTTCACCTCGGCACGCTCTCGGCGGGCCTTGGCAGCCTTCTCTAGGGCTGCGGCGCGCTGCTCAGGGGTAAGGGGAGGAAGAGCCACGCCGGGTCACCTCGAATTTCCTGTCGATGTACTCGGACGGGATGGGAAACTAGCTGGTCATGGCGCTTCAAGCAACGTCAAGGCCACTTTATCCCCCTAGAAAATCTACTTCGTGACTTTGCGTGCTCGCCGCGTCGCTCTACGTCGACGAAACTGCCCTCGACGCCGAGTTTTCAGGGGTTGTCCCACCCGCGACGCCCGGCGGTCCCCAGGGTCCCCTCACACGCGAAACCGGGTGCTCCCCGGCGTTACCCCACCCGCGACGCCCGAGGGTCTCCGGACCGTGCCGTCCACACCGCCGACGGCTTCCGGGACCGTGCCACCCGTGACGCGCAACGGGTCCCCGGCGCGTCACGGGTGACGCACGACGGATTTCCGGACACGCCCCTCACGCCGCACGACGGGTTTCCGGACACGCCACCCACACCGCACGACGGGTTTCCGGACACGCCACCCACACCGCACGGCGGATTTCCGAACCGCCCCACCCGGGACACGCAACGAGTCTCCGGACCACGCCGCCCAACGGCGCCCGGCGGTTTCCGGGCCGCGTCACGCGCGACGCCCGGCGGGTCCCCGGGCCACGTCACCTCGCGGCTCTCCGGGCCGCGTCACCCGCAGCGCCCGGCGCGTGACACAGGCCGGGCGGGCCGGGCCGGGCTCGACGCCCGAGGGCTTCCCGGACCGTGTCACGCGCCGCGTCCCGTGGCGGCGGAGACGCGCCGGAGGGCGGCGGCGATGCCCGCGGCCGTCGCGCCCGGGTCGGCGGAGCCGGTGATCGGGCGGCCGATCACGAGAAGGTCGGCCCCGTCGGCCAGCGCCTGCTCGGGAGTCGCTACTCTTGCCTGGTCCTGGCTCGCGGCGCCGGCCGGGCGGACGCCGGGGGTGATGAGGGTGATGCCGGGTCCGACCTCGGCGCGCACCGCGGCGACCTCGCGCGGCGAGCAGACGAGGGCCTGGGCGCCCGCGGCGACGGCCAGTGCCGACAGGCGGCGTACGGCGTCCTCCGGGGGCCCGCTGACACCCACCTGCTCCAGGTCGGCCTCCGAGAGCGAGGTGAGCAACGTCACCGCCGCGATCTGGGTGTTGGGCATGGCCTCCACGGCCGCCCGGATCATCGCGGGGCCGCCGGTGGCGTGCACGGTCAGGATCGCGGGCTTGAGGCGGGCCACGGCCCTGGCTGCGCCCGCGACGGTGTTGGGGATGTCGTGGAGCTTCAGGTCCAGGAAGACCCGCACCCCGCTGGCGCCGCGGACGGAGGCGATCACGTCCGGGCCGTAGCGGAGATAGAGTTCCAGCCCGACCTTGACGGTGGTGACGTGCGGGGTCACCAGGCTCGCCCAGTGGGCCGCGGTCTCGAGGTCTGGCGCGTCCAGGGCGACGGCGATGGGTGCGGGCGTCACAGGGAACTCTCCTCAAGATCTATCCGGTGCCGGGAGGACGCCCCCGGCGGGCGGTGGGCCAGTCCGACCGCGTCGGCCAGCCGGTGGAACCCCCGGGCCGCCAGGAGCTCCTCCAGCTCGCGGAGGATGCGCAGGCAGGCGTAGGGGTCGTGGAACAGCGCCGTCCCCACGGCGACGACGCAGGCGCCGGCGAGGATGAGCTCGAAGGCGTCCCTGCCGGTCAGCACGCCGCCCATGCCGATGATGGGCACGCTGGGCAGGGCCGCGTGGACCTGCCACACGCAGCGTACGGCGAGCGGCCGGATGGCCGGTCCCGACAGTCCGCCGGTGACGGCCGCGAGCGCGGGGCGCATGGCCTCGGTGTCGATGCTCATGCCGAGCGGGTTGTTGATCATCGAGAGCGCGTCGGCGCCGCCGTCCACGCACGCGCGGGCGACGCTCACGATGTCCACGACGTCCGGGGAGAGCTTGGCCACCACGGGCACGTCGTAGCGCATGACCGAGCGCACCGAGGCGATCACCTCGGCGGAGGCCGCGCCGTCACGGGCGAAGACCCGGCCCCGGTCCTCGATGTTGGGACAGGACAGGTTCACCTCCACCGCGGTGACCCCGGGCGCGTCGGTGAGCCTGCGGGCCAGCGCGGTGTACTCGGCCACGGTGCCGCCGCCGATGGACACCACGGTCCGCACGCCCCGCTGGGCGAGCCAGGGCAGCTCGCGCTCCAGGAAGGCGTCCACGCCCGGCCCCTGGAGCCCGACGGCGTTGAGCATCCCCGAGGGCGTCTCGGCCATCCTGGGGGTCGGGCGGCCCGCCCTGGGGGCCATCGTGATCGACCGGGTGGTCAGCGCGCCGATCCTGGCGAGGTCGAAGAACTGGGCCAGCTCCGAGCCCGACGCCGCGCATCCGGCGGCTGTGGTGACGGGGTTGACCAGCTCCACGTGCCCCAGGTACGTCCGCATGTCAACCGGCATTCCGCGTTCCCCCACCGGGCGCTCCCAGCGCGTCGAACGGGATCGTCCCGACGTCGTCGAAGCGGACGCGCTCGCCCCTGAAGACCGGTCCTTCGACGCACGAGCGCACCATCCGGGTTACACCGTCGTCGCCGATGACCGGGAGCACGCACGTCATGCACACGCCGATCCCGCACGCCATCCCCTCCTCGACGGCCACCTGGACGGGGATGTCGAACTCGACCGCCACCGCGGTGACGCCGCGCAGCATCGGCATCGGGCCGCAGGCGTAGACGGCGTCGGCCCGCACGTCGGCGATCACCCCCGGCAGCACGTCGGTCACCCGGCCGCGCATGCCCAGGGAGCCGTCCTCGGTGGTCAGCGTGGTGGTCTCCCCCATCCTCCTGGCGCGCAGGGCGCCGAACACCCGGTCGGCGGAGACCCCGCCGAGGACGAAGTCGACGCGGCAGCCGCGTCCCTGGAGGGCGTCGGCCACGGTGAACAGCGTCGCCGAGCCGTGCTCGGCGCCGACCAGGACGCAGGTCACCGGGTCTCTGGGCAGCGGGAACGGGCGGCCGAGCGGCCCCACCAGGTCGAGGGTGTCGCGGGCGCGGCGCTCGGCCAGCCAGGCCGTGCCCGGACCCCGCACGGAGAAGACGAACTCGACCGTGCCTCCGTAGTCGGGCTTGACGTCGTGGACGAAGAAGGCGCGGCGCGTCAGCATCGACGTCCGCGCCCCTCCGACGGCCACCCCGACGAAGTGGCCGGGCCGGAAGCGCTCGGCGATGCCGGGCGCCACCACGGTCAGCGCATGGTAGGCGTCGACGCGGCGCGTCGTCAGCACCGTGCCGGTCACCTGCACCGGAGTAACAGGCGTCTCCCTCACCTCCGCTAAGGCACCGGCCCCGCTCCTCAGCCGCTCCGCAAACGCTTCGCGTGCTCCTGGAGGGACCGTACGCCGATGTCGCCGCGGACGATCGCCTGGATGCCCTGTACGGCCGCGGCGAGTCCCTGGACGGTGGTGATGCAGGGGATGGCGCGCAGCACGGCGGCGGTGCGGATCTCGTAGCCGTCCAGGCGCGGCCCCGACTGGCCGGGACTGCCGAACGGGGTGTTGACGATGAGGTCCACCTCCCCGTCCAGGATGCGCCGGACGATGGTCTGCTCGCCCTCGGGGCCGGTCCCCTCGCTGTGCTTGCGCACGATCTTGGCACGGACGCCGTTGCGGCGCAGTACTTCGGCGGTGCCCTCGGTGGCGAGGATCTCGAACCCGAGGTCGGCGAGGGCCTTCACCGGGAAGATCATCGCGCGTTTGTCGCGGTTGGCCACCGAGACGAACGCCCGCCCCTTGGTGGGCAGCGAGCCGTACGCGGCGGCCTGCGACTTGGCGTAGGCGGTGCCGAAGAACTCGTCGATGCCCATCACCTCGCCGGTGGAGCGCATCTCGGGGCTGAGCACGATGTCCACGCCGCGGAAGCGGTTGAACGGCAGCACGGCCTCCTTGACCGCGATGGGCGCGTCCAGCGGCATGGTGCCGCCGTCGCCGGTCGCGGGCAGCAGGCCCTCGGCGCGCAGGTCCGCCACCGTGGCGCCCATCATCACCCTGGCCGCCGCCTTGGCCAGCGGCACCGCCGTGGCCTTGGAGACGAACGGGACCGTACGGCTGGCGCGGGGGTTGGCCTCCAGCACGTACAGGATGTTGGCCGACATGGCGTACTGCACGTTGAGCAGGCCGCGCACGCCCACTCCCCTGGCGATGGCCTCGGTGGCGGCGCGGATGCGCTTGATGTCGTAGCCGCCCAGCGTCATCGGCGGCAGCGAGCACGCCGAGTCGCCGGAGTGGATGCCGGCCTCCTCGATGTGCTCCATCACGCCGCCGAGGTAGAGCTCCTCGCCGTCGAACAGGGCGTCGACGTCGATCTCCACGGCCTCGTCGAGGAACTTGTCCACCAGCACCGGATGGTCGCTCGCCGCGCCCGCCTTGGCCATGTAGGCGGCCAGGGTGTCGTCGTCGTAGACGATGGCCATCCCGGCGCCGCCCAGCACGTAGGAGGGTCGCACCAGCACCGGGTAGCCGATCTCCGCGGCGATGGCCAGCGCCTCGTCCTCGGTCACCGCGACGCCGTGCTTGGGCGCGGGCAGGCCCGCCTCGGCGAGGACCCTGCCGAACGCGCCGCGCTCCTCGGCGAGGTGGATCGACTCGGGCGAGGTGCCGACGATGGGGACGCCCGCGTCCTTGAGCGACTGGGCCAGGCCGAGCGGGGTCTGGCCGCCGAGCTGGACGATGACGCCCACCACGGGACCGGTCTGCTGCTCGGCGTGGACGACCTCCAGGACGTCCTCCAGGGTGAGCGGCTCGAAGTAGAGGCGGTCGGAGGTGTCGTAGTCGGTGGAGACCGTCTCGGGGTTGCAGTTGACCATGACGGTCTCGTACCCGGCGGCCGACAGCTCGAAGGAGGCGTGCACGCACGCGTAGTCGAACTCGATGCCCTGGCCGATCCGGTTGGGCCCCGAGCCGAGGATGAGGACCTTGGGACGCTCCCCGTAGGGGACCTCGGTCTCCTCGTCGTAGGTGGAGTACAGGTAGGGGGTCTGGGCGGCGAACTCGGCGGCGCAGGTGTCGACGGTGTTGTAGACCGGGCGGACGCCGAGCGCGTGGCGCAGGTCGCGCACCCTCGGCTCGGTCATGTCGCGCAGCTCGGCGATCTGCGCGTCGCTGAAGCCGTAACGCTTGACCCGGGTCAGCACCTCGGCGGTGAGCTGCGGCGCGTCGCGCAGCTCGGCGGCCACCTCGTCGATCTCGATGAGCTGGTCGAGGAACCAGGGGTCGACGGAGGTGGCCTCGGACAGCTCCCCGATCGTGGCCCCGGCGCGGATGGCCTGCTGCATGGTGAACAGCCGCCCGTCGTGCGGGACCCGGCAGGCGGCCAGGAGCTCGTCCTTGACGCCCGGCTCCCCGGCCCAGGTGAAGGAGGCGCCCTTCTTCTCCAGCGAGCGCAGCGCCTTCTGCAGGGCCTCGGGGAAGGACCTGCCGATCGCCATCGCCTCGCCCACCGACTTCATGTGGGTGGTGAGGGTCTGGTCGGCCCCGGTGAACTTCTCGAACGCGAACCTCGGCACCTTGACCACGATGTAGTCCAGCGAGGGCTCGAACGACGCCGGGGTCTCCTTGGTGATGTCGTTGGGGATCTCGTCCAGGGTGTAGCCGATGGCCAGCTTGGCGGCGATCTTCGCGATCGGGAAGCCGGTGGCCTTGGACGCGAGCGCCGAGGAGCGCGAGACGCGGGGGTTCATCTCGATGACGACCATGCGGCCGGTGCGCGGGTCGACGGCGAACTGGATGTTGCAGCCGCCGGTGTCGACGCCGACCTCGCGGATGACCGCGATGGCCACGTCGCGCATGTTCTGGTACTCGCGATCGGTCAGCGTCAGCGCGGGGGCCACGGTGACGCTGTCGCCGGTGTGCACGCCCATCGGGTCGATGTTCTCGATCGAGCAGACGATCACCACGTTGTCGGCCCGGTCGCGCATGACCTCCAGCTCGTACTCCTTCCAGCCGAGGATGGACTCCTCCAGGAGCACCTCGGTGGTCGGCGAGGCGTCGAGGCCCGCCCCGGCGATGCGGCGCAGTCCCTCCTCGTCGTGCGCGAAGCCCGAGCCGACCCCGCCCATGGTGAAGGAGGGGCGCACCACCAGCGGGTAGCCCAGCTCGCCGGCGGCGGCCAGGCACTCGTCCATGGTGTGGCAGACGAACGAGCGCGCCGACTCGGCGTTGAGGCCGCGCTCGGCGGCGACCTTGGCCACGATGCCCTTGAACAGCTCGCGGTTCTCGCCCGCCTGGATGGCGTCGACGTCGGCGCCGATCAGCTCGACCTCGTAGCGCTCCAGGACCCCGGCCTCGTACAGGGAGATCGCGGTGTTGAGCGCGGTCTGCCCGCCCAGGGTGGGCAGCAGCGCGTCGGGCCGCTCCTTGGCGATGATCTTCTCGACGATGTCGGGGGTGATGGGCTCGACGTAGGTGGCGTCGGCGAACTCGGGGTCGGTCATGATCGTCGCCGGGTTGCTGTTGACGAGGATCACGCGGAAGCCCTCGGCGCGCAGCACGCGGCAGGCCTGGGTGCCCGAGTAGTCGAACTCGCAGGCCTGGCCGATCACGATCGGCCCTGAGCCGATCACCATGATCGACTGGATGTCCGTGCGCTTAGGCACCCTTGCTTCCTTCCGTGCTTGTGGTCGCGCTCGTGGTCGCGCCGGTGTCAGCGCTCACCCCACCGGCCGTTCCCCGCTCGCCCGCCATCAACGCGCAGAAGTCGTCGAACAGGCCGGCCGAGTCGTGCGGGCCCGCCGCGGCCTCGGGGTGGTACTGGACGCTGAACGCCGGGCGCTCCAGCAGCCGCAGCCCCTCGACGCAGTCGTCGTTGAGGTTGACGTGGCTGACCTCCGCCGGTCCGTACGGCGTGTCGAACGCGCCCTCCAGGGGCGCCCGCACCGCGAAGCCGTGGTTGTGCGCGGAGATCTCCACCTTGCCGGTGCCCCGGTGCTGCACCGGCTGGTTGACGCCCCGGTGGCCGTAGCGCAGCTTGTAGGTGCCCAGCCCCAGGGCCCGCCCGAAGAGCTGGTTGCCGAAGCAGATGCCGAAGAACGGCACGCCCGCGTCGAGGACGCCGCGAAGCGCCTCGACCGGGCCGTCGGCGGTGGCGGGGTCGCCGGGGCCGTTGGAGAAGAACACCCCGTCGGGGCCGAGCGCGAGGATCTCCCCGGCGGTGACGGAGGCGGGCAGCACGTGCACCTCGCAGCCGCGCTCGGCCATCCGGTGCGGCGTCATCGCCTTGATGCCGAGGTCGACGGCGGCCACGGTGAACCGCTTGGGACCGATCGCGGGCACGACGTACGGCTTGGGGGTGGAGACCGCCCCCGCCAGGTCGGCGCCCTCCATCGCGGGGCTGCCCAGCACCCGCTCCAGCAGCTCCTCGACCGGCGCCAGGGCCTTGCCGGAGAAGACCCCGGCCCGCATCGCCCCCCGCTCACGCAGGTGGCGGGTGAGGGCGCGGGTGCCGGTGATGGCGATGCCGACGACGCCCTGCTCCTTGAGGTAGTCGTCCAGGGAACGGTTGGAGCGCCAGCTGGAGGCCGTCCTGGCGGGCTCGCGGACCACGTATCCGGCGACCCACACCCGCGACGACTCCGGATCCTCGTCGTTGACCCCGGTGTTCCCGATGTGGGGCGCGGTCATCGCGACGATCTGGCGGTGGTACGACGGGTCGGTCAGCGTCTCCTGGTATCCGGTCATCCCGGTGTTGAAGACCATCTCGCCGAAGGTCTCGCCCTCGGCGCCGTAGGGGGTCCCGCGGAAGACGCGGCCGTCTTCCAGCACTAGCACTGCGGTCACTCACACACCCCGATCATCTCGGTTACAGCTCCGCAAAGTATGAAATATCCGGCATGTTGGGTCGCTGTGCCCCCGTCGAGCGGGACACACCCGCGTCCCGCGAAGGCCCCGGAGGCCGCGAGGATCGCGGCGGTCCGGGGGCGGCGGACGGGTGCCCTCACGTGAGCTTTCCGTCCAGGACGGTCGGTCTGCCGCGCAGGAAGGTCGCCACGACGCGGCCGGGCAGCGTCAGGCCCTCGTAGGGCGTGTTGCGGCTCTTGGAAGCGTAACCCGCGGGGTCGACCGCGGCACGCACCGACGGGTCGTAGAGGGTGATGTTGGCCGGGGCCCCGGCCTCGATCGGCTGCCCGTGACCCTGGAGCCTGCCGATCCTGGCCGGGGCGAGGGACATACGCTCGGCGACACCGGCCCAGTCGAGCAGCCCCGTGTCGACCATCGCCTCCTGGACCACGGCCAGCGCCGTCTCCAGGCCGATCATGCCCATCGCCGCGGCGGCCCACTCGGTCTCCTTGTCCTCGACCGGGTGCGGGGCGTGGTCGGTGGCCACGCAGTCGATCGTGCCGTCGGCCAGGGCCTCGCGCAGCGCCTCGACGTCCGCGCGGGTGCGCAGCGGCGGGTTCACCTTGTAGATCGGGTTGTAGGAGCCGACCGGGGACTCCTCGACCAGGTCGTCGGTGAGGAGCAGGTGGTGCGGGGTCACCTCGGCGGTGACGTCCCAGCCCTTGGACTTGGCCCAGCGGATGATCTCCACGGAACCGGCCGTGGAGACGTGGCAGATGTGCAGGCGCGAGCCGACGTGGGCGGCGAGCAGGCAGTCGCGGGCGATGATCGCCTCCTCGGCGACCGCGGGCCACCCGGTCAGACCCAGCCTGCCGGAGACCGCGCCCTCGTTCATCTGCGCGCCCGCGGTGAGGCGCGGCTCCTGGGCGTGCTGGGCGACGACACCGTCGAACGCCTTGACGTACTCCAGGGCGCGGCGCATGAGCACCGCGTCGGAGACGCACTTGCCGTCGTCGGAGAAGACCCGGACCCGCGCGGCGGAGTCGGCCATCGCGCCGAGCTCGGCGAGGCGCTCGCCGCCCAGGCCGACGGTGACGGCGCCGACGGGCTGCACGTCGCAGTGGCCCGCCTCCTGGCCCAGGCGCCAGACCTGCTCGACGACGCCCGCGGTGTCGGCGACCGGCTCGGTGTTGGCCATGGCGTGCACGGCGGTGTAGCCGCCGAGGGCGGCGGCGCGGGTGCCGGTGTCGACGGTCTCGGCGTCCTCCCGGCCGGGCTCGCGCAGGTGGGTGTGCAGGTCGACCAGGCCGGGCAGGGCGATCAGCCCCTCGGCCTCGACGATCTCGCCCCCGGTCAGCCCCCGGCCGATCTCCACCAGGAGGCCGTCGCGGATCAGGATGTCGGCCGGCTCGCCGCCGAGGATCCTGGCGCCCCTGATGACGATGCCGTCACGCGTGGCCCCGATGCGGTCGTTCATCAGATCTCTCCCCCGAGGTCGGCGCCGCCCAGCAGCAGGTAAAGGACGGCCATGCGTGCGGTCACACCGTTGGCGACCTGCTCGACGATCGTCGAGCGCGGCGAGTCGGCCACCTCGGCCGCGATCTCCATGCCCCGGTTCATCGGGCCGGGGTGCATCACGATGGCGTGGTCGGGCATCTTGGCGACGCGGTCGCGGTCGAGCCCGTAGCGGCGGCTGTACTCCCGCTCGGTGGGGAAGAACGCCGCGTTCATGCGCTCGCGCTGCACGCGCAGCATCATCACCACGTCGGACTTGGGCAGCACCGCGTCGAGGTCGTACGAGACCTCGCACGGCCAGGAGTCGACCTGGACAGGGAACAGGGTCGGCGGGGCGACCAGGGTCACCTCGGCGCCGAGCGTGGCCAGCAGCAGCACGTTGGAGCGGGCCACCCGGCTGTGCAGCACGTCGCCGACGATGGTGATCTTCCTGCCGTCCAGCGGGCCCAGGCGGCGGCGCATGGTGAAGGCGTCGAGCAGTGCCTGGGTGGGGTGCTCGTGGGTGCCGTCGCCGGCGTTGACGACGCTGCCGCGCACCCAGCCGGCCAGCCGGTGCGGCGCGCCCGAGGCGCCGTGGCGGATCACGACGGCGTCGGCGCCCATCGCCTCCAGGGTGAGCGCGGTGTCCTTGAGCGACTCGCCCTTGGAGACGCTGGAGCCCTTGGCGGAGAAGTTGATGACGTCGGCCGACAGGCGCTTGGCGGCGGCCTCGAAGGAGATCCTGGTCCGGGTGGAGTCCTCGAAGAAGAGGTTCACCACCGTGCGGCCCCGCAGGGTGGGGAGCTTCTTGATGGAACGTTCCGAGATCTTCGCCAGCTCGTCGGCGGTGTCCAGGATGAGCAGGGCGTCGTCGCGGGTCAGGTCGGCCGCGGAGATGAGGTGTCGCTTCACCGGTCCTCCTCCTTCAGCAGCAGGACCGCGTCGCGGCCGTCGTTCTCCTCCAGGTAGACCTTGACGCTCTCCGACTTGGAGGTCGGCAGGTTCTTGCCCACGTAGTCGGGGCGGATGGGCAGCTCGCGGTGCCCCCGGTCGACCAGGGTGGCGAGCTGCACGGCCTGCGGGCGGCCCAGGTCGTTGAGGGCGTCGAGGGCGGCGCGGACGGTGCGGCCCGAGTAGAGGACGTCGTCGACGAGGACGACCACCCTGCCGTCGATGCCGTCGGCGGGCAGCTCGGTGCGGCCCAGCGCGCGGGCGGGACGCAGCCGGAGGTCGTCGCGGTACATCGTGACGTCGAGGGAGCCGACGGGCACCGCTCGGTCCTCGAACTGCTTGATGTGGGCGGCCAGGCGGCGGGCCAGGTGGACGCCGCGGGTGGGGATGCCCAGGAGAAGGACGTTCTCGCCGCCCTTGGTGCGCTCAAGGATCTCGTGGGAGATGCGGACGAGGGCCCGGTTGATGTCGGGCCCCTCCAGAACGGCGTGGGCGTTGCCCTGCGCATGCGGGAGCGGACGCGAAATGGCCTCGGCCAAGGAGAGACACCACCTTCCCCGCCTCACGGGACGGGTCTTAAAGGAAGTCAACGCCTTCACGGTACCAGCCGGGCGAAGGCTCGCCCGAACAGGGGGTCCGCTCCGCGGACGCCGAAGATCCTGCCCAGCAATCTTCTCAAAAGTGAATGAATATCACGATCTTCGCTGACTTCCCCTTGGTTCTTCGGGTATGCGCTTTACATCCGCACCGAACATCCGTACCGAGCGAAGCACGACGATCACGCCCCGGGCGTGGCCGGCCCGACGGCTTTCCGGTCGCCTCCCGGCGCCTCCCGGCGGCCCCGCCGCCGGCCGCGCCCGTCACCAGAGGCCCAGGAGCACCAGGAGCACCAGGAGCACCAGGAGCACCAGGAGCACCGAAAGCGCAAGCCACACCCGCCGCACCGCCGCACCAGCCGTTCCAGCCGCGAAGGAAGAGAAATGGCCTTTCACGTCGACTCCGAGGTCGGCCGGCTCCACCAGGTCCTGCTGCACAGGCCGGAACTCGCCCTGAAACGGCTCACGCCGTCGAACAAGGACGACTTCCTCTTCGACGACGTGCTGTGGGTGCAGCGCGCCGTGGAGGAGCACGAGGAGTGGCAGGAGCTCCTGGTCGACCAGGGCGTCACCGTCTACATGCTCTCCGACCTGCTCCGCGAGACGGTCGAGATCCCCGAGGCGCGCAAGCACATCCTGGACGGCGTCGCCGACGAGCGCTACTTCGGCCCGATGGCCGTCGACGCGATCCGCAACGCGCTGGACTCGATGGACTCCGTCGTGCTCCAGCGCTATCTCACCGGCGGCATCACCAAGCGCGAGCTGGTGGACATGGGCACCGACCCCAAGAGCCTCGCCTTCCACACGCTCAAGCCGGACGACTTCGTCCTGCCCCCGCTGCCCAACCACCTGTTCACCCGCGACACCTCCTGCTGGATCTACGACGGCGTCTCGATCAACGCGATGAGGAAGAAGGCCCGCCGCCGCGAGACCGTCAACATGGAGGCGATCTACCGCTACCACCCGGCCTTCGCGCCCGGATACGACCGGCCGGACGAGGGCGGCTACAACGTCTGGATGCCCGGCATCCCCGCGGCGCCCGCCACCATCGAGGGCGGCGACGTGCTCGTCATCGGCCGGGGCGCGGTGCTGGTGGGGATCAGCGAGCGCACGCAGCCCCAGGCCGTCGAGATGCTCGCGCGCAGCCTGTTCAAGCGGGGGGCGGCGACGAGGATCGTCGCGCTGGACATGCCGAAGGCACGGGCCTTCATGCACCTGGACACGGTCATGACCAACGTGGACGTCGGCGTCTTCACCAAGTTCGCCGGGCTGGGCATGCTGCCCTCCTACACGGTCGAGCCCGGCGACAACGAGAAGGAACTCAAGATCACCGACCATCCCCCCGAGGACATGCACCGGGCCATCGCGCGGGCGATCGGGCTGGACGACATCAAGGTCCTCAGCGCGACGCAGGACGTGTACGCCTCCGAGCGGGAGCAGTGGGACGACGGCTGCAACGTGCTGGCCCTGCGTCCCGGGGTGGTGGTGGCCTACGAGCGCAACACCACCACCAACAACCACCTGCGCGAGAACGGGATCGAGGTCATCACGATCCGGGGCAGCGAGCTCGGCCGGGGCCGGGGCGGCCCGCGCTGCATGAGCTGCCCGCTCGAACGCGACGGGATCTGACCCCTCCCCTGCTCCCCTGCCGCTCTCCCGTTCGCCGTCCGGAACGCGGGGTCCCGCGCGACGCGCGCGGAAGACCCCCTCCTCCCGGAGGGCCCGCGTCTCCCCGAAGATCTCCCGGAAGACCTCCCGAAAGGCCTGCCGGAAGATGTCCCGGGAAACAGGTCTGGTCCGTCCTCCCGGCAGGGCGGGCCATCACCACACGGGCCACAGTGGAGGGGGAGAACGGATGGCTTCGCTGACGCGCCGGCTGTTCCGCACCAAGCCCGCCGAGGAGATCGTCGCCGAGGGCGGCCGCGGCGAGGGCGGCGAGCTGCGCAGGAGCATGACCCTGTGGCAGCTGACCCTGTTCAGCGTCGGCGCCACCCTCGGCACCGGCATCTTCGTGATCCTCGGCCAGGCCGTGCCCAAGGCGGGCCCCGCGGTGCTGGCCGCCTTCCTGCTCGCCGCGGTCACCGCCCTGTTCTCCGCGCTGTCGTACGCGGAACTGGCCGGCACGATCCCCGTCTCCGGATCGTCGTACTCGTACGCGTACGCCACCCTGGGCGAGCTGGTGGCGTGGGTGTGCGGCTGGTGCCTGATGCTGGAGTACGCCGTCTCGGTGGCGGCCGTGGCGGTCGGCTGGGGCGAGTACCTGAACGTCTTCCTGCGGGACCTGCTCGGCTGGACGTTCCCCGCGGCCCTCGTGCACTCCCCCGGCGACCGGGGCGGTGTGGTCAACCTGACCGCGATCCTGATCGTCCTGCTCGCCACCTGGCTGCTGCTGCGCGGCGCCTCGGAGAGCGCGGGCGCCAACGCCGTCTTCGTCGTCGTCAAGGTCGTGGTGCTGGCGTTCTTCTGCGCCGTGGCGTTCACCGCGTTCGACTCGGGCAACCTGGCGCCGTTCGCCCCGATGGGGATCGCCGGCGTCACCGCCGCCGCCTCGCAGGTGTTCTTCTCCTACATCGGCTTCGACGCGGCCTCCACCGCCGGGGAGGAGGCCAGGAACCCCAGGCGCGACCTCCCCCTGGCGATCATGCTGTCCCTCGGTGTCGTCACGCTCGTCTACGTCCTGGTGGCGCTGGCCGCCGTCGGCGCCATGCCGTGGCGGGAGTTCGACCCGGAGAGCACCGAGGCGGGCCTCGCCGTGATCGCGAAACAGGCCGCGGGCGCCACCTGGCCCGGTCTCGTCATCTCCTTCGGCGCGGCCATCGCCATCGCGAGCGTGGTCCTGACCGTGCTGTACGGCCAGACGCGCATCCTGTTCGCCATGGCGCGCGACGGCCTGATTCCGAAGATCTTCGAGAGGGTGAGCCCGCGCCGCCGGGTGCCGGTCGCCAACACCCTCATCGTGGCCGCCTTCGTCTCCGTGCTCGCCGGGCTCATCCCGCTGGGCCAGCTCGCCGAGGCGACCAGCATCGGCACCCTGTTCGCCTTCGCGATCGTCAACGCGGGCGTGCTCGTCCTGCGCCGCACCCGCCCCGACCTGCCCCGCGGCTTCAGGACACCGTTCTTCCCCGTCACGCCGATCCTCGGTGTGGTCCTCTGCCTCGTCGTGATGGCCGGACTGGCCGGCGTCACCTGGCTCGCCTTCGGGATCTGGATGGCGGTCGGCCTGCTCGCCTACTTCCTCTACGGCTATCGCCACTCGCGTCTCAACCAGGGCACCCGCTGACCGCCCCCCTGCCCCTGAGGGGGCGGGAGAGCCGCCGGACCGGCACGCGGGCACGCCGATCCCCGCCTCCGGCCGCGCGGGACCGTCGCACCGGGTATCGCCCGCCGTCGCGTCTTTCAAGATCATACGCCTGTCGCGACGGCCGGGGACGACGCCCCCCAGAATCCCAAAGAAGAGGCGGAAATCCGCCGGAAGTCCCGGAAAAACCGGAGGTTTCGCGATGCGAAGTAGGACAAGTGCGGCGTTTGAGGCGGACCCCACCGGACCGGATTCGACATCTTTTTTCCAATCAGCTTGACCTTAGGCGCCCACAGCTTTACCGTCACTGTCCGTAACCACACCTCGTGGCGTTATCGGGTGAACCCTGACGCATCGGTCACCGAAGGTGCCTACCCCGGGCGCCAACCCGGTGAACGGGGCATAAGTTGCGAGGTAGCACAATCAAGTTGAGAGCACTACATAACAGAGCCGGGGGGCCACACCATGCCGTCTGAGTACGCCAAGTCGCTGGGTGCACGACTCCGCGCCATTCGCACCCAGCAGGGCCTGTCCCTGCACGGAGTCGAAGAGAAGTCCCGCGGGCGCTGGAAGGCGGTCGTCGTCGGCTCCTACGAGCGTGGCGACCGTGCTGTCACCGTGCAGAAGCTTGCCGAGCTGGCCGATTTCTACGGGGTGCCGGTCTCGGAGTTGCTGCCGGGAGGTGCCGCTCCCAGCCCCCTGGGCCCGACACCGAAGCTTGTGATCGACCTTGAGCGTCTCGCCCAGCTCCCCAAGGAGAAGGCGGGCGCGCTCGCCCGTTACGCGGCCACCATCCAGAGCCAGCGTGGCGACTACAACGGCAAGGTGCTGTCCATCCGCCAGGAGGACCTCCGCTCCCTCGCCGTGATTTACGACAAGTCCCCCAGCGAGCTCACCGAGGAGCTCATCAGCTGGGGCGTCCTGGACCCGGAGGCTCGCCGAGCCGTCGAGGCCTTCTGACGACCCCTGACCGGTCGTGGGTGCGCCGGAACCGGCGTGCCCACCCCGCAGAGATTCCTGCTCTCTCGGCAGAACGTGTCCTTCGTCCCGCCCCGGGCCACCGCCACTGTGGTAGGAAAAGGCAAACATGCGTTTAGCGAGATGTGGTGGACATGGCTTCGGGAGATGATCGGCTCGATCACTCTCGATCCAGCCGGAAAACCCGCCTCAGCGCCGTCATGACGTCGCTGGGATCGACCAGGACGCGCGCCTTCCTGCGCCTGCTGACCTCGATCGGCACCAGCAAGACCCAGGACACCCTGAAACTCCTGCCGTTCGTCGTGATGGCCGTGGTGGCCCTGATCGACTTCGGCTCGGGCCCCACGTCCGGCCTCCTGCCGCTGCTCGCCCTCGGCCCGGCCTTCGCCAGTGTGGCGTGCGGCCTGGCCCGCACCACCGTGGTCGGCGTCGTCGCCCTGGTGCTGTGCTTCGCGCTCGGCGCCTACAACGACATCCTCTGGATGCCCCGCACCGACATCACCCTCGTCGCCATCCTCGGCGTCACCGTGGCCAGCGTGCTGGCCAGCGCCGGGCGGCTGCGCCACGAGCACCAGCTCGCCGACGTTCGCTCGGTGGCCGAGGCCGCCCAGCGGGTGCTGCTGCGCCCGGTGCCCCGCCGCGCGGGACCGGGTATCGGCGTCGCCGTCTCCTACACCTCCGCCACGGCCGAGGCCAGGATCGGCGGCGACCTGTACGAGGTCGTCACCACCCCGCACGGGGTGCGGATCATCGTGGGAGACGTCCAGGGCAAGGGCCTGGAGGCCGTGGAGACGGCCGCCGTGGTGCTCGGGGCCTTCCGGGAGGCGGCCCACGACGAGAGAACGCTCCAGGGCGTCGTGGCGCGTCTGGAGAACGCTCTGACCCGCGAGCTGTCCGGCGAGCAGTTCGTGACCGCCGTGCTGGCCGAGATCAGCGGCGGTTCCACCATCACCGTCATCAACTGCGGCCATCCGGCGCCCATGGTGCTCGACGCCGAGGGCGGGATCTGGTTCGCCGAACCGCCGGACGAGGCGCTCCCGCTGGGCATGAGCGCCCTCAAGGCCAGCGAGCCGCAGCCGCACCACATCCCGTTCGAGCCGGGCGACCAGGTCCTCTTCTACACCGACGGGGTCGTCGAGGCGCGCGACGCGGCGGGCGAGTTCTACCCGCTGCTGGAGCGGGCGCACCTGCTGGAGGGCGACGACCCCCAGGGATCGCTGGACGCCCTCCGCGCCGACCTGCTCAGCCACGTGGGCAGGCCGCTGGGCGACGACGCCGCCATGCTCCTGCTACGTCACCGCGCCGCCCGCCAGAACTCCACGGCGGCGTGAGGCCGGACGCCGCTCGGACGGACGGCGTGGGGACGAGTGGGGGCAGGAGTGTGAGGGCGGGCGGCCTGAAGGCGGGTGGCGCGAGGACGAGGGACCGAAGGCGAGCAGCGCGGGGACGGGTGGCGCGAGGACGGGGAGCCTGAAAAACAGGCCGCGCGGGACAGGCGACACGAGGCAGGCCACGCGAAAAACGTCCCCGTACGTCCCGCGCCGGCCGGGAGGACCCCTGGGCACGAGGACGTACGGGGACGGCGCCGGTGAGCCAGGGCGGCGACCCCGGATGGGTGGCCGCTCCGGCTCTAACCGGCTAGAGGGACCTGGCCGGGAAGCATGGGCTGGCTCGGCACGCCGAGCAGGTTCTCCACGGCGGTGACGAAACGCTCCGCCTCGGAGATGAGCTCCTCCGCGTCTCGCGAGGACACCGTGCGGGTCAGGCCCGCCTCGGCGGCGGCCCGCTTGGCCGCGCTCGTCTCGAAGTAGGGTGCCCACTCGGCCAGGCGGGGCTCGGCCTCGGGCAGCATCTCCCAGGCGCTGCGCAGCCTGCGCCTCCTGCGGCCCTCCATGGGACGGGGACGGGCCGCCAGGACGGCAGCGGCCGCCCTGAGCGCGGCGAGGTGGGCCGCGACGTAGCGCGCGGCCGAAGTCCGGGCGGCGGCGGCCTCTTCGAGGCAGTCGCGCGCGTCTGTGAGGTGCGCCCGCACCGTGGGGGACAACCGGGGCCCACCGGAATCGCCGAGCCGAGGGGTCATAGTGCTTCAGCCTCCTTGGTCGCAAGCGGCTCCGGCGTTTTCACCGGCGGTATCACACTCGCAGACCCCACCGACAAATCCGCCGGACGGCCGGACGAGGAGCTTCCCCTCTCCCCGCCCGTCCTGACCTGGCCCGATCGTCTCCGCCGACGACGAGGACCCGATCGGCCGCCCTTGGACACGAGCCGCGAGCCCCGTGTCATCACATCGAACATAAATTCGATCACTAATACTGTCAAGTAAAACGGCGAACAAAAGTTCGATCTTCGAGTGCCTAAGAGACCTGGGAGGCGCCGGTGGTCGACGTGCGAGGGCACGCGGAAAGGCTCTGGGTGATCGACGCGCGAGATGGCACCGAAGGGCGCCGAGAGATCAGTACGCGAGAGAACACGGAAGAGTCCGGAAGACCGACGCGCGAGAGAACGCGAAAGAACGCCGGGAGACCGGTGCGCGAGGGAACGCGAAAGAACGCCAGATGATCGGTGTGCGAGAGAGCGCGAAAGAACGCAGATGATCGGTGCGCGAGAGGACGCACGAGAGCTCCGGGAGATCGATGTGCGAGAGAGCGCGAAAAGGGCCCCGGGAGATCACCGTCTCCCGGGGCCCTTTTCGCGGCCGGCGAGGTCACGCCCGCCGGATCACCCGCTTCACCGTCCTACCGGACGAAGCCGCTCCGCCACCCTGGCGTCCGCCCTACCGGACGAAGCCGCCCTGGCGTCCGCCGCTCTGGCGGACGAAGCCGCCCTAGCGGACGAACCTGCCTCGGACGTGCACCGGCACTCCCGTACCGAGCAGACCGGGAAGGACCTCCGCCACATGCATGGGCAGCCGCACGCAGCCGTGGGAGGCGGGAGCCAGCGGCACCGACAGCGCGCCGTGGAAGGCGATGCCCCCGTTGAAGAAGATCGGGTTGTAGAGCTGACCCAGGTAGGACTTGTGCCAGCCGTCCCGGCGCCAGGTGGTCTTGTAGTCGCCCGTCGGCGTGCGGGCGTCACCGCAGAACCGCTGGGCCTTGCCCTCCCAGGTGGCCGTCTCGCAGTAGGAGATCCCGCTGCCGGAGGAGGTGTGGCTGACCAGCTTCACCACACCGCCGACGTAGAGGACCATCACCTGCTTGGCGAGGTTGACCTCCACCCGGGTCGGCTTCCCGTTGGGAACGAGCACCTTCGGCGCCACCGGGGCCTCCAGGGCGTCCCAGGTCCTGCGCGCCACGGTGCTGGTCGGCGTGACGCCGTTCACCTTCTGGAAGGCCCAGACCGCCGCCAGGGTCGCCCCGCCGTAGCGGCCGTCGATCCTGCCCGGGGCGTAGCCGAGCTCGGCCAGCCGGGTCTGGAGCACCTTCACCGTGGCGCCCTTCGCGCCGAGCTTGAGCGTCTTGCCCGGCGCGACGAACGGGCTCGCCCCCGTCGCCTTCACGGCCGTCACCACCGTGACGGCAGGGGAGGCCGATGTCTGGGCCGCGGCGGCGCTCGCGGAAAGGGTGATGCCCGCGGAAGAGAGGAGCACGGCCCCCGCCGTCATCAGCGCGGCCACTCCCTGCCGCTGTCCAACCCCCACTTTCAATCAACTCCTCATATCACTATGTATCGGGTCAAGGGACCATAGCGCACGGGTTCCCCGTGCAGGCCGCCGGTTATAAAGCGGCAATCAACGGTCAATCTGTTTAGAGTGTCCGCGTGCCAGAAAAGTTGCATCCGAACATCGAGAAGGTCGCCGCCGTCCTGCGCGAGCACGACGTTCCCGGCGAGATCGTCATCTTCGCGGAGGCCACCCCGACCGCAGCCACCGCGGCCGCGCAGCTCGGCTGCGAGGTCGGCGCCATCGCCAACAGCCTGATATTCGACGCCGACGGCGAGCCGCTCCTGGTGCTGACCAGCGGAGCCCACCGGGTCGACACCGACCTGATCGCCAGGACCGCCGGCGTGGCGAAGGTGCGGCGCGCCGACCCCGCCTTCGTACGGGCGGCCACCGGCCAGGTCATCGGCGGCGTCGCCCCGATCGGCCACCCCGCGCCGGTCAGGACCCTGGTCGACACCTGGCTGGGCAAGCACGAGGTCGTCTGGGCCGCCGCCGGCCATCCGCACACCGTCTTCCCGACCTCCTTCGAGGAGCTCGTCCGCATCACCGGCGGGGTCCCCGTAGAGGTCGAATGACGGCTCCCCACCACACCTGAGCGCCCGCGCGTACCACCGCGAGACGCCGCACTCACAGGCCGCCGCACTCAGCCGCACCCAGCCGTACTCACGAAGCCAGGGCGCCGCACTCACGAAGCACCGCGCTCACCGGCCCCCGTGACCGCGGGACGCCACGCCCCCGAGGCCCCTGGCCACGAGAGACCGTCATGGCACGGAGTGCCGCGGGATCCCGTACGCCCCTACGCCCCCGCACGAGCCGAGCCGAACCACGAGGGGCCGCGAGGGGCCGGTCAGGCTCCTCGCGGCCGGGTCCGAAAGCGCGCGGGATCGGCCGGGAAACCCTGGGGCGGACGCCGGGCACCGCTCTCACGTCTCGTGCCGACCCGCGTCACGTCCGCACTGCTAGGGTGCGACGCGTGATCGGACTGCGACGGATCGGCCCCGACGAGTTCACGCTCCGGCTGGACGCGGTCCTCCACGTCTACACCGAGGCGATGAACCCGCCCGCCGACCAGATCGCCGGCCGCAGGCTCATCATGGGAAACCACGCCACCCATCCCGCCTTCACCTGCCTGTTCGCCGAGCGCGCCGACGGCACGCCGGTGGGCATCGCCTACGGCTTCCACGGGGTTCCCGGCCAGTGGTGGCACGACGTGGTCAGGCGGGCCCTCGTGGAGAAGCACGGTGAGGGCAGCGCCCGCGGCTGGCTGGGTGACGCGCTGGAGCTCGCCGAGATCCACGTCCATCCCGACTACCAGGGCAAGGGCATCGGCCGGGCGATGATCGCGGGTATATGCGCGGGCCGCCTGGAGCGCACCGCCGTGCTCTCGACCCGCGACCGGCCCACCGCGGCCCGGCACCTCTACCGGAGCATCGGCTTCGTGGACCTGCTCACGCAGTTCGTCTTCCCCGGCGGGCACGAGCGCTACGCGATCCTCGGGACCGTCCTGCCGCTGGACGGCTGAGCCACCGGCCAGGGCTCCTGGTCACCGCCGGGACGCCCTGCCGGGAACCGGGCCGCGTGGGCCGACCCGGCCGGGCGCCGAGCGCGTCCACAGGGGGGCCGGGGCTCCGGCCCGGGACAAGAGACACCGGACCAAGGCCACGGGATGCCGTCCGGGCCGGACAGGGCCAGCCGGGCAAGACCGTCGGATGCCGTGCCCCGGCGGGAGCGGAGCACGACACGGCGGCGTCAGCCCTGCAGCGGAGCGACCTCCGGCGTGTGGTCGAGGGCCTGGAAGACCTCGCGGGTCGCGCTGGAGCGGTTGAAGGTGATGAAGTGGATGCCGGGCGCGCCCTCGTCGAGCAGGGTCTGGCAGAGCTCGGCGGCGTGCTCGATGCCGAGGCTGCGCACGGCGGCCGGATCGTCGGCGACGGCCGCGAACCTCTCGGCCACCTCAGGCGGGAACGGCGCGCCGGAGAGCTGCTCGGACCTGGCGATGGTGCTCATCTGCGTGACGGGCATGATCCCGGGGATGATCGGCGTGTCACAGCCGCTGGCCGCCACCCGGTCACGCAACCGCAGGTAGTCCTCGGCGCGGAAGAACATCTGGGTGATCGCGTAGTCGGCGCCCGCACGGCACTTGCGCACGAAGTACTCGGTGTCGGACTCGATCGTGCGCGACCTGGGGTGCTTGTACGGGAAGGCGGCCACGCCCACGCAGAAGTCGCCCGACTGGCGGATGAGCCTGACCAGCTCCTCGGCGTACAGGACGCCCTCGGGGTGGGGCACCCACTCGCCCGTCACGTCGCCGGGCGGGTCGCCCCGCACGGCGAGGATGTTGCGCACGCCCGCCCCCGCGAAGCGGCCGATCAGGTGGCGCAGCTCGCGGACGGAGTGGTTGACGGCGGTGAAGTGGGCGACCGGGGTGAGCGTGGTCTCGCGGGCGAGCCGCTCGACGATGTCGACGGTGCGGTCGCGGGTGCTGCCGCCGGCGCCGTAGGTGACGGACACGAAGGTGGGGTGCAGCGACTCCAGCTCGCGGACGGCGCGCCAGAGCTGACGCTCCCCCTCGTCGGTCTTCGGGGGCGAGAACTCGAAGGAGAACGAGCGGGCACCGGCGGCGAGGAGCTCGCGGACGGTGGCGACACGATCGGGGAGGACTGATGCGCGACCCAGAGCCATGGGGCAAGGATACTTGCCCGGCCGCCCGGGTGCCCGATCAGATCTTGTCAGCCCCGCGTAGAACGGCCTTGTGTCAATTACCGCGCAAAACAACCACCCCTCTAGATCGAAATGTCCCCTTGGACCGTTAATCTCATTACCTGACCTCCTCCCGCCGTCGATGGCCGGGGGTTTCCAATTTTCATAGATTGGGTTTCCTGCCTCGCCACCAGTCGCAAGGAGCCCGGAGGTGTCGTGCGTCACATCGGCCCCACAGGCGTCTCACCTCTCCGCCGGACCGGCGGAGAGGTTCTTGTCGATCGTGCGTACGGTGGTCGGTGCGTCATCATCGCTGGTCACGCTGCCGGGACGCACGGCAACGTACCGCGTTTCCCCCCCAGAGCTGAAGCCCAGGGTCTCCACACTGGAGGTATTCGATGATCACTTCTGCAGCCGCGCTGGACACGATCCGGTCCGAGGTGGACCGCTCCCTTCGGCGATTCGTCGAACAACAGCGCCCACAGGTCAGCGCCCCGGAGCTGGCCCCGCTCGTGTCCGCGGCCGAGGATTTCCTCGCGGGCGGCAAAAGGCTGCGACCCGCCTTCTGCTACTGGGGCTGGCGTGGCGCGGGCGGGGGTGACGATCCCGCGCTCTTCGCCGCCGCGGCCTCGCTGGAGCTGCTCCAGGCCAGCGCCCTGGTGCACGACGACGTGATGGACGCCAGCGACCTGCGCCGGGGCATGCCCTCGGCGCACCGCAGGTTCGAGGAGTTGCACAGGAAGGCGGGCTGGCACGGCTCGGCCGAGCAGTTCGGCGAGGGGGCGGCCATCCTGCTCGGCAACCTGATGCTCATCTGGTCCGGTGAGATGTGGCGGAACAGCGGCCTGCCGGCCGCCTCGCTGGCGGCGGCGCAGAAGGTCCACGACGACATGCGCACCGAGCTGATGTGCGGACAGTATTTCGATCTTCTGGAGCAGGCACACGGCGAGGGCACCTTCGACAGCGCGCTGCGGGTCGCCCTCTTCAAGAGCGGCAAGTACTCCGTGGAGCAGCCGCTCCGGCTCGGCCTGGTGCTGGCCGCCCGGGGCAGGGAACCGTGGATCGACCGGCTCTGCGAGGAGTACGGGCAGTCCGTGGGCATCGCCTTCCAGCTGCGCGACGACATCCTCGGCGTGTTCGGCGACCCGGACGAGACCGGCAAACCGGCCGGCGACGACCTCCGCGAGGGCAAACGGACCATGCTCATCGCCCGCACCCTGGCCGCGGCCTCGGAGTCCCAGGCCCAGGTGGTACGCACCACGCTGGGCGACCCCGGCCTGGACGAGGCGGGGATCGACCGGCTGCGCCGGATCATCGAGGAGACCGGGGCCCTGGTGGCGTGCGAGGACCTGATCAAGGGGTATCTGGAGAACGCCCTCGGCTCGCTGGAGGGCGCCCCGATCCTTCCCGAGGCCCGCGCGGCCCTGGCCGACCTCGCGGTGGCCGCCACCTCCCGGCGGACCTGACCGCGCGCCCGGCGCCATCCGGCCGGCTCGCGACGGGTCCGCGAGCAGACCGGTCGGCGGCGGGCGCGGGCGGACCGGTTGACGACGGGTCCGTGAGCAGACCGGTTGACGGCGGGTCCGCGGGCAGGCGGACCGGCGCGCGGGCAGACCTGCCCGCCCGGCCGGGGACGCGGTCCTCGCCGGGCGGAAGGGCCTCAGGCTCAGGCGGGGGCGGTCAGCCTGCGCTTGAACTCCCCGGCCGCCGCCTTGGGGTCGTCGGCCTCGGTGATCGCCCGCACGACCACGACCCGGCGCACGCCGTACGACATGACCTCGTCCAGGTTGGCGAGGTCGATGCCGCCGATGCCGAACCAGGGCCGGTCGGTCTCCAGGGCCGCGGCGTGCCTGAGCAGGCCGGGGCCCGGGGCGGACCTGCCGGGCTTGGTGGGCGTCGGCCAGATCGGGCCGCAGCAGAAGTAGTCGACACCGGGCTCGACGGCCGCGGCGGACGCCTCCTCGGGGGCGTGAGTGGAACGCCCGATGAGGATGTCGTCGCCGAGCATGTCGCGCGCGACCCGCACCGGCAGATCGTCCTGGCCGAGGTGGAGCACGTCGGGCCGGATCGCGTAGGCGATGTCGGCCCGGTCGTTCACGGCCAGGAGGGTGCCGTGCCGGTCGCAGGCCTCGCGGAAGACGGCGAGGAGATCGAGCTCCTCGCGCGCCTCGAGACCCTTCTCGCGCAGCTGCACGATGTCGACCCCGCCCGCGAGGGCGGCGTCGAGGAAGTCCGCGAGGTCTCCCCGGTCACGCCGCCCGTCCGTACAGAGATACAGGCGGGCGTCAGAAACCGAGGGCTTGGGCACGTCTCTTCACTTCGGTGTGGCGGCCCGCGACGATCGCGTCGACCGGCGATCCCGGCAGCGTGTCGTCTGGGGTGAAGAGCCAGCGAAGGGACTCGACGTCGTCGTATCCGGCGTCCAGGAGCACCGTGAGGGTGCCGGGGAGGCCCTTGACGACGTCTCCTTCGACGAGGAACGCGGCGGGGACCTGTGGCTCGCCACCGCCCCTGCGCACTCCGATGAGCTTGCGGTCCTTGAGAAGTTGCTTGGCGCGACCGGCGCTCAGGTTGAGCCTTCTGGCCACCTCGGTCAGGGTGAGCCACTCGCCCACCAGCTGGTCGGTTTCCCGGTCGATCTGCGCAACAGAAAGCGTCACGAATCCACCACTACCACATCGAGCCCTTCGCCAAACACCTGGCGGCGAGGTTACGCCACCGTACAATCGCGCAACGCTATCGCAGGGTCGGCGAGGCGATCGACGTCGAGGCGCTGCCCGCCCTCGATGAGGCGGCGCCCCTGGACGAGGTCGCGGGGCCGGTTGACGGAGAGCACCGCGGTGAGCCGGTCGTCGTCGGTCACCCAGCAGATCGCCCACCTGGGCTTTCCCTCGGCCGCCGGGTCGCCGCGCAGGACGAGGCGGGCGCCGTCGTGGTGGCCCGCGTACTGGACCATGTGGCCGAACTGCTCGGACCAGAAGTAGGGGACCGGGTCGTAGACCGCGGCGTCGCCGACGAGGGTGGCCGCCGCGACGTCCGGGGCGCCCAGCGCGGTGTCCCAGTGCTCGACGCGGAGGCGGATGCCGTAGCGGCGCGACCACCAGGCCGCGCAGTCGCCCACCGCGACCACGTCGGGCAGCGAGGTGCGCAGGTGCTCGTCGGTGACCACGCCGTTGTCGAGCCTGATGCCGGACCCGGCGAGCCACTCGGTCGCGGGCCGCACGCCCACGCCGGTGACGACCACGTCGGCCTCGATCGCCGAGCCGTCGGCCAGGGTGAGCCCTCCGTGGTCGACGGAGGCGACCATCGTGCCCAGGCGCAGGTCGACGCCCGCCTCGGCGTACCAGGGGACGGTGTGCGCGCCGACCTGGCCGAGCGCGGCGGCCAGCGGGGTGTCGGCGGCCTCGACGACGGTCACGGCGCAGCCCGCCCTGCGGGCGGCGGTGGCCACCTCGGCGCCGATCCAGCCCGCGCCGATCACGGCGACCGTGGTCCCCTCGCCGAGCAGCGAACGCAGCCTGAGCGCGTCGTCGATGGTGCGCACCACGTGCTGGGGGCCGTCGCCGCGCAGCCTGATCGGGCGGGCGCCGGTGGCGACGACCAGGCCGTCGTAGGCCAGCTCGCCCTCGGTGGTCTCGACCACGCCGGGGTGGAGCCCCTTGGCGGACACGCCCGCGCGGAAGTCGACCTCAAGCGCGTCGAGGTCGGAGTCGACGACCGTGGAGTCGGTCTCGCCGAGCAGCACCCCCTTGGACAGGGGCGGCCGGTCGTAGGGCCGGTGCCGTTCCTCTCCGATCAAGGTGATCTTGCCGCCGAACCCACGGGCCCGTAACGCCTCGACGCTGCGCACGCCGGCCAGGCCGGCGCCAACCACCACGACATGATTCACACTTCCCGACCATAAGCGGGAACCCCGTACTCCTACCAACGGTCGTTGATAACGAAAACGGGATTTACCTCACATCTGGCGCGCTAAGCGTGTTGCCCGAACCCTTAAGGTGGGGGTGAAGACGCGCGGGAGCCCGGAACGCACCGGGCTGAGAGGAGGGCTGCGGGCGTAGAAGGACCCTGTGAGCTGGTGATGTGCGAGGAGACGCGCCCTGGGGCGCGATCGGGCACGGCACGGGCGACGAGGTCCCGAAAGCGGCCGCGAGCGAGCCCTCGACCGCCACGAACCTGATCCGGGTCATGCCGGCGAAGGGAGCGGAGCACGTATGGCGGACCATTTCGATCTTCTCGTCGCCGGCGGGGGCGTGATCGGCCTGTCGGTGGCGTGGCGTGCCGCCCGCCGGGGCCTGAGGGTGGCGGTGGCCGACCCCGCGCCGGCCTCCGGCGCCTCGCACGCGGCGGCGGGCATGCTGGCCCCGGTCAGCGAGGTCACCTACACCGAGGAGCCGCTGCTGCGGCTGGGCCTGGCCTCCCTGGAGCGCTGGCCCTCCTTCGCCGCCGAGCTGGCCGACGCGAGCGGCCATGATCTCGACCACCGCACCGACGGCACGCTCGACGTCGCCTTCGGCACCGACGACCTGGCCGCGCTGGACGACCTCGCCGCCTTCACCGCCAGGCTGGGACTGCCCGCCGAGCGGCTCACCGGCCGCGAGTGCCGCCGCCTGGAGCCCATGCTGGCCCCCGCCGTCCGGGGCGGCCTGCTGGCGGGCGGCGACGCCTGGGTGGACCCCCGGAGGGTCACCGCGGCGCTCCTGGCGGCCCTGGAGCGCGCGGGCGGCGCCCTGGTACGCGCCCGGGTGGCCGAGCTGCTCACCTCCTCGGGAACGGTCACCGGAGTGCGCCTGGCGGGCGGCGAGACCGTCGGCGCCGACCGGGTGGTCCTCGCCACCGGAGCCTGGTCGGGCGCCATGGAGGGGGTGCCCCCGGAGGCGCTGCCCCCGGTGCGGCCCGTCAAGGGCCAGATCATGCGGCTGCGCTCCCCCGCGCCGATCCTGCGGCGGTGCGTGCGCGGGGTCGTCCACGGCTCGCACGTCTACCTGGTGCCGCGCGGCGACGGCGAACTGGTCCTCGGCGCCACCCAGGAGGAGATGGGCTTCGACACCCGCGTCACCGCCGGGGGGCTGTGGGAGCTGCTGCGCGACGCGCGGGAGCTCGTCCCCGGGGTGACCGAGCTGGAGGTGGCCGAGGTGGCCGCGGGGCTGCGCCCCGGCACCCCGGACAACCTGCCGCTGATCGGCCCCACGATCGTGCCGGGCCTCCACCTGGCCACCGGGCACCACCGGGGCGGGGTCCTGCTCGCGCCGCTCACCGCCGACCTCTGCGTGGGCGAGATGGGCGAGGCAGGTGAGGTGGGAGGTACGGGTCCGGAACTCTCCGCGATCTGCTCACCCCTCCGGTTCCGGGAGCACGACTCCCGTGAGCACACCCCGCGGAAGCCCGGCTCCCGGGAACGCCCCGCACAGGAGCGGGCCTCCTGGGAACGCCCCGCACAGGAGCGGGCCCCGCAGGAGCACGCTCCCCGGGAGCCCGGCTCCGGGGAACACGACTCCCGGGAGCACCCGCCGCGGGAACCCCGCCTCCGGGAGCACACGGAGTACACACCGCAGGAGTACCGATGAACGTGACCATCAACGGCGCCGCGCACGAGTTGCCCCCGGGGGCGACCGTCGCGCAGGCCGTACAGCGGCTGACCGGCGTGCGGAGCGGGGTGGCCGTCGCGGTGAACGACGAGGTCGTCTCGCGCGGCGCCTGGGAGTCCACCGCGCTCGCGGAGGCCGACCGCGTCGAGGTGCTCACCGCGGTTCAGGGAGGTTGACCGGCGATGACGAACACTGCGGACACTGCGGACATGACATACACGATGGACGCGACCGACGATCTGATCATCGGCGGCGAGAAGTTCTCCTCCCGCCTCATCATGGGCACCGGGGGCGCCCCGTCCCTGGAGGTCCTGGACCAGGCGCTCGCCGCCTCGGGCACCGAGCTGACCACGGTCGCGATGCGGCGGCTCGACCCGTCCGCGCGGGGCTCGGTGCTCGACGTGCTGCGCCGGCGCGACATCAAGGTGCTGCCGAACACCGCGGGCTGCTTCACCGCCGGCGAGGCCGTGCTGACCGCGAGGCTGGCCAGGGAGGCGCTGGAGACGAACTGGGTCAAGCTGGAGGTCATCGCCGACGAGCGCACCCTGCTGCCCGACCCCATCGAGACCTTCGACGCGGCGGAGCGGCTGGTCGCCGACGGGTTCACGGTGCTGCCCTACATCGGCGACGACCCCGTGCTGGCGCGCAGGCTGGAGCAGGCCGGCTGCGCGGCGGTGATGCCGCTGGGCGCGCCGATCGGCTCGGGGCTGGGCATCCGCAACCCGCACAACATCGAGCTGATCGTGGAGTTCGCGAGCGTGCCGGTGATCCTGGACGCCGGGATCGGCACGGCCAGCGACGCGGCGCTCGCCATGGAGCTGGGCTGCGACGCGGTTCTGCTGGCCACCGCGGTCACCCGGGCACAGCGTCCCGACCTGATGGCCCAGGCGATGCGTTCGGCCGTCTCCGCAGGCCGGGCGGCGCGAATGGCCGGGCGGATACCCCGGCGCCGCTACGCGGAAGCCTCCTCTCCCTCGATCGACGGCCGACCCCCGGTTGATCGATAGAAAACCACCACGTCTCGGCATCGGTTTGGGATTCAGGCATCCTGTCGGCGCCAAATCGCCCGTAAACTCGGCCACGTGGACACGACGCTTACGGACCCCCTGGTCGGGAAACTCCTCGACGGGCGTTACCGCGTCGAGTCCCGGATCGCCCGGGGCGGAATGGCGACCGTCTATCTGGCCCTGGACGTCCGGCTCGACCGCACGGTCGCCGTCAAGGTGATGCACCGCTCGCTCGCCGAGGACCCCGCCTTCGTGCGGCGCTTCATCGGCGAGGCCAAGTCGGTGGCCAGCCTGTCGCACCCCAACGTGGTGCACGTGTTCGACCAGGGCACGGACGGCGACAACGTCTACCTCTCGATGGAGTACGTGCCGGGGCGGACCCTGCGCGACGTGCTCCGCGCCCGGGGCAGGCTGCCCGCCCGCGAGGCGCTGGAAGTCATGATCCCCGTCCTCGCCGCGCTGGGCGCCGCCCACCAGTCCGGCCTCATCCACCGCGACGTCAAGCCGGAGAACGTGCTGCTCGCCAACGACGGCCGGGTCAAGGTCGTCGACTTCGGCCTCGCCCGCGCGATCGAGGCGAGCAACCAGACGCGCACCGGTGTCATGATCGGCACCATCGGCTACATGTCGCCCGAGCAGGTGACCTCCGGCGGCGCCGACGCCCGCAGCGACGTCTACGCGGCCGGCATCATGCTGTTCGAGCTCCTGACCGGCCGCCAGCCGTACGAGGGCGAGACCCCGATGTCGGTGGCCTACCGGCACGTGCACGACACGGTGCCCGTGCCCTCGGCGCTGCTGCCCGGCTCTCCCCCGCTGCTCGACACCCTGGTGGCCAGGGCGACGGCCCGCGACCCCGCGAGCCGTCCGGCGGACGCCACCGCGCTGCTCGTCGCCGCCGTCGAGGCGCACCGGATGCTGCCCAGGGAGAGCGGCCCGGTGCCGTCCGTCCCCGTCGGCCCGCCGCACGGCCACGAGATGGCCGCGCCCGCGCCTCCCGCCCCGGCGAACCACACGCTGATCCAGCCCCGCGCCGACCTGCTCACCGGCCCGGCGGGCGACCGCCACGAGGCCGCCCCCAGGGCGCGCAGGGGGTCGGGGGCCCGCTGGTTCCTGATCGGGCTGGCCGTGGTCATGGTGATCGCGGTGGGGGTGACCGGCTGGCTGTTCTCGCAGAACACCTCCATCGTGGTGCCCGCCACCCTGGTGGGCAAGAACGTGACGGCCGCCACCAGCGAGGCCAGGCGCAGCGGCTTCACGGTCGAGACGGGCAAGGCCGAGCACGACGAGAAGGTTCCCAAGGGGATCGTGCTGCGCACCGAGCCCGGGGCCGGCACCGAGGCCGAGCCGCAGAGCAGGCTGGTCCTCATCGCCTCGGCCGGTCCCAAGCGGGTGGCGGTGCCCAACGTGGTGGGCATGACCGAACCGCAGGCGAGGAGCGAGCTGGCGAAGTTCTCCCTCCTCGTCGACGACGTCAGGAAGCAGGCCAGCGAGACCGTGCCGCGCGGCCAGGTGATGCGGACCATCCCCGCCGTGGGAAACCCGGTCAAGGAGAACAGCAAGCTCGACCTGGTCGTGAGCGCGGGCCTGGTCATGCCGGACATCAGGGGCATGCCCCGCGACCAGGCCGACCAGGTGCTGCGCGGAGCCGGGTTCGTCCCCGAGTTCGTCGAGCAGACCGACTCCGCCCAGCCGTGCACCGTCATCGCCCAGGACCCGCAGCCCAAGGCCGAGGTCGACAGGGGCGCGGTGGTCCGGCTCACCCTGTCGCAGTGCGGCGGCGACTGGCGCTGGCCCTGGGAGCGCGAGGGCGAGCCCCCGCCCGGTGACGGCGGCCAGAACGTCATCGTGATCCCGAACATCGTGTTCAAGGACTACCGGGCGGCGAGAGACGAGCTGCGCGCCGCGGGGGTCACGGTGAAGCTGAAGCGCACCCTGGGCAAGGGCAGGGTGCTGGCCCAGCTCCCGCCGGGCGGCCAGGCGGTCCCGCCCGGTACCCAGGTCACCATCTGGTACTGACACCCCGCACCGGCGCGGGTCAGCCCTCGGCGAGGAAGCCGTGCAGGCGGATCCGGGCCAGGCCGCCGTCGGGGTGGATGTCCACCCTGGCGTACGTGGCCGCGGGCGCGTCCCGGATGCGGAAGCGGTGCCGGGTGTCGGGCAGCAGGCGGGTCCTGGGCAGCAGCGGGAACCAGGTGGTGCCGTCCGCGGTGCCCGTGACGGAGACCTCGGCGGGGGCGTTGAACACCAGGTTGGTGGTGTCGATCTCGGCGAGGCTGACGACGCCGGCGCCCGCCAGGCGGATCACCAGCCAGTCGTTGCCGTCGTCGCGGCGGCGGGCGGTCTCCCAGCCCTCGGCCTGGTGGCGGGCGAGGCCGGGTGAGATGGCGTTGTTGGGCGAGGAGTAGAACTCGTTGGAGCAGGCGGTGACGAGCGCGCCGTTCTCCAGGGCGGCCAGGTCCAGGCCGAGGCCCTCGTACAGGGACAGGTCGGGCCTGACCTCGCCGTGCACCCGCAGGCGGGCGATGCCCCCGTCGGGGAACATGTTCAGCCGCACGTGCGTGTAGCGGCGCTCGCCGGACACCGCGAAGAGGTGCTCGGCGTCCCCCTTGAGGTCGCTCCTGGGAACGATCTCCACCCAGTCGGCCGTCTCCAGCTCGGCGACCGTGGGGTAGCCCTCGACCTCGGCGGCCTCGACGGAGGCGTACGGCGGGTAGTTGCCCTTGAACCAGGCGGTGTCGATCACGACGCCCCTGACCACGCCGGGCATGCCGAGCCTGACCAGGGCCCAGTCGTGGCCGGGTTCGCGGCGCCTGCGGGTCTCCCAGCCGTCGTAGACCTGGCCCTTGGCCCCGAAGGTGTGCGGCATGAAGCCGGGGCGGCCCGGCCTGATGAGGCTCTCCCTCTCGGCGAAGGACTCGTCGTTGGCCGCGATGACCGAGCCGCCGAGGGTGCGCAGGGCGAGGTCGGGCAGCGCGGTGAATCCGGTCGGTTCGGTCATTTCGGTCAAGGAGAGAACCTTTCTCGCGGGGAACCGGCCGGGCCGCCGTGGCGGTCCCACCGCGGACCGGGATCGTTTCGGCGACGTCGTGCTACAGGAGGGTGCCCTGGGGATCGTTCCCCACGGCCCGGCCGCGCAGCCACGTCGTACGGACCTCGCCCACCAGCGTCCTGCCGTGGTAGGGCGTGACCGGGTTCCTGTGGTGCAGGGCGGAGACGTCCACGGTGTGGACGGCGTCGGCGTCGAAGGCGACCAGGTCGGCGTCCGCGCCCACGGCGATGGCGCCCTTGCCGCGCAGTCCCGCCAGCTCGGCCGGGTTCCCCGCCATCCAGCGCACGACGTCGCCCAGGCCGTGCCCGCGCCGGGCCGCCTCGGTCCAGACGGCGGTGAGGCCGAGCTGGAGGGAGGAGATCCCGCCCCAGGCGGCGGCGAAGTCGGGCACCTTCAGGTCGGGGGTGGACGGCGAGTGGTCGGAGACGACGCAGCCGAGCACCCCGTCGGCGAGACCGCGCCAGAGCTCGTCGCGGTTGGCCGAGGAGCGGATCGGCGGGCAGCACTTGAACTGGGTGGCACCCTCGGGCACCTCCTCGGCCATCAGCGTGAGGTAGTGCGGGCAGGTCTCCGCGGAGAGCCTCACCCCCTCCCGCCTCGCCTTCGCCAGCGGTTCCAGGCACAATGCGGACGACACGTGCAGGATGTGCGCCCGCACCCCGGTCTCCCCCGCCAGCGCGGCGACCCGTTCGACGGCGCGGCGCTCGGCCTCTCCGGGCCGGGAGTCGAGGAACTCCGGGTATCCCGGCCCCTCGGGGTCGGCGAGCAGCGCGGGGTCCTCCGCGTGGACGACCAGCAGGCCGTCGAAGGAGGCGATCTCCACCATGGCGGCCCGCAGCCCGTCCGCGTCCAGCGGCGGGAACTCGTCCACGCCCGACGGGGACAGGAAGCACTTGAACCCGCGCACGCCCGCCTCGTGCAGTGCCCGCAGGTCCTCGACGTTGCCGGGGATCGCCCCGCCCCAGAAGGCGACGTCCACCGCGCACTGCCCGTCCGCCGCCTCGCGCTTCACGGCCAGGGCGTCCGCGTTCACGGTCGGTGGCAGCGAGTTGAGCGGCATGTCCACGATCGTGGTCACCCCGCCCGCGGCGGCCGCCCGGGTGGCGGAGGCGAACCCCTCCCAGTGGGTGCGGCCCGGCTCGTTGACGTGCACGTGGGTGTCGACCAGGCCGGGCAGCAGCGCGACGTCGCCGAGGTCGACCCGCTCGACGGCGTCCGGCCCGGCGTCGTGGGCGTGCACCCCGACGATCCTCCCGTCCCGTACGGCGACCGCCGCGGGTCCCTCTCCCCCGGGCAGCACGACCCTGCGGGACCGGATGACCAGATCCGGTACGTCCTCAGCCGCTGCGCTCATCCGCTCTCCGTTCCTGTCCTGTCCTGTCAGAGGTGTCTCTCCGCGACCGTGCGGGCGAGCCGTTCCAGCAGCGGGCCCGCCTGGGACATGCACACGGCCGGGTCGGGCTCGATGTCGGTGAGCGCGTAGGCGGCCGTGATGCCCGCCGCGTTCAGCTCCTCGTCGCCGAGGCCGCGGCGCCCGCAGACCGCGACGACCGGGACCCCCGCCTTGGCCGCGGCGCTCGCGACCCCGGCGGGTGCCTTGCCGCGCAGCGTCTGCTCGTCGAGCGAGCCCTCGCCCGTGATGACGAGGCGCGCGCCCTCAAGCCGGTCGCGGAAGCCGAGCAGCTCCAGGAGATAGTCGATGCCGGGACGGAAGTCGGCCGCCAGGAAGGCCAGCGCGGCGAAGCCCACGCCCCCCGCGGCGCCCGCGCCCGGCTGCCCGGCCACGCCCATCGAGCGGACGACGCCGTCGTGCTCGATGGCCCCGACCAGGCCGTGGGTGTGCGCGGCGACGGCGGCGAGCCGGGCGAGGGCCCGGTCGAGCAGCTTCACGTCGTCGGGACTCGCGCCCTTCTGCGGTCCGTACACGGCGGCGGCGCCGTGCGGGCCGAGCAGCGGGTTGTCCACGTCGCCCGCGACCACGAACTCGACCCCGTCGATCGGGATGAGTCCGGAGGTGTCGATTCTTTCCAGGTCACGGAGGGCCGCTCCCCCGAAGGGGAGTTCCCGCCCCTCGGCGTCCAGGAAGCGGACGCCGAGCGCCCGCATCATGCCCGTGCCGCCGTCGGTGCAGGCGCTGCCGCCGAGGCCGAGCACGACCCGCCGGGCCCCGCGCCGTACGGCGTGGGCGATCAGCTCGCCGGTGCCGTGGCTGGTCGCGGTGAGCGGGGCCAGCTCGACGCCCTCGTGCGCGGGGGATCCCTCCTGGGCGGCGGGCCCGGAGGCGACCGGCAGCCGCCGCAGGCCGGACGCCTCGGCCAGCTCGACGACCGCCGTCGGCACGTCCCCTCCCAACGAGGCGTCCCCCGGTGAGGAGGCGTCGCGCCAGGCGTAGGAGGCGAGGACCGGTTCGCCGACGGGACCGGTGACCTCGACCTCGACGCGGGTGAACCCGCAGGCCACGACGGCGTCCACGGTGCCGTCACCGCCGTCGGCCACCGGCAGCGCGACCGTGGCGACGCCGGGCCCGAGGCCGGCCGCGACCCGCGCGGCGACCTCGGCGCCGGTGAGCGAGCCCTTGAACTTGTCCGGGGCGATCACGACGTGTCCCGACGACTCAGACAACCCTGCTCCCTGGTGACGGATGGGGGGCACGCGTCCCCGGCCGGTACGAGCGGACGGGAGGCGAATGCCGGGCCCCGGTGAGACGGAGCACCATCTTGACATCCGGCCACGGGCACCCCGGACGCCCGGTCCCTCCCCTGGACACCCTGCCCGTCCCTTCCCCAAATGCCCCGGACGTCCCGGACACGCGGTCCTCCCCCGGCGACGCCTTCGGGCCACCGGCGGGAAAGGTCACGAGACCCCGAAGCCCTGCTCCGCCGCCAGGCGCATGAGGCGGCGGTGCGCCTCGCCTCCCGCGCGGCCGAGCTCGTCCTGCGCGACGGTACGCAGCTCGTCGTCCTCGACGACGGTCCGGCCGCCGACCAGCAGCCGGGCCAGCGGGGGCTGCCGGGTGCCGAAGACTAAGGCGCAGACCGGGTCGGCGACCGCGGAGGCGAAGGCCCCGGTGCGCCACAGGGCGATGTCGGCGAGCTTCCCGGCCTCCAGGGAGCCGAGCTCCTCCTCGCGGCCCAGGTTCCTCGCCCCGCCGAGGGTGGCGATCTCCAGGGCCTGCCGGGCGGTGAGCGCGGTGGGCCCGTACCTGGCCCGCTGGAACAGCAGGGCCTGCCGCATCTCGCCGGAGAGGGAGGTCAGCTCCGCGGAGGCGCTGCCGTCCACCCCCAGGCCGACGTTCGCGCCCCGGTGGAGCATCTCGGAGACCCGGGCGATCCCGGCGCCGAGACGGCCGTTGGAACTGGGGCAGTGCGCCGACCCCGTACCGGTCTGGGCGAAGACGTCGATGTCGCCGTCGCTCAGGTGGATGGCGTGGGCGAACCACACGTCCGGGCCGAGCCAGCCGAGTTTCTCCATGTAGTCGACCGGACGCTGCCCGACCTGCCGCAGGCAGTGCTCCTCCTCGTCGAGGGTCTCGGCGAGGTGGGTGTGCAGGCGTACGCCCTTGGACCTGGCCAGCGCGGCGGCCTCGGTCATCAGCTCGGCGCTGACGGAGAACGGCGAGCAGGGGGCGACCGCGACGCGGAGCATGGAGGAGAAGGACGGGTCGTGGTAGGTGTCGACGGCCTCGGCCGTCGCGTCGAGGATCTCGTCGAGCCGCTCGACCACGACGTCCGGGGGCAGGCCGCCCTGCGACCTGCCCCGGTCCATCGAGCCCCGGGCCGGGTGGAAGCGCAGGCCGACCTCCCGCGCCGCCTCGATCTCCGCGGCGAACAGGTCCCCGCGCCCCTTGGGGAAGATGTAGTGGTGGTCGCTGGAGGTGGTGCAGCCCGACAGGGCCAGATAGCCCAGTCCCGCGCCCGCCGCGCCCCTGACGACCTCGGCGTCCATCGCGGCCCACACCTGGTAGAGCGCCGTCAGCCACTCGAACAGGGTGGTGTCCTGGGCGAGCCCCTGGGAGGCCCACTGGTAGAGGTGGTGGTGGGTGTTGACCAGGCCGGGGGTGGCGAGGCAGCCGGTGCCGTCGATCCTGTCCGCTCCCGGGACGTCCGGCGCCGGGCCGGCGCCCACGGCCACGATCCTGTCGCCCTCGACGTGGATGTGCCCCGAGGGGATCTCCGGGCCCACGACCGGGGCGAGGTGGACGTTCTCGATCAGGGTGGGACTCACAGGCCGCCGCCTTCCACGCGGACGCTCTCGGACAGGACGGAACTCACGAGCCGCCTTCCACACGGAGGTTCTCGATCAGAGGGGAGCTCAACGGGCCTCCGCCTTCCGTACGGGTTCCGCACGGGCGCTCTCGGACAGGAGGAAACTCACCGGGCCTCCGCCTTCCGCGCCGCGGCGAGGCGTACGGCGTCGAGGATCTTCTCGTAGCCGGTGCACCGGCACAGGTTGCCCGCCAGGGCCTCGCGGATCTCCGCGTCGGACGGCCGCGCGACCCGTTCGATCAGGTCGTGGGCCTGGACGAGGAGACCGGGGGTGCAGAAGCCGCACTGGACGGCGCCGCACTCGACGAAGGCCTCCTGGATCGGGTCGAGCCGGTCGCCGTCGGCGAGCCCCTCGACGGTGCGGACCTGGCGCCCCTCGGCCTGCCCGGCCGCGACCAGGCACGCGCAGACGGGGATCCCGTCGAGATAGACCGTGCAGGAGCCACACTCGCCCTGCTCGCACGCGTTCTTGGAACCCGGCAGGCCGACCCGCTCGCGCAGGACGTACAGGAGGCTCTCGCCCTCCCAGACGTCGTCGGCGGTCTCCGTGCGGCCGTTGACGGTGAAGGTGACGCGCATCAGCCGGCCCTCCTCTCGAAGTGTCCGGAGCGGAACTCGTTCCACGCCCAGGTGAGGGTGCGCCGCGCCATCACCGCGATGGCGTGACGCCGGTAGCCGGCGGTGCCGCGCACGTCGTCGATCGGCGAGGCGGCCTCGGCGGCCAGCTCCCCGAAACGGCCGAGCACCGCCGGGTCGAGCCGCGCCTCCCAGTCGAGCTCGGCGGCGAGGAACTCCTCGGCGGCGACGGCGCGGCGGGGGGTCGGGGCGGCCGAGCCGATGCCGGTGCCGACCCGGCGCTCGCCGGGGTGCAGCGCGATCGCGAACGAGCAGACCGCGATCACCATGGCGTTGCGGGTGCCGACCTTGGAGAAGTACTGGGGGCCGCTCGCGGGGCTCATCCAGAACGCCCGGATCAGCTCGTCGGCCTCCAGCGCGCTGCGCTTGACCCCGACGTAGAAGTCGGCGGCCGGGATCATCCGCACGCCCCTGGCCGCGGACTCGACCTCGACGACCGCGTCCCCGGCCAGCAGCGGCGGGTGGCTGTCCCCGGCGGGCGAGGCCGCGCCGAGGTTGCCTCCCACCGTGCCCCGGTTGCGGATCTGCGGCGAGCCGACCGTGCGGGCGGCCTGGGCCAGGCCCGGCAGCCGGTCGCCCAGCTCGGCGATGAGCCGGGCGTACGTCACGCCCGCGCCGACCCGGAGCCTGCCGTCCGGCTCCTCGCTCCACCCGGCGAGCTCGGCGACCCGGTTCAGGTCGAGCAGCGCGCCGGGCCGCCGCACGTCGAAGTTGAGCTCGACCATCATGTCGGTGCCGCCCTGGATGGGGACCGCGTCCGGCCGGTCGGCCCTGGCGGCGAGTGCCTCCGCCCACGTGGCGGGTCGCAGGAAGTCCATCGTCGTCACTCCCAGGCGAAGCGGGCGTCGGGGGCGTCGTCGCGGAGCACACTGCCCTCGATCAGCCCGTAGGGACGGTCGGCCGCGTGGAACACCTCGTTGGGGTTGTCCAGCCCGAACGGGGTGAGGTCGACCAGGAAGTGGTGCTTGTTCGGCATCGCCAGGCGTACCTCGCAGACCTCCTCGCGGGCGTTCAGGACCCGCTCGCCCATCGCGTAGAGCGTCTGCTGCAGCGACAGGCTGTAGGTCTCGGCGAACGCCCCGAGCAGGTGGCGGCGCACCTCGTCGTACGACTCCCCGTACGCCGTCCCCGGCGCCTCCGCGCCGGGCAGGTGCCGCCAGCGGGCCGAGACGGCGGTGGCGAGGACGCGGTCCTTGGTGGGCGGGAGGGTGGTGTACTCGTCCTCGACGAAGCCGGAGAACTCCGAGTCGGTCGAGTTGAGCACCACCAGGTCCCTCAGCCCGGAGACCACGGTGGTGGTGCCGTCCCGGTCGTGGTGGACGGCGCAGGTGCGCACCTCCCGGCCGGAGCGGACGAAGGAGTGCCGCCCGCGCTCCCCGGCGACGTCCTCGGACACCGGGATGCGGTCCCAGAAGTGTTCCTCGATCTCCACGCGGGCGTGGTGGACGGTGGGCTGCGACTCCACGTAGTGGCGGGCCAGCAGGATCGCGAAGTCCTCGATCTCCGCGACGCCGTGCTTCCTGGCGAAGGCGTACACGGTGTTCTTCTGCGTGTCGGTCGGCAGGACCGCGGCGTTGTCCCCGGTGAGGTGGACCGCCTCCATGTCGCCGGACAGCGCCGAGCCGACGGTGACGTCCTTGATGTGGTGGACGCCGCCGTCCCTGACGACGCGGACCAGGCGGGTCTCCGCCTTGCCGTAGCGGTTGGGGCCGAGAACGACGGGCATGCTTAGCTCCCTCGATACGTCGAGTAGGCGAACGGGCTGAGCAGCAGGGGCACGTGGTGGTGCTCCCGCGGGTCCGCCACCGTGAAGTCGATCGAGACCCGAGGATAGAAGGCGTCCACCGCGCGGGCGGCGAAGTAGCCGCCGGTCTCGAAGACCAGGCGGTGGTCCCCCTTCCCGCAGGTCCATCCCGCGATCCGCCCGTCGGCGTCGGTGACGCCCTCGGCGAGCACCTCACCGTCCCGTTCCAGGCGGACGGCGACCCCCGCCACGGGCCTGCCCAGGGCGGCGTCCAGCACGTGGGTGGACAGGCTCATGCGGGACCCTCCCCGGGCGCGCGGTCTTCGAGGGGTACGAGGGGTACGGAGTCCGTGGAGTCCGTAATGGCTCCCGGGGATACGGAACTCGTGACGGCTCCCGGCGGCACGAGGCTCGTGACGTTGCCCGGGGACGCGGGGCTCATGGGGCGGCTCCCAGGAGTTTCGCCAGCCGCAACCGGGTGATCTTCGCGAGTTCGGTCCTGACGACGTCCCGCTCGGTGTCCTCGTCGTTGCCGAGCCGCTCCGTGAGCCGGGCCAGCATCTCCCCGGCCGACAGGCCGGTGGCGCAGATGAGGTAGACGTGGCCGAACCGCCGCTCGTAGGCGCGGTTGCCCTCCGCCAGCCGGTCGAGGACCTCCCGCCCGGCCGTGTCGACCCCCGCCTGCTCCCCTCGCGACCAGGCCGCCTCCCTCGCCGGGTGCCTTTCCGGGGGCCTTCCCGAGTGTTTGCCCGAGGGCCTTTCCCGGTCGCCGGACGGCTCGGAACCCGCCGCCGGGCTCCCCTCCCGGGGTGGCTCGCCGATCCGGGGGTGGGCGGCCAGCGCCTCACGGACGCCGGACCAGTCCAGCCCCAGCACGACGGCCTCCGCGACCTCGGCCAGCCGGTCGAGGTCGCGGTAGGGGCGCAGCGCGGCCACCTCCCGGGCGAACACCCGGGAGGCGCAGCAGGCCAGCAGCCCGGCCTCGGCCTCCTCGGCGCCCTGCGCGTTGAACGCGTCCAGGCCCGGGACCGGCGGCGCGGAGTCCACGTTAAGCATGTGAGCAGTACACACACCCCCGGTGTGTGTGGTCCAGCGCCAAGAACCGCAAAGTGAGCCATGATTTGCCCTGGATTTTCGTAACATGCTCCAAACTCTCCGGGCGGCGGGTGACAATGAGCGACGGCGGGCGATAAGAAACGCCGATCGGCGGGGCCCGGTGAACCACCTGGACAGCACCTAAAATGGCAGCACTATGACTTCACTCATCTCCCCCATCGGCGGCCACGTCTCCGTCGCCGGCGGTCTCGCCAAGGGCGGGCTGCGGTACGCCGCGGACATCGGCGCCGAGATGATCCAGGTGTTCGTCACCAACCCGCGTGGCTGGGCGCTCTCCGCGGGCGACCCCGCCCAGGACACCGCGTTGCGCGAGTCGGGCGTGCTGTCCTTCGTGCACGCCTCCTACCTCGTCAACATGGGGTCCCCGAGCCCCGAGACGCTGGAGAAGTCGGTGGCCACCGTGCGCCACAACCTGCTGCGCGGCCACGCGATCGGCGCGAAGGGAGTGGTCGTCCACACGGGGTCGGCGGTGAGCCAGCCCCGTGACGCCGCCCTGCGCCAGCTGCGCGAGCATCTCCTGCCGCTCCTGGAGGAGATCCCCGACGACGGCCCCGACCTGCTGCTGGAGTCGATGGCCGGGCAGGGCGGGGTGCTCTGCGCGACCGTCCAGGACCTGGAGCCCTACCTGGAGGCCCTCGACTGGCACCCGAAGGCGGGCGTCTGCTTCGACACCTGCCACGTCTTCTCCGCCGGGCACGACCTGTCGACCTCCGAGGGCGTCAAGGAGACGCTGGACGCCCTGCACGCGATCGCCCCGGGGCGGCTCAAGCTGGTCCACGCCAACGACTCCAAGGACCCGAGCGGCTCCAGGAGGGACCGGCACGAGAACATCGGCGCCGGCCACATCGGCGCCGCCCCCTTCGCCGAGATGATGCGCCACCCCGTGATGGCGGGGGTGCCGTTCTGCATCGAGACGCCGGGCGGCGCCGAGAAGCACCGCGAGGACATCAACACGCTCAAGAAGCTCCGCGACACCTGATCCGGCGACCGGCTGCCTGCCGGTGGTCACCGGCAGGCAGGGTCCGCGTCCCCCTGAGACCGCGAGGCCGGACGGGACGCCCGTCCTCGTGATCCGACCGCCCCCGTGTGGCCGGATCACGGTCCGGCCCGCTGGCTAGCGCGGGCGTCCCGTCATATCGGAGACCGGCGGCCCTCCCCCTTCAGGCCGAGGACCCGGCGGCCGGGTGACCGAACGTCGTCGGCTTTCGACGCTCACCCGGCGTCCGCGCGTCAGGTCCTGCGTGAGCCTTCCGGCTCTGTCCCCCCCTGACGTGGCGGGTCTCGCTCTCCGATGAGGGAACACTAGAGGCGCGTCCAGACGAGTGAGCGGCGCTTTCCCTCCAGCGCGATTAACGGTTCGTAGTTGTCGATGTACGGAGAGTACCGGCACGACGAACGGCCGTCGGCGGACGACGAACGGTCGGCAGGAGGCTTCCGGGACCCACGAGCCCCCCGGTACGGAAGACCACCGGAGGGACGCGCGAGACACGTGCGGCGAACGGGACCCGGGGCCGGAAACCCGGTGACGGCAGGCAGGCGTCCCAGGCAGGGGTGCTCGTGACGGGTGTCCCGGCCAGGAGTCCCCGCGACGGGCGCATGCCGCCATCCGGCCTCGGCCGGGGAGGGGGTCGAGGTGCGTCGAGGTGCGTCGAGGTGCACGGCCGAAGGCCCGGTGGCCCGGCGGCGGGCGTGCCCGGGTCCACCCGGGTGTGAAACGCCGCACGGGGGCGTGGACGCGGCACGAGGCGTGGGAGCCATACGAGCGTGGGAGCGCACGAGGCGGGGTCACACACGGGCGTGAAGCGCCGCACAGAGGCGCGGGAGCGCGGAGGCAGGAAACCTCGGGCCCCTCGGCGAGATGCGGCGTACGGGCCCCCAGGAGCCCCAGAGCCCAAGGAGGGCGAGGAGGGCGAGGAGGGCGAGGGCGAGGAGGGCGAGAGCCCTCCAGGTCGGCACAGGGGCCGGCGCGGGGCCCGCGGCTAGCGCAGGGCCGCGGAGGGCAGGGACCTGCCCCGGACCACCCCGGGGACGGCCTGGCGGTCGCGGAACTGGCGGATGAGCCGCTCACGGACCTGGCGGGTGTGGCGGCGGCTGACCGGGAGCGTCTCGGTGCCCACCCTGAGCATCACCCGGCCGCCGTCGAAGCGCAGCTCGCTCACGTGCCGCACCGAGACGAGCGTGCTGCGGTGCACCCTGATGAACCCCGATCCGGCCCAGCGCCGCTCCAGGGCGGCGAGCGGCATGCGGACCAGGTAGCTGCCCTCGTCGGTGTGCAGCCGGACGTAGTCGCCCTGCGCCTCGGCGAACCAGACGGCCTGCTGCGGCACGAACCTCGTCCGCCCGGCGAGCTCGACCGGGATGACGTCCTCGGGCACCGGGTCGGCCGCCGCGGGGGTCATCGCCTCCAGGCGGCGTACCGCCTCGGCCAGCCGGTCGGCCCTGAGCGGCTTGAGCAGGTAGTCGACCGCCTCCAGCTCGAATGCCTGCACCGCGCACTCCTCGTGGGCGGTGACGAAAACGAGCCGGGGCGGGTTGGGGAAGCCCGCGATGAGCCTGGCCAGGTCGAGCCCGTCGAGGCCGGGCATCCGGATGTCGAGGAAGACCCCGTCCAGCCGCTCGCCCGTGCCGATCATCTGGACCATGTCCTGGAGCGCGGTGACGCCGCCCACGGCGGTGGAGACGTGCTCGATCCGGGGGTCCTGGCGGAGGAGATAGGCGATCTCCTCAAGAGCGGGGACCTCGTCGTCAACGGCCAGGACTCGCAACATGACCCTACGCTGCCCTCTCGACCACACCCGCCGCAAGCCTCATCACGACTTCAGGTAATACTATGACTACAACTAGCTATTGGCGGGGGAGCTTGGGCACGCGGAGCCTCACCGTGGTGCCCATGTTCGGGGCACTCTCCACGACCAGGCCGTAGTCCTCGCCGTAGATCTGGCGAAACCGCACGTCCACACCGGCCAGCCCTATTCCGTCCTCCTCGTCCCCGTGCGGGCCGACGTACGGGAGGCCGCCGCCGAGGAGCGGCCGGGTCCGCTCGGCGGGCATGCCCAGGCCGTCGTCCTGCACGCTGATGTGCGCCTCGGGACCGGCGTCGCTGACCACCACCCGGACCTCGCCACGACGTCCCGCCGCGGCCACCCCGTGCCTGACGGCGTTCTCCACCAGGGGCTGCAGGCACAGGAACGGGACGGGGAGCGACAGCACCTCCGGCGCGACCCGGAGGGTGACGTTGAGCCGGTCGCCGAACCTGGCACGTTCCAGGAGCAGGTAGCGGTCCACGCAGTGCACCTCCTCGGCGAGGGTGGTGAAGTCACGGGCCCGGCGCAGCGCGTACCGGTTGAAGTCGGCGAACTCCACCAGCAGCTCCCGCGCCCGGTCGGGGTCGGTGCGGACGAAGGAGGCGATGGTGGTCAGCGCGTTGTAGACGAAGTGCGGAGACATCTGGGCGCGCAGCGCCCGCATCTCGGCCGCCATCGTCCGCCGCCGCGAGGAGTCGACCTCGGCCAGCTCCAGCTGCCCCGAGACCCACCGGCCGACCTCGGTGACGGTACGCACCAGCGCCGCGCTCACCACGGTGTCGTACGCGGCGAGCGCCCCGACCACCCGCCCGTCGACGGTGAGCGGCACGACGACCCCGCCCCGGATGCCGCAGCCCGGCGTGTCGCAGGCCAGCTCGTCCGCGGTCACCATGCGCGGGCGGGCGGAGGCGAGGACCGTACGGGCGTGCTCGGGCGCGTGGTCGCGGTGGCAGCCGGCCGCGCCGTCCCAGGCGAGCAGGCCGCCGGAGTCGGTGACCGCGATGGCGCTGGTGCCCAGCAGGGCACGCAGGTGGCGGACCGCCTTGCGGGCGGACTCGCGGGTGAGCCCGGCCCGCAGCGAGGGGGCCGCCATCGCCGCGATGTGCAGGGTGAGGAAGGTGGCCTCGTCCGTCGGGCCGCCCGGACGGTCCGGGTGCTGCCGGCGCGGGCGGGGGAGGAAGAATCCGAGGAAGGTGCTGAAGGCGCACAGCAGCACCCAGCCTGTCGTCGACATGCGGGAAACCGTAGTCAACCCACCCCTCTGATCAGGGGCGAACGCCGATCACGGTGGGCCTTCGCCCGCTTCCTCCTGATAGGAGTAGCGCTGCTCACGCCAGGGGTCGGCGATGTTGTGGTAGCCGCGCTCCTCCCAGAAACCGCGCTTGTCCTCCAGCAGGTACTCCACGGCGCGGACCCACTTGACGCTCTTCCACGCGTACAGGTGCGGGACGATCATCCGCACCGGGAACCCGCGTTCCGCGGAGATGGGCTTCTCGTCGAACTCCAGCGCGAACATCGTCTGGGAGCGGGCGAAGTCACCGATCCGGATGTTGGCGCTGTAGCCGTACTCACCCCAGATCATCACGTGTTTCACGTCGGGGGCGGGCGGGGCGATCTTCATCAGCGTCTCCGTGGACACCCCGCTCCACTCGTTGCCCATGATCGAGAACTTGGTGACGCAGTGGAAGTCGGCCACGATCGTGGTGCGCGGCAGCTCGGAGAACTGGGGCCAGGTGAAGCGGTGCTGCTCGCCCGAGGCGGTCGCCCCCATGACGTGCAGCTGCCAGGTCGCCGGGCGGAACGTGGGGACCCGGCCGTAGTGGATCACCGGCCTGCCCCGGGGGACGTACTGGCCCGGGGGCAGGCGAGGCTCCTCCGGCGGTTCGGACTGCTCCACCATCACTCCCCCTCGCCGTTTCCCCGCTGGCACGGGGTAATCCTGCCATCGTCGGCTCGCCGCCACTTCGGTGGCCACCGCATTGCCCCCTTCCCCGTCCCGTCCCCGGGTCACGAGAGAGCGTGTTCTCGTCGTGCGCTATCATTTGCCGCTATGCGCACCGCGTTCTGGTTTTGGTATGGCGACGGACCCTTAGGTCGGACCGTTCGCCCCCAGATGCTGCGCTGACAGCCTGGCGAACGAAAGGCCCCGGGTCCGGTTTTCGGACTCGGGGCCTTTTGCTTTTCCCGGCCTTCGCCGAGAACGCCACAGCCACGAGAGCCATCGGGACCCGCCGGGATCGGCGGGCACCGATGGAGAGATCGAGAAGGAGAGAAATGGTCATCGTCATGGGGCCCGGCGCCACCCGGGAGAACGTCGAGGCGATCGTGAAGGTCATCGCCGCGGCGGGCGGCGAGGCGTTCGTCAGCCGGGGCGTGAGCCGCACGATCATCGGCCTGGTCGGCGACATCGCCCAGTTAGCCGCCCTTGACCTGCGCGGGATGCCCGGGGTGGCCGACGTGATCCGGGTGAGCGCGCCGTACAAGCTGGTGAGCCGCGACAACCACCCCGAGCGGTCCACCGTGCGCGTCGGCGGCGTGCCGATCGGCCCGGACACCGTCACCCTGATCGCCGGGCCGTGCGCGGTGGAGACCCCGGAGCAGACCCTGGAGGCCGCCCTGATGGCGAAGGCCGCCGGGGCCACCCTGCTGCGCGGCGGCGCCTACAAGCCCCGCACCTCTCCGTACGCCTTCCAGGGGCTCGGCGAGGCGGGCCTGCGCATCCTCGCCGACGTGCGTGAGGAGACCGGGCTTCCCGTCGTCACCGAGGTCGTCGACGCCGACGACGTGGAGCTGGTGGCCTCCTACGCCGACATGCTCCAGGTCGGCACCCGCAACGCGCAGAACTTCGCGCTGCTGCAGGCCGTCGGCGCCTCCGGCAGGCCGGTGATGCTCAAGCGCGGGATGAGCGCCACCATCGAGGAGTGGCTGATGGCCGCCGAGTACGTCGCCCAGCGCGGCAACCTCGACATCGTGCTGTGCGAGCGCGGCATCCGCACCTTCGAGACCGCCACCCGCAACACCCTGGACGTCTCGGCGGTGCCGCTCGCCCAGCGGCTGTCGCACCTGCCGGTGATCGTCGACCCCTCCCACTCCGGCGGCCACCGCGACCTGGTCCTGCCGCTCACCCGGGCGGCCATCGCGGCCGGCGCCGACGGAGTGATCATCGACGTCCACCCGCACCCCGAGCAGGCCCTCTGCGACGGCCCGCAGGCGCTGGTCGACGGCGACCTGGACGAGCTCGCCCGGGTTATGGAGCGGTTCCCGCCGCTGCTGGGCAAGGTCGCCGCCGGTGACCTCCTGGCTCCCGCCTGACACCTCTCGCCCCTCCCCTCGGGCCCGCCCGGCCCGAGGGGGGTCAGGCGTCGATCTTGTACTCCTGCAGGGAACCGGCCAGCTGGACGGCGAGCTCCTCGGCGTCGAGGCGGCGCTCGATCTTCTTCAGGTCGGCGACCTTCGCGGCGGTCTCGGCCTTGCGGGGGGCCAGGAGCGTGCAGCAGTCCTCGTCGGGCAGCTCGGAGATCGCCAGGGTGCCGATGCGGCGGGCCTCGGCCATGATCTCGGTCTTGTCGAGGCCGATGAGGGGACGCAGGATCGGCATGTCGACGGCGTCGTCCTGGGCGGTGATGTTCTGCAGGGTCTGCGAGGAGACCTGCCCCAGGGAGTCGCCGGTGACCAGGGCCCCGGCGCGCAGGCGGCGGGCGACCTCCTCGCCGGTCTTCAGCATCAGGCGCCGCTGGGTGATGATCGCGAGGCGGTCCTGCCCCGAGGCCTTGATCGACTGCTGGGCCTTGCCGAAGGGGACGACCCACAGCCGGGACCCGCCCTGGAACTTGTCGAGCGCCCTGACCAGCGCGTACGCCTTGTAGATGGACTCCGAGGTGGTGAAGGGGATGCCGGAGAAGTGCAGGAAGTCGACCCGCAGGCCGCGGCGCATCATCCGGTAGGCGGCCACCGGGGAGTCGATGCCGCCGGACATCAGCACCAGGCCCCTGCCGCTGGTGCCGACCGGCAGCCCGCCCTGGCCCGGCTGCCCGCCGGTGAAGACGAACGCCTCGTCGCGGTCGACCTCGATCGAGACGACCAGGTCGGGGCTCTTCAGGTCGACCGGCAGGCCGTAGATGTCGTTGAGCTCGCCGCCGACCGAGCGGTCCAGCTGCATCGAGGTGAGCGGGAAGCGCTTGTCGCGGCGGCGCGAGCGGACCGCGAAGGAGACGCCGCGCCTGACGTCGTCGCGGTCGGCGAGCAGCTCGATGGCGGCCTTGGTGATCGCCGAGGGGTCCTTCTCCACCCGCCAGGCGCGGTGGACCCAGACCAGGCCCGGGACGTACGAGACGCGCTCGGCGACCGCGTCGGCGATCTCCGCACCACTGCCGTCCGGCAGGAAGAGCGCGATGACACCGTGGCGCTGCCGTACGTCGACCTTGACGCCGACGTCCTTCAGGGCGGCCTTGATGTTGGCCTGCAACCTGCGCTCGAAGAGCTCGCGGTTGTTGCCCTTGAGGACGACCTCGCCCAGTTTGAGCAGAACGCAGGGCTCGCCCAAGGCGGACATGGTCATGGTGCGACCTCCGGTGGAACGTCGAGGGGAACGGGGAGTCGGGGGACGTCGGGGAAACCCGGAGAACCCGGGAACCACAGTCAAGTCTCTCGCGTGCGCACGCAAAGACAACGTCTCGACCTTGTCACTTTAGTCGCGCTTACGACTCGTCGAGGCCCTGCTCGATCGCGTAGCGGACCAGTTCCACCCGATTGTGGAGCTGGAGCTTGTTCAACGTGTTCTGGACGTGGTTCTGCACCGTCCGGTGGGAGAGCACGAGACGCTCGGCGATCTGCTTGTACGACAGGCCCTTGGCGACCAGGCGGAGCACCTCGGTCTCCCGCTCGGTCAGGCGGGGAGTCGCCTCGGGCGCGGGCCTGGCGGCCAGCCTGCGGTACTCCCCCAGGACGAGTCCCGCCAGGCCGGGGGTGAACACCGCGTCGCCCCCGGCGGTGCGCCTGACCGCGTCGAGGAACTCCTCCTTGCTCGCCGATTTCAGGAGATATCCGGACGCGCCTGCCTTGACGGCCTCCAGCACGTCCTCCTGCTCGCCGCTGGCCGACAGCATCAGCACCCGGGGCGGCGGCTCCGACGCGGCCAGCCTCCTGGCCACCTCGACCCCCGGCAGGTCGGGCAGTTGCAGGTCGAGCACGACCAGCTCGGGCCGGACCGCCGCGGCCACCCGGAGCGCCTGACGCCCCTCCCCGACCGTCGCCACGACCTCGTACCCGGCCTCGGCCAGATCCCTGGCCACCCCGTCCCTCCACATCGGGTGGTCGTCCACCACCATCACGCGCATTGGCCCACCTTAGAGCTGTTCTGTCCCGGCCGACCGGCCTTCCTCACCGGCCGGCACCGAACACCACCCGTACCGGCCACCCCTGTCCGGAACGTCCCGTCGTGAACGCCACCCGCCCCGGGCCCGCCGACGGCCCTCGCCTCTCGTACGCCACGGGCGGAGGCCCGCATGGTCTATCCGGCCGGTACCGACATCTCGATCTCGGTGCCCCGGCCGGGGTCGGAGATCACGGTGACCGTGCCGCCGAGGTCGGCGATGCGGCCCCGGATGGACTGCGCGACGCCCAGCCGCCCCGCGGCGGCGGCCTCCTCCAGGCGTCCGGGCGCGATGCCCGGCCCCTCGTCCCTCACGGTCACGGTGACCAGCCCGCCGTCGCCCTCGGCGAAGACCCACGCGGGCGCCCGCGCCCCGCAGTGGCGGGCGACGTTGTCCAGGGCGGCCCCGACCGCGGCGGCCATCTCGGCCGCGGTGGCCGCGGGCAGGGTGAGCGGGGTCGCCGGGGCCGAGACGGTGACCGTGGCCGAGCCGTACCTGTGCAGCAGGACGCACAGGTCGGCGGTGCCGAGGGCGGACGCCTCGGGCCTGAGCCTGACCAGCTCGCGCAGTGCGGCCTCCTGCTCGCCCGCGAGCCTGCCCAGCTCGGCCGCCTCGCCGCCGATCTCCTGCCCGCGCCGCTGGACCAGCGCGAGCACCTGGAGCACCGAGTCGTGGATGTCCCGGGCGAGCCGCTCCCGCTCCCGCCCGGCCGCCTCCAGCTCGATCGCCTGCTGCATGCGTTCCTCGGCCTTCTTGGCCAGCCGGGCCACGTGCCCGACGACCACCCCGGCGAGGAAGAGCAGGACGGTGCCGTTGATCGGCAGCGTCTCGAAGCCGCCCCCGGGGACGCCGTGCAGCCACAGGTCGGCCAGCGAGACGATCAGCGCGGCCACCGCCCCCAGCCGCCGGCCGCCGTACACTCCCCAGGCGAGCACCGCCCCGCCCATCCAGGTGCCGGTGATCGGCAGGCTGCCCTGCTGGTAGGCGCCCTGCACGGCGGGGGTGGCGAGCAGGCAGCCCACGGTCACGAGCATGTCGGCGGCGAGCAGGGGCCGGCCGCGGAGCTCGCCGACGGAGTAGGCGAAGATCGTCGCCACGGTCCACAGCGCCATGACGCCGATCACCAGCCAGCCGGTCACCGGGTGGGCGTACCCCCCGGCGCGGATGAGCAGGACCGCCGCGTACGCGAGGGACGCGACGCGGAAAACCGCGACCGCCCGCCAGAACGGATCCTCGATTCCCGTCACCGGCTGCCCGCACCTTTCATCGCATAGGCCACGAGCCGCAATGATTCACCGACGAGGGATATGTACCTCTTCGACTCCCGAGGGCGATGATGTACGGCTTGCGCCTCCGCTGGTGCCTGGTCAAGGCGCAAGCCGTACATGGAGGGGAATCGCGGGCGGCCGCCCTGCCGGGAGGCTAGGGGAGGCCGCTTGCAGAACGCTTGACAGGGCTCGCCCTGAGACCGGGGGCGAAGCTCCGGGAGCGAGGCCCTGGAAGTGGGGCTCCAGGACTGGAGCTCCGAAGGGGACCTCAGCCGAAGAAGACCTCGGCCTCCTCGTAGCGGCTGACCGGCACGGTCTTCAGCTCCTTGGTGGCCTCGTCGAGGCCGACCCTGACGATGTCGGTGCCCTGCAGGGCGACCATCTTGCCGAAGTCGCCGTCCTGCACCGCGTCGATGGCCTGCAGGCCGAACCGGGTGGCGAGCACCCGGTCGAAGGCCGTGGGGGTGCCGCCGCGCTGGATGTGGCCGAGCACGGTGGTGCGGGCCTCCTTGCCGGTGCGCTTCTCGATCTCCTTGGCGAGGTTCTCGCCGATGCCGCCGAGCCGCACGTGGCCGAAGGCGTCGAGCTCGCCCGCCTGCAGCGCCATCTGGCCCTCGACCGGGTGCGCGCCCTCGGCCACGACGATGATCGGCGCGTAGCGCGTCTTGAAGCGGGACTCGACGTAGGCGCAGACCTTGTCGATGTCGAAGGGCTTCTCCGGGATGAGGATGACGTTGGCGCCGCCCGCCATTCCGGCGTGCAGGGCGATCCAGCCCGCGTGGCGGCCCATGACCTCGCAGATCAGCGCGCGGTGGTGGGACTCGGCGGTGGTGTGCAGGCGGTCGATCGCCTCGACGGCGATGTTGACGGCCGTGTCGAAACCGAAGGTGTAGTCGGTCGCGTTGAGGTCGTTGTCGATCGTCTTGGGCACGCCGACGACCTTCACGCCCTTGTCGAAGAGCTGCTTGGCCACACCGAGGGTGTCCTCGCCGCCGATCGCGATCAGCGCGTCGACCCCGCCCTTCGCGAGGTTTTCCTTGATCTTCTCAACGCCACCCTCGATCTTGATCGGGTTGGTCCTGGAGGAGCCAAGGATCGTTCCGCCACGCGGCAGGATTCCGCGTACGGCGTCAATGTCAAGCGGCATGGTGTCGCCCTCGAGGGGGCCGCGCCAGCCGTCGCGGAAGCCGACGAACTCGTGTCCGTGAACGCCCACTCCCTTGCGCACGACGGCGCGGATAACGGCGTTCAGGCCGGGGCAGTCGCCGCCCCCGGTGAGCACTCCGATACGCATGGCATCCTCCGGTAGTGAGTTCGATACAAGATGGCCAGACTAAGTGGCATGGCCGGTCCGGCGATGGGTTTTCGCCACCGACGCAACGCATTCTGCCCGCAGATGCGCCCAGTGGTCTAGACCAAGGAGAGTAGCCTCACATGTCGTTTTTCGCGATCGAAGGGTGAGGCGCCCGCCGGACCCGGTTCCCCGCGTCCGGCCGGGCACGCGCATCGGAAACTCATCGTAGGCACGCCGGAGACCTCCGAGAGCGCCCCTGAGGGAGGGCTAGGGCAGGGGCAGCACGCAGGAGGGGGTGCCGACGGCGAAGACCTCTTCCACGGGCTGCGGTACGCCGCCCTTGAGCGGGAGCACGGCGACGCCGTCCGAGCGCTGGTTGGCCACGTACACGCGGTCGTCGGCGATGGCGAAGTGCCGGGGCCAGGCGCCGCCGCAGGGGACCTCCGCCACCGGCTCCAGCCCGGGACCCGCGAAGACCGCGATCGTGTCGGGCCCCCGGTTGGCGACGTAGACGAGCCCGCCGGAGACCTCCAGGTGCGAGGGCTGGTTGTGCCCCTCGCTCCCGCTGGCCGGGACGACGGCGATCTCGCGCCACTCCCCGCCAGAGACGCCAGAGCCGCCGGAGACGTCAGAGCCGCCGGAGGCTTCAGAGCCGTCGAGGCCGCCGGAGACCTCGTAGACGCGCACGGTGCCGTCCAGCTCCCCCGCCACGTACCAGTGGCCGTCCGACCAGGCCATGTGCCGGGGACCCATGCCGGACGCGAGCCGCACCGGGCCCGCGGGGTGCGGGACCACCTCGTCGCCGACCAGATAGCGGCGGACCTCGTCGGAGCCCAGGTCGCTCACGTACAGCACCCCGTCGGGGCCGAAGACGGCCTGGTGGGCGTGGGCGCCCTCACGGTAGGGGAAGATCCACACGTCGGTCAGGAGGCCGGACCCGTCGATGCCGTGCACGCTGACCGTGCCGTCGCCGTAGTTGGCCACCGCGAGGCGCGTGCCGGTGGGGTCCACCGCCAGGTGGCAGGGGGCCGACCCCTCGCTGGGCCGCTGCGCGAGCGGGCTCAGCGTGCCGTCCCCGGCGCGGGCGAAGACGCCGACCGTGCCGCGCTCGCTCTCCCCCACCGCGTAGAGGACCGGGAGGGTGGGGTGGGCGGCGAGGAAGGAGGGGCCGGAGGCCGCCGTCTCCCCGAGCCGCGCGAAGCTCCCCAGCTCGACCAGGGTGATCCCCGGCCCGGACCCGTTGGTGTCCGGGGTGTATCCACCGATGTACGCGACCTCAGCCATCATGCTCCCGCCATGGGAACGGCACGCGCCGCCCCCGCTCATCATCCGTTCTCAACCAAAGTGCGAAGTTAGCGCAGCGGACCGCCGATCTCACAGAAGCCCACGTCGGCCAATTCATTGACTCCGTCAACGAATTGGTTGATTCTGTCAAGCATGGAGAGACACGTGGCGGACGTCCGCGCCTTCAACCGCTTCTACACGAGGCTGATCGGCCTGCTCCACCAGGGCCTCCTGGACAGCCCCTACTCGCTGACGGAGATGAGGGTGCTGTTCGAGCTGGACCAGGCGGGCCGGATGGAGGTGAGCGATCTGCGACGGCTGCTCGGGGTCGACGCCGGATACCTCAGCCGGATGCTCGGCAGGTTCGAGGGCGACGGCCTGGTGGTGCGCGAGCGGTCCGCCGCCGACGCGCGGCGGCAGGTGGTCGAGCTGACCGCCGAGGGCAGGACCAGGTTCGCGGGCTTCGACGAGCGCGCGGCGGAGGAGGTACGCGACCTGTTGGCCGGGGTGACCGACGAGGACGGCGACCGGCTGGTCGCGAGCATGACGACGATCAAAGAGATCTTCGGCCGGACGCCGAAGGCCGAGCGGCCGTACGTCATCCGCCCGCCGCGTTCCGGCGACCTCGGCTGGGTGGTCTACCGGCACGGCACGCTCTACGGCCAGGAGCGGGGCTGGGGGATGGACTTCGAGGCGTTGGTGGCCAGGGTCGTGGCCGACTACGTGGACGGCCACGACCCCCGGCGCGAGGCGGCCTGGATCGCCGAGGTGGACGGCGAGCGCGCCGGATGCGTCTTCTGCGTGCGCAAGGACGACGAGACCGCGCAGCTGCGGATGCTGCTGGTCGAGCCCTCCGCACGCGGCATGGGGATCGGCACCCGGCTCGTGGACGAGTGCGTGCGCTTCGCCAGGGCGGCCGGCTACCGGCGGATGGTGCTGTGGACCAGGGACGTGCTGGTGGGCGCGAGGCGCATCTACCAGGCGGCGGGCTTCGAGCTGATCGAGAAGGAGCGGGGCGAGGGCCGCGGGGCGCACGGGGCGAACGGAGCGCACGAGGCCTTCGTCGAGGAGATCTGGGCCCGCGACCTCTGAGCCCGCTTTCCTGCACCACAGGCCCACCACGGACCCGCCACAGACCCCTCACGGACCCACCACAGGCCCGCCGCAGACCCACCACGGACTCGCCACAGACCCGCCACGAAGGGGGCGAGGGCTCCAACCCGGGACCGGCCGATCGGCCCCGAGCCCAGGTGCCCCGATCAGAGGCCATCCCCAACCTCACCCTAATTCCCTATTTATAGATAGGTATTATGTGGTTACTATCAGGGGCACCACCCCGTTCCGTTTGAGCCCCATGAGGCGAAGATGCGCTTGCACTGGTTCCTGCCGACCACCGGCGACGGCCATCACGTCAGGCCCGCCACGACCACCGTCGCGGCGGGAGGCGCCGCGGCCAGGCCCGCGACGCTCGACTACCTGACCCAGGTGGCCCGCGCCGCCGAGGCGGCCGGTTTCGAGGCGGTGCTGACCCCGGTCGGGGCGGGCTGTCCCGATCCCCTGGTGGCGTGCAGCGCCGTGGCGGCACGGACCGAGCGGCTCAAGCTGCTGGTGGCCTTCCGGCCCGGCTTCACCCTCCCCACCCTGCTCGCCCAGCAGGCGCAGACCCTCCAGGAGATCAGCGGGGGGCGGCTCCTGCTCAACGTGGTCACCGGCGGCGACCCCGGGGAGCAGCGCGCCTACGGCGACTTCCTCGACCACGACGCCCGCTACGAGCGCACCGGCGAGTTCATCGAGGTGCTCAGGCGCACCTGGGCGGGCGAGCCGTTCGACCACGCGGGCGCCCACTACCGGGTGTCGGGGGGAGGGCTCGCCACTCCGCTCCTCGACACCCCCGACGTCTACTTCGGCGGGGCCTCCCCCGCCGCGGAGCGGGTGGCCGCCGCTGGGGCGGACGTCTACCTGATGTGGGGCGAGCCCCCGGCGATGATCGCCGAAAGGGTCGCCAGGGTGCGCGAGCTCGCCGCCGAGGCGGGCCGCGAGCCACGGTTCGGCATCCGGCTCCACGTCATCGCCCGCGACACCTCCGAGGAGGCGTGGGCACACGCCCGGCGCCTGCTCGACGGCATGTCCCCCGCCAGGATCGCCGCCGCCCAGGCGCGGTTCGCCCGGATGGACTCCGTGGGGCAGCGCCGCATGGCCGACCTCCACGGGGGTTCCGCGGACGCGCTGGAGATCTCCCCCAACCTCTGGGCGGGGGTCGGGCTGGTCAGGGAGGGCGCGGGCACCGCGCTGGTCGGCAGCTACGCGGAGGTCGCCGAGCGCATCCGCGAATACTCCGAGCTTGGCCTGTCGGAGTTCATCCTGTCCGGCTGGCCGCACCTGGAGGAGGCCTGGCGGGTCGGCGACTTCGTCCTCCCCCTGCTGGCCGCTCCCGCGCTCGTCACGTGAGCGTCCTCACCTCCCCTCCCCGTCCGCGCCCCCGCCGCGCGAACGGCCCCGGCGCCGAACCCGGCCCGCGGCGCCGGGGGCTCTGGCGGGCCCTGGCGCTGCGGGCCGGGGCGATCGTCGCGCTGGTCGCGATCTGGCAGGCCGTGGCCATGGCCGGGATCTGGCCGCCGGTCTTCGTACCGGAGCCCGTCGCGGTCTGGGACCAGTTCCTGCGCACCACCGTCGAGGGGGTGAGCGGCTACACCCTCCAGGAGCACCTGCTCACCAGCCTGCGCCGCATCCTGCTCGGCTGCCTGTACGGGGTGACGGGCGGCATCGCGCTGGGGCTGCTGATCGGCATGGTCCCCACGCTGCGCGCGCTGCTGGGCCCGCTGGTCACGTTCGTCCGCACCCTGCCGCCGCTGGCGTACCTCAGCCTGCTGGTGATCTGGTTCGGCATCGACGAGGAGCCCAAGATCTGGCTCCTGCTGCTCGCCGCGCTCCCGCCGGTCGCGGTGGCCACCGCCGACGCCGTGCGCGGGGTGCACGAGGACTACTTGAACGCGGCCCGCTCGCTGGGCGCCCGCCGGCACGAGCTGCCGCTGCGGGTGGTGCTGCCGAGCGCGCTGCCCGAGATCATCACGGGGGTGCGGGTCGCCGTGGGCGTCGCCTACACCACCGTGGTCGCCGCCGAGACCGTGAACGGCGTGCCCGGGATCGGCGGCATGGTCCGCGACGCCCAGCGCTACAACCAGACGGACGTGGTGGTGCTCGGGATCATCGTCATCGGCCTGTCCGGCCTGCTCATCGACTTCCTCCTGCAAACGCTGGACCGCCGCCTGGTTCCCTGGCGCGGCCGTACCTAGGAAAGACCCCCATGAAACGCATGAACCCCGTGACCCCCGTGAAGCGCGCCGCGCTCGCCCTGACCGCCGCCGCCCTCGCCCTGACCGCCTGCGGGTCCGGTACGGAGGAGGCCAAGCCCGCCGCCGACGGCTCCCCGGCGACCCTGCGCATCGGCTACCAGCTCATTCCCAACGGGGACCTGATCGTCAAGGACCAGCAGTGGCTGGAGAAGGCGCTGCCGAACACCAAGATCACATGGAGCAAGTTCGACTCGGGCGGTGACGTGAACACCGCGATGATCTCCGGATCGCTCGACATCGGCCTGGCGGGCAGCAGCCCGGTCACCCGTGGCCTGTCGGCGCCCCTCGACATCCCGTACCGGGTGCCGTGGATCTTCGACGTGATCGGGGACAACGAGGCGCTCGTCGCCCGGGGCGGCGTGACCGACGTCAAGGGGCTCGCGGGCAAGCGGGTCGCCGCCCCCTTCGCCTCGACCACCCACTACAGCCTGCTCGCCGCGCTCACCGAGGCCGGGCTGTCGGAGGCCGACGTGAAGATCCTCGACATGGAGCCGCCGGACATCCAGGCCGCCTGGCAGCGCGGTGACATCGACGCCGCCTACGTCTGGACGCCCACCCTGGCCGAGCTGCAGAAGAACGGCGGCACGACGCTGGTCACCAGCCGTGAGCTGGCCCAGCGGGGCAAGCTCACCGCCGACCTCGCGGTGGTGAGCGACGACTTCGCGAAGAAGTACCCGAAGGCGCTGCACGTCTGGCTCCAGCAGCAGGACCGCGCGGTCAAGCTGGTCAGGAGCGACAAGGACGCCGCCGCCGCGGCCATCGGCCGCCAGCTCAACCTCGACCCGGCGGAGGCCGGGCGCCAGCTCGGCCAGCTCGTGCTCCTCGACGCCACGGAGCAGCGTTCCGCCGACTATCTCGGCACCCCCTCGGCCCCCGGCAAGTTCGCCGAGAACCTGCACAGCTCCGCCGAGTTCCTCAAGGGCCAGAAGAAGGTGGACGCCGTACCGGAGCTGAGCGTCTTCCAGAAGGGTCTGGCCACGCAGGAGCTCGCGGATGCCTTCTCCGGAAGCTGAGACCGCCCGCGCGGGCACGGGTCCCGGGACATCGGCCGACGCGGGCACGGGTCCCGAGACGTCGGCCGACGCGGGCACGGAGACGACCGACGCGGGCGTGGAGGCAGCCAACGTGCGCACGGAGACGACCGACGTACGTACTGAGGCGACCGACGTGCGCGCGGCCCCCCGGGACACGGCACTCGCGCTCGCCGGGGTGTCGCACTCCTATCAGGGCCGCGCCGGGACGGTCGACGCGCTCGGGCCGATCGACCTGGAGATCGCCGCCGGGGAGTTCGTCACGGTCGTGGGCCCCTCGGGGTGCGGCAAGAGCACGCTGCTGCGGCTGGTCGCGGGCTTCACCGCGCCGTCGGCGGGGACCATCACGGCCTCCGGCGAACCGGTGTCGGGCCCCGACCCGGCCAGGGGGTACGTGTTCCAGCAGCACCGGCTCTTCCCCTGGCTCTCGGTCGAGGGGAACGTCGGTTTCGGGCTGCGCGGCCTGCCCAGGGCGGCGCGGCGCGAGCGGGTGGCCGGGCTGCTGGAGCTCACCGGGCTCACCGACGTCGCCAGGGCCCGGCCGTACGAGTTGTCGGGGGGCATGCAGCAGCGCGCGGCGATCGCCCGCGCCCTCGCCCCCGGCCCCGCGCTGCTGCTGATGGACGAGCCGTTCGCCGCCCTGGACGCCTTCACGAGGGAACGCATGCAGGAGGAGGTCCGCGAGCTGTGGCGGCGGGCGGGCACGACGGTGGTGTTCATCACCCACAGCGTGGACGAGGCCGTCTACCTCGGCACCCGCGTGCTCGCGCTGAGCGGCAGGCCGGGCCGGGTGGTCCTCGACCGCGCCTCGGACCTGCCGTACGGCGACCATCCCCGCACCGACCCGCGCTTCGCCGGGCTGCGTGAGGAGCTGACGGAGGTGGTCAGGGAGGCCGCGTCGTCCGGCGGTTGAAGGAGCTGACGGAGGTCGCCAGGAAGGCCACACCGGTCGGCGCCGGAAGGAGCTGACGGAGGTCGCCAGGAAGGCCACACCGGTCGGCGCCGGAAAGGGTCCGTGACGCCTCCGGCGTTCCCCGCCGCAAACTTTGCGGAAACCGGCGAGCAAACATCCGTCAAAACAGGTCGACCTATCGCCAAGATCGCCATCTGTCCCGTCTGACGCGTCCACAGTGGAATGACCGCCGTCAGATCGGGAGGACCGTTGAGCGAGGGACTCGCGTTCGCGAATCCAGTCTTCGAGACCACGCCCCACGTGGGCACCCGCCGAGCTCTCGTCTTCCTCGACTCTCCCCCGGCCTCACCCTCGCTCTCGACCCCGACCTCGCCGGACGCGGGCACCCCCGCCACCCGGCCGGACGCGCGGCTGGCGAACGCGCTGCGTGCCGAGGGGTTCGCCGTCGACGCCGAGGTCAGCGAGGGGGCGGACGCGGACGGCGAGCGCGTGTGGGGCCTGCTGCGCTCGGCGCGGGAGGGCGACCTGCTGGTGATCCGGCTGCCCGCGGACGGCGGCTGGACCTCCGGGCAGCTGGGATCGATGATCGGCGCGTTCGGACGGCAGGTCGGCGAGTCGCTGGCGGCCGCCGTACTGATGATCGTCGACTTCGGCTGGAGCGCCCTGGACGGCTCCGCGGAACCGGTCAGGCAGCTCGCCGTGGCCGGGGAGCCGAGGGTGGCCGCGGCGGCCCTCACCCTCACGCTGAGGCTCGACGAGACGGTGCCCGGCCCGGTGCGCACGCTGACCGACGTCATCGCGGAGGGCCTCACGACGCGGGCCGCCGACCTCGACGGCGACGGCACGATCAGCGTCGGGGATCTGCACGCCTACGCGCTCGCCCGCTACGCGGCGGCCTCGGCCGCCCGGACGCCCATCCTGATCTCGTACGGGGCCGTCGCGAGGGTCGCGCTCACCCCGGCGAGGGACACCTCCGCCGTGCCGCACGCCGCCTTCGCCCGCGTCCTGGCGCGGCTCGGCGACCAGGCCCCGCCCGCCTGCGGGGTCGAGATCGTCCGGCGGGTCTACGAGCTCCACCTGAGCGAGCCCGCCAGGGAGATCCTGCGCAGGGCGGCCCTGCTCGACGAGGACGAGCCGATCGACGAGATCCTCGGCGACGCCGCCGAGCTGAGGCACTGGGGCCTGCTGGGCGAGACGACCACGTTCGTCCATCCGGACGTGCGGACCTTCGGCCACTCGCGGCTGTCGGCCGCCGAACGGGCACAGACCTCGGCGCTGCTGCGCCGCCGCCGGGCCGGGCTGCGGACGGTACGGCCCAGGGCCAGGCTCACCGCCGACCGGTGGACCACCGAGGACCAGCTCGGGCACCGGGTGTACGCCGAGGCCATCGCCGCGTTCGTCCGCCACCCCGAGACCCGGCCGCCGCTCACGATCGGTGTCAAGGGCCCCTGGGGCGCGGGCAAGACCTCGCTGATGCGGATGATCCAGGACCTGCTGGACCCCGGGGCCGCCGGGGACGCCCCCTCCCCGATCCACCTGCCCGGCTCCCGCGCGGAGCGGACGCTGACCAACGCCGAGGTGCTCGCCAGGACGGGACGGCGTCCCCGGGAGAACGCCGGGCGGGCCGAGCCGGGCCCGCTCCCGCTGCGGCCGTCGGACTGGCGGCCCACGGTCTGGTTCAACCCGTGGATGTACCAGAGCGGCGAGCAGGTCTGGGCCGGGCTCGCCCACGAGATCATCACCCAGGTCACCCGGCGGCTGCCCCGCGCCGAGCGGGAACGGTTCTGGCTGGAGCTGAACCTGTCCAGGATCGACCGGGAGGCGGTCCGCAGGCGCGCGTACCACCTGGCGATGACCCGCCTGGCGCCCGTCGCCCTCGGCCTGGTCGCCACCGTCGTCCTCACCGGGGCGCTCCTGGCCGCCGCCGCGTTGCTGCCCGCGCTCGGCGGCCTCCTGGGCAACGCCGCGGCGGCCGTCGGCTCCGCCGGGTCGGCGCTGGTGGTGGGCGCCGGTGCCGTACGGCTGGCGCGGTTCTTCGGGGAGTCGGCGGACAACGCGTTCCGCGGCCTGGTCACCCAGCCCGACCTGCTCGGCCCCGGCGCGGCCGACGGGTTCGCCGGCGAGGTAGCGCCCGCCCCCGGGTACCGGTCCAGGACCGGTTTCCTGCACCTGGTGCAGACCGACATGCGGCAGGTCCTCGACCTCGTCGCCACCGGAGAGCGCCCGCTGGTGGTGTTCGTGGACGACCTGGACCGCTGCTCGCCGGGTACGGTGGCGCAGGTCATCGAGGCGATCAACCTGTTCCTCGCCGGGGAGTTCCCCAACTGCGTGTTCGTGCTGGCCATGGAGCCGGAGGTGGTCGTGGCGCACGTCGAGGCGGCCTACCCGGAACTGGCCGGGACGCTGCCCGGCGGCGGGCGCTCCGGCCTGGGCTGGCGCTTCCTGGAGAAGATCGTGCAGCTCCCGCTGAGCGTGCCGCTGCTGGACGACGCCGACCGGCTGCCCGCCTTCGTACGAGCCCTGCTGGGCGTATCCGAATGGACACCGAATCCGGCCGGACCGCGTCCGGCGGGTCCCCCAGCCGCCCTGGAACGGCTCGACCCGCCACCGGATCCGGCCGGGCCGCGTTCGCGCGGTCCCCTGCCTCCCGCACGGCCCTCCTCGCGCGGCGCGGTCACACCGGGTCTCCCCGGCACCACCGCGCCACCGGGAGCGGCCGTGCCGGGACTGCGGGCACCGGTGCCCAGGTTACGAACCCCGCTGGAGACACCGGGGCTCGGGCTGCGGGCGACGATGGAGCTTCAGGGATTCGGGCCGCGAACGCCGGTGGAGACGCCCGAGCCCGGATCGCGGGCGGCGGAACCGCCGGACCCGGTGCAGGTGAGCCGGTTGCAGGACGCCATCTGGGCGTTGCGCCCGACCACGACGACCCTCGACGAGGCGGCGCGGCTCGCGCAGGACGCCCTGGGCATCGAGTGCTCCGACGCCCTCGGCGGCCTCTGCGCGGCGACCCGGGAGGCCGCGGACCGGGTCTTCGACGACCTCTACAGCGACGAGAACGCCTACCGGGCGATCGAGTTCGTGCTCCCGGCCCTCACGTTCTTCAACCCGCGCGAGATCAAGCGGTACGTGAACGTGTTCCGCTTCTACTCGTTCCTGACCTACCGCCGCGCCCTCGCCGGGGCGGCCCCCGCCTCGGACGGCGAGGTCGCCAAGCTCGCGGCGCTCGCCGTCCAGTGGCCGCACCTGCTCACGCTGCTGGCCGGGGAGACGGACGGGGCGAGCGTGCTGCGACGGCTGGAGGACGCCGCGAACGACGACGGAGGCTGGGAGCGGGCCGTCCACGACACCGGCCTCACCGCCCACCACACCCTCGGCGGCCCCCACCTGGACGCCCTGCGCGACCTCCTCTCCGGCCCGCACCCCATCGCCGACCTGGCCCGCTATCTCCTCTGAGCCCCGTCCCGCTACCGCGTGACCGCCGGGGCGGATCACTGGCCTACCTGGCCGCCTACGACCGGCGTGGCTTCGGCCGCTTGAGCCGGCCCGCTGCCGGCTACGACACCTTCGCCGCCGACCTCAACGCCCTCATGGACGAACTCGACCAGCAGGACGCGGTGCCGGCCGGGTCCTCGATGGGCAGCGGCGAGGTGACCCGCTGCCGGGGTGCGGCGTCGACCGTTGATCGCGTACGAGTCCTACGGGGTGCCGCCCCGGGCGGCGCGGCGGCGCTCGGTGAGCCGCCGGGCCTTGGCCGTGTTGCCGCAGTCGGCCATGCGGCACCAGCGGCGGGAGCCGTTGCGGCTCTGGTCGAGGAACAGCCATCCGCAGCCGCCGTCGCGTATGGGGCAGCGGCGTACCCGGGGCAGGTCGGCCGTCCGCAGGACGTCGAGTGCGGCCTCGGCGACCCGGTCGGGTATCAGCATGGCGGGTATCGTGCCGTAGGTGAGCCGCACCTGCGGCGGGTCGCCTCTGTCGAGCACCAGCGCGGCTCTGGCAGCCGCCCCGGCCCATCGCTCGTGCAGCACGATCAGCGCGGCCCCGGCCGCGATCGGATCCTCCTCGCCCGCGTCGTCCGCCGGCCCGCCGTCGGCGGGCCGGATCGTTGCGAGCACCACGAGGTGCAGCCCTTCCCGGATGTCCCGTACGGTGGCCAGCCCCGCCTGCGCCGACGCGGGATCGTCGTGCCACGCCTGGCCGGCCCGATCGCGCTCCGCGTCGCTGATCAGGCCTGCCCTGGCCGCCCAGCGCAGCAGTGCGGGGGCGTCGGACAGATAGTCGTGGGGCGGCCCGCCGTCGAGCGGCACCCCTCGTTCGAGCGTGTTGACCAGATCGAGCGCGGGGTGCCCGCCGACCAGGGGAAGGTGTCCCACGTCGAGTGACATGCCCTTGAGGCTACCACTCAAGACAGGCAAGGAGGTTGCACGGTTCGGTGCGTTGAGCATCGGATCACGCGACTCGGGCGCCCTCGGGCAGGGGGTCGGCGGCCGTGGCCGGTGCGCCCTTCCGCCGGCTGGACAGGACCGGCTCGGCCAGCACGATGGCGAACGCCACCAGGCTGAGCAGCGCCCCGGCCAGTGCCGTGCTGCGCACGCCCGGACCGGGCAGGAGCACGCTGCCGAGGAACGCGCCCGCGGTGATGCCCACATTGAACGCCATGGAGGTAGCGGCGCTCGCCATGACCGACTCGCCCGGCGCGTACACGAGCACCCGCGATCCCAGTACGGCGGTCAGGCCTGCGAGTGTGAAGCCGGACAGGGAGATCGCGATGACGGTCCCGGCCGGGGAGGCGCCGAACGCGTACTGCCCGGCGAGCGCCAACGCCTGTAGGCCTATGAGCCCCGTCATGGTGCTCCAGCCGTGGCGGTCGACGAGGTAGCCCACCACGAACACGCCGGCCAGGCCCGCGATCCCGCGTGCCAGCAGAAGCGGGCCGATCGATGACTCGGTGAAGCCGCTGACGTCGCTCAGGAACGGGCTGATGTAGGTGAACGCCGTGAACGCGCCGGTGACCGCGACCGCCGTGGTGGCCACGATCGACAGGTACCGGCCGCGGTCGGGCGCGCTGCCCCGGTCCGCCGCGCCCTGCCCGGCGGGCGTGTCGGGCAGGACGGCCGCGATCGTGGCGAGGACGAGCAGGGCCAGGCCGCTGAGCGCGAGGAACGCCACCCGCCAGTTGGTCTGCTGGCCGAGCCACGTACCGGCCGGGATGCCGGTCAGCGCGGCGCTGGAGGCGCCGGCGTACAGGATGGACAGGGCCCGGCCGCGCACCTCGGCCCGGAAGAGGCCGGCGGCGGCCGGCGTCACGATGGCCCAGAACAGCGCCTGGCTCAGTGCGGTCACCATCCGGGCGCCCATGAGCAGCCAGTAGTTCCCCGCCATGGCTGACAGGCAGGTCGCCACGACGAAGATGCCTAACAGGACGCACAGTAGCCGCCGCCGAGGCATCCGGCGAGTCAGTCGCGTGAGCGGCAAAGACGCCAGCACGATGATCAGGCCGTATCCGGTGACCAGGAGCCCGACCGCTGACGGGCTGGTGCCGAGATCATGGGCGATCAGGGGGAGCAGGCCGATGGGCAGCGACTCGGTGGTCACGTAGATGAACACGGCCAGGGTCAGGGCGGCCAGTGCGACGATCGCCGACTTGCTTCCGAAGCGTTCTTGCACGCGATCTCCTCGGCTGGTTCACCATCGTTCGAGATGATGAAGGTAGCTTCTTCATGTCGTATCGCGGGAATGTCCTGTTGAGCATGAATGTAGACGTGTGCGTGCTACCGGTCAATACAATTTAGACGGTACGCTGACGGCTGTGCGGGAGCCTGAGCTCGGGACGGCTTCCGGCCATGTCATGCGCCTGGAACTTCAACAGGGTCGCAGGGGCGTGCCGGCCGAGCCGATCGAGCAGCGCACCCGGGACCTGGGCTACCTCGCCGGTAGCGGCAAGCACGAGAACCAGATCCTGCCGACCGGGCTACCCGTCGGCACCGCCCCAGAAGCCCTCGGCTGCGCCTGCGATCTCTACCTCAACCATTGACCCCCGACGAGCTTCCGGACGGGACCGCTGCGCGTCCAAGCCTGCCGAGACCGAGGTCCGCCGAGGCGCGGAGCGTGAGCCCGTTCCCCGATGCGGCGGCGGAACGGACCTCCTCGCGATCACGCCTGAGCGCTGAGGGCCCGCGCGACCGTGAGGCTGTCCTCGTAGATGTGGAAGCGGGTGACGAGCCCGTCCTCGACGGTGAGGTGCAACGCGAACGGTGAGGTGTACGAGACCCCGCCGTCCCGCACCGTCTGCGCGATCTCCCCGAGCACGACGGCGTCCGCGCCGTCGACCAGGATCCGCGTCACCGACGTGCCGTTCAGTTCGGGCACGTGATGGGCCTCCAGCGACCGGAAGTGGTCCGCCACCTCGGCCCTGCCGGACCGGGGGCGAATCCACGGCACCGCCGGATGCCCCTCGGCGGGCCAGGCGAGCCGCCAGTCGACCGGCTCGGCGAACAACTCCGCCGTACGGTCGTGATCGCCCTCGGCCATCCGGCGCAGCAGTTCTTCCACGATGCCACGGGTCTCATCACTCATGCCGCAAGCCTCACGGTTCCGGACGCCGCCCGTCGATTACCACCGAGGTACGGCGGGACCCGCGGAGACCTGCGCCGAACTCGATCGCGCCCCACCAAGGTCGTGCTGCCATGAGTGAGGTTCTTGACCCTCACGTGGCGTCAGGCCGCATAGTCGGTGCCGTGGAGGAACACTGGACCGTGGGACACGTGGCCGAACTGGCCGGTGTGAGCGTCCGCACGCTGCATCACTACGACGAGATCGGGCTCGTTCGGCCGTCGGCGCGGACCGCGGCCGGGTACCGGGCCTACTCGGCGGGCGACGTGGAGCGGCTACGGGAGGTGCTGGCCTACCGGCGGTTGGGCTTCGGGCTGCGGGAGGTCGCGAAACTGGTCGGCGACCCGTCCACCGACGCGGTCGCGCACCTGCGCCGACTGCGCGGCCTGCTGCTGGAGCGGCGTGATCGCGCTGACGCCGCGGTGGCGGCCATCGACAGGGAACTCAAGGCACGGGCAAAGGGACTGAAGGTGACGCCGGAGGAGCAACTGGAGATGCTCGGCGCACGGCTGTACGACGCGATCGGCGGCGCTTACACCGCGACACGGCGTACCGAGCCACGAATCGCCGCGCAGATCTGGGACGCGATCGGGGACGCGCGGACGGTGCTGAACGTCGGGGCCGGCACCGGCTCCTACGAGCCCGCTGATCGCGACGTGACCGCGGTGGAGCCATCGGCGGTCATGCGGGGGCAGCGGCCTGCGGGCTCGGCGCCGTGCGTGGCCGCCACCGCGGAGAGCCTGCCGTTCGAGGACCGGTCCTTCGACGTCGCGATGGCCGTCTCCACCGTTCACCACTGGGGGGACCCGATAGCGGGGCTGCGCGAGATGCGGCGCGTGGCCCACCGCGTGGTGGTGCTCACGTTCGACACCGACGAGCCCGGATGGCAGGACCGCTTCTGGCTTACCCGCGACTACCTGCCCGAGTTCGCCGCTGTCCTCGCGGATTTTCCCTCGCTTGCCGGGATGGCCGACGCGATCGGCGCCCGTGCCGAGCCGGTGCCCATCCCGTGGGACTGTGCCGATGGCCTGTTCGAGGCGTACTGGCGCCGACCGGCGGCGTATCTGGAGGATCACGTGCGCCGTGCGATGTCGGTGTGGACAAGGGTCGGGCCGCAGGCAGAGCAGCGGGCGGTGCGAAGCCTCGGCGACGACCTCGACTCCGGCCGGTGGGCCGAGCGCAACAGCGACCTCGCTGGCCTCGACGCGGCGGATCTCGGCCTCCGCCTGCTCATGACTTGAACCGCATCGCAACGTCAGCGTCATGGCGGCTCCTGGACGGCCCACCGGTCACACGCGGCGCTGAGCGGGCACGGCGCTGTGGACAGGATCGACGACGCGACCCGGCACGCCCAGGTCGATCGCCCGCGAGCTCTGCCGGTCGATCCGCGCAAGCTCGTCCTCCGCTCCGGCGAGGCTGATCCGCAGACCTTCGATCTCGCCGCCCCCACTCCGCCTCCGTCAGCACCTGAACACTCCGCCATCGTCAGCATTCAAAACACTGCCGAGCATGAATCGGTGCTGACGCCCCCACCAGACGTAGGTGATCAAAGGTGGGAGGGTCACCCGGTGGAGAAGTCGAACTCGCCGTCCTTGACGCCGCCGACGAACGCCTCCCACTCGGCCCGGGTGTAGACGATCACCTCGGCGTCGGGACGACGACTGTGCCGTACGGCGACCCGCCCACTGCCATCGGCCAGCGGACCGGCCTCGACACACTGACCGCCGCCGTCGGGGCTCTTGGTGCTGATGTGCCAAGCCACGCCCGCCAGTTCCTCAGGACTGATCATCACGTGCTTCTCCCTCTCACTCGTCCGAGACGGTCGATAGCGCTTCGGATGATGGCTGCGGACTCATCCCGGGTAAGCGCGACACTGCGGAGGGAATCGTACGTTCACACAAAGCTCGCGACACCGATCTCTCGAACCACACTTCTGTGAACTCCGGCATCAGCTACGGAGGCCGGGAGGCTACTCCAGGGCATGGTCGGCGGAGAGCTCACGGCCAGGGCCAAGAAAGTCCACGGCATACTCGGTCACCTCATTGTGCTGGTCCCAGTAGAGGTTGGTCATGGTGAGGGCCGGTAGACCGCTTTCCACGCCGAGAACCGGGGCGATGTCCTCGGGAACCGGCCTGATGGCGACGATGTCACGCCGCCGGACGACCCGCCGTCCCGCCCTGTCCTCGACCAGCCCGAAAGTCATTCTCGGGAGCGGTTCCGCGATCAGCAGTTCGGGCACCACCTGGCTCAGTTCACCCGGAAGCCACGAGGTGGACAGCGCCACGAGCCCTCTGTCGTCGTAGTAGGCACGACGGCGCTGGACGACGGAGACTCCCTCTTCGACCTCCAGCGCGTCCGCGACCGGCTCAGATGCCGGGACGAGGTCGGCGCCCAAGATCTCGACTCGCTCACCCTCGCGGTAACCGCTTCCGTTCGCCCGCAGCATTCGAAGGCGATCGGAGCCTGCCACGATCTTCTTCGGCAGGGCGGCCAGGGTGCCGATCCCCGGAACCGACTCCGCGTAGCCTTCCGCCCTCAACACGGCCGCGACCCGGGTGGCGGTCGCGGTGGACACCCCTTCGTCCCGCATGATCTCCCGTATCGACGGGATGCGGTCACCCGGCCGGATCTCCCCGCTCTCGATTCCGGCCCTGATCTGCGCGGCGATCCGCTTGTACGGAGCCATCGCCTGCGGACGGTCAGCCATCTCGGGACTCCTGTTCTAGTGCACTCTGAATCAGTCGTTGACTTCCCTGGTGCTCTAGAACACCATAGAGCTGTCGCGGGCCAAAGAACAGGCGGGCCGATCCCTGATCACACAGGAAAGCTCCGGGCGGCCTCCCCCAGGACCGAAGACCCGAAAGCCTCAAGCTGACGACGCGCCATACGCACCATCTCCTCCACGCAGTCGATCGAAACGAATTCAGATCGGGCGGCCTCCCCAGGCACCAGGCAGAAAGAGAGCACTTGTCATGGAACGTTCCTTCAAGTTCGGCCAACCGGCCGCCTGCCACGATCAGGCTGTCGGCGGACACCTCGCACACGACAAAGAGCTAGGGATACGCCCGCGAGGAGACGACCGTCCTGACAGGTGAGCCACCGCGCCTGTTCGCCCTGGTCCAGGAGTACGTGGGGGATGACGAAAAGGCCGTCACGGAGGTGGTGGCCTACGGGCTGACGTTGCCGGGTGGGACGGCGGCGACCGTGGGCGCGAACGGCCACGGATTCGGCCGATGGACGAGCGCGCACAGCGCCGCGCGGCGGCTTCACTCCGACCTCGTCTGGCTCGGGGACGGCGACGCGGGGAAGTCCGCCTCATAGCGGCCACGGGCGACGCGGCCGACCCCCTCCGGAGCTCGAACGCGAAAGACGCCCCGGCCCTCACGGACCGGGGCGCCTCGAAAGACGATCTAGCGCTGGGCCTCGATCATCCAGTGGTGCTTCTCCAGGTCCTGCGTGATCTCGATGAGGATGTCCTGGGTGACCAGGTCGGGCTTCTCGGCGGCCTCGATGCGCTCGCGCATCCGGCGGATGATGGACCCGAGGATGTCCGTCATGGCCGCCACGACCTTGCCGTCGTTGATGTAGCCCGTCTCCAGCTGCGGCACCTCACTGGTGCTCGCGAGGGTGGAGGCCCGGCCGTCGGGGTTGCACCCGAGGGCCACCGCGCGCTCGGCGACGGTGTCCGCGTGCTTCCTCGCCGACGAGACGATCTTGTCGAGCTGCAGGTGCAGCGACCGGAAGTTGTGGCCGATCACGTTCCAGTGGGCCTGCTTGGTCAAGAGCGACAGGTCGAGAAGGTCGACGAGAGCCCCCTGGAGCACGCCGGCGATGGCCTTCTTGTCTTCTGGCTTGAGTGGGCTGGTGATCGCGGACATGAAGCGTCCCCCCTGTTTCGAGCTTAGTTTCCCCTTTGCTACGGAATGTCCGTACCCACCCACCTGCACCTTTACTCCGGCCGACATGTTGACACTGTCATGATTACAGTGTCACTATCGAGACATGGAATGGACCATCGGTGAACTGGCCGAGCGGGCATCCGCGGCGCTGACCCCCACCGCCCAGCTCAACGGGCGGGTCAGGGACATGCCCAACGAGCGCCTCATCCGCTGGTACTCCACGATCGGCCTCCTCGACCCTCCGTCGGCCCGCCGAGGCCGCGTGGCCATGTACGGCAGGCGCCACCTGCTCCAGATCGTCGCCGTCAAGCGGCGCCAGTCCGACGGCCGGACCATCGCCGAGATCCAGGCCGAGCTGGCCGGGGCCACCGACCGGACCCTGGAGTCGATCGCCCGGCTCCCCGAGCCCGCACAGGAGAACGCACTCGGAAAAACACCCGGAAACGCAGCGGGAAACGCACCGGGGCACCCGCCGGAGTCCTCGCCGGAGAACGCGCCCGCGCCTCCGGCCGAGACCGGCTCCCCCAGGGCGGCACGCCCGCGTTTCTGGGCCCGGCCGTCCACCGCCTCGGCGGACACCGGCCTCCCGGCGGACCCCGCCCCCGCTCCGCCGAAGGCGAAGCCGTCTCCGGTCTCGTCCGTCAGGACTCCCCCGGCACCGTACGCCCCGGAAGCCGTGCTCGTTCACGGCGTACGGCTGGCCAACGGCGTGACGCTGATGCTCGACACGGGCGGACACGCCCCCTCACCCGATGACCTCGCCGAGATCGCCGCCGCCTCGGAGGGGCTCCTGTCGCTCCTCCGCGAACGCGGCCTCACACCTCCGGAAGGAATTCACGCATGACCACTTCGATCACAACACTGCCGCCGGAGGAGTGCCTGCCCGTCCCCGACGCCGGGATGGGGGCGCTCGCCACCGAGCGCGGCAACCTGCCGCTGGAGAGCGTGGACGTGACCGCCGCCGTGTCCGGCCTGAGCGCCGGGGTCGAGGTGGTCCAGGGCTTCCACAATCCGCACGACGTGGCGCTCGAGGCGACGTACGTCTTCCCGCTGCCCGACCGGGCCGCCGTGACGGCCTTCAGGATGGAGGCCGACGGCCGGGTCATCGAGGGCGTGCTCAAGGAGCGCGGCCAGGCGAGGGCCGACTACGACCAGGCGATCTCCCAGGGGAAGCGGGCCGCGATCGCCGAGGAGGACCGGCCCGACGTCTTCACCATGAGGGTCGGCAACATCGTGCCCGGCGAGCGGGTCACCGTGCACCTCACGCTGAACCAGCCCCTCCCGTACGAGGACGGCGCGGCCACCTTCCGCTTCCCGCTGGTCGTCGCCCCCCGCTACATCCCGGGCACCCCGCTGGACGGCGAGCGCGCGGGCGACGGCTGGGCCCCGGACACCGACGCGGTCCCCGACGCCTCCCGGATCACCCCGCCGGTGCTGCTGCCCGGTTTCCCCAACCCGGTCCGCCTGTCGCTCGCCGTCTCGGTCGACCCGGCGGGGCTGGAGCTGCGCGAGGTGCGTTCCAGCCTGCACGTGGTCCAGGAGGAGGGCGCCGTGACCCAGGGGGAGGGCACCGTGATCCGCCTCCAGCCGGGTGAGCGGCTGGACCGCGACTTCATCCTGCGCCTGACCGCGGGCGCCTCCACCTCCCTCGCGCTCGCCCCGGACGGGGACGACGAGAGCGAGGGCACGTTCACGCTGACCGTCGTCCCCGAACCGGCGCCCGCCGGGACCGGCGCCAAGGACGTGGTGCTGGTGCTCGACCGCTCGGGCAGCATGACCGGCTGGAAGATGGTGGCCGCCCGCCGCGCCGCCGCGCGCATCGTCGACACGCTCACCTCGGGTGACCGGTTCGCGGTGCTCTCCTTCGACACCGTCGTGGAGTACCCGGACGGGCTCGGCGAGGGCCTGTCCGAGGCGTCCGACCGCAACCGCTACCGGGCCGTGGAGCACCTGGCCAGGCTGGAGGCGCGCGGCGGCACCGAGATGCTGTCGCCGCTGGAGCGGGCCGCCGCGCTGCTCGCCGACTCCGCCGGGGACCGGGTGCTGGTGCTCGTCACCGACGGGCAGGTCGGCAACGAGGACCAGATCCTGGAGCGGCTCGGCGCCGCGCTCGCCGGGGTGCGGGTGCACACGGTCGGCATCGACAGGGCGGTCAACGCCGGTTTCCTGGGCAGGCTGGCCGGGCTGGGCGGGGGCAGGTGCGAGCTGGTCGAGTCCGAGGACCGGCTGGACGAGGCGATGGAGCACATCCACCGCCGGATCGGCGCCCCCCTGGTCACCGACCTGTCCCTCAAGGCCGACGGGCTCGACCTGGTCACCGAGACGGTGAGCCACGTCGGCTCGATCTACCCGGGCGTCCCGCTCGCCGTGCTGGGCCGCTACCGTGGCACGGCCGCCGGGGCGCTCACCGTACGGGGCCTGGGCGCCGACGGCTCGCCGTGGGAGCGGAGGGTCACCGCGTCCGTGGTGGACAACCCGGCCGTGCGGGCGATCTGGGCGCGGGCGCGGCTGCGGGCCCTGGAGGACCGCTACGCGGCCGGTGACCGGTCACTGGAGGCCGAGATCGTGGAGACCTCGCTCAGGTACGGGGTGCTCTGCCGGTTCACCGCCTTCGTCGCGGTCGACACGCAGGTGGTCGCCGAGGGCGGCCCGGGGCACCGGGTGATCCAGCCGGTGGAGCCGCCCAGCGGCTGGGAGAACCCGGTTTCCGCCGCCGCTCCGATGATGCTGACCTCGATGTCCTTCGAGAGCGCGGCGGCCCCGCCGCCCCCCGCGCCCATGGGCCCGCCCGGGATGGCCGCTCCCGGCGCCGCGCCGAGGTTCGCGGCGAGCCCGCTCGGCGGCGGCCTGCCGCAGGACGCGGCGGCAGGGGGCTTCGACGACCGCGCCCGGATGCTGCGTCCCGCGCCGGCCGGGGCTCCCCCGAAGCAGGGCAGGCCTCCGGCCGGCCCGCAGGACCCGCCGAGGGAGCAACTCGCCGAGGAGCTGAAGCGGCTGCGCGCCGCGGCCTCCCTGCCCGCCGCCGAACGGCTGCGCCTGCTGGAGGACCTGGGCAGCCGCCTCGCGGCCCTCGCCGTCTACCTCGGCGGCCACGCGGAGCTGGCGGCCCTGGCCGAGGAGCTGCAGGCCGGCGGGGACGTGGACGTCCTGTGGCGGCGGGCCGAGGAGGTCCTGGAGTCCCTGGCGGGCCCCGCCAAACGGCGCCCGTTCTGGAAGCGGTGACCTCCCCGGTCCCGCCCCGGGACGCCGTGGCGGCCTGAGGGCCGGGAGGTGGTCCGCGTGACCGTTCGAACGGTCACGCGGACCACCTCCGGGCACGCACACCCGCGAAGCGCGTGCTTCGGACCGGTTTCCCGGACCCACGGGGGGAGAGTCTCACCCTCCTCATGGTCCGACTCACGGTTCGACGGTGACGGTCCTCGTCGGGGTCGGCCTCGGCGGTGCGGTCATGCCGACTCGATCGTAGAGTCCCACCTCCCACCGCCCCGGCTGCCGTCCGAGTTCGGCGGCCACCCGTTCGACGACTCCGGGCCAGAGCAACTCCGACATCCTGTACTTGCCGTCACACAGACCCAGCTCCTTCCTGACCACCTTGCAGTCGTCATACGAGTTCGGAGCGGTGCCAAGAGAATGGATCGGCGTGTCACCGGGCAGCACCCAGATCTTGAGAGGCTGAGGGCGCTCCAACCAGTCGGGGGTCACCGACCTCTCGTCGTAGAAGTTGTCCACGCTCCCTCCGCATCTGCCGACCGAACCGCCCCCGTTGGCCGCCCGGATCACCACCACCGCCTCCGGTTCGGCGCACACGACCCTGTACGAGGTGTGGACGCTCAACGGCTGGAACGTGACTGTCGCCCCGTCGGACACGGTCGTGGAACCGTATGACGCGATCAAGGGGGCACCCAGGCTGTTCTCAGGGGGCAGAGCCGACGGCGGTGAGATCCTCGCCGCCGTCGGCGGCTCCTTCCCCGCCGGTTCCGTGTCCCTCCAGAGCCCCTGGACCGGGAAGGCCACCACGGCCACGGCGGCCACCGCCAGCGCCACGCCCGCCACGGTCCTGCGCCGCCTGATGCGACGGCCCCGCCGTACGATCTCCCGCACGTCGGGGGGACCCTCGAAGACGTCCTCGGCCAGCACCGCGCGCAGCTCGTCCTCGGTGTGGATCATCGCTTCGCTCCCGTCATCTCGATCTCCGAATGGACGCGAAGGCGTCTCAGCGCACGGCCGAGCTGGGTCTTCACCGTACCGAGGGAGCAACCGAGCACGTCGGCGCACTGCGCGAGGGTGAGCTCCTCGAAGTAGTGCAGGACGATGACCGCGCGCTGCCGCCCCGACAGGCCGCCGATCGCCTCCCGGAGCACCTGGCGGCTGCCGACCTCGGCGGTGAAGTCCCGCGGATCGGCGCGCTCGGGAAGGTGCTCGGCGGGCACCTCGGCGCGCCACTTCCTGCGCCACCAGGAGGCGTGGGTGTTCACGATGATCCGGTGCACGTACGGGTCGGGGTCGCCCTCGATCCGCCGCCACGCCACCCACGCCTTGGCCAGCGCCGTCTGCACGAGATCCTCGGCGGTCGCCCTGTTCCCCGTGAGCAGGTACGCCGTATGTCGGAGCCGCTCGTAACGTGTCGCCACGTAACCGTCGAACCCGTCGTCCATTCGCGATCTCCGTCCTGAGGCCTCCTCCGTCCTGAAGCCTCAAAGACATCTACTCGGCGGCGAGCCGGTTCGGACGACAGCGAGAAGTGACGCCTGGGTGGAGATGCCGCGAGGCCGATATGGGCCAGAGCGGGACCAAGGGCGGGCAGAGCGGGGTTCCAACCCCGGCCGCTCCACATAAAGTAGCGGGATGGTGATTCTGGACGGCGGCCTGGCCACCCACTTGGAGGAGCTGGGCGCGGACCTGCGAGACGATCTCTGGTCGGCGAAACTCCTGTTGGAGAACCCCTCCGTGATCCGGCAGGCGCATCTCGACTACTTCGCCGCGGGCGCCGAGGTGGCGATAACGGCGAGTTACCAGGCGAGCATCCCCGCGTTCGTACGGCGCGGCCTGAGCGCCGCCGAGGCCGAGGACCTCATCCTGCTCTCCGTGCACCTGGCCGCCCAGGCCAGGGACGCCCACGGCTCTGGCACCGTGGCCGCCAGCGTCGGCCCCTACGGCGCCTACCTGTCCAACGGCGCCGAATACACCGGCGACTACGACCTCGACGAGGACGGCCTGACCGACTGGCACCGCGACCGCTGGCACATCCTGGCCGACAGCGAGGCCGACCTGATGGCCTGCGAGACCATCCCGTCCTACACCGAGGCCAGGGCGCTGAGGCGGCTGCTCGCCGAGACGCCGGGGATGCGGGCGTGGGTGAGCTTCTCCTGCCGCGACGGCGAGCACATCAACGACGGCACCCCGCTCAGGATGGCGGCCGGCCTGTTCGCCGGGAACCCCCAGGTGATCGCGATCGGCGTCAACTGCACGGCACCGCGCCACGTGCTCAGCCTGATCTCGCAGATCAAGGGCAAGCCCACCATGGTCTACCCCAACTCCGGCGAGGTCTGGGACTCCGCGAACCGGCGCTGGCTCGGGCTCGCCGACCCGGTGGAGTTCGGGGAGGCCGCGGCCGGGTGGACCGCCGCGGGCTCCGCCTTCGTCGGTGGCTGCTGCCGTACCACCCCGGAGCACATCCGCCAGATCCGCGCCCACCTCACGGGTTCGGGCACCCCGTAGGGTTCTGACCGGCCACCGTCCCTTCCGCGCGTCCCGCGCCCGCGAGCCCGGGATCCCCGGCCGTACACCTCCGGGGATCCTGTGGTGGACATCCGCTCACCCTTCGGCGGGAACGGGCCTGCCGAACGTCTCCATGGGCGGGATCCCGGCGTCGGGGCGGGGCTCGTAGTGCTCCAGGTGCTGGGTGCGCCGGACCAGGGCGCGCAGGTCGGCGAGAGTTCCGGAGACGACCCCGTCCGCTCTGGCCTGGACCAGGACGTTGCCGATCGAGGTGGCCTCGACCGGCCCCGCGACCACGGGGAGGCCACAGGCGTCGGCGGTGAGCTGACAGAGCAGTGCGTTGCGCGAGCCTCCCCCGACGATGTGGATCGTGTCCACCGCCTGCCCGGTGAGCCGCCGGGCGTCCTCGATCGCCGCCCGGTGGGCGAGCGCCAGGGAGTCGATCACGCAGCGGACGGTCTGGGCGCGGGTCTCCGGCACGGGCCGGCCGGTACGGCGGCAGAAGTCGGCGATGCGTCCGGGCATGTCGCCGGGCGGGTGGAAGACCGGGTCGTCGGCGTCCACGACCGACCGGAACGGCACCTCCCCGGCGGCCCGCCCGAGCAGCTCCTCCAGGTCGACCCGCCCTCCCCCCGCCTCGGTGGGCGAGGTCCCGGCGTCGAGCGAAGCCTCAGCCTCCGCCTCCCAGGTGCGGATGCACTCCTGAAGCAACCACAGCCCGGTGACGTTGCGGAGGTAGCGCACGGTGCCGTCGATGCCCGCCTCGTTGGTGAAGTTGGCCCGCCGCCCCTCCTCGCTGATCATGGGCTGGTCCAGCTCGACGCCGACCAGCGACCAGGTGCCGCAGGAGATGTAGGCGAACCGCTCGCTCCGCGCGGGGACCGCCGCCACCGCGGAGGCGGTGTCGTGGGAACCGACCGCGATGACCCGGGTGTCCGGGGAGAGCCCGAGCTCGCCCGCGACCTCCGGCGCCAGCGGGCCGATCACCTCTCCGGGACGCCGGATCGGCGGCAGGACCCCGGCCGCGGGCCCGAGCCCGCTCGTCAGCGCGGTGTCCCACTCTCGGGTCCTGGCGTCGAGCAGCTGGGTGGTGGAGGCGTTGGTCAGCTCCGCGCCGACCTGCCCGGTGAGCCAGTACGCGATCAGGTCGGGGATGAGCAGCAGCGTCGCGGCCGAGGCCAGCCGGGGCTCGGCGGCGAGCTGGTGGATGGTGTTGAACGGCTGGCGGGCGATGCCGGTGCGGGCGTACAGCTCCTCGAAGGGGACCTGGCTCGCCGTCCGCTCGGTGCGGGCGTCGCGGTAGTGGACGGGGTTGCCGAGCAGCGCGCCGCGCTCGTCCAGGAGCCCGTAGTCGACGGCCCAGGAGTCGATCCCGATGCCGTCGACGGGACCCGCCGCGCGCAGGCCGTCCAGCACTCCCCGGTAGATCCGCAGGATGTCCCAGTACAGCGTGCCACCGGCCCGGACGGGCACGTTCGCGAAACGGTGCGCCTCGCGTAGTTCCAGGGTGTCCGGCCCGATCTCGGCGACGACCACCCGGCCGCTCGACGCGCCGAGGTCGACCGCGGCGTACCGCCCGGACCGCTCGGACCGCCCGGACCGCTCGGTCCTCTCGGTCCTCTCGGTCCCCTCGGGCTGTCCGGTCCGTTCAGGACTCTCAATCCTCTCAGGCCGTCCGGTGCGCCCGGTCCGTCCGGCGGGCTGTCCGGTCCCCGGTGCCGGCTGCATGCGAGCCCCTCTCAGGAGTCGGGAATCAGGGGTCAGGGATGTCCCCGGCCCCCGCCGGGCGGGGCAGGAGCCGCACGGGGGAGCCGGGGACGAGTGGCGGGGTCAGCGCAGGAAGGCCGCCGCGACGCCCGCGTCGACCGGGATGTGCAGCCCCGTGGTCTGGGTGAGCTGGGTCAGCTGGAAGACCGCCCCCGCGACGTGCTCGGGCAGCACCTCGCGCTTGAGCAGGGTGCGCTGCGCGTAGTACTCACCCAGCTTCTCCTCCTCCACCCCGTACACCGCGGCCCGGTTGGCCCCCCACCCCGAGGCGAAGATGCCGGACCCGCGCACCACCCCGTCGGGGTTGACGCCGTTGACCCGGATCCCGTACGCACCGAGTTCGGCCGCCAGCAGCCGCACCTGGTGCGCCTGGTCGGCCTTGGCGGCCCCGTAGGCCACGTTGTTCGGCCCCGCGAACACCGCGTTCTTGGAGGAGATGTACACGATCTCCCCGCCCATCCCCTGGTCGATCATCACCCGGGCGCTCTCACGCGAGACCAGGAACGACCCGCGGGCCATCACGCCGTGCTGCAGGTCCCAGTCGGCCGCCGTGGTCTCCAGCAGCGAGCGCGACAGCGACAGGCCCGCGTTGTTGACGATCAGGTCCACCCCGCCGAACGCCAGCACCGCCGCCCGCAGCGCGGCGACCACCTGGGCCTCGTCGGTGACGTCCACCTCCACCGCGACCGCGACGTCCTCCGGCCGGTACGCCTTCGCGCCCAGCTCGGCGGCCACCTTCCGCGCCGCGCCGAGGTCGCGGTCGGCCACCACCACGCACGCCCCCTCGGCGGCCAGCCTGCGCGCGGTCGCCGCCCCGATGCCGGAGCCGCCGCCGGTCACCACGGCCACCCGCGTCGCCAGCGGGCGCGCGGGCGGCATCCGGCGCAGCTTGGCCTCCTCCAGCTCCCAGTACTCGATCCGGAACTTCTCGCTCTCCTCGATCGGCGCGTACGAGGAGAGCGCCTCGGCGCCGCGCATCACGTTGATCGCGTTGACGTAGAACTCCCCGGCCACCCGCGCGGTCTGCTTGTCCTTGCCGAAGGAGAACATGCCCACCCCCGGCACCAGCACGATCGCCGGGTCGGCCCCCCGCATCGCGGGCGAGCCCTCCACGGCGTGCCGCCGGTAGTAGGCCGCGTACTCCTCGCGGTAGGCGGCGTGCAGTTCCCGCAGCCGGGCGACCACGTCCTCGATCGGCGCGCCGGCGGGCAGGTCCACCACGAGCGGGGCCACCTTGGTCCGCAGGAAGTGGTCGGGGCACGAGGTGCCCAGCGCCGCCAGCTCGGGGTGGCGCTCGCGCGACAGGAAGTCCAGCACCTCGCCGGTGGCGGTGTAGTGGCCGACCTGCGGGGCGTCGGTGGAGGCGAGCCCGCGCAGCACGGGGAACAGCGCCGCCGCCCGCTCGGCCCGCGCCTCCTCGTCCAGCGGCTCGTACCCGGCGAGCACCGGGCCGAACGGCTCCGTGCGGCCGTGCTCGGCGATGTACGTCTCCGCGGTGCGGATGATCTCCAGTGAGTTGGCCTCGCAGGCGGCCGAGGTGTCGCCCCAGGCGGTGATGCCGTGCCCGCCCAGGACGCACCCGATCGCCGACGGGTTGTCCTTCTTGATCGCCGCGATGTCCAGTCCCAGCTGGAAGCCTGGCCGCCGCCAGGGCACCCACACCACCCGGTCCCCGAAGATCCGCTCCGTCAGCACCTCCCCGTCGGCGGCGGTGGCGATCGCGATCCCCGCGTCGGGGTGCAGGTGGTCGACGTGCGCGGCGTCCACCAGCCCGTGCATCGCGGTGTCGATGGACGGTGCGGCGCCACCGGTGCCGAAGGCGCAGAAGTCGAACGCCGCGACCATCTCGTCCTCGCGCTCGACCCCCGGGTACACCCCCGCCAGTGCCCGGAGCCGGTCCAGCCGCAGCACCGCGAGGCCGCGCTCGGCCAGGGTGCCCAGGTCTCCCCCGGACCCCTTGACCCACATCACCTCGGCGGGAGACCCGGTCACGGGATCGGCCGCCGTCCCCTTGGCCGAGGTGTTGCCCCCCGCGAAGTTCGTGTTCCGCGGATCGGCCCCCAGCGCGTGCGACCGCTGCAGCAGTTCCTCAACCGGCGACGTCATGACACCTCTCCGCTCACTCGTTCACCCGTTACCTCCCGCGGGCACCCGGCGGGGCCTTCGTGGGAGTCCCGGGGGGCGCGACGGGGTGAGATCTTCTTAAAAACGTTTTAACGACGATGAAAAAGCTATGTGACACGTACGACACTGTCAACGCCGTCGCGCCGGATCGCAGGCCGAAAGCCGTCAGGCGGGCCGAAAGTACCGGCCCTGACTGGCGGAACACTGGTTGTTACGTTTTAATCAATGCACATGAGTTCGGTGAGCATAAAGGAAGTCGCGACACGGGCCGGGGTGTCCCCTGGAACGGTCTCCAACGTGCTCAACCGCCCGGAGAAGGTCGCCGAGGCCACCCGCACCCGGGTCGAGGCGGCCATCCGCGAGCTCGGGTTCGTCCGGCACGGCTCCGCCTCCAGCCTGCGGGCCGGGCACAGCCGCACCGTCGGCCTGTCGGTGATCGACATCGGCAACCCCTTCTTCACCGACGTGGCGGCGGGGGTCGAGGAGGTGGCCAGCGAGCGCGGGTACGCGGTGATCCTGGGCAACTCCTCCGGCGACCGGCTCAAGGAGGAGCGCAACCTGCTCGTCTTCGCCGAACAGCGGGTCCGCGGGGTGCTCATCACGCCCGCCGGGGCGAACCTGGCCAAGCTCGACCAGCTCAGGGAGCGCGGCATCAGCGTGGTGCTGGTGGACTACCCCGCCGAACGCGCCGACCAGTGCTCGGTCGCGGTCAACGACATCACCGGCGGCTCGCTGGCGGTCTCCCATCTGCTCTCCACCGGCGCCGAGCGGATCGCCTACGTCACCGGCCCCCTCACCATCCGCCAGTGCGCCGACCGCCTGATCGGCGCGGAGCGGGCGCTGACCGCGGCGGGCCGCGACCCCGGGGAGACGCTGGAGGAGATCGCGGTGAGCGCGATGAACGCCAGGTCGGGGCAGCAGGCGGCGGAGAAGCTGATCGCCGAGGGGCGTCTGCCCGACGCCGTGTTCTGCGCGAACGACCTGCTCGCCCTGGGCATGCTGCGCGGGCTGCTCCAGGCGGGCGTGCGGGTCCCCCGGGACATCTCCCTCATCGGCTACGACGACATCGACTTCGCCTCGGCGTCGACGGTCTCGCTCAGCTCCATCCGGCAGCCGACCCACCGGCTCGGCCGGGTCGCCACGGAGCTGCTGCTGGACGAGTGCGACAACCCCGACTCACACGCCCATCAGCAGATCATGTTCCAGCCCGAGCTGGTCATCCGCGAGTCGACTCTCTGACTCCGCTCGCCCTCCGGTCCCGCTTCCGACCTCGCTTCGTCCGGTGACCCCGCTCGTCCCGCTTCTGACCTCCGACCTCGCCTCCGCCCGGTCAGGGACGCTTGCGCGCCTCCTTGGCGGCCTGCCTGGCCGCCTCCTTCGCCTCCTTGGCGGCGCGGGCGGCCTCGACCTTGGCGCTCGCGGCGTACTTGTCGACGTACTCCTGGCCGGAGAGCTCCATCAGCGCGTACATGATCTCGTCGGTGACGGCGCGCAGGACGAGGCGGTCCTCCTCCATCCCGTAGTAGCGGGTGAAGTCGAGCGGCTTGCCGAACTTCACCCCCGGGCGGATGCCCAGCTTGGGAAGGACGCTGCCCGGGGGCATCATCTCGAAGGTGTTGACCATCGCCCACGGGATGACCGGCACGCGCGACTCCAGCGCCAGGCGGGCCACACCGGTCTTGCCCTTGTAGAGGCGGCCGTCGTGGGAGCGGGTCCCCTCCGGGTAGATGGCGAGCACGTGCCCCTCGCCGAGGATGCGCTTGCCGGTGCGCAGCGCCGCCTCACTGGCCTTGCCTCCGGAGCGGTCGATGGGGACGGTGCCCACGCCGCTGAAGAAGGCCTTGCTCATCATCCCCTTGAGACCACGACCGGTGAAGTAGTCGGACTTGCCGAGGGAGATCACCTTGCGCCGCAGGAACAGCGCGCCGAAGAAATGGTCGGCGAACGACAGGTGGTTTCCTGCCAGGATCACCGGCCCTTGCTTCGGCACGTTCCCCACACCCTCCACCCAGGGACGGAAAATCAGATGGAGGAAGGGCGAGAGGATGGCCTTCACCACCCAGTAGAACACTCGATGCTCCTTCGGTTGCGGGCGTGGACCTGGAGTTATCCTCCCACTTCCGATCCCGGTCACCTACCCCACCGAACCACCCAAATCGACCTCTCGCAAAACACGTCCCAGTCGTGCGACGATCGGGCGAACCTTACTAGGAGCCGCGATGCCAGTCATGCCCGGTGCGGAGGCGTACCACCATGCGGGGGGACAGATCGGCGTCCTGCTCTGTCACGGATTCACCGGGTCGCCGCAGTCGTTGCGCCCCTGGGCCGAATACCTGGCGGCGGCGGGCATGACGGTGGCGCTGCCGAGGCTCCCCGGCCACGGCACCACCTGGCGGGAGATGGCCCGCACCGGCTGGGAGGACTGGTACGCCGAGCTGGACAAGGCACTGGCGGACCTGCGCGGCAGCTGCGCCGAGGTCTTCGTCATGGGCCTGTCGCTCGGCGGGTGCATGGCGCTGCGGCTGGCCGAGGTGCACGGCGACGGCATCAAGGGGCTGGTGGTCGTCAACCCGTCCATCGTCAACGACGCGCCACTGCTCAGGCTGGCTCCCCTGCTCAAGTTCGTGGTCGCGTCGGTGCCCGGCGTCGCCGGGGACATCAAGAAGGAGGGCGCCACCGAACTCGGCTACACGCGTACGCCGGTCAAGGCCGCGGCGACCCTTTTGCGACTGTGGTCGTTGACCCAGTCAGAGCTGGGTAAGATCACCCAGCCTGTCCTGGTTTTCCATAGTCCGCAGGATCATGTTGTGAAACCGGGGAGTGTGCGTATTCTGCGTGAGAGGCTGACCGGGGGGAATCTGAATGTGGTGGAGCTCGCCGACAGCTATCACGTCGCGACGCTTGACAACGATGCTGATCGGATCTTTGCGGGGAGCCTGGAGTTCATCACCTCGAACGCGTCTGTACCCTTGCAGAGAGACTGATCGCGAGCGGGGGATGCGCGGTCTCCGGGAGAAAGTGATCGGCCGATGAACAACGGGCCCAGCTAGGTGACACCTCAAAGCGATGAGGACGAGGTCTGGCGTCAGATCGTCGCGTCCTTCAACGACACCGCCGAGCGTGACTCGGCGAATCAGCCGTGGCCGGACAGCGAGAACCTTCCGGCCGAGCCTCCGCGACGGGTGATCAAACAGTCGGACGAGGAGGACCTCCTGCGGGAGGACGACCCCGCGGACGACACCGAATCCGATACGGAACAGTCCGACAACGAGGACGAAGAGGGGCACTACGTGCCCCCGCCCCCGCCCCCACTCCCCAAGACCGACGCCACCACCAAGATCGCATGGCTCGCGCTGTTCGGCGGCCCCGCCTACCTGCTGCTGAGCGCCGCGCTCAACTGGAACCTGCAGGGGTGGATGCTCTTCACCGCGGTCGCCGCGTTCATCGGCGGTTTCGTGGCGCTGGTGGTCCGCATGGGCGACGGCCCGCCCAACGACTCCGGCTGGGACGACGGCGCCGTCATCTGAGCGGGGTGTCCGTCCACGGTCACCCCGCCCTGGCTACGGCTTGGCGCGCTCCGAGGTGCCGCCGAAGCGCTCGATCACGTCGGTGTACTTGCCGGAGGCGTCGACCACGTGGCCGACGGTCCACACGGTGCCGGTGCCCGGCAGGTAGGCCGCCGACTGGAGCCGCACCGTCCGGGGGGCGGCGGTCTCCGGACCGCGCAGCGCCTTGACCGTGTGCCCGTCGTACCGGAGCAGGAACGCCTCGCCGGGCCGCTCCAGGTCGACCCCGGAGATCCAGAAGTGACCCTTGCGGTCACCCGTCACCCCGTACAGGCGGACGTCTCCGGCGGGGAGGGAGACCCGGGACCACTTCTTGCCGTTCCACGACAGGACCAGCGGGACGATCCCTCCGGCCTCCCGGTAGACGCCGCCGACGGCGAGGGCCCGCTTGGGGCCGTCGAGGTGAACGTCGCGCAGGTAGCCCCCGGCGATCTCGGGGGTCTTGAAGGTCTTCCAACGCCCGCCGGACTGCCTCATGATCAACGGCTTGCCGCCGGTGTCGCCCACCGCCCAGCCGTCGCTCTTGCCCGACAGCGCCACCCCGTACAGCGTGCCCCGGTCGGGAAGGTGGGTGAGCTTCCACTTCGAGCCGGTGCCGGTGACGAGCATGGGCAGCTTGTCGCGGCGGCCGACCGCGACCATCCGGCCGGGGACGGCCGCCACCCCGCCCAGCCAGTCGCCCGAGTGCAGCTTGTCGACGATGACCCTGTCGAAGGACGCCCCGTCTCCCCTCGCCAGGTAGGGGAGGCCGTCGTGCCCCTCGCCGACGGCCCACAGCTCGGTCGCCGAGGCCGCCGCGACGGAACGCAGGGGCCCGGCACCGGTCGGGTCGTTGCGGATGCCGACCTCGCTCCAGGAGGTGCCGTTCCAGTGGGTGATCGCGCCGCGGCTCTGCCAGACGTCCCAGACGCTCTGCTGGCCGACCGCCCACACGCTCGTGGCCGAGACCCCCGCCACGTCGGACAGTGATCCGTCACTGCTCAGGCCCGCGCTGACCGGAGCCTGCCATGCCTCGGCCGCGGGCGGGCTGACGGGATCGGCGTGGGCTGGGAACGTTTGCGGAGACAGCAGGAGCAGGCCTCCCGCGCAGAGAACCAGCGCACGCCGCGGAAGGCGACGGGTCATGTTTCAAATGGTACGGGGCTCGTGCGCTCCCCGTGTGCCGGTCTCCCCACTTGAACGGCGCGATCTGGAAAGTCGCCCTGTCACAAGCTGGGAGGACGTTCTCCCTTCGTCCTCCCCTTCGTCACGGAAACGCCGGTCCCCCCGGCCGCCCCGCCTCCCCGGTTCCCCCGGTTCACCCGGTCTCGGGGCGCGGGTGGTCCAGTTCGGCGACCACCGGCAGGTGGTCGGTGGCGGCCACCAGGTCGGCGGGGTCGGCGTCGATCCCGCCGCAGGAGACCACGGAGAGGCCCTCGACCGCGAAGATCGCGTCGATCCGCTTGTGCGGGCCCCTCGCGGGGAAGGTGAAGCCGTCGCCGCGCGGCGAGACGGGGTAGCAGTCGGTGAGCCGCTCGGCGAGGTGCTGCCAGCTCGGCCGGCCGGACTGCTCGTTGATGTCCCCCGCCAGCACCGGCAGCGCGCCGAACCGGTCGGCCACCTCCCGCAGGAACCTCACCGCCTCGTCCGCGTGGCGGCGCCGGGCGGTCTCGTCGAGATCCAGGTGGATGGAACCGACGGCGACCCGCCGTCCGTCCGCCTCCACCACGGCGATCGCGATGGCGCGCCGCTCCAGAGGGAAGAAGGACTTCAGGAGACGGCCCTCCCCGTGCAGCAGCCGCACCCCGGGACCGGTCAGCACGGCGACCCCGCCCCTGCGGCGGCCCGCGGCCACGGCCAGCCCGCCGAAGGCGGCCAGCCGCCTTCGCCTGCGGCGCCAGCACAGGAACCGGGGCGCCTCCTGCACGCAGAGCACGTCGGCGCGGAGCGCGGCGACCACCCGCCCCAGCGCCGGGACGTCGTCCTTCATGGAACGCACGTTGTAGCTGGCGATCCTGAGCACCACGGCCACCTCACTTCGCGACGCGTGCCGCGAGGATAGCCGCGCACCACCGGCCATACCAGCCGCCTGCCCTGATCGGCATGGTCGCCGCCGGACATACCAGCCATCCGCATCGATCGGCATGATCACCGCTGGGCGCGCCGGCCGCCCGCACCGATCGGCTTGGTCGCCACCGGACATACCGGCCGCCCCACCGACCGGCGCAGTCGACGCCGGACGCGCCGGCCGCCCGCACCGATCGGTGTGCGGGCGGCCGTGCGCACCGGAAGCGAAGCGGTCAGCGCCTGCGGGCGAGGTCCGCGGCGCCCACCAGGCCCGCCGAGGCGCCGAGCTCGGCGCAGCGGATGTCGGCCAGCGGGCGGTGGCCCCGGCCGCTCAGGTGGGTGGTGTAGAACTCCCGGGTCTCGTCGATCCACAGGTCGGCGGCACGCGAGACGCCGCCGCCGAGGACGAAGCAGCCCGGGTCGAGGACGGCGGCGAGGTCGGCCAGCCCCTGGCCGATCCAGCGGGCCATCGAGGAGAACGCGGCCAGCGCGGCCGGATCGCCCTGCCTGGCGGCCTCGGTGACCTCCTGGCCCTCGATCTGGTCGGGCGTTCCCCCGGCGATCTCCAGGAGCTTGACGGCCTTGTCCGGCTCGGCCTCGGCGATCCTCCTGGCCTCGCTGACCAGGGCGTTCCCGCTGGCGTACTGCTCCCAGCAGCCGAGGTTGCCGCACCCGCACAGACGCCCGTCGGGGACCGCCTGCATGTGGCCGAGCTCGGCGCCCATGCCCCAGCGCCCCCGGTAGAGGGAGCCGTCGAGCACGATGCCGCCGCCGATGCCGGTACCGACGGTCACGCACACCAGGTGGGTCTCGCCGCGACCGGCACCGAACCTGGCCTCGCCCCACGCCATCGCGTTGGCGTCGTTCTCCACCACGACGGGAAGGCCGACCATGTCGGAGACCTTCCGCTGCAGGGGCTCCTCGCGCCAGGCGAGGTTGGGCGCGAACCGGACAATGGACCTGGTCTCGTCGACGAACCCGGCCGCGCCCAGACCGACGGCCTCGATCTCCCGGCCCTTGGAGAGCTCCAGGATCGCGTCACCGATCGTGTGGGCGACCTGGTCCGGATTCTCCGCCGGGGTGGGTCGCAGGAGATGCTCGACGATCTGGCCGTCCTCGTCCACGACTCCCGCCGCGACCTTCGTACCGCCAATGTCCACACCGATGGTCAGCGCCATTGTCCATTCTTCCTCTCCCCCTGGGCTCACCCCAGGTCGATGTGCTCCACGGGGGTGTCTCCTCGCTCGCGCTCGCGCTCCCGCTGTGCGGGAGCGGGCTTGCCGAGTCCGTCGACGGCCGACTTGAAGGCGGCGAACAGCTCGGTGCCCGCCTGCATGAGGTGGTCGGTGACGGCACCGCCACCGCCCGACTCGCGCTGCGCGGCCATCGCACGGCAGACGGGGCAGGCCCGGCAGATGTACTCCTCATCCTCCGAGACCGCCTCCTCCCACACGTCCCGCTCTCTTCTCCCTCGGCCACCACCGGAGAACGCGCTGCTGACCCCGGTCATCGTGCCCTTGATCAGGTTCTTGCGCAGTTCCCTGGTCGCTTTCTGCTGCAGCGTGTCGAAGAGCTTGAACGCCTCCTCGGCGGCGGTGCCCAGCGGGTCCTTGCCACTCTGGGACCGCTCGTCGCGCGCCCGCTCGTCCCGTGGCCGTTCCTGCTTCCCGGCCTTCCCCGCCGCGGTCTCCTTCTCGCGCTCCGCGGACTCGGCGCGGTCGCCGGGCCTGGCCCACGGGGTCCAACCGGTCCGCTCCTCCTGCCTGGCCCGGCTGACGCGCTCGAACCACTCGGCCCGCGCGTCACGATCGGCCCGCGCGGAGTCCGAGATCCGCTCGGTACGTGCGGCCTGCCCGGAACCCGGGACCTGTTCAGAGCTTGAGACCTGTTCAGAGCTTGAGATCTGCTCAGAGCTCGGGACTCGCTCGGGGCTCGGGGTCGGCTCGGAGGGCGCGGTCTCGGCCACGGCCTCCACCTCGACCACCTCCAGGCGCGCGACCTTCTCGACACGCTCGGCCCGCGCGGGCTTCCCCGCGGCCTCCGGCCGCTCGACGGACTCGACCCGCTCAACGGACTCGACGGACTCGACGGACTCGACGGACTCGACGGACTCGACGGACTGGGACGATCCGGTGCTCCCGCCCTTCGGGGACTTCCCGGCCGGGGCCGCGCTCCGCCCCTTCTGGGGCGTCTTCCCGGTGCGCCGGCCCTTCTGGGGCTTGGCCGCGTCCGCGGTGCCCTCGGCGCTTTCAACGCCCTCGGCACTTCCGGCTATCCCGGACACCCCAGCCACCCCGGTGTTCTCGGCGCTCTCGACGCCTCCGGCCTCGGACGGCGGCGTCACGGCGGCGGTGGTCTTTCGTGGCTTCCTCGGCGCGCGCGGCTTCGGGGTCTTCTCTGCGTCGTTCGTGTTATCGGTCATCAGGCCCTCCCGATTCGAACCGTACCCGGAGAAACCCGTCTCGGAGCGCGGCCTCCCGCACCGACCTGCGGGCCAGTGCCGCGGGCAGGGCGAGGACCCGGCGGTAGGAACCGGCGTTGACGATCAGTTCGTCGCCCTTGCGCGCCAGGTCCACCTCGTCCTTGTCCGCGAGCGGCAGGGCCAGGATCAGCTCGCCCTCGGCGGTGATCCGCAGCGGCGGGTCGACGGAGGGCGGGGCGAAGGGGTCGCCCTCGCCGTACATGGCCTCGGCGACGGCGGCGAGGGCGTCGAGGCCGACGGGCTCGGCCTCCAGGTACGGCACGATGTGCACGGGCAGCGGCGCGAAGGACTCCTCGACCTCGGCCAGGTGCCGGGCCTGGGCCCGCACCCATTTCCGCCGCCACGGGTCGGCGCCCTCGGAGGGGAAGACGCGGTTGGCGATCACCGCGTCCACCCGGTAGCCGTACAGGCTGAGGGAGGTGAGCGTGCGCCGGGCCTCGGCGAGCACGACGGCCTCGGGGGTGAGCACCAGCCGCACGCTCGCGCCGGGCCCGGTGAGCAGCTCGCGCACCTCCATCAGGCCCCGGTGGAGCCGCTCGCCCGCGCCGATCACGTGGTCTTCGGGCATGCTGACCTGCGCCAGACGGCGGACCAGCGGGGAGATGGTGCTCAGCAGCCGCCTGCCGATGGGCAGCAGCCGGTTCACGTGCCAGTCGAGGGCCTCGGGCAGCGCGAGCAGCCGGAGCGTCTCGGCGGTCGGGGCGCAGTCGATGACGATGACGTCCCACAGCCCGGTGCGCGCCTGCTCGCGCAGCTCCAGCAGCGCGATGACCTCCTCGGCGCCGGGCAGCACCGTGATCTCCTCGGCGGTCACCTCGTCGAGGCCGAGCTCGGCGAAGACGCCCCTGGCGTAGTCGCGCAGCTCACCCCACTGGCGTTCCAGCGCTCGCTGGGTGTCGACCTGGTGGAGGGAGAGACCGGGCGCGATCTCCGTGGGCTCCCCGCCCGCCCGCACGCCGAGGGCGTCGGCCAGCGAGTGGGCGGTGTCGGTGGAGACCACCAGGGTCTTCAGCCCGGACCGGGCGGCGAGCGTGGCCGTGGCGGCGGCGACGGTCGTCTTGCCGACGCCGCCCTTGCCGGTGAAGAGCAGGACCCTGCTCACGCCGTCTCCCGGCGGGACGGCGCGGGGCTCCGCTCCGCGACCGCGCCGTGCCGCGCGCCCCGCTCCCTCATGGGGTCTCGACGCGCTTCTTCAGCCCCTTCAGGGCGGTGTCGATGATGACCTTCTCCGCCTTCCGCTTGATCATGCCGATCATCGGCACCTTGAGGTCGACGGCGAGCTCGTACGTCACCTCGGTGCCGTTGCCCGCGTCGGCAAGACGATAACTCCCGGTGAGCCCGGAGACCATCTTTCCCGCCTCGGCGATGCTCCAGTCGACGGACTCGTCATCGTGCCAGGTGTAGCGGAGGGTGTATTCGTCGCTGATCACGCCCGCGTCGAGAACGAACCGGACCGTTTCCGGCCGGCCGTCCTCCCCCGTGGAGAGGACGCGCGCGGCCTTCACCTGCCCGGCCCACTCCGGGTAGGAGGGGAAGTCGGCGATGACCGTCATGATGGTCGACCGGTCCGCGCCGATCTTGATGCTGGAGGTGGTGCGATCAGCCATGGGGCAACCGTACTGCTTCACGATCGTCCGTGTACGCCCGGCGGGGCCGGGCACGGTCACCGCGGTGACAGGAAGCGGCGCCGCGAAGCGGACACCTCGCGTGTCCGCCCCTCCCGCCGAAGAGGCACCGCCGGGGGAACACACCCGGGAGGCCCCTCCGCGAAGGGGCACCACCCGGACCGCGCGCTCCCCACCGGCTACCACTCCAGGACGTAGGGGACGCCTCTGTTCCGGAAGTGGCCCACGTTGAGGCATTCGGTCCTGCCGACCCGGGTGCGGGCGGCGAGGGGCTGGTGCACGTGGCCGAACAGGGCGTAGCGCGGCTGGGTCCGCCTGATCACCTCCAGGGTGGCCTCGCTGCCCCGCTCGAAGCGCCGGGCGACCACGTCGTAGAGCAGTTCGGGGATCGCGGGAGGGATGTGGCAGCAGAGCACGTCCACCTCGCCGACGGCCTCGACCTTGCGGGCGAACTCCTCGTCGTCGATCTCGTACGGCGTCCGGTACTGGGTGCGCAGCCCGCCCCCGACGAAGCCGAAACGCAGACCGCCGATCTCCACGGTCTCGCCGTCGAGCACGTGATGGCCCTCCCGGACGTACTCGGGCCAGTAGCGCGGCAGGTCCACGTTGCCGTAGGTGATGTACGCGGGGGTCGGCATCGCGGTGAAGATCTCGCCGTACTGCCGCCGGACGGAGCGCTCGATGTGGTCGCGCGGGTCGCCCTCCAGCGAGGCCCACAGCGCGGAGGACATCGCCCGCGCCTCGTCGAACCGCTTGGCCGTCCGCAGCGCGATGAACTCCCCGGCCCGCTCGGCCCCGAAGAGCTCGGCGAAGATGCCCTGGGAGTGGTCCTCGTAGTCGACGAACAGGATCAGGTCGCCCAGGCAGATCAGCGCGTCGGCGCCCTCTCCCGCGCGGGCCAGCGCGTCGGCTCTTCCGTGCACATCGCTGACGACATGAACCCGCATGCCAGACATCCTAACCACCAATAAATACGGCTATATATGACGAACCTGGCGCGGCGAAAGCGCGGTGGGGGCGCACGGCGCGGCCGACGATCCGGCGCGACGGTTAGTTGCTACGGTGAAATCCCTCTTCATAACGCCTGGGTGACGAATTTACCCACGCGTAACTTATCGCGATAACTTCCAGGCAGCCCATCGATCGTGCGTCTCCAGGAGTGACCCGTGCGCGAGTACAGCGTCCCCGTGCTGGTGGATGTCCCCGCCTCCGCCAACCTCACCGACACGGTGTTCCGGCGTGCCGAGGAGGAGCCCAACGTCGTCGCCCTGCGGCGCAAGGTGGGCGACGACTGGACGGCCGTCACCGCCGGGGAGTTCCGCGACCAGGTCGCCGGGGTGGCCAAGGGCCTGATCGCGGCGGGGGTGGAGCCCGGCGACCGGGTGGCCCTGATGTCGCGCACCCGCTACGAGTGGACCGTGATCGACTACGCGATCTGGACCGCCGGGGCGGTCGGCGTGCCCATCTACGAGTCCTCCTCCGCCGACCAGGCCGCCTGGATCATCTCCGACAGCGGCGCGAAGGCCGTGTTCGCCGAGCTGGAGTCGCACGAGGCGACCATCCGCGAGGACGCGTCCGGCCTGCCGGGTCTCAAGAACGTCTGGCGCATCGAGAACGGCGCCCTGGACGAGCTCACCGCGCTCGGCACCGAGGTCTCCGACGACACGCTCGCCGAGCGCAGGACCGGGCGCGGCATCGCCGACCTGGCGACCATCGTCTACACCTCGGGCACCACCGGCAGGCCCAAGGGCTGCAGCCTCACCCACGACAACCTGCTGTTCACCGCGCGGAACGTCGCGAACGGACCGCTGGAGCGCCTGTTCACCGTGGACGAGAGGGCGGCGCTGCTCTTCCTGCCGCTCGCGCACGTCTTCGCCCGCATCATCGAGATCGTGCTGATCGAGACCGGCACGATCCTCGCGCACACCCCCAACATGAAGAACGTCGCCCCCGACCTGCAGGCTTTCAAGCCCACGTTCCTGCTGGGCGTGCCCCGCGTGTTCGAGAAGGTCTACAACGGCGCCGAGCAGAAGGCGACGGCCGAGGGCAAGGGGAGGATCTTCCACGCCGCGGCCGACACCGCCGTCGCCTGGAGCAGGGCGGAGACGGCGGGCGGCGCGGGACTGGGCCTCAGGCTCAAGCACACCCTGTTCGACAAGCTCGTGTACGGCAAGATCCGCGCCGCGACCGGGGGCAGGCTGACGACGGCGGTCTCCGGCGGCTCCGCCCTCGGCGAGCGGCTCGGCCACTTCTTCCGCGGCGTGGGCATCGAGACCCTGGAGGGCTGGGGCCTCACCGAGACCTCCGCGCCGTCCTCGGTCAACATGCCGGGCGCCAACAAGGTCGGCACCGTCGGCAAGCCGTTCCCCGGCGTCACCATCGGCATCGCCGAGGACGGCGAGGTGCTCGTCAAGGGCCGCCACGTCTTCCAGGGCTACTGGAACAACCCCGAGGCCACCGCCGAGGCGATCGACGCGGACGGCTGGTTCCACACCGGCGACATCGGCGAGCTCGACAACGACGGCTACCTCCGCATCACCGGGCGCAAGAAGGAGATCATCGTCACCGCCGCGGGCAAGAACGTCGCCCCGGCCCCGATGGAGGACCACATCCGCGCCCACCCGCTGATCAGCCAGGCGATGGTGGTCGGCGACGACCGGCCGTTCGTCGCGGCGCTCATCACGCTCGACGTCGAGGCCCTGGAGCAGTGGAAGGCCGCCAACGGCAAGGCGGGGGCGGACCTCACCGAGCTCAGCTCCGACCCGGCGATCGTCGCCGAGGTGCAGAAGGCGGTGGACGGCGCCAACAGGTTCGTCTCCAAGGCCGAGCAGATCAAGAAGTTCGCCATCCTCGACATCGACATCAGCGAGGAGAGCGGGCACCTCACCCCGACCCTGAAGATCAAGCGCAACATCGTGATGCGCGACTTCACCAAGCAGATCGAGTCCCTCTACGGCTAGTCACGCTTCCCGGCCGGACACGACCGGGAAGTCTCCGCGGGCTCCGGGCTCCGGGCACCCTGGAGCCGTAAGGGCCCTGCGCGTCTCCACGACGGACGGCGGCTAGGGGGTCTCCGCGGGCTCCAGGAGGCGGGCGAAGCGGGAGGCGGCGAGGTCCCAGCTCCACTCGCGCGCCGCCCACTCGCGTCCCCGCTCCCCCATCGCCCGCGCCCCCGCGGGGTCCTTGAGCAGGCCGACCAGTGCCGCCGCGACCTCGTCGGGGCGGGTGCCGTCGACGACCAGGCCGGTCTCCCCGCTCAGCACGGCGTCGGGGGCGCCGCCCGAGGAACCGGCCACCACGGGCAGGCCGCTGGCGGAGGCCTCCAGGTAGACGATGCCGAGCCCCTCCACGTCGACGCCGCCCAGGCGGGTGCGGCACGGCATGGCGAACACGTCACCCGCGGCGAGGTAGCCGGGCAGCTCCGCCCCGGGCACCGGGCCGGTGATCCTGACCGAGCCGCCCATCGGCCGGGCCAGCCGCTCCAGGGTCCTGCGGTACGGGCCTCCCCCGACGATCAGGAGCACCGCGCCGGGCACGTCCTCGACCACCCCGGGCCAGGCCCGCAGGAGCGTGTCCTGGCCCTTGCGCGGGACCAGCCTGGACAGGCAGACCACCACCGGCCGCTCCCCCAGGCCGAGTTCCGCGCGCACCCGGCCCCCTCCGGCACCGGGATGGAACACCCCGGTGTCGACGCCGGGCGCGAGCCGCACCAGCTTGTCCGCGGCTATCACCCGGGCCAGCCGGCGCCGGGTGTACTCCCCCAGATAGGTGACCACGTCGGCGTCCGCCCCGATCCTGGCGAGCACCCGGCGACCGGCCGGGATCCCGGCCCAGCCCGCCTCGTGGCCGTGGGTGACCATGACGACGCGACGGACCCCGGCCTCGCGCATCCGGGGCGCGAGCAGCCCGAGCGGCGCCGCCGCCCCGAAGACCACGGTGTCGCACCCGAACTCGGCGACCAGCCCGGCGGCCCGGCGCGCGACGGCGGGCGTGGGCAGCATCAGCGAGGTCGGGTGCCGCACGACGGGGTACGGCTGGCGCAGGTCGAAGGCCGCGCTGCCGACCCATCGGGGGGCGTAGACGACGACCGAGGCGGGCGGGCGGCGGGCGATGAGGCCGTACACGAACGACTGGATCCCCCCCGCGCGGGGTGGGAAGTCGTTCGTGACGACCAGCGTGCGGCTCACGGTTCGGGGAGGCCGTTCAGTGCGGCCCAGGTGCGCGCCAGGGCGATGCGCTGCGGCGTCGTGGGATGCGATGCATAAAGTACATATTCGACCAGATCGGGCGACAAATCAGAAATATTGGTAGCCGCCAGCCGTTTCTGCATGGCGACGAACGTCGCCGGGTCCCTGGTCAGGTCCAGCGCGTGCACGTCCGCGCGGGCCTCGATCTGCCTGCTCACCAGGTTCTGGGCCGGCCCCGACAGGACCGTGGCGAGGCTCAGCAACCCCATGACCAGGCCCACCGCCCTCGGGTCGCCGAGTGAGGCGATCTCCGTCCGGCGCCGTACGACCCCCGCCGAGGTCACCGCGTAGAGCAGGCACGCCCCGAACGCCGCGCCCAGGCCGCCGACGAGCGTGCCCGACAGCACGTCGCCCGCCTTGGCGTGGCCCAGCTCGTGCGCGACCACCAGCTCGACCTCGTCGGCGGGCGCGCGGAGCAGCGTGTCGTAGACCACGATCCTGCGGGTCGCGCCGAATCCGGAGACGTACGCGTTGAGCGCGGTGGTCCGCCGGGAGGCGTCGGCGACGAGCACGTTCTCGACCGGCACGCCGTCCCTGGTGGCCATGGCGAGCAGGTCGTCGCGCAGCCGCCCGGCCTCCAGCGGCCTGAAGTCGTTGAAGACCGGCTCGATGAGCACCGGGTAGGCGAAGGAGGCGGCCACGGTCAGGACGAAGGCCCCGGCCGCCGCGGGGATCCACCAGCGCCGGTAGCGCCGCGCCAGGGCGATCACCGCCAGCACCATGATCGCGGTCAGCGCCGTGCCGATGCCGGTGCTCTTCGCCCGGTCGGCCGCCCAGGCCGGCCAGGTCTGGGTGGACAGCCCGAACTCGCGCAGGTAGCTCTCCGACCACATCCCCAGGGGCCAGCGCAGGATCGCCACGGCCACCGACAGCGCCAGCACGCCGAGGAGCGCCCGCAGCCACCATCGCCCCGGCAGCCGGTCGACGAGCCGCGCGCCCAGCGGAGTGGCCACCAGCACCCCCGCCACGAGAAGCGTCAGGCCGAGCGACAGGTAACCGGGAAGGCTGACCAGCGCGTCGAACCTCTCGGCCCTGGCGATCTGCTCGGCGGTGAAGTCGCGGACCGGGTCGGGGACGACGGCCGGGGCCCCCTCCGGCAGCACGCTCCAGGGCGTGCTGAACGCCACGACCGCCAGCGTGACCACCCCCAGCACGGCCAGCGCCCACCCCGCCGACCGCACGCCCGAGGGCGTGTCCGTCGTGCTCAGCGTCACGTGAGTTCCTTCCTGAGGTAGTCGCGCCAGGCTCCGGTGAACTCGGCCACCGGCAGGCCGAGCGTGCTCCCGACATCGCTACCGTAGAGCCTCACCAGGGCCTTCTCCCCGAAGCGCTCCGCGACGAACCGGCAGGCGAGCCACGCCTCCTCGTACGCCTGCGCGAGCCTCGGCGCGCCGGGGGCGAAGTCGGCCGGGCCGGGGAGCCGGGCGGGCAGGACGCCCGAGCGCACCTCGGCGGCCAGCTCGGCGGCGGCCGTGCGCACCGCGATCCCGGCGTCGCGGTAGCCCGCGTAGTCGGCGAAGCCCTCCGACAGCCACATCGGCACCCGGCCGCCGCGGGTCGCGCCGGTGGCCACGTGGGCGAGCTCGTGGGTGATCACCACGTCCCTGCCGGTCTCGGTGAGCCGGGCGTATCCCGACGGCAGGACGATCACCCGGTCCCGGGTCGCCATCGCAGCCAGGCCGCGGGTGCTCCCGGCCCCGGCGAGCGCCGCGGCCTCGGCGTCGGTGCCGGGAAAGAGGATCACCGCGGGGGCCGGCCCCCAGATCGCCGCGATCGTCGCGCGGGCCCGGTCGGCCCTGGCCGCCAGATCACGCAGGACGGCGGCGGGGACACCGTGGCCGATCACGAGGGAGTGCTCGCCCCGGACGGTGACGGCGGCGCCCGGCCACAGGTCGCGGAGATCACCCGGGTCGCGGGGGCCGTACGGGAGGAGCGGGGCGGCTCCGGCCAGGAGGGGTCCCGTCCCGGCGAACGGACCGGCGCTCATCAGCGCCAGCATCCCGGCGAGCACGGCGCGACGCCCTTTCGGGACGGACATACGAGCCGATGGTACTCGACCGGCATGGAGCGGCCCCGGCCCTCCTGGTGGAGGGCCGGGGCCGCTTTTCCGTGCTCGGGCAGACGCTCGGGCAGATGCCCGGCGCGTGCCCGAGCGCGTGCCCGGACGCGGGCTCGGGCTCCCTACCCGGGCTCCGTGCTCACGCGCGGGTCCCGGGTTCGTACGGAGCCCCGGGCTCACGCGCGGGTCCCGGGTTCCGCAGGGAGCCCCGTGTTCACGCGCGTGAGCACGGGTTCCGTGGGGAGTCCGGGCTCACGTGCGGGTTCCGGGTTCCGTGCGGGGCTCAGGCCCCGGGCCGTACCGCTCCGGCGAAGGAGGACCTGTAGTAGCCCGCCAGCCTCACGATACGAACCGTCTTGCCGCTGCTCGGCGAGTGGACCATCCTGCCCTTGCCGACGTACATGCCGACATGGCCCTTCCCGCTGAAGAACAGCAGGTCACCGGGGTGCAACTTGCTCCACGGGACCTTCTTCTTGATCGACCTGTACTGGCTGTGCGTGATCCTGGGAAGGGACACGCCCGCCTTGCGCCAGGCGTATCGGACGAGCCCCGAGCAGTCGAACGCTCCGGGGCCGGAGGCTCCCCACCGGTACGGATCGCCGATCTGCTTCTTGGCCGCCGAGACCGCCTTGCCGGCCCGGACCTTCTGCAGTGCCGCCCTGCTCTTCCTGGTCTTGCCCTTGGCCTTGGCCTTGGACGTGGCCTTGGTCCCGGCCTGAGAGGCGGTCTTCGTGGTGCTCTCGGCCTTCTCGGAAACACCGGCCGCGCTGTTGAACAGTATCTCCGAGGGGCCGTCCGCCACCGCCTGCGCCGCCGTGGACCCCAGGGTGACCGCTCCGGCTGAGGCGGTCAGGGTGAGGGCGATACCGCCGAGGGAAAGGCGGAAAAGGCGCGACAGACGGGGGTTGTGCGGGGTGGTAGACAGGATTTCTCCTTGGGACTTCCACTGATGCCTACCGGGTTAGCTGACGGGTTCGGGCTTGGAAGATGCCCTACGGCACAAATGCGCCGATTCACCCCTGGCCACGCTGTGCTGGGCCTTTTGGGTCCCCGGTTCCATGCCTCCTGGCTGCATAGATTCGGCGGGCCGCCGTGATGAGCCCTGCCCCCGGGTGGGGGCACGGCGACCGATTGGATTTCTATAGGGACACCGGCCCGAAGACCGACATTCACCGCGACGGCGTGGCTTGCACGTCGCGACGCCAGAAGTTACCCCGATCTCCAACTTTCGGCAAAGCATTCGCCAAATCGGATGACCGGACGGCCATCTTGATCTTCCTGTTACCCCTGCTTAATGGCCATTTATGCTATTGAGATATGACTCTCGTCACACGTCCGTCGCCACGCCGACAAATAGCGATTTATGTAATATTCATCACATCGCACCGATTGAGGTTTGAACCTCGCCGATGGACCGGTCCCGGGCGATCCGGCCGGGCGGCCTCAGCGCCTCACACACCCGTAGGCGCCGTAGATCGACTCCCGGAAGCCCGCCTCGACGATCTCGAATCCGGCGGCCTTTCACACTGTGACCGGAAGGGCTCTCCCTTGAGCGCCTGAGGCGTCAGAGCGCCGTCACACCCGGGGGATATGTGTCCGTTTGGCGGGTTTTTGGTGGGGTATGGCCACGTCATCTCAAGGAGGCGGTAGCGATGTCGAACCGCTTGTTCCAGGACCGACGCGACGCGGGCCGAGTACTCGCGGGTCTCCTCGAGAGGTACCGGGGCCGACCCGGCCTCGTCGTCCTGGGACTGCCCCGGGGCGGCGTACCGGTGGCGTACGAGATCGCCATGGCCCTGGACGCCCCGCTCGACGTCTTCCTCGTCCGCAAGCTCGGCGCTCCCGGAAGGGAGGAGCTCGCGATGGGGGCGATCTCCAGCGGTGGGGTCGTCGTCCTCAACGAGGACATCGTCAGGGGCCTCGGCATCTCACCGGAGACCATCCGGCAGGTCGCCCAGCGCGAGGGGCGGGAACTGCTCCGGCGCGAGCAGACCTATCGTGAGGGGCGCCCGCCACCGGACCTCGCGGGCAGGACCGTCATCGTGGTGGATGACGGCCTCGCGACGGGTGCGAGCATGCGGGCCGCCCTGAACGCCCTGCGCCGCTCCCGCCCCGCCAGGATCGTCGTCGCCGTGCCGGCCGCGCCGGAGTCCACGTGTCAAGACCTCACCGCCGTGGTGGACGAGGTCGTCTGCGCCACCACGCCGTCGCCCTTCCTCGCGGTCGGGCAGTCGTACTGGGACTTCTCCCAGACGACCGACGCGGAGGTGCACGACCTTCTCCGCGCCGCGTCGAGGTCGCACCCGGCCGCGACGGGCGCGCGGGTGGCCACCGACGTGACCGTCATCCGGTCGGAGGCACGCCCCACCGAGGACGGCGCACCGGATGATCACCTACTGTTCGACCTGGTCGGCGATGCGCGCTTCGTGCTGATCGGCGAGGCATCCCACGGCACCCACGAGTTCTACGCGGCGCGCGCGCGGATGACGCGGCGCCTCATCGAGGAGAAGGGGTTCTGCGCCGTGGCGGCGGAAGCCGACTGGCCGGACGCCTACCGGGTGAACCGCTACGTCCACGCCCGGAGCGAGGACGCGACCGCCGAGGAGTCGCTGCGCGGCTTCGAGCGCTTCCCGGCCTGGATGTGGCGCAACGCGGTGGTGCTGGACTTCGCCGGGTGGCTGCGCGAGCACAACGACGACATCACCGGGGGCGAGCGGTCGAAGGCGGGGTTCTACGGGCTGGACCTCTACAGTCTCCACCGGTCGATCCACGAGGTCGTCTCCTCCCTTGAGCGGATCGATCCGGCCGCCGCGTCCCGCGCCCGCGAGCGTTACGCCTGTTTCGACCACCGCTCAGGCGACGACGGCCAGGCCTACGGCTTCGCGGCGGCCTACGGAGCGGGCCAGTCGTGCGAGCGGGAGGTGATCGAGCAGCTCACCGACCTGCAGCGCCACGCACTGGAGTACGCGCGGCGGGACGGGCTGCTCGCCGAGGACGAGCTGTTCTACACCGAGCAGAACGCCCGGGTGGTCAGGTCCGCGGAAAAGTACTACCGCACCATGTTCGGCGGGCGGGTCTCCTCCTGGAACCTGCGTGACCATCACATGGTGGAGACCCTGGAGGCGCTGGCCGACCACCTGAGCCGCCGGCGGGGCAGCCCGGCGAAGATCGTCGTATGGGCGCACAACTCCCATGTCGGCGACGCGCGCGCGACCGAGTCCGCAGCCCGCGGTGAGGTCACCATCGGCCAGCTGGTGCGGGAACGGCATCCCGGCGACTGCCGCCTCATCGGCTTCACCACCTACACGGGCACGGTGACCGCCGCGGACGACTGGGGTGGACCGGCCGAGCGCAAGCGGGTGCGGCCGGCGCTCTCCGAGTCGATCGAGGAACTCCACCACGAGGTAGGAGAAAAGGAGTTCCTCCTCTCGTTCGGTACCGCGCCGCGGGTGGCCGAGGCGTTGCGCAAGGTACGCCTGGAGCGGGCGATCGGCGTCATCTACCGCCCGCAGACCGAGCGGCGGAGCCACTACTTCCAGACCCGCGTCTCCGAGCAGTTCGACGCCGTGATCCACATCGACGAGACACGGGCCGTGGAGCCCCTCGAACGGACCGCCGGCTGGGAGGAGGGGGAACCGCCGGAAACCTACCCGTTCGCCGTGTGACACGTCACCGGGTCAAGCGGCCTGCCCGTCCGGACCGCTGTCACCCGGGCGGGCGCCGTCGCGGGAACGCCGCCGGCACGTCGCATGAGCCGGGAAGTGAGAGGCGGGAACGGCGACGACGGGGTGAGGTCCGCTGCGGTCAGGGGCGGACGGCTCCGACGATGCGGCGGCCGTAGGCGGACAGCGGGACGACCTTGACGACGTCGCCGGTCTGCGGGGCGTGCACGATCTGGCCGTTGCCCGCGTACATGCTGACGTGGCCGAGTCCCTCGCTGAAGATGAGGTCGCCCGGCTGGAGCTCGCTCAGCGAGACCTTGCGGCTCGCCCCCCAGCTCCACTGCTCCCAGGTCGTGCGGGGAAGGCTGACTCCCCCGCTGCGCCAGGCGCCCTGGACCAGGCCGGAGCAGTCCCAGCCGCCGGGGCCCGTGCCGCCGTACCGGTAGGGCTTGCCGACCTGGGCGAAGGCGAACTGCAGGGCGGCGCGGGCGTTGCCCGAGGCGGAGCCGTTGTACTGGATCCCGGGGCTCTCGGGGTTGCCCGTCCTGAAGGCGTTGAGCCCGCGCAGGATCTTCGTCTGGGCCTTGACCATCTTGTCGGCCTTGGCCTTCTCCCTGGCCAGGTCGTCACGCGTCTCGTCGGCCTCGGACAGGGCCTTCTTGGCCTGGTCCCGGCTGGTCCGCAGCGCCTTGGTGGCCTCGTCGAAGGCGCTCAGGGACTGGGCGCGGGAGGTGGACATCTGGTCGGCGGCGGCCAGGCCGCTCAGCAGGGCGCCGGGGTCGCTCTGGTAGATCATGCCTTCCCAGCCGTTGACCACGCCGACCTGGTAGGTGCTGACGGCCATCGTGACGAGCTCCTCGCGCAGCCCGGCGACCTGCTCGTTCTGGCGGTTCAGGTTCTCGTTGAGGGTGCGGTACTTCTTCCTGGCCCGCTTCCACTTCTCCGAGGCCTGGTTGTACTTCTCGACGACCTGGTCGGCCTGCTCGTTGAGCTTCTCCAGCTTCTTCTTGGCCTGGGCGAGTGTCGGCTTCGGCTCGGCGAACGCTCCGCTCACCGGCAGCATCAGCAACGCGAGAGCGAGCCCGGCCGCCACCGGCATCCGAATCAGTCCAACCGGCAAACCCGCCACGGCCACGTCAACGCCTCCCGACTGCACCAGACCTGCGGCGAATAGTACAGAAGAAGTAATGATTGACTCACCTTTTCGCCGGGTTTGCTCCTTATTTGCAGGTGGAAACCCTTTACCCTCGGCCCGGACACCCGTCTCACGAGCCGCGGCGCCCGTCTGGCGAACCACGGTGCCCGTCTCGCGAGCCGAGGCGCCCAGGCCGCGAGGGGGCGACCCGAGCCCGGACCCCGGCCACGCAGAGCGGCCGGACCCCGGCGCCGGGCGCGGGAGAGACCCGGCCCGCCCCGGCCCGGACGCCGGTCGTGAGGGAGCGGCCCGCCCCGGACCCGGCCGCGAGGAAGCGCCCCGGCCCGAGCCCCGGTCGCGGAGAACGGCCGGAACCCGACTCCGGGCGCGGGGAGCGCCCGGCCCGAGCCCCGGTCGCCCCGGTCGCGCTACCCGCAGGCGGCGATGTCGCAGATCTTGGCGGTCATCTTCCTGGCGTCGCGCAGCTGGACGGTCCAGTCGCTCTTCGCGGGCCTGGCGTACTCGCCCGCCCAGAGGTAGACCAGAACGGCGTTGCCCTTCCTGACCAGCACGCTCCGGTCGCCGCCCACTCCGGCCTTCCCTGCGTAGTAGACCTGCCCGGAGATCCTCAGCGCCTCGTCGCCGACCCCGGTCAGGCGCGAGGAGGCGTAGCGGTAGGAGGAGCCCGAGTCGGTCCTGGCCCCGCACCTGGTCAGGGCGGCGCGCACCTGGGCGACGGCCGAGACCGCCGAGGCGCGCGAACCGTACAGGATCACCTGCTCGACCTTCATGAAGTCCGGCACGCCGGTGAAGGTCACCGTCCGCGCGGCGACCCGGCCGGTCGCGGCCAGCGTGCTCCTGTCGCACGGGTTCACGGCCAGCTTGACCTTCGCCGAGTTGCCGACCTTCCAGTTGGTCTCGGGGTCGTTGTCCTTCTTGGCGGCGTCCTTCTCGTACAGCAGGAAGCCTTTGGGGATGGCGGCCGTCGTGGCCGCCGCGGGCGTGGTGACGGTCGCCCCCGCCGCCAGGGCGGCGAGGGTGAGGGCGAGCGTTATGATCTTCTTCACCGAATCAATCCTCCTGGGTGATCCGATGCCCGGCGACCACGAAAGGTTTACGCGCGCCCCAGACGTCTGAGGAGAAGCACCGAGGGCACCGGCCTGGCGCCCATCCGGCGGACCGACTCGGCGACCTCGCGATCCGAGGAGACCACCGCGACCGCACGCCCCGCGGGCTCGGCGCGGACCAGCTGGCGGATCAGGTCGTCGGCGATCTGGTTCGGGGCGCTGAACATCACGCGCACCCCCCTGGGGGCCGACACCGGCACCGGACCGTTCAGCTCGGCGCCGTCGAAGACGCAGGTCAGCTCGGTGCGGGTCTGCGCGTAGAGCGCGCCGAGACCGGTGAGGAGGCGGCTGCGCTGGTCGGCCAGGGTGAACGTGCCGTAACCGGTCTTGGTCACGTTGTAGCCGTCGACGATCAGGTGGATCTGCGGCAGCGCGAGCAGCTGGTCGAGCAGGGCGGGGTCGTCGTCGGCGAGCGCCCGCGCGGGAACCGCCTGGACCCCCTGCCTGCCGGGCGCCACCGAGGCCACCGAGTCGGCGGGACGGTGGATGCCCGAGGGCAGGGCGAGCTCCCTGCGCAGCCCGGCGGCGGCGTCCTGCAGCGCGTCGAGGAGCATGCGCACCTTGGTGTCCTCCACGCTGCGGCCCTCGCGGGCCGCCCTGCGCGTCGACTCCAGCTGCCGCTCGGCGTCGGCCAGCCGCTCGCGCAGGCGGCGCAGCTCGCTCTCCACCGTGCTCCCGGCCGAGAGCGCGGCGGCGCGCGCCTCGTCGGCCACCTCCTGGGCGGCGGCGGCGCGCGCCTCGGCCGCCCTGGTCCGCTCGCGGGCGTCATGCAGCCTGCGGCGCAGGTCGGAGACCTCCGAGCGCGAGGTCTTGAGCTGCTCGCGCAGCCGCTCGGACTCCTCCTTGGCCGCGGTCTTCTGGGCGGCCAGCTGCTCGCGCAGCCGGGAGACCGTCTGCTCCTGCGCGGAGCCCTCGGCCGCGGCGGCCGAGCGCTCCAGGTCGGCGCGGGCCGTCTCCACCATCTCCGCCCAGCCGGGCGGCCGGGTCAGGTAGGCGGCCGCGGCCACCATGACGGGCTCGGCCGCAGGCGGGACCGTGCCCTCCGCGAGGCTCGCGATCAGCTCGGGCCAGCCCTCGGTCAGCGTCTCCGCGACGAGCTCGCGGAACTTCTTGTCGGTCTCCAGCTGCGCGGCGATCGGCGCCCCGCCCAGCCTGGCCCGCTTGCGCGGGTCGAACCTGGCGATCCCCTTCAGGGGCAGCGGAACCGAGGCCGCGGGCATCGAACCGAGAATCTGGGAGGCCAGCTCCACGACATGTAAGCGGACCTGCTCGGGTAACGGACGAGACAGGCCCTCTCCGGCTGAACTCATCACGGCCCCTACTCGGATCGGTCTTCACGTCAAGGGTACGGCTACCGCACCCTGACCCCGACCTGACCGAGAATCGACCGATGGCCGACGAGGTCGTGAACGCTTCATGGACAAGCGCTTGCCGCTGGGTTACGACTGTGCGGATCACCTTGTGACGCACGCCACCCGGGAGAGCGCGATGGACGAGCCGACGAACGAGCCCGGCCCGCGGGCCGACAAGAGCATGCGGACATCGACCCGCGACCTCGGAGAGTTACGGGAGCGGATGCGCTCGTGGCTCGCCGGGAAGGTCGGGTCCCCCGTCGCGCTCTCCCCGCTGTCGCGTCCCTCGGGCAACGGCATGTCCAGCGAGACCCTGCTCTTCGACGCCTCCTGGACCTCCGCCGAGGGCGGGCACGACGTCCCGTGCGTCGCCAGGATGGCCCCGGCGAGCGAGGCGGTGCCGATCTTCCCCGGCTACGACCTCGGCAGGCAGTACGAGGTCATGCGGCTGGTCAGGGAGCGCGCGGGCGTGCTCGCGCCCCGGACCCTGTGGTACGAGCCCGACCCCGGGCCCCTGGGCGCCCCGTTCTTCGTGATGGAGCGGCTCACCGGCGACGTGCCGCCGGACGTGATGCCCTACACCTTCGGGAGCTGGCTGCTGGACGCCTCCCCCGCCGACCGCGAGCGGCTGCAGCGGAGCAGCGTCGAGATCCTCGCCACGCTGCACGAAACCCCGTTCACCGCCGAGGAACTGCGCCCCCTGGAGATCCCCGGGACGGGCGGTACGGCGCTGCGCAGGCACGTCGAGGACCAGCGGGCCTACTACGAGTGGGCGCACGGCTCGATGCCCGTCCCGGTGCTGGAACGGGCGTTCGGCTGGCTGGAGGAGCACTGGCCGACCGACCCGGGGCCCGACGTGCTGAACTGGGGCGACGCCCGTATCGGGAACGTGATGTACCGCGACTTCACCCCGGTGGCGGTGCTCGACTGGGAGATGGCCACGGTCGGCCCCCGCGAGCTGGACATCTCCTGGATGATCTTCCTGCACACCTTCTTCCAGGACATCACCGAGTTCATGGAGTTACCCGGGATGCCCGACTTCCTGCGGCGCGAGGACGTCTGCCAGACGTACCACGAAATAACGGGATACAAGCCCCGGGACATGGAGTTCTACGAGACGTACGCCGCCCTCAGGCACGGCATCATCATGGCCCGCGTCGAGCACCGCCAGATCCACTTCGGCGAGAAGACCATGCCCGGCGACCCCGACGACCTGGTGATGCACCGGGCCCTCCTCGAACGGATGCTGGACGGGAGTCACTGGAGCTGAGCTCCCCCGGGGACCCTCGCGGATCCTCCCGCCCCCTCCCCGGACCCTCTCGGAATCCCCCGGCCCCTCCTGGACCCTCTCGGAACCCTCCCGCCCCCTCCTGGGCCCCCTCGGAACCCTCCCGGAACCTCGCGAACCCGCTTGGAACCGAGGCCCTCCCGAGGTCCTCCAGAGCCCCTCGCGGGCCCGTGGAAGGCGCGGGTTCTCCCGGCGGGGCGCGCACCGGCCCGGGGAGAGCCCGGTGCGGTAAATGTCGGTCGGGGCTTCTATGGTCGTGAATCGTGGACTACGCCGTGCAGGGAACGCTCGACGAGCTGGGCACCCCGCTCAGCCAGATCACCTTCGTCGTGTTCGACCTGGAGACCACCGGCGTCTCGGCGGGCGAGCACGCGATCACCGAGATCGGGGCGGTCAAGGTCAGGGGCGGCGAGGTGCTCGGCGAGTTCGCCACCCTGGTCGACCCCGGCTCGCCGATCCCGCCGTTCATCTCGGTGCTGACCGGCATCACCGACAGCATGGTGGTGGCCGCGCCGAGGATCGAGTCGGTGCTGCCGTCCTTCCTGGAGTTCGCGGCGGGCTCCACCCTGGTGGCGCACAACGCGGGGTTCGACCTGGGGTTCGTCAGGGCGGCCTGCGCCGCGCACGGGTATCCCCCGCCGGCCCACCAGGTGGTCGACACCGTCGACCTGGCCCGCAAGCTGCTCACCCGCGACGAGGCGCCCAACTGCAAGCTGTCCACGCTCGCCAAGATCTTCAGCCACACCGAGCCCTGCCACCGGGCGCTCGCCGACGCGCGGGCCACCGTCGACGTGCTGCACGCCCTGCTGGAGCGGGCGGGCTCCTTCGGGGTGCACACGCTGGAGGAGCTCAAGGGCTTCGTCCGCGCGCCCACCCCCGAGCAGCGCCGCAAGCGGCACCTGGCCGACTCGGTGCCCGCGGGTCCCGGCGTCTACGTGTTCGAGGACGAGGGCGGCGACCCCCTCTACGTCGGCAAGAGCACCAACCTGCGCAACCGCGTGCGCAGTTACTTCACCGCGAGCGAGACCAGGCCGCGCGTCCGCGAGATGATCGGCGTCGCCGCGCGGGTCAGGTCGATCTCCTGCGCGACCTCGCTGGAGGCCGAGGTCAGGGAGCTGCGGCTGATCGGCTCGGCCAAGCCCCGCTACAACCGCAGGTCGCGCTTCCCCGAGAAGATGTTCTGGCTCAAGCTGACCGACGAGCCGTTCCCCCGCCTGTCGGTCGTCCGCGAGGTCAAGGACGACCAGGCCTCCTACCTGGGCCCTTTCAACAGCACCCGCGCCGCCGAGGACGCCCGCACGGCCCTGCACGAGACGGTCCCGCTGCGGCAGTGCACCGAGCGGATCACCCCGCGCACCAGGCGTTCCGCCTGCGCCCTCGCCGAGATCGGGAAGTGCGGGGCGCCGTGCGAGGGCCGCCAGAGCCCCGGCGAGTACGCCGTGCACGTCGTGGCGGCCCGCCGGGCGATGGAGCTGGACGCGGCCCCGGTCTTCTCCGCGATCGAGGCCAGGATGGAGCGGCTCGCCCTCGACCAGCGCTACGAGGAGGCCGCGGCCGACCGCGACCGGCTCGCCTCCTACGTCCGCACCTCGGCCCGCATGCAGCGGCTGCGGTCGCTCACCGCGATCTCCCAGATGATCGCCGCCGCCCCCCTGCCGGGCGGCGCCTGGGAGATCCACGTCATCCGGTACGGACGGCTCGCCTCGGCCGGGGTGATGCCGAAGGGCGCCCATCCCACCCCGTTCGTCGAGGCGCTCACCGCCACCGCGGAGACGGTGCCGCCGGGCCCCGGGCCGGTCCACGCGGCCAGCGCCGAGGAGACCGAGTGCGTCCTGCGCTGGCTGGAGTCCGCCGGGGTGCGGCTGGTGCAGGTCGAGGGCACCTGGAGCCTGCCCGTCTCGGGGGCGGGGCGGCTCAAGGCCCGCATCGACCACGCCTACCAGACGGCCGAGCCGCGTCGCGCGCGCGAGGGCCGACCGCTGCGCTGACTCCCGCGCTGATAGCTTCTGAGGCGGAATGCCGCACTCAACGAGGAGGAAGCTCGTGGTCACCGCGATCGTTCACATCAACGCCGAGGTGGACCGGATCTCCGAGGTCGCCCAGACGGTCGCCGAGATCGACGGGGTGAGCGAGGTCTACTCCATAACCGGGGAGTACGACCTGATGGCGATGGTCCGCGTCCCCGCCTACGAGGAGATCGCCGAGGTCGTCCCCGGCCGGATCAACAAGGTCGACGGGGTGCTGCACACCGAGACCCACGTCGCCTTCCGCGCCTACTCGCGGCACGACCTGGAGGCCGCCTTCTCGATCGGCCTCGGCGACTCCGACTGATCCTCACCCGCCCGGACGCGGACCGGCGGGCCGGATGGGGACCGTCCCATCGGCGCCGTCGGGGCCCGGGCGCGGCTCGGCCGGTCCGACGAGGGCCGCCGCGCCCGCGGAGGCCGGGCGCGGCGCGAAGGTGACGGTGACGTCGCCCTCACCGCCGCGGCCGCCGCTCTCACCCGTGGTGGGCAGCCGCGCCCGCACCTCGAAACCTCCTCCGGGCAGGGTCCCGGCCGCCAGCGTCCCGCCGAAGAGGGTGGCCCGCTCGCGCATGCCGAGCAGGCCGTGCCCCGCTGCCGCCGCGGGGACGGTTTTGCCGTCGTCCCGTACGAGAACGTCGAGGAAGCCCGGCCGCCAGCGCAGCGTGACGCGGGCCGAGCGGGCACCGGCGTGCCGCACGGTGTTGTCGAGCGCCTCCTGGACGATGCGGTAGGCGACCAGTTCGAGGGCGAGCCCGACCTCGGCGGGCCTGCCGTCCTCGACCACGTCCACCCGCAGGCCGCGCCCCCTGACCTCGGTGAGCAGGTCGCGGAGGTCGGACAGCCTGGGCTGGGGCGTCCTGCCCGCCGAGAGGCCGTCGAGGTCGAGCAGCGCCAGGGTGCGCTGGAGCTCGACGAGCGCCTGGCGCCCCGACTCCTCGGCCACCCTCAGGGTCTCCCTGGCCCGTTCGGGGTCCTTGTCCATGATCATCCGTCCGGCGCCCACCCCGAGCGTCATCATGCTGATCCCGTGGGCGACGACGTCGTGCAGCTCGCGGGCGATGCGTGCCCGCCTCTCGGCGAGCTGGGCACCGGCCAGCGCCTCCCCCTGGTCGGCGAACCTGGCCTCCCAGGACCTGAGCCTCAGCAGCAGGAGCCTGCGTTCCCACACCAGGCTCACCACGGCCGCGCACAGCAGAAGCGCCGCGCACGACAGCAGGATGGGGAACATCTGCTCGGTCAGCAGGTCAGCACGCCACATGACCGCAATGTAAGGCGGCTGTCGAGGGTGACACATCCTCTCGTGGGCTGATCTTGCATCCGCCCACGAGAGGAGGACTCCCGGCGCCGGAACGGCCTCCGGCAGAGGTCAGGACTTCTTCAGGGCCCGGCTGACCTCGATCCAGCGGTCGAGGGTCTCGGCGGCTGCGCCGGAGTCGACGGCCCTCGTCGCGCGCTCGTAGCCCGCGGCCATCGCGGCGTTCAGATCGTCGCCGGCACCGTCGTGCGCGCCCTCGCCCGCGCCGTCGAGGGCGACCAGCGCGGCGGCGGCGTTCAGCAGCACCGCGTCACGGACCGGCCCCGTCTTGCCGCCGACCAGGTCGCGGACGGCCTGGGCGTTGAACACCACGTCCCCGCCGCGCAGCGCGTCGGGCGCCGCCCTGGGGATGCCGAGGGCGGCCGGATCGAAGACGACCTTCTCCAGGGCGCCCCGGCGCACCACCCAGACCGTGGAGGTCGTGGCGATGGTGAGCTCGTCCAGCCCGTCGTCGCCCCTGAAGACCAGCGCGGAGACCCCGCGCTCGGCGAAGACGCCCGCGACGGTGGGGAGCATCCCCGTGTCGAAGATGCCGATCGCCTGGGCGGCGGGCCTGGCCGGGTTGGTCAGCGGGCCCAGGAAGTTGAAGATCGTGGGGGTGCCGAGCTCCTTGCGCGTGGGGCCCACGAAGCGCAGCGCCGGGTGGTAGACCGGCGCGAAGCAGAAGGCGATCCCGGCCTCGACGGCGACCCTGGCGGTGTCGGCCGGGGCCAGGTCGAGCACGATCCCGAGATGCTCCAGGACGTCGGCCGCGCCGCAGGAGGAGGAGGCGGCCCGGTTGCCGTGCTTGACGACCCTCGCCCCCGCCGCGGCGGCCACGATCGCGGCCATGGTGGAGACGTTGACCGTGTGGGCCCGGTCGCCGCCGGTGCCGACCACGTCGACGACGGGACCCTCGACCGACAGCGGGGTGGCCCGCTCCAGCATCGTGCGCGCCAGGCCGGTCACCTCCGCGACCGTCTCGCCCTTAGCCCTCATCGCCACCGCGAAACCCGCGATCTGGGCGGACGTGGCGGAGCCGGACATGATCTGGTTCATCGCCCAGGCGGCCTCGTCGGCCGTCAGGTGCTCGCCCGCGATCAGGGCGGACAACAGCGCGGGCCAGGTGGTGCGCGCGTCCATGAAGGTCTCCAGGGGGGTTCCGGGGAATCTACCGGGCGGACAGGCGGGTGGACAGGCGGCGGCGCATCAGGTCGGCGACGGTCTCGGCGAGGACGACCGGGTCGATCGGCTGCGGCACGACGGCCTCGGCGCGCGACCACTCGGCCAGCCAGCGGTCGTCGCGGCGGGCGATCAGCAGGCAGATCGGCGGGCAGTCGTGGACCTCGTCCTTGGCCTGGCGGGCCACGCCCATGCCACCGGCCGGCTGGGCCTCGGCGTCGAGCACGGCGACATCGATCTCGCCGGAGTCGAAGTGCTGGACGACCTTGGCGTGGGTGGCGCACTCCACGATCTCCACGAGGGGCACGTCTCCGGCGGGGCGGCGGCCGATCGCCTGCCGCACCTTCTCGCGGGTGCTCGCGTCGTCGCTGTAGACGAGGACCCTCATCTTGTCGTCGGTGCTCACGGTCGCGCTCACTATCCCTCGTCGATGTATGGTCACCTGGGATGCTACCGGTCAGCCGGTCCGGAGACCCAGGCCGGAGCCAGCCCCGAGCGAATTGCCCTATACGTCCACTTTGGGGGGACGTGCGCACCCGCTATCGGGGGGTCGTGCGGCGACCCGAGCAGGAGAGCCGCAATAATGCTGCCCGTGGCGACAGCATCCGCAATTTCAACGACGACGACAGCGCACTCGTCCCGCAGACCCGACCTGGTCAGCGTGGGGACGATTGTCTGGCTGTCCTCCGAGCTCATGTTCTTCGCGGCGCTGTTCGCGATGTACTTCACCATCCGGTCGGTGAGCATCGGCCAGGGCCTGCCCTGGCCCGAGGCCCATCTGAACGTCCCGTTCTCCCTGGCCAACACGATCATCCTGGTCCTGTCGAGTGTGACCTGCCAGCTGGGCGTGTGGGCCGCCGAGAAGGGCCAGGTCGCCAAGCTGCGCTTCTGGTACATCGTCAGCTTCCTGATGGGCGCCGTGTTCGTGGGCGGCCAGCTGTACGAGTACAGCCAGCTGGTCCACGAGGGGCACACGCTGTCGCACTCCGCGTACGACTCCGTGTTCTACCTGACCACGGGCTTTCACGGCCTGCACGTGACCGGTGGACTGATCGCGTTCCTGTTCATGCTGGGACGCACGTACGCCGCGAAGCGCTTCACCCGTGAGCAGGCGACCAGCGCGATCGTCGTGTCCTACTACTGGCACTTCGTGGACGTGGTCTGGATTGGCCTTTTCGTAACCATCTATGGCATTCACTAAGGAATCGGGGATCTCTGTGAATAGGATCACCGCTGGGCGGCGGCATCCCCTCGCGAGATACGCCGTCCTGCTCCTGGCCCTGGGCCTGATCGGCGGGGTCTACACCGTCGCGCTCGCGATCTCCCCCAGCCGGCAGGCCGACGCCGCCATCGCGTCCGGCAGGGCCGACGACGTGGCGGAGGGCAAGAAACTCTTCGAGCAGAGCTGCTCCAGCTGCCACGGCCTCAACGCCGAGGGCACCGCCCAGGGTCCGACCCTGATCGGCGTCGGCGCGGCCTCCGTGGACTTCCAGGTCAGCAGCGGCCGCATGCCCCTGGCCAACCCCAGTGCGCAGGCACCGCGCAAGCCTCCGGCGCCCTGGGTCAACGAGGACACCGTCCGCCAGCTCGGCGCCTACATCCAGTCGCTCGGCGGCGGCCCGACCGTCCCGTCCGCCGAGCAGGTCGACGCCGCCAAGGGCGACAAGTCCAAGGGCGGCGAGCTGTTCCGCGCCAACTGCATCCAGTGCCACAACTTCGTCGGCTCCGGCGGCGCCCTGACCCAGGGCAAGTACGCACCGCCGCTCCACGAGGCCACTGAGAGGCAGATCTACGAGGCGATGATCACCGGCCCGCAGGCGATGCCGGTGTTCAACGACAGCATGATCACCCCCGAGCAGAAGCGGGACATGATCGCCTACATCGTGGGCGTGCGCGAGGAGCCCAACCCGGGCGGCGCCGGTCTCGGCCGCATCGGCCCGGTCACGGAGGGTCTGGTGGCCTGGGTCGTCGGGCTCAGCCTCCTCTCCCTGGCCGCCATCTGGATCACCGCGAAGAGGCGACAGGCCAAATGACTGACAACAATCACGACATCGAACAGCCGGAGGAGCGCGCGCCGAAGCGCGTGATCGGCACCCCCTCCCCGGCGACGAGCACCTCGCTTCTCGGCCGCGAGGAGCCGAGGAAGACCGACGTCGTCCAGGTTCCCGGAGTGGTCCCGCAGGACGAGGCGACCGCGAGGAAGGGCGAGCGGTACGCCGCCCTCTGCTTCCTCGTCGCCTTCCTGGGCGGCATCGGCTTCGTGGTGTCGTACGTCGTCTTCCAGGTCGGCGACATCGAGAAGACGCAGGTCTCCAACCTCGCGCTGGGCGGCACGCTCACGCTGGCCCTGCTCGGGCTGGCCGCGGGCCTGACGACCTGGGTCCGCCTGGTCATGCCGAAGTACAACCTGGTCCAGGAGCGCCACGCGATGGCCTCCGACCCCGCGACCAGGTCCTACGTGGCCGAGACCTTCCTGCAGGGGGCGAACGAGAGCGGCATCGCCAAGCGCCCGCTGCTGCGCCGCACCCTGCTGGCCGCCGCCGCCCCGCTCGGCCTGGCCCCGCTGGTCCTGCTGCGCGACCTCGGCCCGAGCCACACGAACTTCCCGGCCAAGCTCCGGCACACCGTCTGGGGAGAGAAGACCAAGGACGGCCAGCCGCGCAAGCTCGTCGTCGAGGGAAGCGGCTCGCCGATCAGGGCCGCCGACTTCAACTCCCCCGGCGGCATCCTCTCCGTGGTGCCCGAAGGGTACGAGCACGACCTGAACGCGCTGGCCAAGGCCACACTGATCCTGATCAAGTTCCGTCCCGAAGAGCTCAAATCCGGGACTAACCTGAACTGGACACACGACGGGATCGTGGCGTACTCCAAGATCTGCACGCACGTCGGCTGCCCCGCCGCCCTGTACGAGCAGACCACCCACCACATCCTGTGCCCGTGTCACCAGTCGACCTTCGACGCCGCCGACGGCGCCAAGGTCATCTTCGGCCCGGCCGCCCGGCCCCTGCCTCAGTTGCCGATCGCCGTCGACAATGAGGGATATCTCGTCGCAACGGCGGATTTCGCGGTCCCTGTCGGTCCCAGCTTCTGGGAGCGCGGCGACGCCGAGGCCGAGGTCCGTGAGAACGGAGCCCAACAGTAATGAGCATCGAAAGCGTTCCCAAGCCCATCGAGGGTGCGAGCACCTTCGTCGACGACCGCATCGGCGCGGGAAACTTCCTCAGGCGCAACCTGCGGAAGATCTTCCCCGACCACTGGTCGTTCCTGCTGGGTGAGATCGCCCTCTACTCGTTCATCATCCTGCTGCTGACCGGCACGTTCCTGACGTTCTTCTTCAAGCCCAGCATGGGCCACGTCGAGTACACCGGCTCCTACGGCCCGCTGCAGGGCGTCATGATGTCCGAGGCGTACGCCTCGTCGCTGAGCATCAGCTTCGACGTGCGCGGCGGTCTGCTGATGCGGCAGATGCACCACTGGGCGGCCCTGCTGTTCATCGGCGGCATGATGGTGCACGCGCTGCGGGTGTTCTTCACCGGCGCCTACCGCAAGCCGCGCGAGCTCAACTGGCTGATCGGCGTGCTGCTGCTCACGCTGGCGCTCCTGGAGGGCCTCACCGGCTACTCCCTCCCCGACGACCTGCTCTCCGGCGCCGGTCTGCGGATCACCGAGGGCGTGGCGATCTCGCTGCCGCTGGTCGGCACCTGGATCACGTTCTTCCTCTTCGGCGGCGAGTATCCGGGCGAGGACGTCATCTCGCGCTTCTACTCGCTGCACATCCTGCTCATCCCGGGCATCCTGCTCGCGCTCATCTCGGCTCACATGATCCTGATGTGGGTCCAGAAGCACACGCAGATGCCGGGCAAGGGCCGCACGAACGAGAACGTGGTGGGCGCGCCGTTCTACCCGGCCTTCATGATCAAGGCCGGCGCCTACTTCATGTTCACCTTCGGCGTCATCGCGCTGCTGGGCACCTTCGCCCAGATCAACCCGATCTGGCTGTTCGGTCCCTACACCCCCGCCGACATCTCGGCGGGCTCGCAGCCCGACTTCTACATGGGCTTCCTCGAAGGCTCGCTGCGCCTGATGCCCGCCTGGGAGCTCAACCTCTTCGGCGGCGCGGGGGGCACGCTCGCGATGAGCGTGCTGATCCCGGCCCTGGTGCCGATGGGCATCGTCATGACGGGCCTGGCCCTGTACCCGTTCATCGAGCAGTGGGTGACCGGGGACCGCCGCGAGCACCACGTCGCGGAGCGTCCCCGCAACAACCCGCACCGCACCTCGATCGGCATGTCGGCGGTCACGTTCTACGGCGTCCTGTGGCTGCTGGGCGCCAACGACGAGATCTCCGCGTTCTTCCACATCTCGCTGAACTGGACGACCTACGCGGGCCGGTTCCTGATCATCGCCGGTCCCGTGCTGGCGTACATCATCACCTACCGGATCTGCCTGGGCCTGCAGCGCAGCGACGCGGCGATCATCAGCCACGGCGTGGAGTCCGGTGTGATCAAGCGGCTGCCCCACGGCGAGTACATCGAGGTCCACGTCCCGCCGCACGAGTCCATCGAGGCCCACATGCGCGGCAAGGAGGCGATCCCGATCGTCTCCGGAGGCGGCACGGGCCCGAAGAGCCGCGACGACATCCCCTCCAAGGGGATGCGCGGCCCGCTCGGCAGGCTCCGCGCCAAGATGAGCGCGGCGTACGGCGGCGAGAAGATCCCGCTCGACGACGGCCACGGTCACGGTCACGGCGAGGACCACGACGCCATCGGCGCGGGTCACGGGGAGCACGACGAGCACGCGGCGGCCGGCAAGGCCGGAGACGACAAGTCCCTGACCCGCTGACCCGCCACGGCTGACGCCACCCGGAGGGCCCGGACACCGCACGGTGTCCGGGCCCTCCGCTTTGCGCATCGGCCCTCCGCTTCGCGCGTCACGGGACGACGGCCTCACACGTCACCGGGACCGGACGGCGGCCGCGCACGTGAGCCAGGGTCCGGATGGCGGCTTCGCGTGTCGCCGGATCCGGACGACGGCCGGACACGTCGCCGGACGACGGCCGGACTTATCTCCGGAGAACGGCCGGGCTCATCGCCGGAGAACGGCCGTGTGGGTCGCGCGCATCGCCGGACGACGGCCGCGCGCGTCGCCCGGCGATGGTCGCGCTCATCGCCGACCCGGCGTCGACGAGGCCTCCGAACTGCCACGATGCCCACAGGAAGCCCCCAGGAGGCTTCTGCGGGCCTTTCACGGGCCGGAGCCACCCAGGACTCGGCCCGCGTCCCCGACGCCCCCAGAGGACGCCAGGACGTCGGCGGTCAGACGTCCTCGGTGTTGAAGTGCTTGAGGCTGCTCCACTCCAGCCACTGCCGCCAGCTCTCCTGCCAGTGGCCCCACCCGTTCATCGGCTCCAGGACGCGGGGCGAGCCGGTGATGATGATCGGGTCCCCGATCAGGGTGTTGTCGAGGAACCACTTGGCGTTGCTCGGGCTGACGTTGACACAGCCGTGGCTGACGTTGGAGTTGCCCTGGGAGCCGACCGACCACGGGGCGCTGTGGATGTACTCGCCGCTGTTGGAGATGCGGACGGTGTCGTAGACGGTCAGCTGGTAGTAGCCGGGGGAACCGGGTCCGATGCCCGGGGAGGTCATGACGGTGACGTCCTCCCGTGACATGGCGAGGTGCACGCCGCTGGTCGTGTGGTACTTCCAGTTGCCGCCCTGCCCGGCGCTCATGGGCATCTCGCGGACGACCTTGCCGTTGCGCTTCACCGTGAGGTAATGCGACTGGATGCTGCCCCGGGTGATCTGCGAGCGGCCGATCTTGAAGTTGACGGTCCTGTTCGCCGCTCCGTACAGGCCCTTGCCGCCGCGCACCCCCGCCAGGCGGGCCTCGACCCGGACCCTCGTACCCGCGGGCCAGAACTTCTTCGGGCGGAAGTGCACGTTCCTGGCGTCGAACCAGTGCCACGCCCCCAGGACCGGCCTGGAGGTACGGACGAACAGGTTGCGCTCGATGGAGACCCGGTCGGTGACGTCACGGTCAAAGGTGATCATCACCGGCATGCCGACGCCGACGGTCAGCCCGGTCGAGTCCCTGCCCGGCATGAAGTTCTCGATCGCGAAGGTCTCGCGTTTCTTCACCGTCGAGAAGGAGGAGGTCGTGGTGGTGACGGCGCCCGCGGGATTGACGGCCGTCGCGGAGACCTCGTAGGAGGCCCCTGGAGCCGCCGTGCCCCGGCTGCGCCACTGGGTGCCGTCGGCGCTGAGAACGCCCGGCAGGGAGCCTTTGGCGCCCTTCACGGCCCTGACGACGACCTGCCGCAGGGTGCCGCCCTGCGCCGCGACCAGGACGGGGGTGTCCGTGGGAACTCCTGTGGCCCTGTCGAGAGGGGCCACGGTGACGACGGCCGCGGCGACCGGGGCCGGTGAGTTCTGCGACGCCTGTGACGCCTGTCCGCCCTGTACGGCGGTGTTTCCCGAGCAGGAGGCCGTCACCAGCGCGAGAGTCAGCAGCCCCGCTCCCTGGCTCGAACCACGGATCGCGTGCCCCACATGAACTCCCCTGTCCCGGACTGAACCACTGATTTAGTTATTACCCGGAGTAAGCGGTTCACCACATAAGACATCCACCCCGAGCCCCAAATAAACGCCAAAAAGCGGGCCACGGAAGTTTTTCCGTGGCCCGCTTCGGATGGCCGTGAAACGCGGGGCCCGCCCGCTCAGGTGACCGTGCGACGCACGGCCGGCCCGCTCAGGTGGCGGTGAGACGCGGGGTCAGTGCGAGAAGTTGCCCCGGTAGTACTCGAAGACGAAACCGATCATGCTCATCACGATCGCGAACACGCCGATCAGGAAGAGCCACCAGCCGATGACCAGGCCGACCGCGCTGAGCGCGACGGCGAGGCAGACGAAGAGCGGCCACCAGCTGTGCGGGCTGAAGAAGCCGAGCTCCCCGGCCCCCTCGCTGATCTCGCCCTGCTTGTCGTCCTCCGGCTGCTCGCCGATGCGGCGGGCCGTGTACATGAGGTAGTAACCGATCATGAGCGCGAAGCCCACCGAGATGGCCATCGCCGTCGTGCCGACCGGCTCCTTGGACCAGTACCAGTAGACGACGTCCACGGCGGCGAAGAAGACGCCGCAGAGGATGAACAACCAGCCCTGGACCTTCATCGGTTCTCCTCCAGCTCACGGGCCGGGATGTGCGGGTGCTTGAGGTCGAACGCCGGGCGCTCGGACCGGATGCGGGGCAGCGAGGTGAAGTTGTGCCTCGGCGGCGGGCAGGACGTCGCCCACTCGAGCGAGTTGCCGTACCCCCACGGGTCGTCCACGGTGACCTTCGGCGCGGTCTTGTGGGTCTTCCACACGTTGTAGAGGAACGGCAGCGTGGAGGCGCCCAGCAGGAACGCGCCGACCGAGGAGACCATGTTGAGGTCGGTGAAGCCGTCGATCGGGCTGTAGTCGGCGTAGCGACGCGGGAAGCCCTGCGCGCCGAGCCAGTGCTGGACGAGGAAGGTGGTGTGGAAACCGACGAACAGCGTCCAGAAGTGGATCTTGCCCATCGTGTCGTTCAGCATCTTGCCGGTGAACTTGGGCCACCAGAAGTAGAAGCCCGCGAACATCGCGAAGACCACGGTGCCGAAGACCACGTAGTGGAAGTGCGCGACCACGAAGTAGGAGTCGGAGACCTGGAAGTCCAGCGGCGGGGAGGCCAGGATGACACCGGTCAGGCCGCCGAACAGGAACGTCACCAGGAAGCCGATCGAGAACAGCATCGGCGACTCGAACGACAGGTGGCCTCGCCACATCGTGCCGATCCAGTTGAAGAACTTCACCCCGGTGGGCACCGCGATGAGGAACGTCATGAAGGAGAAGAACGGCAGCAACACCTGTCCCGTGGGGAACATGTGGTGCGCCCACACGGTGATCGACAGGCCCGCGATGGCGATCGTCGCGCCGACCAGGCCGATGTAGCCGAACAGCGGCTTGCGGCTGAAGACCGGCAGCACCTCGGTCACGATGCCGAAGAACGGCAACGCGATGATGTAGACCTCCGGATGGCCGAAGAACCAGAACAGGTGCTGCCAGAGCAGCGCGCCGCCGGTCTGGGAGTCGAAGATGTGCGTGCCGAGCTTGCGGTCGGCCTCCAGCGCCAGCAGCGCGGCGGCCAGCACCGGGAACGCCATCAGCACCAGGATCGAGGTGAGCAGGACGTTCCAGGTGAACATCGGCAGGCGGAACATGGTCATGCCGGGCGCGCGCATGCAGACGATCGTGGTGATGAAGTTCACCGAGCCGAGGATCGTGCCCAGACCGCTGATGGTCAGGCCGACGATCCACAGGTCGCCGCCGACTCCCGGAGAGCTGATCGCGTTCGACAGCGGGGTGTAGGCGAACCAGCCGAAGCTGGCCGCGCCGCCCGGGGTGATGAAGCCCGACAGGGCGATGAGGCTGCCGAAGGTGAAGAGCCAGTAGCTGACCATGTTCAGTCGCGGGAAGGCGACGTCGGGGGCGCCGATCTGCAGCGGCATGAGCTCGTTGGCGAAGCCCGCGAACAGCGGGGTCGCGAACATCAGCAGCATGATGGTGCCGTGCATGGTGAACAGCTGGTTGAACTGCTCGTTGCTGACGAACTGAAGAGCCGGCTGGGCCAGCTCCGCCCTCATGATCAGCGCCATCACGCCGCCGATCAGGAAGAAGATGAACGACGTGATCAGGTAGAGATGTCCGATGACCTTGTGGTCGGTGGACGACGCCCACTTCGTGATGATCGAACCCTTGCGGGTCGGCACCGGGGAGAGGACGAGGGGTTCGTTAAGTGCGGTCACTGGGCACCCGCCTGGCTAGCGATGTACGTGTCGAAGTCCTTCGCGGAGACGAGCTTCACCGAGAAGAGCATCCTGCTGTGGTCGACGCCGCAGAGCTCGGCGCAGCGGCCGGCATAGGTGCCCTCCTTCACGGTGTCGACCTCGAACTTGTTGTTCACGCCGGGGATCACGTCGCGCTTGAAGTGGAACGCCGGGACCCAGAAGGAGTGGATGACGTCCGGCGAGTGGAGGTCGAACTCGACCTTCTTGCCGGCCGGCAGCACCAGCTGCGGGCCCTTGGTGTAGTCGGCGGCGGGCTGGCCCACGACCTGGACGGTCTTGCCGTTGTACTCCGTGGTGAAGCGCCAGCTCCACTGGAAGCCCTCGACCTTGACCTTCACGTCGGGCTTGCCGGACATCTCGTTGATGTAGTTCTGGTCCCGCGCGGTGAAGAAGAAGAACACGCCGACCATGATGATCGGCACCACCGTGTAGAGGATCTCGATCGGGAGGTTGTACCGCACCTGGGGCGGCAGCTCCTCCTTGGAGTTCTTCTTCTTACGGTGGAAGGCAACGGACCAGAGGATCAGACCCCACACGACCACACCGGTGGCGAGGGCGGCGATCCACGAGCCGTTCCACAGATTCTGGACAGCGTCTGACTGCTTGGTGACGCCCATGGGCAGGCCACCCCGGGACCAGTCTTCGGCACTGCACGCCGTCAGGGAAACCAGCAGCAGCGCCAGAGCGGCAGCGCGTGGCACCCGGCGGCGGGCCAACGGACGCCGTGCAGAACGGCGGGTCGGACTCACGGATCGCCTACCCCACAGATGAAGCCCAGGAGTCGCTCCTGGGCGGTCGTTTGTTCACGTTCAAGATTTCGTAGTTCACAGCTTCACGCTGGGGGACACATTAGCGCGGACACCCCTCGCCCTCCCCCGCAGCCCCCGCCCGCACCGCGCGTGGTGCGACGATTGAGGCGTGGCGTACTTCGACGCGGCCTCCACGGAGCCGCTGCACCCCCAGGCGCGCGAGGCTCTCATCGCGGCCCTCGACGTCGGCTGGGCCGACCCCGCGAGACTGTACGGCTCCGCCCGCCGGGCAAGGATGTTACTGGAACAGGCGAGGACCGAGGTGGCAGAGGCCCTGGGCGTACGGGCCGACGAGGTCTCGTTCACCTCCTCCGGAACCCAGGCGGTGCACCTGGGCGTGCTCGGCACCCTGCGCGGCCGTCACCGGGCCGGCCGCCGCCTGGTCACCTCGGCCGTGGAGCACTCCTGCGTGCTGCACGCGGCGGGCGTCCACGAGCGCGACGGCGGCTCGGTCGAGACGGTCGGCGTCGGGATCACCGGCGCGGTCGATCCGGAGGTCTTCGGCGAGGCGGTCCGCGCCGAGGGCACGGCCCTGGCCTGCCTGCAGAGCGCCAACCACGAGGTCGGCACGCTCCAGCCGGTCGCCGAGGTGGCGGCGGCGTGCGCCGAGGCGGGGGTGCCGCTGCTGGTGGACGCGGCCCAGACGGCGGGCAGGATGCCACTGCCTCCCGGCTGGTCGGTGCTGGCCGCCAGCGCGCACAAGTGGGGCGGCCCGGCGGGGGTCGGCGTGCTGGTGGTCCGCAAGGGCACCCGGTGGCGCACCCCGCTGCCCGAGGACGACCGCGAGCGCCGCAGGGTCCCCGGATTCGAGAACGTGCCGGAGATCGTCGCGGCGGCCGCCGCGTTGCGGGCCACGGTGGCCGAGTCGGTCGTGGAGTCGGCCAGGCTCTCGGCGCTCGTGGACCGCGTCAGGACCGAGGTGCCCCGGCTGGTCCCGGACGTCGAGGTGATCGGCGATCCGGTCGCACGGGCACCGCACATTGTCACCTTTTCGTGTCTTTACCTGGAAGGTGAGGCGTTGCTGACGGAACTCGACAAGGCCGGGTTCTCGGTATCGTCCGGCAGTTCCTGTACGGCGAGTACGCTTCGTCCGTCGCATGTTCTGGAGGCGATGGGCGTGCTCACGCACGGGAACGTCCGCGTTTCGCTCCCCCGGGGCACCTCGGCGACGGATGTGGACCGTTTTCTCGCCTTCCTGCCGGACGCGGTGCGGAGGATGCGCGAGGAGGCGGGGGTCAAGCTTTGATCAACACTCGGGGAGTGAAGACGCGATGACGTCCGGCCAGGCCACTCCGGCGGGAGCGGCACAGCCTCCCGCCCTGACCATCGACGCGCTGGGCAAGAAGTGCCCGATCCCGATCATCATGCTGGCGGCGCAGATCAACGACGTGCCGCGCAACGGGATCGTCTCGGTCCTCGCCGACGACCCGGCCGCCTTCACCGACATCCCCGCCTGGTGCCGGTTGAAGTCGCACCACCACGTGGGCAGCTACGAGCTCCCGGAGCGGGGCTGGGCCATCCACGTACGCCGCAATTACTGACATGTCCTGAAACTGGGTATGACCTCCCCCGAAAACACGCCAAACGGTTCGGGGGGACGGCATGAGCGGTGAGACGGCCAGAGATCTGATGCACACCGGGGTCCGGTGCGTCGAGGCACACGAGACACTCGACCGGGCCTCGCAGATGATGCGGGACATGAACGTGGGCGCGCTGCCCATCTGCGGCAGCGACGACCGGCTGAAGGGGATCATCACCGACCGCGACATCGTGGTCAAGTGCGTGGCCCAGGGGCTGGACCCCTCCAAGATGACCGCAGGAGACCTCGCGACCGGCCTGGTCTGGGTGCCCTCGGACGCGAGCATCGAGGACGCGCTGGCCAAGATGGAGCAGAACCAGATCCGGCGGCTGCCGGTGATCGAGGACGGCCGCATCGTCGGCATGATCAGCGAGGCCGACCTGGCCAGGAAGCTGCCCGACGACAAGCTGGCCGAGTTCGTGCACCGCGTCTACGCGAGCGGCTGACACCCGGCCCGCGCGGGCACCCGCACAGCGGCGGTACCGGCCGGATCACCGCCGGGCGACGGCCCGGTGGTGATCCGGTACCGGCCCGGTGGTGATCCAGGGGTGGTCCGGGGGTGGTCCGGCGGCGATCCGGGGGGGCTCCGATCCGCGGTTCGGGAGCGGTGTCCCGGAGGGGCGCCAGGGCCTGGCGGCTCAGGAGAGAGGCGTCCAGGCCGTGGCGGCCGAGGGGAAAGGCGCCCTGGCCGTGATCGCTCAGGCGCGGCGGCTCGGGCGTGACCGCTCAAGCACGGCGGCTCGGGCATGACCGCTTCGGGCGTGACCGCTCAAGCACGGCGGCTCGGGCGTGATCACTCAGGCGCGGTGACTCACGTGCGGTGGCTCACGCGTGACGGCTCAGGCGCGATGGGCTCAGGCGTGGTGGCACTTCACGAAGGGGGCCACCTCCGCGGCGGCGTCGGCGCCGTAGGCGTCGGCGAGGCGCTCCAGGAAGACCTTCTGGCCGAGCTCGTACTCCTGACCGCCGACCTGCTCCAGGACGTGGGTGGCGGTGAGGTTGCCGACCTGGCCGCAGCGCTCCAGGGACAGGCCCCAGGCCAGGGCGGACAGGAAGCCGGAGCGGAAGGCGTCGCCCACGCCGGTGGGGTCGGCCTTGCCGAGCTCGGGCGCCGGGGGGACGTGCAGGGACGGCTCGCCCTTGCGGTCGATGACGACGCCCTTGGGACCGAGCGTGGTGACGCGGACGCCGACCCGGTCGAGGATCTCCTCGTCGCTCCAGCCGGTCTTCTGCTCGATCATGCCCTTCTCGTAGTCGTTGCCGAACAGATAGGCGGCGCCGTCGACCAGCTCGCGGATCTGCTCCCCGGGCATGCGGGCGAGCTGCTGGGAGGGGTCGGCCGCGAAGGGGATGGCGCGCTGGCGGGCCTCGGCGGTGTGCCTGAGCATCGCCTCGGGGTCGTTGGGGCTGATCAGCACCAGGTCGAGGCCGCCGACCCGGCGGGCGACCGGGTCGAGCTCGATCAGACGGGCCTCGGCCATCGCGCCGGTGTAGAACGACGCGATCTGGTTGTGGTCGTCGTCGGTCGTACACAGGAAGCGGGCGGTGTGGTGCGTCTCGGAGACGTGGATGGAGTCGCAGTCGACACCATGGCGCTCCAGCCAGGAGCGGTAGTCGGCGAAGTCGGCGCCGACCGCGCCGACCAGCAGGGGCCGCAGCCCGAGGCAGCCCATTCCGAACGCGATGTTGGCCGCGCAGCCGCCGCGGCGGACCTGTAGGTCGTCCACGAGGAACGACAGGGAAACCCGGTCGAGCTGACCGGCGATGAGCTGGTCGCTGAAGCGGCCGGGGAAGGTCATCAGTTGATCGGTCGCGATTGAGCCGGTGACGGCGATGCGCACGGGGTTCTTCTCCTCGTTGTCTGCATCTTCGGAACGTGGGCGATTGAGCCACGCGGGAAGTTGAGCCACGCAAGAATACGCGACCTTTCTCGCGGCCCGCTCGTACTCCGTTCGCTACCCCGATCGGGCACGCGAAAGCCCCGCGGGGTGACCAATGTCACCCCGCGGGGCCGGGCGCTCTCGCCGGTTCGTCTCGCCGGGCGAGATCCGCCCGGTCGAACCCGCCTGGTCGCCCACCCAGCCGAACGGGTCGCCTAGTTGAACGAGTCGCCGCAGGCGCACGAGCCGGTGGCGTTGGGGTTGTCGATCGTGAAGCCCTGCTTCTCGATGGTGTCGACGAAGTCGACGGTGGCGCCCACGAGGTAGGGGGCACTCATCCGGTCGGTGACCACGCTCACGCCGTCGAAGTCGGAGACGACGTCGCCGTCCATCGAACGGTCGTCGAAGAAGAGCTGGTAACGCAGGCCGGAGCAGCCGCCGGGCTGCACGGCCACGCGCAGCTGGAGACCTTCCTCGCCCTGCTGCTCCAGCAGGCTCTTGACCTTCGCCGCGGCCGCGGAACTGAGGATCAGGCCCTGCGCCGTGGTCTCGCTGCTCTCAACCGACATGTTGGTGACTCCCGCGTCTGCGTCAGCCGCTCCCCGGGAACGGCTGTCTGTTTATGACGTCCTTCTCAGACGCTACCAACACCCGCCCCCCCGTACACATTCCTGAGACGACAGATACCTCCGTCCTCGGACAAAACCCCCTCCCCCGGAATAAAGCCCCAATCCTGTGTGTCATCATTAGTCGTCACTTCGACGATAAGGGGGTGTGGCCATGACGACCACCGAGACCGGGCTTCCGCTCTTCGTCCTCGGCAGAGGTGTCGACCCGCACAGCGAGCGCGGCGTCGACTGTCCCGGCGAGCTGCCGTCCGCTTCGGACCCGGCGCTCGTGGAGCGTGCCCGGAGGGCCAAGGCGGCGCTCGGCGACCGGGTTTTCGTGCTGGGCCACCACTACCAGCGCGACGAGGTCATCCAGTTCGCCGACGTGACCGGCGACTCGTTCAAGCTCGCGAAGGAGGCCGCGGCCCGCCCCGACGCCGAGTACATCGTCTTCTGCGGCGTGCACTTCATGGCCGAATCCGCCGACATCCTCACGTCGAGCTCCCAGAAGGTCGTGCTGCCCGACCTCGCGGCCGGGTGCTCGATGGCCGACATGGCCACCTTCGACCAGGTCGAGGAGTGCTGGGAGGCCCTGGAGGACGCGGGGATCGCCGGGGTCACCGTCCCCGTCACCTACATGAACTCCAGCGCCGACATCAAGGCGTTCTGCGGGCGCAACGGCGGTGCCGTGTGCACCTCCTCCAACGCCAGGCGCGCCCTGGAGTGGGCCTTCTCACGCGGCGAGAAGGTGCTCTTCCTCCCCGACCAGCACCTGGGCCGCAACACCGCGGTGCTGGAGATGGGCCTGTCGCTGGACGACTGCGTCGTCTACAACCCGCACCGGCCCAACGGCGGCCTCACCACCGAGCAGCTCGAGAACGCCAAGATGATCCTCTGGAAGGGCCACTGCTCGGTGCACGGCCGGTTCAGCCCCGAGTGCGTGGACGACGTCCGCGCCCGCATCCCCGGCGTCAACGTGCTGGTCCACCCCGAGTGCAGGCACGAGGTCGTCACCAAGGCCGACCACGTCGGCTCGACCGAGTACATCATCAAGAAGCTCGAGGAGGCTCCGGCCGGGTCCTCCTGGGCGGTGGGCACCGAACTGAACCTGGTCAAGCGGCTCGGCGCCATGTTCCCCGACAAGAACGTGACGTTCCTGGACCGGACGGTCTGCTACTGCTCGACGATGAACCGGATCGACCTCCCGCACCTGGTGTGGGCACTGGAGTCGCTCGCCTCCGGCCAGGTCGTCAACCAGATCACCGTGGACGACGACACCGCCCACTGGGCCGGGGTCGCCCTGGACCGGATGCTGGCCCTGCCCTGACCTCGGAGTAAAAGGCCGACCCGATCTCGGAGCGAAAGTTCGGCCCGATCTCGGAGTGAAGCCGTGATCCGGGCGGGGTCCCGCGGTCCTCTGGCCTGGCTCCCGGCCGGCCCGGCCCACGGCCGGAACCGGTGTCCCACGACTCCCCCTGACCTCAGCGTGGACGGGCCCCGGCGGGTGGTGACCCGCCGGGGCCCGTCGCGTGCCGGGGACCTGTCGCGTACCCGGGGTCGGGGGAGCACCGCGTGAGCGGGGCCTATTCGAGCTCGTAGACCACCCTGACGCTGACCGACACGTCCCGGCGGCCGGGGCTGATCGACGCCCTGTCGACGCCCGCGGCGAAGCCGAGGATCGGCGTCGGCGGGGTGACGTTCTGCTCGTTTATCTCCATGACGCGGCCGAGCCCGCGTCCCGCGAGCCTGGCGTACTGCGTGGCGCGGGTCTGGGCGTCCCTGAAGGCGATGTCGCGCGCCAGCCTGAGCGGCACGCGGTTGTCGGACACCTCGAAGGAGATGCCGTTCAGCCTGATCGCCTCGCCGACGGCGGCCGCCGCCTCCACCACGTCGTCCGCGTTGTCGATGTCACGCACTACGGCCACGACGCCCTGCGTGGCCCGATAGCCGGAGATCGTGGGATATTCCTTGTACTCGGGGCCGAGGGTCAACTCGTCGGTCCGCAGGTCCCTCGGCGCGACCCCGGCCGCGATCAGGGCCCGCGTCAGGGCGTCGGCGGCGGTACGGGCGTCGCTGAACGCCGCCCCGGCGGTGGGCCGATGCACCTCGACGCCGGTGTCCAGCCGCATGATGTCGGGGGTGGTGGACACGGTGCCCTCGCCCACGATCGTGATACGCGGGCGGCTCCCCTCCGCGATCGCCGCGGAGGGCTCGGAGTCCGCGAGCGCGGTGCCGCCGGACAGACCGGCGAAGAACAGCCCCGTGGAGACGAGCACGGCCGAGGTGACCGCCTGAGACATCTTGATCATAAAGTCATGGCACCACGGGACGCCGGTCGCGGCGGCGAGCGCTGCGCGGGCCCTGCCGTGTCTTGGCCGAATCCCGAGAAGGTGTTTTGCCGCCGACCGGGCCGGATTCCGCCCGGATCACGGCGATCGGCCACGAGTGAACGCGAGCCGGGCCCGGCGAGTAGATGGGGTCAAATCCCGGCGGGCCAGGACAGGCAGGGCCGAAGAAGGGCCGGGGCCGGTTTGGGGCGCGCTGGGCGGTCGCTTTTCGCACCGGGACGCACCAGTTCTGTCCGATATGCGGACTATGCCGGCGGGCACGCCTGCTTCCTCCGGGGTCATCCGGGCACGGCGTGGGCGCAGGAACTCCCTGAGCATCGTGTTGCGCCTCATCGGCACCTCCTCACGCCGGCGAATGGGGTACCGGCGTGCCCAGGGTGCGGGCGCTCCGAGGAGGAACCCGTCCCTTCCGCTCCCGGCCGCCCTTGAGGGCGGGCTCGTCGTCCCCGGAGACCGGCGGTACCCGCTGCTGCGCTCCACATACACGACCGTGGCCGACCCCGCCGGCGTGCTGGTTCCCGAGAACACCTCGGAGGTGGTCGCCGCGCCGGGGTTCGCTCGCGAGCAGGGCCTGCCGCTGTCCGTGCGAAGCGGTGGGCACGGCCTGTCCGGGCGTTCCTCCAACGACGGCGGAGTGGTCATCGACCTGTCCGCGCTGAACCGCGCCGAGGTGCTCGACCGGACGGCGCGGCTCGTCCGGGTCCAGGGCCGAAGCGCCGCGCGAGTTGTCCACCCTCGTCAACCTGCTGCCGGACGACCGCTCTCCGGTCGCGTCCGTCACCGCCGTGGTCGCCGACGGGAGCGAGCGACGGCTGCGGAGGGCGGTCGAGCCGCTGCTCCGCGTCGGCGCCACGCTTGGCCAGCATGCGGAGATCATCCCGTACTCATCTCTGATGTCGACGGCGCACCTGCACGCCAACGTCGGCCACCCCCGGCGATCCCGTGCCGTCCCTGGAGAAACCCCACGGCCGACCCGACCAGCCACAACAGGCTGACCTGACAAAGCACCACCAGGTCGTGGCCCTAGATCTGGGTGAGCCCTCGCCACCAGCCGAACAGCCCGCCGTCGCCCTCGATGGCGTAGTCGTCGGGGCTGCGCCTCCCCCACACGACCTGGAGCAGGTCTGCCGACGTGGCGGCGCGCACGGTCACGGTGCCCGGCTGCAGGGAACGCCGGTGGTGGAAGCGGTCGGGGTCGAGGGTGATCACCCACCCGGCCCCGGTGTCGGCCTGCAGGGAGATCGTCTCGCCCCCGCCCCTGATCTCGGCCACGTCCGGGTTCCACTTCACGTACGGCAGGACGTCGAGGAACTCCTCGACCCCGTCGGCCGCCACGCGCTCGTCGATCACCACGGGGACGCCCAGCGCGAGCTCGGCGTCCACCCGGTGCACCAGGGTCTCGTGGAGCATCCGCCTCGACCAGAACCGCACCCGCTTCTCCCCGGCCCAGGACCACATCGACGCCTCCGGGTCCTGCGACAGCAGCGCCTCGGGCAGGAAGGCGGCGCCCTCGGCGAGCCAGGCGGCGTAGCCGCCCGGGTCGGTGGGCAGGCCCATGTCCATGCCGTCGCGGTCGTAGCGCCGCTCGGCCAGGTCGCGCACCATGGCGGCCACCCACCGGTGCACGCCTCCGGTGTGGGTGACGAGCCTCGCCAGATCCCAGCCGGGGCAGGTCCGTACGGCAACGGACATGTCACGCCCCTTCAGGACGTCGGCCATCCGGGCGATCTCCGTGGCGACGGCCGCGGCGTGCTCGGCGTGGGTCCACTCCCTCATGTCAACCCTCTCGCGTGAAGCGCATGAACTGCTTCTCGTACTCCTTGGCGTCGGTGCTGGTGGCCAGCAACCGCTGCACCTTCCCCTCGAAGTCGAACACCACCGCCTCGTAGCCGGAGCCCTTGCGCCGCCAGCCCGCGATGTGCTCGTCGTCGTACCAGCCGATGAGCCGCTCCGTCTCGAACGGGATCCGGACCTTCGCCGGGCCGTCGGAGCCGGTGGACCAGACGCAGATCTCCTTCTTGCTGTCCTTGCAGTACGTCAGCAGGGACGAGCCGGACGGGGAGATGTCGTCGCCCTCGACCGTGATCGGGGTGCCCACGTCCAGCAGGGTCTGCAGCACGGTGCCCTGCGTGTCGTAGAAGCGGATGCGCTGGGTCTTGCCGGTGAGCGCCCAGGTGCCGACGGCCCTGCCGTCGCCCCGCCAGAAATAGCTCCACTTGCCCGCGTCCTTCTCCTTCACGCGGACGACCTTCGCCTTCTTCGTGGCGACGTCGATGATCGCGAAGCCGTACTCCTTGCTGATGTCACCGACCGCCTCGTAGAGGGTGACCAGGCCGCGCGTGCCGTCCGGCGACCACTGCGGAAGCGTCGGGTAGATCGGCGCCTTGGTGATCCTGATCCTACTCGCCGCGCCGGATCGATGATCGATGATCGACACAATCGCGTAGCTCTGCGCGTCGTACATCCGGTCGGTGCCCAGCGCCTTGGTGCCGTCGGCGTTGACCGTGTACTGGAAGTACTTGCCGTTCTTGACGAACCGCTCGGTGCCCTGCGCGCGGACGTAGAGGGTCTTGTCCCAGTCGAGGCTGTAGGAGCTCAGCTTGATCGGGTCCTGGTCGCTCTCGTGGAGCGTGAGCGAGCTGCCGGGCAGCTTGATCGTGCTGTCGGCCTCCGGCACCGTCGGCGCGGTGGGAGTGGGGGTGCCCGCGGCCCTCGTGGTGTCCGCCCGGGTGGTCCCCGGCGTCTCGGTGCCGGTGCCGCGCAGCGCCAGCACGACGCCCCCGGCCACGAGTGCGGTGACCAGCACCCCTCCCACGATCGCCGGCCACGCCCGGCGCCGGCTCCGGGCGGGGGGCGCCTGTCCCGGGTACGCCGGCGCCACGGGGTTCCGGTACGGGGTGCTCTCGGAGGAGGGATAGGTCGCGGGACCGCCGTAGGGCTGAGGTCCTTGGTGTCCCGGGTGTCCCGGATATCCCGGCTGCGGGTGCCCGGGGCCCTGCGGGGGGTAGCCGCCCGCGTAGCCCTCGGAACCGGCGTACCCGCCGGAAAAGGGCCGTGTCTGGGGCGCTCCCTGCTGCGGGGAACCGTGGGGCCCGGCCTGCTGGACGTGGCCGCGAGGGTCCTGCCACTGGGCGTGCTCGGGGTTCTGGGCATGGCCGCGGGGGTCCGACTGCTGGGGGTGCGGGGCGTAGCCGTGCGGGTCCGGCTGCTGCGGGTACTGGGCGTGACCACGCGGATCCGACTGCTGCGGATGCGGGACATGGCCGTGCGGGTCCGACTGCTGGGGGTGCCGGACGTAACCGGCGGGGCCGCCCTGCGGGCCCTGGGCCGGGTATCCCCCTCCCGGCCCGCCCTGCTGGGCGAACGGCTGCGGCCCGGAATGCTGCCGGTGGTCCCGCTGGACGTGGTCGTCGCCGCCCGGACGCCGCTGCCCGTACACGGTGTGCCCCGGGTCGTTCCCGCCCGGGCCGGTCTGCTGCGCCGCGGCGGCCGAGCCCTCGGCGAGGATGCCGCGCGGCGCGGTGGGCAGCGCGGCACCGGTCGCGCCGCCCGTGCCACCCGGGCCGCCCGCGTGGCCGAGCAGCCGCAGCAGCGCCTCGCCCGCCGCGGGCCGCTGGGCGGCGTCCTTGGACAGGCACTGCCCGACCAGGTCGCGCAGCGCCGGATCGGTGATCGCCCCCAGGTCCGGCTCCATGTTCATGATCCGGTTGAAGATCGCCGGAAGGCTGTCCGTACCGAACGGCGGCTGCCCGGTCGCCGCGAACACCATCGTGCAGCCCCACGCGAACATGTCGGCGGGCGACCCCGCGTTCTCCCCGGCCAGTTGCTCGGGGGTCATGTACGAAGGGGTGCCGATCGCCATCGCGGTCAGCGTGGAGGTCCGGTCGAGCGCCTTGGCGATGCCGAAGTCGATCACCCGGGGGCCGTCGGGGGCCAGCAGCACGTTGGAAGGCTTGAAATCGCGGTGCACGATCCCCGCCTGGTGGATCGCGACGAGCGCGGTGACCGTGCCGATCGCCAGGCGGTGCAGGGCCGCGCCCTCGCGCGGGCCCTCGCCGGTCACGACCGCGTCGAGCGTCGGGCCGTCGATGTACTCGCTCACGATGTACGGGCGATGCTGGTCGACCCCGGTGTCGATCACCGCGGCGGTGCAGAAGGGCGCGACGCGCTGGGTCGTGCTGACCTCGCGGACGAAGCGTTCCATCGCCTCCTCGTCCTGCGTGAGATCCGCGCGGAGCAGCTTGACCGCGACGCGTGCCCCCGTCGGGGAAACACCCAGGTAGACCGTTCCCTGGCCTCCCTCGCCGAGCCTGGCGGTGAGCCGGTACTCCCGCACGTGCTCGGGGTCCCCGGGCCGCAGGGACGCGAGGTCCGCCATGGTCACACCCTTCTCCCGTGATTCCCGTGATGATTTTCCGGTCCCATTGTGGGGGCAAAGGGTCACAGGACGTACATCAAACCGCAAGCCGGACGGCCACGATGGCGCGTTCCAGACGACCTCGCGAATCGCGCGGAAAGGCCTTGCGGGAAGGGCTTCGCGGGGGATCACTCAGAGGCCGGGCGCACTCCAGGCGGGGATCACTCAGAGGCCGGGCACGCCCCACACGGGGGCCGCTCAGAGGCCGGGCGCACCCCAGAGGGGGAACCAGCGGCCGAGATCCGGCTCGATCTCCAGCTCGCCGCCGATCGCGCCGCGTACCTGCAACTCCAGCGCGTTGTCCCTGCGCTGCGCCTGCCCTCCCCCTGGCCCGGCGGGCAGCGGGGCGAACGGGTAGAAGGTGCCCTGCTTGTAGAGGTACACCAGGGCGAGCCCACGGCCGTCGGGGGCGGCGAAGGAGACCAGCGAGCACAGCAGGGAGGGGCCGAAACCCGCCGCCTCGAGGGAGGAGTTGACCGCGTGCAGGTCCGTCACCAGGTCGCCGAGTGTGTCGGGGGAACGGCGCACCAGCAGCCACGTGTAGCCGAAGGAGTCCTTCGACACCTCCACCGGGGGGCCGCCTCCGGCGTCCAGCAGCTGGGTGACGTCACGCTCCAGCTCGGCGAACGCCCCGCCCTCGGCCGAGCGGAAGCAGACCGCCCCCACTCCCGTCGGCGCCAGATCGGTGGCGGCCTGCAGGGTCACCGCGGCCGAGGGCAGCGCGAACAGCGCGTCCAGGTCGGCCTTGGCCGGTTCGCCGCGCCCCATCAACGCGTCCCACCAGCGCATCGGATCACTCCCCCTCCGAACCTCGGCCCGCTCCCCCTCCGGGCCTCTTCCCCTTTCCCGGCTTTCCCACTGCCCCCACCTACCGGGCTTTCCCGGCTTTTCCCACTTCCTCGGCTTCCCCGGCTTTCGCGGCCCGGTGCCCCGTCCGCGGGTCCGGAACCGCAGGGCGAGCCGTCTCCGCACGTCCCCCGGCGACCCGGTCCGCTCGCCCGTCAGCCGCCCTGCCCGAGCTGGGCGGAGATCTTGCTGAGCTGTTCCAGGCGCCGCTCCAGCGGCGGGTGGGTCGCGAAGAGAGCGGACAGGCCCGCCCGGCCGGACAGGGCCGGCGCGAAGAAGAAGGCGTTGAACGGCTCGGCCTCGCGCAGGTCCTTCGTCGGGATGCGGGCCATCTCACCGCTGATCTTGACGAGGGCGCTGGCCAGGGCGGAGGGACGCTGGGTGAGCAGCGCTCCCGCGCGGTCGGCGGCCAGCTCGCGGTAGCGCGACAGGGCACGGGTGAGCAGGAAGCTGACCGCGTACACCAGGACCGAGACGAGCAGGATGATCACACCGATCGGCAGGCCGCCCCTGTCGTCGCGCCCGCGCCCGCCCAGGCCGCTGTAGAGCGCGACCCTGGTCATCAGCCCGGCGACGATGCCGAGGAAGGACGCGATCGTCATGACCGCGACGTCACGGTGGGCCACGTGGGACATCTCGTGGGCCAGCACGCCCTCCAGTTCGCCGCCGTCGACGCGGCGCAGCAACCCCGTGGTCACGCAGACCACGGAGTTCTTCTGGTTACGGCCGGTGGCGAACGCGTTCGGGACGTCCGAGTCGGCGATCGCCACCCGCGGCTTGGGCATGTCGGCCAGCGCGCACAACCTGTCGATCATGCCGTGTAACTCCGGGGCCTCCTGCGGGGAGACGACACGCCCGTGCATCGCGAACAGCGCGATGCGATCGGACATGAAGTACTGCACGAGCAGGATGCCACCGGCGATGAGCAGCACCACGACGGCTCGGACGCCCAACGCGATCAACACGGCCACGAAGACCACGTAGAGCAGTCCGAGCAGGAACATGGTGACCACCATGCGCCTGGTCAAGCCCCGGTCCGGGGCGAACCGGGTTTGTGCCATATGCCCAAGCTAGCCGGGAATCAGCCCCTCGTTGCCGAGCATCTCCCGCACTTCGTCCATGGATGCGTCGGCCGGAGGCAAAATCAGCTCCGAGGACTCCAGGCTGTCGTCGGGCAGCGCCTTGCCGACGTGGCGGACCTTGTCGAGCAGGGCGTGCAGCCGCACCCGGAAGGCCTCCTCCTCGCCGGCCTCGATGGCGGCCTCCAGCTCGGCGTCCAGCGTGTTCAGCACGTCGAGGTCGGCGGGGGCGATGTCGATCTGCCCCTCTCCCATGATGCGGACGATCACAGGCCCTCCCCCGGCTGGCGCAGCTGCTGCGTCTGGTTGGACTGCGGCTGCTCGTGATGCGGCTGCTGGGGCTGGGGCTGCTGGTGGGGCTGGGCCGGGCCGGGCGTGATCGCGCCCTGCGGCGCGGGGCCCTGGCCGAGCTCGGCCTTCATCCGAGCGATCTCCAGCTCCACGTCGTGCCCGCCGCCCATGCGGTCGAGCTCGGCCTGGATGTCGTCGCCGCGCTGCCCGCTGAAGTCGTCGAGCGCGCCGCTGGCCAGCAGCTCGTCGATGGCACCCGCGCGGGCCTGCATGGAGGCCGTCTTGTCCTCGGCGCGCTGGATCGCCAGGCCGACGTCGCCCATCTCCTCGGAGATGCCGGAGAAGGCCTCGTTGATCCGCGTCTGCGCCTCGGCGGCGGTGTAGGTCGCCTTGATCGTCTCCTTGCGCGTACGGAAGGAGTCGACCTTGGCCTGCAGCCGGTGGGAGGCCGTGGTGAGCTTCTCCTCCTCGGCCTGCAGGTTGTCGTGCTGCACGCGCAGGTCCGCGATCTGGGTCTGCAGGCTGCCTCGGCGGGTCAGCGCCTCGCGAGCCAGGTCCTCGCGGCCGACTCCGAGCGCCTTGCGGCCCTGCTCCTCAAGCTTGCGCGACTGCGCCTCGATCTGGTTGATCTGAAGCTCCACGCGCTTGCGCGAGGTGGCGACGTCCGCCACGCCTCTGCGCACCTTCTGCAACAACTCCAGCTGGCGCTGATACGAGTAGTCCAGGGTCTCGCGAGGATCTTCCATCTTGTCCAACGCGTTGTTCGCCTTGGACCTGAAGATCAGCGAAAGTCTCTTCATCACGCTCATGCGCGTCGGCCGTCCCCTTCTTCAAGTGCGCTTCGGGTCACCCCAAGTGAGTCCAGCCCCCCGAAAAGCACCAGAGCCACGATAGGGTTCACCCTACGCATAACGCGCGGGGGCGTCACTAAGTTGCAGTCCCGGTAGGCTGGCGTTGTGTTCCGACGTACCCAGACCACCGCGGACGACTCCCCCGCCTCCGCTAACGATCCTAAGCCTGCGGGCAAGGGGCGTCCCACACCCAAGCGACGGGACGCCGAAGGCCGTCGCCGGCAGCCGGTGAACGCCCCCCAGAACCGCAAAGAGGCCTACAAGAACCTCCGCGAACGCCAGGCCAGCGAGCGCGTCAAGGCGCGCGAGGGCATGCTGCGTGGCGACGAGCGTTACTTCCCCGCGCGAGACAAGGGGCCGGCCAGGAAGTTCGCCCGCGACTGGGTCGACTCCCGTCGTCTCGCCAGCCAGTACTTCCTGCCGTTCTCCCTCCTCATCCTGCTGCTCACCTGGATCCCCTTCCCGGCGGACGTCCGCGGTTACGTCTACGTCGCGGTGATCACGGTCGGCTGGCCGCTCATGATGGTCGGCGTGCTGCTCACCTCGATCTGGGTGTCCTGGAAGGTGAAGAAGCTGACCGCCGAGAAGTTCCCCAACGAGAACCTCAAGGGCGTCGGCTTCTACGCCGCCATGCGCGCGCTGCAGATCCGCAAGCTGCGCTTCCCGCCGCCCGCGGTGCTGCCCGGCGGCAGGCCGGTCCCGCCGAAGAACTGACGGCGGAGCCCGCCGCGGAGACCGCGCCGTCCGCGAGGCATCGCGGCCCGACACGTTCCCGGACCCCGTCCCCTCCACGAGGGGGCGGGGTTCTTCGTTCGTCGCGCCCCCACCGGCTCCGGGCCCCCACCGGCTCCGCGGCCGCACCCGCTCCGCGTCCCACTGGCTCGGCCCGCACCGGCTCCGCGTCCGCCGCGCGCCCCGGCCTCACCCCGAAGTCGCCCTCGGACGACCTCACTCCTGAACCGAATGAACCGAATGAACCGGACGAGCGTCATCCCGGACGACGGTTACTCCGGGACGACCTTCCAGTACAGCTCGCCGCCGTCGACCACCGGTTTCCAGGAACCGATGGACCCGCCGGTCTCCAGGGCGTGCGCCGTCGCCCGCAGCAGGCGGTAGTACGAACCGATCGGAACGCCGCCGGGCAGGAAATCCATCACGCCCTCGTGATCGGTGTCGCCCACGTCGCGCACCACGGAGTCGATCACCAGGTGGTCGCCGCTCCCGTCCGAACCGAACGGGATCATCCGCCCGTCCCACCACTCCGTCCGCGCGTCGTCGTCCGTGCCATCTCTCTCGACCTCTCCGTCCATCCCGCACAGCCGCCGCCAGGTGTCGCGGATCTCGCGGACCCCGTGGTTCCGGTTGCCGAGGAACCCGAACGGCCCGGTGCCGGCCACGACGGAGGCCCCGTCGTGGCGCAGCAGGGAGGCGCGCAGGTCGTCGGGGAAGCGCAGGCCCATCTGCGCCTCGGCGACGGCGATCGTACGGGCCCTGGCGGGCCTGCCCAGCGTGCGGAGGCTCGCGGGGGCGTTGGCCCTCAGCCACCTCTCGACGCGGCGCCACTGGTGGTTCACCGCCCGGGTCACCTTCGGGTCGATCGCCCGCACCCGCGGGGTCCGCGGCCGCGGCCGGCAGTCGGCGTCGGGCACCGCCGCGGGAGTCTCGGCGGTCACCTCAGGGACCGGGATCTCCTCCGGCTGGACGGGATCCGCCGGCTGGGGATAGCGCCCCATGTCGGAATACACCCCTTCGAGGTGACGGAACTCATCCGTGCCCACACATCGGACGACCTGGTACGTCCCTTCCCCATCTGCCCAGTAACGCAACCCTGGCTCCAGCGAGACGTCCGATTCCGGCTCACACCACTCGTCCGCGCTCCGGGAATCGGTCGCCTCGACGGTCTCCACCCCGTTCGAGAAGACCGCGCTCTCCAGGGCCTGCGTGCCGAAGGCGAGCAGGCACAGCCCGATCCCGATGGCGCCCCAGCGGACCAGGCGGCCCCGGGTGGCCTCGTCCAGCGGCTCTCCCGGCGTCCGCGGGCCCCGCTCGAACATCCGCTCGACGGCGGTCCTGACTGCGGAGGGGGGCCTGGCGGCGTACCGCCTGAGATCTTCGTCCGTGGGGGTGCCGAGGATGGGCGCGGGGGGCCATCGCGGCGCGCGCCCGGCCTCGGAGGCCGGTGCCCCGGCCGGAGTGGCGAGCCCGGACCTCTCGGCCGGTGAGGCGGCCCGGCGCTCCTCCGCCCGGCGCTCCTCCCCCCGGCGCCACAGGCGGGTGACCGCCACGACACCCACCACCAGCGCCGCCGCGGCGAGCGCGAGCCGTACCTGCCGAGAAGTGATCAACCGCAACACGCCCGGCAGGCTATCCCGAATCGCCATGAAATATGGCGCCTACTAACCTCGGACCATGGAATTCCGCCACCTTGGCCGCAGCGGTCTCATGGTCAGCGAGATCAGCTACGGCAACTGGATCACACACGGTTCCCAGGTAGAGGAGGATGCCGCCAGGCAATGCGTGCAAGCGGCGCTCGACGAGGGGATCACCACCTTCGACACCGCCGACGTGTACGCGGGTACCAAGGCGGAGGAGGTTCTCGGCCGCGCTCTCGCGGGGGTCCGCCGCGAGTCCCTGGAGATCTTCACCAAGGTCTACTGGCCGACCGGACCGGGCCCCAACGACCGAGGGCTGTCGCGCAAGCACATCACCGAGGCGCTGCACGGCTCGCTGCGCCGCCTGCAGACCGACTACGTCGACCTGTACCAGGCGCACCGCTTCGACAACGAGACGCCGCTCGAGGAGACCCTCAAGACCTTCGACGATCTCGTACGCCAGGGCAAGGTCCTCTACGTCGGCGTCAGCGAGTGGACCGCCGAGCAGATCGGCCGGGCATTGAAGATCGCCGACGAGATGGGCTTCGACCGCCTGGTCTCCAACCAGCCCCAGTACTCCATGCTGTGGCGGGTCATCGAGGCGGAGGTCGTGCCGCTGAGCGAGAAGGAGGGCGTCGGCCAGGTCGTCTTCTCTCCCATCGCCCAGGGCGTGCTCAGCGGCAAGTACCGGCCGGGACAGCCGCCGCCCGTCGGCTCCCGGGCCACCGACGAGGCCGGGGGGAAGAACGTCATCTCCCGGATGCTCACCGACGACGTGCTCAGCCGGGTCCAGAAGCTGGAGCCGGTCGCCGCCGACCTCGGCCTGTCCATGGCCCAGCTCGCGGTGGCCTGGGTGCTGCAGAACCCCAACGTGGCCTCCGCCATCGTCGGGGCCAGCAGGCCCGAGCAGGTCCGCGACAACGTCAAGGCCTCCGGGGTGAAGCTGGGGTCCGAGGTGCTGCAGAAGATCGACGACATCCTCGGCCCGATCGTCGAACGCGACCCCGCCAAGACCGTGAGCCCCGAGCGGCGTCCGTAGCGCGGTGACCGGTCACAGTGGTCACGATGGTCGCTGTGGTCGCTGTGAACGCCGGACGCCCTGCGGATCCCCGGCCCGGCGGTGACCGGTCAGGTGGCCGGTCACGGTGAACGCCGGTGGCGCTGACCTGGCTTCCCGCGTTCGTGCGCGGAACGGGAAAGAACCCCTCGGCTCCTCATCTTCAGCGAGGGTCCGAGGGGTTCTCCGTTCGTCCGGTCATCCGGATTCACTCCGGTTCACTCCGGGCGCAGTGACATGCCCTCGTACTCGACGCGCTCGCCCTCGAGCAGGGTGACCTTCTCGACTCCGGAATCCAGCAGCTCACGCCAGCTTTCACCGAGCCACGACTCGGCGTCCGCCTGGCTCGGGAACGTGTCGGACGGCGAAACACCCTCGACCACCTCGCCACCATTCGCGTTTTCGTAACGCCAGCGCCACGTCATGCCATAGCCCCTTCTCGCGGATCCTGCCGGTGCCCCTCGGCGGCTCAGCGAACACTACCTCTCCCGGGGACTCCCGGGCATGAAGGCGAGATCATGACCTCGTGCTCCGCCGCCGGGACGTTCCCGGCACTTCCGGCACCCCCGGCACCCCCGGCACCCCCGGCACACCGCGGGAGTCGTCGGCTTCCGCCCGCAGACGGAGGCACGCGGCCTCCCGGCCGGCTCCTCGGCCCGGCAGGAGAGCGGGCATGAAGATCTTGATCTCCGGCACGGCGAGCGCGGGCGGATGGCCCGCCCCGGACTGCGGGTGCGCCTCCTGCGCCCGTGCCACACCGGGTCGCCGTCCCGTCTCCGTGCTGCTCGACGTCCAGGTGGCACTCGACGGCTCCCTGATACCTGACGGCTCGGCCATACCTGACGGCTCGGCGCCGCTCGACGGCCCCGGCGACCCAGCGCCGATCGACGGCTCGACGGTCTCTGACGGATCGACGACCCCTGGCGATTCGGTGACGCCCGGGGGCTCGACGCCCCTCGGCGGCCCGGTGGTGACGGTGGGGCCGGCGCGGCTGCCGCTGGCCGGTCCGCTTCCGCCCGGCTACCACGCCTCGGTCGGCCCGGACGGCCTCACCGTCATCACCCCCGGCGGCCGGCGCGTCCTGTACGCCGCTCCTTCCCCGCCTGTCTCTACCCCTCCCGTTTCTCCCTCGTACGGGAAGCCTCCGCACGGGGAACCTCCGCGCGGCGAGTCCCCTCGCGATGAACCACCGCGTGGTGAGTCACCGCGCAATGAGCGAGACGTACGGGAGAAGAACGCCGGTGGTGGTGCGGGAGAGGCGTTGGACCTGGTGCTGCTGGACGTGCTCGACCGGCCTGAACGGCTTGGGGACCTGCGTCGGCGGGGCCTGGTCGGCGAACGGACACACGTGGTGGCCGTCGGCGTCGACCACCGGGTGCCCACGGAGACGGAACTGATCCGGCGGGCCGCGCTGTGGGGGGTTCGCGTCGTACCGGACGGCACGGTCGTCGACATCGGCGAGCCTCCACCCGTTCCGGTTTCCCCGCCCAGGAGGACCCTGCTGCTCGGGGGGAGCCGGTCGGGCAAGTCCGCGGAGGCCGAACTGCGACTGGCGGCGGAGCCCGAGGTCCTCTACGTCGCGACAGGCCCGTCCGGCGAGGGCGACCCCGAGTGGCTGCGCCGGGTCCGGGCGCACCGCGACCGCAGGCCCGCCCACTGGAAGACCGCCGAGACCACCGGCCTGGCCGAGTTGCTGCGGTCGGCCGACACTCCGCTGCTGATCGACGGGCTCGGTACCTGGGTGGCCGCCGTCTTCGACGAGTGCGACGCCTGGCCGGGCGGCGACGGCTCCACTCGCGAGGACGGCGAAGACAGCAGGGACGGCAGGGATGCGGTCGCGGCCCGGTGTGACGACCTGGTGGCCGCCTGGAGGCAGACCCGGGTCCGGGTCGTGGCGGTCTCCGACGAGGTCGGGCTCGGCGTGGTGCCCGGCACCGCCAGCGGCCGGATGTTCCGGGACACTCTCGGCCGGCTGAACCAGCGTCTCGCCCTGGAGTCCGAGGATGTCACCCTCGTCGTCGCCGGTCGTCTCCTCCCCCTCCCCGTCTGACCCTTACCGATCCCCCTCCCGACCCGCCCCCGACCGGCCCCCTCCACATCTGCTCCCTCCCGGCCTGACCTCTCCTCATCTGCTCCCTCCCGTGGTCTCCTCCCCTCTGACCTCTCCCATCTCCGTCCCCTCCCGTAGCCGCCCCCTCCTGCCTGACCTTCCTGGTGCTGTGACCGCCCCCCACCGGGCTTCCGGCACGACCCCGGCCGAGGTCGTCCCCGAGCCGGAACGCCACCGAATCCGACGCACATACGCGGTCCGACGAACGTGCGAGGTCACGACGCCGGGAGGCCGACGGCTACGATCATCGGTCATGTCCGAACCCTCCCCCCCGGCCAAGGACGGCCCGTCCACGTTCGCCGACGGGGTGCGTCTCGCGATCGGCACGCTGAGCGTGTTCCCGGTCCGGCCCGGGGCGATCGACCGCCGTGCGGGAGGGATCGCGATGGCGGTGGCTCCGCTGGTGGGGGCGGTGATCGGGGCCGTCGGCGGGCTGGTGCTGGCGATCTCCCTGTGGCTGGGGATGACATCGCTTCCGGCGTCGGTGCTGGCCGTGGCGGTCGTGGCGCTGCTCACCCGGGGACTGCACCTGGACGGGCTGGCCGACCTCGCCGACGGGCTGGGCAGCGGGAAACCCGCCGAGCGGGCGCTGGAGATCATGAAGCGGTCGGACATCGGCCCCTTCGGCGTGGTGACACTGATCTTCGTCCTGCTGATCCAGGTGACGGCCCTGCGGGAGGCCGTCACCTGTGCCGGTGCGGGCACGGGCACCATCACCCTGGTCGCGGCCTGCGCGGCCGGACGGCTCGCCCTCACCTGGGCCTGCCGCACGGGCATTCCCCCGGCGCGCCCCGACGGGCTCGGCGCGATGGTCGCGGGCACCGTACGGCGGAGCGTCGCGGTGGCCGTGACCGTGCTGGTGCTCGCGGGAACGGCGGCGCTGGTCTACCTCCACGACATCGGCGCCCTTGACCTCTGGTCTTCCGGCTCCCCGTCCGAGTCCTCCGGCTGGGGCTACATGGCGTACGTGGACGTGACCCATTCCGAAGTCGGCGACCTCCTCGGGACGGGCTCCACCGGTGCGGGTCTCATATCGGGCCTGGGTCCGCTCCTCACCCCCTTGGGTCTCCCCCTGGCCATGCTCGTGGGGCTGCTGGCGGCCTGGGCCGTACGGCGCAGGGCCGTGCGACGGCTCGGCGGCGTCACCGGTGACGTACTCGGCGCCCTCGTCGAGATCACCACCGCGACGACTCTGCTGACCTGCACGATCCTCGTGAACTGACCCCCTCCCGGCCCTGGCCCCGGAAGGCCCGAGGAACCGGAGATGCCCAGGGAACCGGAGAGACTCGGGGAACCGGAGAGGCCCGGGGAACCTTCCCTGCCCGGGGAACCTTCCCTGCCCGGGAGCTCACCCGGCCCTCACCCGGGATCTCACGCGACGGCGGCCGGGACCGGCCGCTCGACCGGCCGGTATTTGAACAGCAGCGCGGAGACCACGGCCAGCAGCGCCGAACCGACCAGGCCGGTGATCCCCGCGACGGCGAACACCGGCGGGTCGGCCGCGTCACCGACGAGCAGCATCAGGCCCGCCGAGGAGTTCAGTGATCCGTGCCCGACGACCGCGGGCCAGACGCTTCCCGAATAGAGGCGGAGCCAGCCGAGCAGGGCTCCGAAGGCCACACAGAAGACGATGAACATCGGCGCCGCCCACGCCCCGAGCTCGGGGTAGTTGTATCCGCGCAGGGTGAGCGGGAAGTGCCAGAGCCCCCAGATCACCCCGGACACCAGGAGTGCCCGCCAGGTGCCGAGCGGCGTCAGACGCGGCAGCAGCCAGCCTCGCCACCCCCACTCCTCACCGAAGGCCGCGACCGAGTTGATCAGTGGGGCGACCAGGACTATCGCCACGACCTGCGCGGCCACCAGGAGGCCGACCCCCATCGGGGGCGTACCGCCCGGGGTGGCCGCCGCCAGGCTCTCGCGGAACAGGCTGAACTCTCGCAGGTCGAGGGAGAGCAGGCCGAGGGCGGCGCTGAGCGCGATCGCGGCGACGACCAGCGCGGGGATGCCGAACCAGGCCAGCGCGACCAGCGCGAACACCCGGCCCCGGCTCCCACCCGCCGACAGGCCCGTCCGCACGGCCCACTCGCGCCCGGTGGAGGGATCCCCGAGTCGCCTGTCGTACAGCCGGACGGCGAGGACTCCGAGCGTCGGGGTGAACATCATCGCCACCCCGACCAACGTGAACACGAACGTGCCGGTCGGCTCGTCCGACAGCCAGATGGGAAGGGCGAACAGCCAGGACAGGCCGAACGCGACGAGCAGGAACAGCCACAGATCAGGGAACCGGCGAAGCATGACACCACCTTCGGGAGCGTGGACACGGGAGGAATGAACGGACGCGAGAGGAACGAGAGGCAACGGAGATGGCTACGGGAGAGCCGTGACACCGCGAGGGGAAAGGACGTGTGGAAGAAGAAGGAGGCGGACGGGCAGGCAGGCGGACGGGAGCGAGGTCGCGGGCGGAGGCCGGCGGACAGGGCTCAGGAGACGGAAGTCAGCGGACAACACTCGGGGGACGGAGAACAGGGGACAGAAGTCGGCAGACGGGGCAGGGGACGGAGAACAGGGTCAGGGGACGGAGAACAGGGGACGGAAGTCGGCGAGTCGGGATCAGCGGGCGGACGGGCCGGTGGAGGCCCGGTCCACGAGGGTGTTCAGCAGAGCGGCCCCGCTCTCCGCGTCGTCGATCGAGACGGCGAGGCGGCCACCGGAGACGTAACCCACCACGAGGCACTCCCCGCCACGGATCATGATCGTCGCGGCCCCCGGCAGCCCCCTGACGCCCCACCCTCCGACGCCGGACGGGAGCCGCTCCTCCGTCCAGGCCCGCTCCACCCGCTCGATCGGGATGTGCCTGCGGGGCAGGCGGAACGGCCCGAAGAAGAGCACGACACCCTCCTCGGTGATCTGCACCCGCACCGAACTGGTGGTCGCCCCCAGCAGACCCACGAGGGACAAGATCCCCGCCGGGAGCCACAGCACGCCCTCCCCGCCGATCAGGGCGAGCACGGCGAACCCCAGGCCCGCGGCCAGGAGGGAACCGCCGAGCGCGGCGAGCGGGCCGTTGCTCACCGAGGAGACCCACACCGCGCGCTGGCCGGGGCGGAGCGGGAACCGCCTCGCGGGGACGGCGGACGGCTCGGGGCGGTCGTCGGGCCCCGGGCGGGCGGCGAGGGCGCCGAGCCAGCCGCCCAGCAACAGCCCCGCGACCGCGAGGAGCGCGTCCCATCCCAGCTCGGCGGCCTGCCCCCAGCCGGGCGCGTCGAGGTTGGCCCTCAGCGTGACCGCCTGCAACCCCAGGAAGAACAGGCCGGCACCGCCCAGCAGGGCACCGAGCCCCATGCGGCTCGCCCTGCGTCTGAGCAGCGTGACGCCGGCGAGCGCGAACGCCAACGCCCCGCCCGCGAGCAGCACCCACAGGCCCGCCTGGAACAGCAGCGCGGCGGTGAACGGCATCGAGTTGTCGGGGGCGCCGGACGGCCCCCAGTGCGTGGCGATCGGATCGGGCAGCCGGTCTCGCAGCGCCAGCGGCACGGCGACCATCACGGTGGTCACCAGCGCGACCCAACCGGCGGCGATGGACAGAACTCGGGCTCGCAGCCCCACGTCGGTCACTCCTTCCAAGGACCGGGTTTCCCGCCCGGTCACGACAGTTCTCTGATGAGCTCGATGACGTCGTCGTGGCGGTAGCCGTACTGGACCGCCTCGTCGAGCAGGGCGCGCAGCTTCTCCTCGATGACGCTGCGCGGGTTGGGGCGGCTGAGCACGCTCACGCCGCGGCCTCTGCGGAACTCCAGCACCCCCTCGTCGCGCAGGTCCCGCAGGGCGCGCAGCACCGTGTTGGCGTTGATGCCCAGCGCGGCGGCCAGGTCACGGGCCGGCGGGAGCCGGTCTCCCGGAGCGTACGAACCCTCGGCGACGGCACGTCTGATCGCCTCGGCGACCTGCTCGTGCAGCGGCCGGGGATCGTTCAGATCCAAGGTAAGCAACATAGTGCTAGCGACATTAGCACCAAGACGTCCGATGGTGCCACTCCGAATAGCACCATCAGGCGGCACGATTCGTAGGACGAACCCTCGTTTATGCGTACTGCGCCAGCCCGACTAGCATCGGCCTACGTGACCACTGTGCGGCTTACCCCAACTGACAACGCTGTCTCGTTCGATACCGACGCGCTGGTCGTCGGCGTCCACACCGGACCGGACGGTCTGCTTCCCGCTCCCGGGGCCGAAGGTCTCGACCAGGCGCTCGGCGGCAGGCTCGCCGCCACGCTTGAGAGTGTGGGTGCCAAGGGTAAGCCGGGCGAGGTCTCCAAGATCCCCACCTTCGGTGCGCTGACCGCGCCGCTGCTGGTCGTCGTCGGCCTCGGCGACGTCCCCGACGGTTCAGGGGGCGGCTACGACGCCGAGGTCCTGCGCCGCGCCGCGGGCACCGCGGTCCGCGCCCTGGCCGGCACCGGCCGGGTGGCGCTCGCCCTGCCCGCCACGAGCGCCGAGCACGCGGGCGCCGCCGCCCTGGGCGGCCTTCTCGGCGCCTACTCGTTCACCAAGTACCGCACCGTGGGAGAGCAGAGCTCCCCGGTGACCGAGCTGACCGTGCTGACCGACGCCGAGGGCGCCCAGGCCGCGATCGAGCGCGCCAGCACGCTGGCCGAGTCGGTCTCGCTCGTCCGCGACCTGGTCAACACCCCGCCGTCGGACCTGTGGCCGGCCCGCTTCGCCGAGATCGCCGAGCAGGTCGGCACCGAGGCCGGCCTGTCGGTGGAGGTCCTGGACGAGAAGGCGCTCAGGGAGGGCGGCTACGGCGGCATCGTCGCCGTCGGCCAGGGGTCGGCCAACCCGCCCCGGCTGGTCCGCCTCTCCTACAGCCACCCCGAGGCCACCAAGAAGCTCGCGTACGTCGGCAAGGGCATCACCTTCGACTCCGGCGGCCTGTCGCTCAAGCCGACGGCCTCGATGGACTGGATGAAGTCGGACATGGGCGGCGCCGGCGCGGTCTTCGGCGCGCTCCTGGCCATCTCCAGGCTGGGCCTGAAGGTCAACGCGGTCGGCTACCTCTGCTTGGCCGAGAACATGCCGAGCGGCACCGCGCAGCGCCCCTCCGACGTGTTCACCAGCTTCGCGGGCAAGACCGTCGAGGTGCTCGACACCGACGCCGAGGGCCGCCTGGTCCTGATCGACGGCATCGCCCGCGCCGGGCAGGACGACCCCGACGTGATCGTCGACGTCGCCACGCTCACCGGCGCGCAGATCGTCGCGCTGGGCTGGCGGACGGCGGGCGTCATGGGCAACGACGACGACCTCCGCGCGGAGATCGTCGCGACGGCGGGCGAGCAGGGCGAGGCCGCGTGGCCGATGCCCCTGCCCGACGAGCTCCGCAAGGGACTCGACTCCCCGGTGGCCGACATCGCCAACCTGCACCCCGAGCGTTTCGGCGGGATGCTGACGGCCGCCATCTTCCTGCGGGAATTCGTACCTGACGGGGTCCGTTGGGCACACATTGACATGGCTGGTCCCGCCTTCAACAAGGGCGAGGCCCACGGCTACACGCCGAAGGGCGGCACCGGGGCGATCACCCGGACGCTCGTCGGCCTGGCCGAGCGCCACGCGGGCGAGCCCACGCGGTAACGCCGCGCAAGCGGGTCACAAGCAACCCAGACAAATGAAAAGATGCGGTTGCCGGGGTCAGGCCGAGGGCGGGCACCGGCACGGCGCCGAGCCGGGTCCGGTGGCGGTGTGGATGCGATCGAGGATCCGCGCGGCCACCCAGGGCACGACGAGGGGCGCGACCGTGAAGACGGTAATCCGATCCGACAAGGAGCTTTCCTGTGGCTGATGGCAGCGGCCCCTACGACATCGTCGTCCTAGGTGGCGGTAGCGGTGGGTATGCCTGCGCTCTGCGGGCGGCCGAGCTGGGCAAGACGGTCGCGCTGATCGAGAAGGACAAGATCGGCGGTACGTGCCTGCACCGGGGGTGCATTCCCACCAAGGCGCTTCTGCACTCCGCGGAGGTCGCCGACGAGACGCGGGAGAGCGCGACCTACGGCGTCAAGGCCCGTTTCGAGGGCATCGACGTGCCCGCGGTCCACGCGTTCAAGGACAAGATCGTCACTCGCGCCTGGAAGGGCGTGCAGGGCCTTCTCAAGAGCAAGGGCATCACGATCATCGAGGGTGAGGGCCGTCTCGCGGGCCCGAACCGGGTGGCGGTGGGCTCCGAGGTCTACGAGGGTCGCAACATCGTGCTGGCGACCGGCTCCGCGCCCAGGTCCCTCCCGGGCCTGGAGATCGACGGCGAGCGGATCATCACCAGCGAGCACGCGCTCAAGCTCGACCGGGTGCCCACCTCGGTGGTCGTCCTGGGCGGCGGCGTCATCGGCGTGGAGTTCGCCAGCGTCTGGCGCTCCTTCGGCGCCGAGGTGACGATCGTCGAGGGCCTGCCGCACCTGCTGCCCCTGGAGGAGGAGTCCAGCTCCAAGCTCCTGGAGCGCTCTTTCCGCCGCCGCGGCATCAAGCAGGAGCTGGGCGTCTTCTTCGAGGGCGTCAAGACCACCGACACCGGCGTGGTCGTCAGCCTGGCCAACGGCAAGACCCTCGACGCCGAGCTGCTGCTCGTCGCGGTCGGCCGCGGCGCGGTCTCCGCGGGCATGGGCTTCGAGGAGGCGGGCATCGCGATCGAGCGCGGCACCGTCACGGTGAACGAGTTCTGCCAGACCAGCGTGCCGGGCGTGTACGCGGTCGGTGACCTCATCCCGACCCTGCAGCTCGCGCACGCGGGCTTCGCCGAGGGCATCCTGGTGGCCGAGCACATCGCCGGTTTGAACCCCGTGCCGATCGACTACGACGGCGTGCCCAGGATCACCTACTCCGACCCCGAGGTCGCCTCGGTGGGCATCACCTCCGCCCAGGCCAGGGAGCGCGGCCACGAGATCGTCGAGCTGACCTACGACCTCGCGGGCAACCCCAAGAGCCAGATCCTGCAGACGCAGGGCGCCGTCAAGATCATCGCGGCGAAGGACGGCCCGGTGCTCGGGGTGCACATGGTCGGCCGCCGCATCGGCGAGCTGGTGACCGAGGGTCAGCTGATCTACAACTGGGAGGCCCTGCCCTCCGAGGTCGCGCAGCTCATCCACGCGCACCCCACCCAGTCCGAGGCCGTCGGCGAGGCGATGCTGGCACTGGCCGGCAAGCCGCTCCACGTCCACAACTAACGCAAGCCCTCACTCGGAACGCGAGAGAAGACAACCCATGCCGAAGTCCGTACAGATGCCCCAGCTCGGTGAGAGCGTCACGGAGGGCACCGTCACCCGTTGGCTGAAGAAGGAGGGCGAGCGCGTCGAGGCCGACGAGCCGCTTCTCGAAGTCTCCACCGACAAGGTCGACACCGAGATCCCCTCCCCCGCGGCGGGCATCCTCACGAAGATCGTGGTGGCCGAGGACGAGACCGTCGAGGTCGGCGCCGAGCTCGCCGTCATCGACGAGAACGGCACCGAGGGCGCCGCCGCCCCGGCGCAGGAGAAGGCCCCCGAGCCGGAGCCCGAGCCCGCCCCGCAGCAGCAGGCGCAGCCGGCCTCCTCGATCCCGCAGCCCGCCCCGCAGCAGCAGGCCCCGCAGCAGCAGGCCCCCGCGCAGCCGCAGCAGGCCCCCGCCCCGCAGCAGCAGGCGCCCCAGGCTCAGCCCCAGGCACAGGCCCCGCAGACCGTCCAGTCCTCCCCGGCCGCGCCGCCGTCCCCGATCGCGGCGTCCGAGCCCGCCGCGCAGCCGTCGGGCGACAGCCCGTACGTCACCCCGCTGGTGCGCAAGCTCGCCGGCGAGCACGGCGTGGACCTCGACTCGCTGACCGGCACCGGTGTCGGCGGGCGCATCCGCAAGCAGGACGTGCTGGAGGCCGCCCGCGACCAGCGCGAGCGCGCCAGCGCGGCCCAGGCCCAGGCGCAGGCCCCCCAGGCCGCCGCCCAGGCCCCGGCCCAGGCGTCCGCCCCGCAGGCCCCCGAGCCGGTCGTGGTGGACACCACGCTGCGCGGGCGCACCGAGAAGATGTCGCGGCTGCGTCAGACCATCGCCAAGCGCATGGTCGAGTCGCTGCAGGTCTCCGCCCAGCTCACCAGCGTGGTCGAGGTCGACGTCACCAAGATCGCGCGGCTGCGCGACCAGGCGAAGGCCGAGTTCCAGCGGCGCGAGGGCGTCAAGCTCACGTTCACGCCGTTCTTCGCCCTCGCCACGATCGAGGCGCTCAAGCAGCACCCGAAGCTGAACGCCACGATCAACAGCGAGACCAACGAGGTCACGTACTTCGACACCGAGCACCTCGGCTTCGCGACGGACACCGAGCGCGGCCTGCTCGTCCCGGTGATCAAGGACGCGGGCGACCTCAACATCGCGGGGCTGTCCCGTAAGATCGCCGACCTCGCCGAGCGCACCCGCACCAACAAGGTGAGCCCGGACGAGATCACCGGCGGCACGTTCACGCTGACCAACACCGGCAGCCGTGGCGCGCTGTTCGACACGCCGATCCTCAACCAGCCGCAGGTCGGCATGCTGGGCACCGGTGCCGTCGTCAAGCGCCCGGTGGTCCTGGACACCCCCGAGGGCGAGGTCATCGCCGTCCGCTCGATGATGTACCTGGCGCTCAGCTACGACCACCGCCTGGTCGACGGCGCCGACGCCGCCCGCTTCCTGACGACGATCAAGCGTCGTCTGGAGGAGGGCCGTTTCGAGAACCAGCTGGGCCTGCACGGCTAGTCACCCGTTCTCTCCCACCGGGCCGGTCCGCGACGTCGCGGGCCGGCCCGGCTCGTTCTCCCCCGGGCGCGGCTCCTCCCCCCGGGTACGGGTCGTTTCCCTCGCGTCGGCGGCGGGTCTTGAGAACCCGCGGTGATGACGCGAATCCGGTGGGTGCCCGGTTTCCGAAGATCCGGGGGGAGGTCGATTACATTGGACGACATGAAGATCATCGTGACCGGGTCCTCGGGCCTGCTGGGATCGGCTCTGGTCAAGGCTCTGCGGGACGACGGCGCCCGGGTGGTCCGTTTGGTGCGGCGGGTGCCGGAGGGCGGCGACGAGGCCTTCTGGAACCCGGCCAAGGGGGTCGTCGAGCGGGAGGCGCTGGAGGGCGCGGAGGCGGTGATCCACCTCGCGGGCGCGGGCATCGGCGACCGGCGCTGGAGCGAGGACTACAAGCGCGAGGTGGTCCGCAGCAGGGTCGAGGGGACCAGGACCCTGGCGGGCGCGCTCGCCGGTCTGCGGGCGAAGCCCGCGGTGCTGCTGTCCGGCTCGGCGATCGGCTTCTACGGCGACACCGGGGACGTCGCGGTGGACGAGACGGCGCCCGCCGGTGCCGGGTTCCTCGCGCAGGAGGTCGTGGTGCCATGGGAGGCGGAGACGGCGCCCGCGGAGGAGGCGGGCATCCGGGTGGTGAAGCTCCGTACCGGCCTGGTGCTGAGCGGGCAGGGCGGCATGATGTCGCAGCTTCTCCCCATCTTCAGGGTGGGACTGGGCGCCCCGCTGGGGTCGGGGCGGCAGTACTGGTCGTGGATCTCCATCGACGACTGGGTCCTCGCCGTCCAATACATCCTGAAAAATCCGGAAATCTCGGGCCCAGTGAACCTGACGGCCCCCGAGCCGGTCACCAACGCCGAGTTCACCAAGACCCTCGGAGCGGTCCTGCACCGGCCCACGATGCCGCTGGCCGTGCCCGGCTTCGTGTTGCGCACGGCCATCGGGGAGTTCGCCGAGGAGGGGGTGCTGACCGGCCAGCGGGTGCTCCCGCGGCGCCTGCTCGACAGCGGCTACACGTTCCGGCATACGCGTCTCAAGGAGGCACTCGCCGCCGTACTCTAAGATCCCTGTTTTCAGCGTTCCGGCCGACGAGACCACTGGGAGACGGACATGGGCAGCCCCGGGCAGTCGCACATCCTCGCGATCGGGGGCGGCTCGTTCCGCGCCTCCATCCGCCAGGGGACCATGGAGGCGAGCCCGCTGCTCAGGTACGCCCTCGACCTCACCGGCCAGGACCGGCCCCGCCTGGGCCTGCTCGCCACCGCCACCGGCGACGACGCGGAGTGGCTGCTGAGGATGTACGGCGCCTTCGGCGCGTGGGACGTCGAGGTCAGCCACCTGACCGTGTTCCCGATGCCCAACGTCGAGGACCCGCGCGAGTGGGTGCTCGGCCAGGACATCATCTACGTCAGCGGCGGCAGCGTGGCCAACCTGGCGGCCCTGTGGCGGCTGCACGGCCTCGACGAGATCTTCGAGGAGGCGTGGCGGGCGGGCGTGGTGCTGGCGGGCCAGAGCGCCGGGGCGCTCTGCTGGCACGTGGGCGGCAACACCGACTCCTTCGGGCCGACGCTGCGGGTGTGGTCCGACGGCCTGGGCATTCTGCCCTACTCCTGCGGCGTCCACTACAACTCCGACCCGCAGCGCCGGCAGCTGCTGCACGAGGCGGTGGCCTCGGGCGAGCTTCCGGAGGGCTACGCCGCCGACGAGGGCGTCGCCCTGCACTACGTGGGCACCGAGTTCATCCAGGCCGTCAGCGTGTATCCGGACGCCTACGCCTACAAGGTCGAGCACGACGGGGCGGGCGGGGCCAAGGAGTTCCGCATCGAGCCTCGGCTTCTCACGTCTTAACCACGAACGGGTCAACTACTCTTGAGGCGTGAGTGACCTGGCAATCGTCCGTCTTGGCGTTGACTTCCCCTACGAGCAGGCATGGGATCTTCAGCGGCGCATCCACGCGCGCCGGGTGGCCGAGGAGATTCCAGACACCTGCCTGATGCTCGAACACGCGCCGGTCTACACGGCGGGCAAACGCACCGCGCCGCACGAGAGGCCCTCCGACGGCACCCCGGTCGTCGAGGTCGACCGGGGCGGGCGGATCACCTGGCACGGCCCCGGCCAGCTGGTCGGCTACCCGATCGTGAGGCTCGGCGGCTCCCTCGACGTGAACGCCTACGTGAGGCTCCTGGAGGAGACCCTGGTGCACGTCTGCGCCGACTTCGGGGTCCAGGCGGGCCGGGTGGAGGGGCGCGGCGGCGTCTGGGTGGCCGGAGACCCCTCGCACGGCCTGCCGGACAGGAAGGTCGGGGCGATCGGCATCCGGGTCTCCGGCGGCGTCACGATGCACGGGTTCGCGCTCAACTGCTCCAACGACCCGAGCTGGTACAACCGGATCGTCCCGTGCGGCATCAGCGACGCCGGGGTCTCCTCGCTGTCGGCCGAGACCGGCCGCCGGATCGTGGTCGACGAGGTCCTGCCGTACGCCGAGAAGCACCTGGCGGAGGCGCTGGGCGCGCAGGCCTTCGAGCTGCCCGAGGAAGACCTGTTCCGGCGCTGACCCCGGCACCGGCGCACCGGGCTCCGGCCGCGCGTCGCGTCCGGAGCCGGTGGAGCGGGGAGCGGCCGCGAGGCCGCCCCGCACCGTTTCCGGCATTCCCGGCGCCGTTCCCCCCTCCTCCGCGCCGGTCCCGGCGCTCCTGACGCTCCTGACACCGCCCCCCACCGCTCCCCGAGCACCGCTCCTCAACACCGCTTCCAGGACCGTTCTCCGCGTCCCCTCACCCACGGTGACCCGGGTCCGCCGCAACCCGCGGCGGGACATAAGCTGGTGAGGTGAGCGAGCGTGACGACATTTACCGCACCTCGATGTGCACCACCTCGGTCCCCCGACCGACGAAGGAGCTCGCATGACCGTCGCCCCCGAGGGGCGGAAGCTCCTCCGCCTCGAGGTCCGCAACGCCGAGACCCCCATCGAGAAGAAGCCCGACTGGATCAAGACCAAGTTCAGGGCGGGTCCGAACCACACCGAGCTCAGGGCGCTGGTCAAACGCGAAGGGCTGCACACGGTCTGCCAGGAGGCGGGGTGTCCCAACATCTCCGAGTGCTGGGAGGACCGCGAGGCCACCTTCCTCATCGGCGGCGACCAGTGCACCCGCCGGTGCGACTTCTGCCAGATCGACACCGGCAAGCCCAAGGCGTACGACACCGACGAGCCCCGCCGCGTGGCAGACTCGGTGCGGCAGATGGGGCTCAACTACGCCACCGTGACCGGTGTCGCCCGTGACGACCTGCCCGACGGCGGCGCGTGGCTGTACGCCGAGACCGCGCGGCAGATCCACGCGCTCCTGCCCGGCTGCGGCGTCGAGCTGCTGGTGCCCGACTTCAACGGCGACCAGGCCCAGCTGGAGGAGGTGTTCTCCTCCAGGCCCGAGGTGTTCGCGCACAACATCGAGACCGTCCCGCGGATCTTCAAGCGCATCCGGCCCGCGTTCCGCTACGACCGGTCCCTGGGAGTGATCACCAAGGCCCGTCAGGCCGGTCTGGTGACCAAGTCCAACCTGATCCTCGGCATGGGCGAGGAGCGTGAGGAGATCGTCCAGGCCATGCGCGACCTGCACGAGGCCGGGTGCGACCTGCTCACCGTGACCCAGTACCTGCGGCCCACCCCGCGCCACCACCCCGTCGAGCGCTGGGTGAAGCCGGAGGAGTTCGTGGAGCTGCAGAAGGAGGCGGAGGCCATCGGTTTCGCCGGAGTCCTCTCCGGGCCGCTGGTCCGCTCCTCCTACCGGGCGGGCCGTCTGTACAAGCAGGCCGTCGAGGCTCGCCAGCACGCCTGAGCCCCTCCTGGAAACCGGAAGGACCCCGCTCCCGAGCGGGGTCCTTCCGGTTTTCCGCCCCCTGCTCCCCCATCCGGCGCCCCTCTCCGCGCGGGAAAGGATGTCCGCGCGTACGACGGGGGCCGCCCGGCGACGGTGAACCCGTACGGTCACGGGCGCCTCGCCGCTCCCGGTGCCGGAACCGGAGCTCGGCAGGTCACGTTTTCACTTCTTGAGCCCTGGATTTGTATCCTTCAGAACATGGCCAAGAAGCCCGAAGACACAGAGCGCCCGGGGCGCATCAAGCAGCTCCGCATGATCGCGAAGATCATCAAAGAGGCAAACCCCAAGGGGATGCCGATCGTCTACGCCTCGGCGCTGGGCACGCTCGCGCTGTGCGTGGTGATCGGCCTGGTCACGGGCTGGTTCTGGTATCTCCTCTTCATCGGGATCATGCTGGCCCTCACCGTCGGGCTGGTGGTTTTCGGCCAGCTCGCCCAGAGGGCCCAGTACTCCATGTTGCACGGGCAGGTCGGTGCCGCCGCCGCGATCCTGCAGGGCATGCGCGGCAACTGGGAGGTCACCCCCGCCGTCGCCGTCACCCGTGACCAGGACATCGTGCACCGCGTGGTCGGCTACCCCGGCATCATCCTGGTCTCCGAGGGGCCGGGCAGCCGCGTGCAGAAGATGCTCGTCGCCGAGAAGAAGCGCGTCCAGCGGGTCGCGCTGGACGTCCCCGTCTACGACATCCAGTCCGGCGACGGCGACGGGCAGGTCCCGCTGGCCAAGCTGCAGCGGCATCTGATGAAGCTGCCCCGCAACCTCAAGAAGCCCGCCCTGTACGAGATCAACAACCGGCTGAAGGCGCTTCCGCAGACGCTGCCGATGCCCAAGGGCCCGCTGCCGCGCGGCGCGAAGATGCCCCGTCCGAAGATGCGCTGATGAGCCTCGCCGGGGTGGGCCGCCACCGGGTGGACGCCGCGGCCACCTCCCGGGCCAACCGCGGCTGGTGGGACGGCGCCGCCGACGAGTACCAGGCGGAGCACGGGGAGTTCCTGCGCGACGCCGGGTTCGTCTGGGGTCCCGAGGGCCTTGACGAGGCCGACGCCCGCCTGCTGGGCGACGTCGCGGGCAGGGACGTGCTGGAGATCGGCTGCGGTGCCGGGCAGTGCGGGCGCTGGCTGGCCGGGCAGGGCGCCAGGGTGGCCGCCTTCGACCTGTCCTTCCGCCAGCTCCAGCACTCCGGCCGGATCGACCTGGAGGCCGGGTCCGCGCTGCCGGTGGTCCAGGCGGACGCGGAGGTGCTGCCCTTCGCCGACCAGACGTTCGACCTGGCCTGCTCGGCCTACGGCGCGCTGCCCTTCGTGGCCGACGCCGGGGCCGTGCTGGCCGAGATCCACCGGGTGCTGCGCCCCGGGGGCCTGCTGGTCTTCTCGGTGAGCCACCCGATCCGCTGGGCCTTCCCCGACGACCCGGGCCCCGCCGGGCTCACCTCCGACCGCTCCTACTTCGACCGTTCCGCGTACGTGGAGATCGGCGAGGACGGGCGGCCGTCCTATGTCGAGCACCACCGCACGATGGCCGACTGGGTGGGGCTCATCACCGCGTCGGGGCTCGTGCTGCGGGGGCTGACCGAGCCCGAGTGGCCGCCGGGCCACGACCGCGAGTGGGGCGGCTGGAGCCCGCTGCGCGGCCGTCACCTGCCCGGTACCGCGATCTTCACCTGCGCGCGGTAGCGACCCTCGCGCGGCGGACGACCGCGCACGCCAGACGACCGCGCACGTTGAACGCCCCACGTACGGTGGACGCCCCGCGTACGGTGAACGGCCCCGCCCAGCAGACGACCCCGCACGGTCAGGCGGCCCACGCGGTCAGACGGCCCGCACGGCAGGCGGCCCCGCACGGTCAGGCGCGGGACCCCGCCGGGGTGACCCGGCGGGGTGACCCGCTCACGCCTGACGGCGCCTAACGGTCGCCACCGGCGTTCAGGACGAGCCCGCCGAGGGCGTCGAAGGTGCCGAACTCCCCTGCGGAGACGAGATTCTTGGTCACGGCGACCGCGATCCCGGTGGCCGTGTCGGCGTACGCGGCCGATCCGCCGCTGCCCGCCATGCCGAACAGGGTGGGACTGTCCAGGAGCTCGGTGGCGCCGAGGGCGTACCCGAGGGACCTGGTCGCCGGGAAGGCGGTGACCTCGTCCATGCCGCCGAACTCCACCGCGGTGATCTCGCGGAGCCGTTCCGGCGAGACGAGCCGGACGCCGTCCACCTCGCCCAGCAGGGCGGCGTACATGCGGGCCACGGCGCGGGCGGACATGGTGCCGCCCGCCGGGATGTCCGAGGTCAGCACGTCTGCGCGGTTGCCGAAGGCCGCGTCGGGCATCGCCGCCATCGGCGCCGCCGTGTAGCCGTCCACGACCTTGAAGAACGGGACGTCCGCGAACATCGTCTCCGCGGACATCCCCTCGGGCATCTCGAAGTCGTTCGGCGCGTCCTCCAGGCGGGCCAGCCTGCCCAGCTCGGACTCGGGGACGCCGAAGAACAGCTCGTCCGCCACCCCCAGCGGCCCGGCGACCTCCTCCCGCAGGACGTGGGAGATCGGCGTGCCGGTGGCCCGGCGGACGATCTCGCCGACGATGTAGCCGAACGACTGGGGGTGGTAGCCGCTCCTGGTACCCGGCTCCCACCAGGGCGTGGCCCCGGCGATCACCGCGCACATCGCCTCCCAGTCGCACAGGTCCTCGGGGGTGGTGGCCACCGGTACGCCGGGCACGCCCGTCGAGTGGGTCAGGGCGTGCCGCAGGGTCGCGCGCTCCTTGCCGTGGGCGCCGAACTCCGGCCACAGCTCGGCGATCGGCGTGTCGTAGCCGAGGACGCCCCGCTCCACGAGCACGTGCGCCACGGTCGAGGTGACGCCCTTGCCGGTCGAGGCGCTCCAGAACGGCGTGTCCGGCGTGACGAGACGCCCGGTGGCCGGATCGGCGACGCCCGCGACGACGTCCACCACCAGCTCGCCGTGCCGGTACGCGGCGACCTGCAGGCCCCGCTCGGCACCGGACTCCACGAGCTTGTCGGCCGCCTCCTGGACCCGCTTCTGCATGTCGTTCACGATCTTCCCCTTCATCAATACTTCGCGATGAGACGTACGACCTGTACGACGGTGCGACGCCGGGAAAGGAATCGGTCCGGGTCCCAAGAGCGGGGAAATCAACGCCGGGAGATCGCGAGCAGGACGGCGGGCTCCGGCCCCGGGTTGCGCAGGGCCCGTACCGGCAGCCCGTCCAGCCACAGCACGTCGCCGCGCCGGAAGGCCCGGTGGTCGCCGTCGGAGCAGACCAGCTCGATCCGCCCGCGCTCCAGCAGGACGATCGCCCCCCGCCACTCGGCCGCGTCGTGGACGCGCGATCCCCCGGGCTCGACGACGATCCTGCGCACGTCGAACGACGGCCCGGACCGCCCGGGAGGTGAGGGGGGCGGATCCTCACCGGCGCTCACCACAGCGTCTCCCGGCCCCGTACCCGTACCCGTGCCCGTGCCCGTCACAGCGTCTCCCGGCCCCGCACCGGCGCTCACCGCAGTGTCCGCCGGGTCCTCACCGGCGCCTGTCACAGCGTCTGGGGAAGGCCGAAAGCCGGGAAGATCTCGGCACCGAAGGTCGTGATCTGGCTGACCAGCCCGTCCTCGACCCGCAGGACACCGAGCCACGAGCCGTGGTACTCGGACTCTCCGGCACGCTTGACGTACGCCGCCGCCGCGGGCTGCCGGTTGGCGCGGGTGGGCAGGACGCGCCAGTCCCCCCACGCCTCGGGGCCGACCATGGCCGGGCGCCACGCGTCGACGATCGCCGGCCCGCCCAGGATCCAGATCGGCGCCGGCGGCATCGACTGCCACGCGTCCGCGCGCAGCACCCCGGCCAGGATGGCGGGATCTGCCTGCTCGACGGCGTCGATGTAGCGCTGCAGCACCGCGCGTTCCTCACCGGTCGGATCCGAGGACGGCGCCCACTCCAGCCGTCGCGCGGGCAGGTTCTCCCGCATCGTCGACCGTGCCCGCTGCAGGGTGCTCTTCACCGAGACGACGCTCACCTCCAGCAGCGCGGCGGCCTCCTGCGCCGACCAGCCGAGCACGTCGCGCAGGATCAGCACCACCCGCTGCCGGGGAGGCAGGTGCTGGATGGCGGCCATGAACGCCAGCTCGATCGTCTCCTTGGCGACCACGGCGGCGTCCGGCTCGGCGCCCGCGGGCGCGGCGGGCTCCAGGAGCCGGTCCGGGTAGGGGCGCAGCCAGAAGACCTCGGTCGACGACGGTGACGGCACGCCGGGGGTGGCCAGCACCGGCGCCTCGCGCGGGCGCGGGCGGCGCGGGTGGCGATCGAGGAAGTCCAGGCACGCGTTGGTCGCGATCCGGTACAGCCAGGCCCGGAACGTCGAGCGTCCCTGGAAGCTCTCCCTCTTGCGCCAGGCGCGCAGGAACGTCTCCTGCACCATGTCCTCGGACTCCTCGAACGAGCCGAGCATCCGGTAGCAGTGCACCCGCAGCTCCCGCCGGTACCGCTCGGCGAGCGCGCCGAACGCCGGCTCGTCCCCCGCCAGCGCGGCGGCCAGGACCTCGCCGTCCTCCACCACTTCCCGGCCTGTCTCGTTCCCGGTCACGACCTCATACCTCCCGTACGGCGTACCGCCCGGCGCGGCCGCCCCCGGTATGACGGCCGTCGGCCGGAAAAGGAATCGGTCCCGGCACCTTTTTCGGGCCCCCACTCGGGTCGGCGCGACCAGCCCCGAAGTAACTCTGCATAGTCAATGTCACGGTCTGTGCCTGAACGCACTTCCTCAGCGCGACTGATCCGGTGCCGCCAGCGACGAAGTGGCCGTTCGCGCCTCGCAGCCGGTTCGCGATGTGTCCGGGGCCCAGGACTCTACTCGCGGGTAGGCCTCCGGGGAGATCGGACCGGATTTTGGCGCTACTGGAAGCCCGGGCAACGGGTTGTCGCAACAGCCCTGATCAGTGTCGGCGCCGGGGTGGAGCAAGATGCTCGGTGACTGCGGCGATGGCCTCAGCCCCGGGTTTGACGTAGCGCATGGCGGTGCGCGGGTTCTTGTGCCGTGTCTTGCCCATGATGAGTTGCAGCGGGATCTCGGCGTCGCCGAGATGGGTGGCGGCGCTGTGGCGTAGCTGGTGCAGGTCGAGCCCGGCGTACTTCTCCAGCAGGACGCGGGCGCGGTCGTAGCCGAGGCGGGCGCGGCCGGTGTGCGGGCAGATGTCGGCGGCCGCAGGGCGGCGGGCCGGGACGGGGCGGCGTTCGGACAGGAACAGCGGACCGTGCGTACGCGTGCTGCCGTCGGGGAGCCGGAGCAGGCGGGGCAGCAGGTGGGCGGTGCCGCTGTCCCAGTACACCCACTCGACGGCGCCGCCCTTGGACCGGACGGGAGCGCGCCGGTGCTCCAGGTCGAGGTCCTCGACGTTCAGCGCCAGGATCTCGGCGGCGCGGGCTACGGTTTCGTAGAGCATCCGCCACAGCGCCCGCTCCCGAAGGGGGATGTCGCGGCGCGACAGCAGCCGGTGAATCGTGGTCTTGGCCACGGCGCGGGTCTCGTCGGCGGTTTCCTTACGGCGTTCGGCGTCGGCCGGGACCGACGGCGCGGCCCAGTACTTCTTGGTCTGGCACCAGGACAGCCAGGAGGTGACGGCGGCGCGGTTGCGGTTCCAGGTCGCCGGCGCGCTCGCGCCCCACAGCTCGGCGAGCGCGGTGCCGATCTCGGCGTCGGCGACTTCGGCGAGCGGCCGGTCTCGGCCGAGCCGGGCAACGGTGCGGTCGATCGCGGAGGCGTAGGCGCGGTGGGTGTTGGGGTTGGCCGTGCGCGGGATCGCGAGAAAGGCGTCGGCGGCTGCGGCGAGGGTGACGTTCCCGCCGCGCAGGGCGGCGACCTTCGGTGCGGCGCTCATGCCGGCCGCCGAGCGACGTCCGCCGTAATGTACCGGATAACGGGCCGGAGTCGCGCAGCGTCCCGGCGAGACGTTCTCCTGGCCGCCGCGCCATCATGATCGCTCATGTACGTGATAATAGACGATTATCACGTACATGATGGCGGCCGGATGTGCATAGTCGGGACTGGATGGGGGGCGAAACGTCTCCTAGCGAGCGAGGCTCCTCGCTGCAGTCCGTCACGGCGGCTGCACCGCCTCAGTGCGCGGGTCCGGTCAGGCGGCTGATAGGGGTGCCGGGCTGGTCATGCACGTTCGCTACCGCGCTGGTCTGGTCCGTGCCCGCCTGGGTGAGGAAGATCCACGTCCCCTAGACGCCCCACGTCAGGCCGAGCAGCGAACTCGCGGCGTAGAAGCCCATTCCGTTGGTGGAGCCGGCGGCGGCGATTTTCGCGGCGCGGTTGCGGTATGCCTGGGAGGCGGCGACGACGTCGAAGCGGAAGGCGACAACGATGAAGGGGAGGCCGGTGAGTCCGGCGGCGCTACCGCCGACGGTTGCGGCGAACGTGGTCCACGTGGCGATTGCTCCTGTGCGATCTGTGATGGGGTGGAAGGTCCCGGTGCGATGAAGTGCGGTGGGCGGCGGCCGTCGCGCCGCCCACCGCCTCGCGGAACTATCTTGTTTCGACCTTGGCGATCGGGTGTTCGCCGTTCTCCAGGGCGTTCACTGCGTTCTTCCAGGCCGGGTCGTCCGGGTAGAGCCGGCTGCGCAGGTAGGCCCACACGAGAGCCCGCAGGGTCGCCACGCGCTCGGGATTTTCGTCGTTCGTCTCTGCGGCGTCGTATCCGGAGATGCCGCCGAAGATGTGACCGGCGCCGTACATGGTCAGCAAAGTCTTGTTGCCGGCGGGGCTGGCCGAGTAGGCGTCAGAACGGTAGCTGAGCCGATCGGAGAAGTAGGGGTTGAGGTCCTCGTCGCCCGCGACGATCAGGCCGACGCCTGTCATCTGGTTGAAATCGGTGTATTGCAGCACCGGGTAGTTCGTCTTGGCCCAGTCGGCGAAGTGGTCGTCGCTGCCGATGCCTGGAGCTCCGATGAGCACTCCGGCCTTGACCCGGGAGTCGGAGAGGTCCTTCGGGCGGTCGTCGTTCGGGTCCAGCATTCGGGCTCCGAGGAGGAGCGAGACGGTGTTGCCGCCCAGGGAGTGTCCTACGGCGCCGACACGATCCCTGTCGATCCGCCGTTCGGCGAGACCGGGAACGGTGGCCTCGATGTCGTCGAGGCGGTCGAGGATGTTGTGCATGTCTGTGGCGCGGTCACGCCAGAACAGGGGCGCGTCCTTGAGGTCGGTGTCGCGCAGGCCGAGGGCCGTCGAATCCAGGTGGGTCGGCTGGATGACCGCGAATCCGTGGGCGGCGAAGAAGTTCGCCAGCGGCCCGTAGCCGTTGTAGGAGGACAGAAAGTTCGCCATCCCGTGCCCGTGGGACAGGAGGATGAGCGGCAGGTCGGTGCCGCTCGCGGGGATCGATACCTTGACCTGCAGCGGCACGGGCCGGCCGGGAACGTCGAGGGTGACTGGGTGGTAGGTGAGGACGGGTTGCGACGCGTTGACCGGGATGTTGGCGGCGTCGCTGTACGGCTTGCTCATCGAAGTTTCCTGATCAGTTCTGGGAGTAAGCCGTCCGGCAGACTCCATGGTGGTAGCCGCCGACGGGTGAGCACTCTGTGTTTCCTGGACGTTGAGTCCTGGTGAAAGACCGTGCCCCTGCCGATCGGCCGGGAGAGTTGATCGCTGATGGATGTCGTGCCCGCCCACCTGGGCGTGAGCACTGCTTGATTAGGTTGCCGAGGTTCTCCCGCCGGACTGCTCAGGGTGATCGGGATCGAGAACGGGAGAACCGTTGCGCTTGTTCGTGGGGGATGACCGGGCCGAGGACCACCACGATGTGCAGGTGATGGACGGCTCCGGCCGGCGGCTGGCCAAGGCCCGCCTGCCCGAAGGTGTGGCCGGAATGGCCCGGCCGCACGCCATCGTCGGCGAGCCGGCCGAGGACCAGGACCGAGGCGCTGGGGGTATCGAGACCGATGGGCAGGGGTGGATGTGGCGCGGCACCATCGTCGGCGTCGCCGTGCCCACGATCGCGTTGTCCGACACCCCAGCCGCATCGCCGGCAATGCCCCGCCGACCAGGACCATCCGGATCGAGCGCCCGGCCGGCGCGGGCGGCCGCGGGACAGCCGTGTCGGCCATGGCCGATCACCCCCAAGTCAAACAATAACAAGAACACTCGTGTCGTTGCTCTGAAAATATAACAACTCTACTCAAGGAGTTGTTCCGGGCAATGCCATAGACTTGAGGGCATGACCGAGGCCACCACCGGGCGCAGGGAACGCAAGAAGGCCCGCACCAGGCAGGCGATCGCCGACGCCGCGCTGGAGCTGTTCCTGGAGCACGGCTTCGACCGGGTGGCCGTCAAGGACGTGGCCGAGGCCGCGGATGTGTCGATGAGCGGGCTGTTCAAGCACTTCCCAACCAAGGAGTCCCTGGTCTTCGACGAGGAAGACGATGTCCAGGCCGGCCTGATCTCCGCGGTGCGCGACCGCCCAAGAGACGTATCGGTTCTGGAAGCCCTGCGCGACTGGCTGCTGGCCCACGCCTGCGCGGCGACCGCCGACCCGGACGCCGTCGCGTTCCTCGGCCTCGTCGCCCGCACCCCGGCGCTGAACGACTACGCCCGCCGCATGTGGCTACGGCACGAAGAAAAGCTGGCCGAGGAGATCCGCCAAGCCGGGCCGGACGCCCCCGGCGCCGGCATCGCCGCCCGCGCGCTGGCCCGATTCGTCCTGGACCGCACCCAGCCCCGGCAGCGTGACGATCCGCGCGCCGAGATCGACACAGGTTTCGCCCTGCTCGCCCACGGCTGGCCCGCCCCCGAACGCCAAGTGCCGCCGCACCACCCTCCGCAGGCAACGCCTACGTCCCCGGCCCGCCCACCGGGACTACGCGAACGCAAGAAGGCCGCCACCCGGCAGGCCATCACCGATGCCGCGCTGGAGCTGTTCGCCGCCCGCGGCTACGACGACGTCGGTGTCCGCGAGATCGCCGAAACGGCCGGCACCTCGATCGCCACCCTGTTCGCCTACTTCCCCGAGGGCAAGGCCAGCCTGGTCTTCCCCGGCAGCCGCAGCCAGCTCGTCGCCGACCTGGTCAACGCCGTCCACCGCCGCGCACCCGGCCAGAGCGTCCTGGAGGCGCTCCACGACTTCATGGCCGGGCGCGGCCCGTTCGTCCCCGACCCCGCCCCTGACCAGCGACGCGTGCTCGACGTCATCCAGGCCACCCCGGAACTGCGCGACTATGCGCTGCACTCCTGGGCCGCGGCCCAGCAGCCGCTCACCACGACTATCACCCAAGAGGCCGCTCTGCCGGCCGACGACTTGTCTGCCCGGCTTCTGGTCCGCCATGTCCTGCAGATCCCCGACCTCGCCAACATCATCGATGCCGACGCCCGCCACACCCTGGACGTCGCCACCGCCCTGCTTGAGCGCGGCTGGCCCGGCTGCCTCACGGCGTAGTCAAAGGTCCAGGGCCGCCTGGGCGAGCCGGGCCAAGATGCCGTGCTTGCCCTGCACCCGCCGGAACTCACTGCTCAGCTCGTTCTCGACCTTCTTCTCGGCCCGCACGCTGATCTTGTGGACGAGCTGGACCAGCAACTCCACCAGGCCGTCGATCATCTCCGCCTTGCGCACCCAGCACAGCGCCGCCGGCAGGGTCAGCCTGATCGACTCAGGTGCGACGGCGAAGTCGGACGGGTACATGCGCATCGCCCGTGCCCGCCACACCTCCACGACCTTCTCCCTTCTCCGACACCACCTCGAACAGGTTGTCCGGTAACCCGACCGCCTTGACCCGCTCCAGCTTGACGATCTCGGCCGGCAGCGTCTCCAACTGCAGCGGCCCCGGGTCCTCCTTGAGCTCCTGCAGGAAACTGCGCGCCGCGGCGGCCGCGGCCTCTCCCTCGCCGTCCGGGTCGGGATCGGGAACCGCGATCAAGTCTTCGAGCGCGGCCGCTGCCGAGACCGGGAACCGTCGCATCGTGGTGGCAGTGAACTCCCGCTCGAACAGCGCCTCGGCCGCGCCTGCCGGCCGCTCGATCTGCTTGGGCGTAGGAGGCTCGGTCCGATCCTCGCGGCAGCGGGTCAGCAGCGCGGCACGCAGCCGCTCCCGCGAGGTCTCCACCGGGCAGATCTTGTCGGCCAGCCAGAACGTCAGCTTGTCCTCATCGGCGACCGTCGGCTCGCGAAAGCCGTGGAACCGGCGGATCTGTGCCCGGTGGTACTCGATCGTGCTGCCCGACCAGCGATACTCGGCGAACAGCGCCGCATCGACCATCACCTGGCCGGCCACGTAGTCCACTGCGGCCTTCGGCACGTCCTCCCGGCGTGGGAAACGGCCCTCCAGCTCGAAGAACTTCAGCATCAGTGCGAATCCGAGACGGGTCGCGCCGCTTTTGTTCGCCAGCAACTCGGCCTCGGCCTCATCCAATGTCCAGCACTCGATGAGGTCCTCCGGCTCCCACTCTCTGCGCATCGGCAGGGATCCTTTCTCTCCCCCGATCGCTCTGAAGATTCGCAAGCACTCTGCTGCGCACTGATGTCGTTACGGTCCGGTACCGCCCATCCGTGACCGCTACGCACCAGCCCCGAGACATTACAGAGCGTTACTTTGGGGCTGGTCGCGCCGACCCGAGTGGGGGGCCTTTCCCGGCCGGGCCCCGCGGCTTTCCCGTCCGGACCCCGAAGCCCGGAAGCGGGCGCGATCATGGACACGGAGCGGACTCCGGCAGGCGGGTGGGAGCGGAAAGCGGGGGCGACTCAGAGGCGTACGACCACGGTGTTCGCCGCGCGGTCGTGCAGGCCGCGCTGGTCGCGGTCCCAGACGAGGGCGGGCACGGCCAGGCAGAGCAGGAAGGTCCGTACCAGCACGGCGACGAACCCGGGGGCGCCGCCGCCGAGCGCGGCGACCCGGACGCCGAGCAGACGCATCCCGAAGGTCATCCCCATGGTGCCCACGAGCAGGAGGTATTCGGCGGCGAGGACCAGGATCGGCACCCAGGGCGCCGCGGTGGGGTCGACCCGCAGGAGCCCCTGGGTGATCGCCCAGGTGCAGATCAGCCAGTCGATCACGATGGCGCCGATCCTGCGGCCGAACCCGGCCACCGAGCCGCTGCCCTCCCGGGGCAGCCCGAGCCGCTCCCCCGGATAGCCGAGATCGACTCCGGCGGACCTGACGCCGCCGAGCCAGGTCTGGGTCCAACGCGGCTGCTTGCTGCTCATGCTCCAACGGTAGCCGTCCGGGACGCCGCCCTCGCATCCGCCCGCGCCGCCGACCGGCCACCGGCTACCGGTGTCACGCGAAAGCCGTGGATCATGTGTGTCGGCACCCCCTCGCGATCACCCCCCGGAGAACCCCGTGTCCGACATCGACGACATCGACGAGCGTTTCAGGGCGCTCACGGCTCAGATCGACGAGCGGGAACGCCGGCGGATGAACAAGGCCGCCGCCCAGGAGTGGGCGCGCCATCCCCGCCTCCGGCGGCGCCGGAGGCTGCGGAACGCGGCGATCGCCGTGGTGGTCCTGGTCGCGGCGGCCGGGGTGTTCGTCTCCTACCGGCCGGATGTCGTCGACCAGGTCCGTACCGCCGTCTCCGGACGGCTCTCGGACCTGACGGCGGGAGAGTCGGGAGAGACCGCCGGGACGAACGAGCCCGTGGAGACGGCACGGGCGGAACCGGGGAAGACCTCCCCCTTCGACGGCTCGCCCGCCCAGGGGTACGCCGAGGGCGCCGAGGGGCTGGTCATGCCGCCCGCCAGGGCGGTGGGCGGGCTGAGCCGCAAGGAGGTGTCCGCCGCCGTGCGGCACGCGAAGAACCTCCTCGTGGCCTCGCACCTGGACGAGAGGGTGCTGACGGGCGGCAGGCCGGAGAAGCTGATCCGCCTGCTGGACCCGGAGCAGCGCACACCGTTCGTCAAGGGGCTCAAGAAACCGGACAGGAAGAAGGGGTACCACAGCCGCGAGTGGGTGACGAGCCTGGCGCCGGGAAGCGGCGAGTTCGTCACCCGGACCGTCAAGGTGGACGGCGAGACCCGGCTGTCGGCCTTCGAGGAGGACGGCCTCAGGGGCGTCCGGGTCAAGGTCAACTACCTGTTCGTGTACGCGGTCCAGCGGCCGGACCGCCCGGACACCCTGACGAGGCTCGTCGCCCACAACATCGGCGTCGTGCAGGCGTGGCGGGACGGCGACCGGCTGCGCTTCTGGGTGAACGAGTGGAACGGCGGGGGTGTTGCCTCGGCGCGGTGCGACACCGACGACGGCTTCGTCCACCCCTTCTATCCGGACTCCCTGAACAACGTGGAGACGACCGGTCCCGCCGTGGATCCCTACTCCCGCGCCGAGGACGACACGCGTCCGGGAGCCTGCCGGAGGCTGACGTCGGAGACGTGAAACTCGGGCAAAGGAAAGACCCGCCATACCCGTCCGGAGCGGACTTGAGGACTAGCGTGGAGGCGACGTTCGCTTAACACGGGTGAAACAAACGAGACACGGGGCGGTAACGGCACAGGCATACTTTCGGGCTGTCAGCCCGTCCCATGGGAGGTTCGCGTGTTCAACTCCGCCGACGACGTCCTGAAGTTCATCAAGGACGAAGGGGTGCAGTTCGTTGACGTCAGGTTCACCGACCTGCCGGGGACGACGCACCATTTCACGTTCCCCTCGGAGAACTTCGGAGCCGGCGTCTTCACCGACGGCCTCATGTTCGACGGCTCGTCGATCCGCGGGTTCCAGGCCATCCACGAGTCGGACATGCTGCTGCTGCCCGACCCGTCCACGGCCGTCCTCGACCCGTTCAGGCAGCACAAGACGCTCAACATCAACTTCTTCGTGCACGACCCGCTGACGGGTGAGGCCTACAGCCGCGACCCGCGCAACGTCGCCCGCAAGGCGGAGGAGTACCTCAAGGGCACCGGCATCGCCGACACGGTCTACTTCGGCCCCGAGGCCGAGTTCTACATCTTCGACGACGTGCGGTTCGAGACCAACGCCCACTCGAGCTACTACCACATCGACTCGATCGAGGGCGCCTGGAACAGCGGCAAGGCCCAGGACGGCGGCAACCTCGGTTACAAGCCGCGCTTCAAGGGCGGCTACTTCCCGGTCCCGCCGATGGACCACTTCACCGACCTGCGCTCGGAGATGGTCCGCAAGCTGATCGACGCCGGGATCGACGTCGAGATGCAGCACCACGAGGTGGGCACGGCCGGTCAGGCGGAGATCGACTTCCGGTTCAACACGCTGCTCAAGGCCGCCGACACCCTGATGCTGTACAAGTACATCGTCAAGAGCACGGCCCTGGAGCACGGCCACACGGTCACCTTCATGCCCAAGCCGATCTTCGGTGACAACGGCTCCGGCATGCACTGCCACCAGTCGCTCTGGAAGGACGGCGAGCCGCTCTTCTACGACGAGGTCGGCTACGCGGGCCTGTCCGACACCGCCCGCTACTACATCGGCGGCCTGCTCAAGCACGCCCCGTCGCTGCTGGCGTTCACCAACCCGACGGTCAACTCCTACCACCGCCTGGTGCCCGGCTACGAGGCCCCGGTCAACCTGGTCTACTCCCAGCGCAACCGCTCGGCGTGCATCCGCATCCCGATCACGGGCTCCAACCCGAAGGCCAAGCGCATCGAGTTCCGGGTCCCCGACCCCTCCTGCAACCCGTACTTCGCCTTCGCCGCCCAGCTCATGGCGGGCATCGACGGCATCCGCAACAAGATCGAGCCGGTCGAGCCGGTCGACAAGGACCTCTACGAGCTTCCCCCGGAGGAGGCCCGCAACATCCCGCAGGTCCCGGGCTCGCTGTCGGACGTGCTCGCGGCCCTGGAGGCCGACCACGAGTACCTGCTGGAGGGCGGCGTGTTCACGCCGGACCTGATCGAGACCTGGATCGCCTACAAGCGCGAGAACGAGATCGACCCGATCCGCCTGCGCCCGCACCCCCACGAGTTCGAGCTCTACTACGACGTCTGAGCCGCTGAGCTCCTGAGCCGGGTGAACAACCGGCCAGGATGACCAGAGGTATCACGAAAGGCCGTCGATCGTCCCTCCCCGGAGGGCATGGTCGGCGGCCTTTCGCGTGCGCTCCTCCCCCGGCGGCACGAGGTGCGCACAGGTCCGCGGAGTGAATCCGGGATCCTCGTGGTCGAGGAACCCCGGGTACGTCGGAGCGAACCGGCGAATGCGATCACGTTCGCCGATGAAACTTACATCGGCGAACGCGATTCGCCGCGGCCGACGTGAGCGGCTTTCTCCCTCGGCCTGCCCGGAACGCGGGCCGATCCGGTGGGGATCCGGTACGCCGCGGGCACCGCGTGGCGGATCGCGCCGGGCCGCCGGCAACCGGCGCGGCGACGAGGAAACCGCCCCTGACCCGGCAGATCGGGCCCACGAGCCGCCAGGCCGCACCGCGAGCACGGCCGACCGGGGCCCATCGCGACCCGCGGGAAGTCCACCATGGCGCGGAAGATCATCCGCATCGCGGCGCCGGGATGGAAGAGGACGCGCCTTCCCCCGCTTCATCGACTGTTGCGGGACACCTTTGTAAATGCGACATTAACCACAAACATCAGTCGGCATACGTCATACGTTACGAAACGGTAACACCACGTCTGCCACGGATTCCTGGGGCGTGTCATGAGGAGGCCTTTCGCGCCCCGGCGGCGACTCTCGCCAACGCGGCGCCGGGCGGACGGACAGGGCTTCTTCGGCATCGGCGAGCTCGTCCTTCGCGTACCGGAGGGCTCGGAAGCCGTCAGCGGTGAACGCCCGGTGCGCGAGACCGGCCGGCACCGCTCGTCCCGTGGCAAGGACGTCCGGCCTCACCGGCGACGAGCCCGCCGAGGCCCGCGCTCCACCGGCGATTTCCGCGCATGGCGTGAGGACGGCCTACTCCTCGGCCCGGAAGGGCGCACGGCCCTGCGGTCGATGTCCTCGACCGCGGGACAGCGCCGCGCCCGCGCGATGGCACACCCCGATGAAGTCCTGCCGCGGCGGGGTGATCGCGCGGCGAACACCCCGCTCGGAACCAACGAAAGGAACAGAGCGTGAAGTCAGCCTTGTCCACCGCCGGGAAGGCGTTGGCGGCGCTCGCGGTGTTCGTCGCCGCCGTGTCGCTGCCGGCCTTCGCGGGTGGTGCCCCGGCCTCGGCAGCGGCCCAGGCGACGTACTACGTCGCCCCCGACGGCAACGACGACAACCCCGGAACGATCACGTCACCGTTCAGAACCCCGCAGCGCGCGAGGGACGTCGTGCGCACGGTGAACGCCAACATGACCGGCGACATCTACGTGTATCTCCGCGGGGGCAACTATTCGGTCGGCAGCACGATCGACTTCACGCCGGCCGACTCCGGCACGAATGGTTACCGGGTCATATACGCCGCGTACCAGAACGAGACGCCGGTCCTCAACGGAGGTGTTCAGGTAACCGGATGGACGCAGCACAGCGGGAACATCTGGAAGGCCCCGCTGAATCGCGGCAACAAGCTCCGCGCGCTCTATGTCAACGACAGGCGAGCGTACATGGCTTCGAAAACAATAGGATCGGCGGGGTGCTCCGGAAACTACACCATCACGGCGGGGCAGGCGTCCTGGGCATGGGAATCGGGTTCGCAGTGCGCGGGAGCGAAGTACGGTCTGGGTGACTTTCCCGCCATCGCCGGCAATCAGGACGACATCGAAATAGAAACAGGGACGACCTGGACCACGGCCATCGTGGGAGTCCGGCAGGTCACCTCTGACGGCACGAACCGCATAGCCCTGTTCCAGCAGCCGGGAGCGGCCATCGCCCAGGGCGCCTTCAACGGGAACGCCCAGGTCGGCGGCACCCACAAGGTCATGAACGCCTACGAGTTCCTGGACACCCCGGGCGAGTTCTTCTTCGACAAGACGAGCCGGACGGTGTACTACTACAAATCCGCCTCCGAGGACATGTCGACCGCGACGGTTTTCGCGCCGAACAACGTGTCCACCGTTCTCAAGGTCGCCGGCACCTCCACGAGCAGCCGCGTCCGGAACATCACATTCTCCGGCCTCACGGTCCAGCACTCCGACTGGAACCTGTTCAACGTGGCCGGCTCGGCGTTCAAACAGGCCCAGCAGGGCAATCTCGGCGCGCAGGCGTATGCCAAGCAGAACTTCCACGTCTATTACTACCGCAATGTCGACATGGCGCCCGGCATCATTCAGATCGACAACGCTGACGGGCTCGTCCTGCAGAACAACCGGATACAGCACACCGGCGTCGATGGAATCAACATGGTCAACGACGTGGTGAACACGCAGTTGATCGGAAACTACACCAACGACATCGCCGGATCCGCCATCGCCGTGGGCCATCCCCAGCATGTCTACATCGGGGATCACACCTCGACGAATCGCGAGAAGTATCCCGCCCAGGTCGAAGGAGCCCCCAAGAACATCACGATAAAGAACAACTACATTTACGACAGTGCCGTGTTGTTCAACGGGCACAGCCCCATCTCGGCGTACTTCGCCGACGGCCTGTCCATCCAGCACAACCGCATCGAGAAAACCCCGTGGTCCGGTGTGACGCTCGGTTGGGGCTGGTGGAACTTCGACGGATCGTCAGGCTCGATCGCGCCCAACCGGCCGACCACCACGGCGAAGAACAACACCATCAGCCACAACCACTTCGTCGACACGGTGCAGCGCCTGAGTGACACTGCTCCCGTCTACACGCTGGGCAACCAGCCGGGAACCACGATCAACAACAACTACATGCAGGGCGTCCCGTCCGGCCACAAGTACGGGCTCCACCCGGACGAAGGCTCAGGGAACATGACTTTCCGCGACAACGTCCTGAGCGTGGACAAGAACATCACGTGGCTCATCAACTCCGACGACTTCGGGCGTAAGCACGATCTGAGCATCACGCAGACGTACGGCCCCATCAACAAGGTCTCCAACAAGAACCTGCCGAACAGTACGATCCAGGACATCCTCGTATCTTCCGACTATGTCTGGCCGTCGCAGGCCTATGGCATCGCCGTGAACTCCGGACTCGAGGACGCGTACAGGAACATCATCCCCCCGAGCAATCTTTCCCTGCCGGACTACGTCCTGCCCGCCAGCACGTTCGTCGGCACCGGTGTGACATCGATTCCCATCCGGGGCGCCGGCGATGCGAGCAAGACGGTCTGGCTGGCTCCCTCGGGTACGACGTCCTTCGTCGCCGGCAACACGATGACCAGGGCGAGCGGAACCGCGACCTCCATCGCCGTTCCGACGTCGAACGGTGAGTACCGGCTCTACGTCGTGGACGCTCAGGGGAATCGATCGGCCGAGTCGAAATCGCTCGTCAGGCAGGGAAACGGCGGGAGCAACCAGCAGAACGGCACGATCGTCGGCGGCCAGTCGGGGCGATGCGTGGACATCAACGGCGGCACGGCGACCAACGGCGCCCAGGCGCAGCTGTGGGACTGCAACGGCGGCACCGGCCAGCGGTGGACGTACACGTCGGGCAAGCAGTTGCAGGTGTTCGGCGGCAAGTGCCTGGACGCCTACGGCCAGGGCACCTCGAACGGCACCCAGGTGGTGATCTGGGACTGCAACGGGCAGGCCAACCAGCAGTGGAACCTCAACTCCAACGGCACCATCACCGGTGTGCAGTCCGGGTTGTGCCTGGACGCCAACGGCGCCGGTACCGCCAACGGTACGAGGATGATCCTGTGGGCGTGCAACGGCGGCCCGAACCAGCAGTGGAGCCTGCGCGGCTGACGTGAGGTCCCACCGGGCCGCGGACGGTCATCGCGCACCGCCCGCGGCCCACCCCGCCGACGGCCGAAACCCCATCCGAAGGCGTCGCGGCCTCCGTACGAGAGTCGCGGCCTCCGTACGAGATACGAGATGGGGAGGCGGCCTTTCGCACGCGCCTCCCCTCCGACCGCATGAGGTGCGCACCGGTCCGCGATCCGAAACCGGGACGAGTTCACCGGCTTCGAGATCCGGTTTCCCGCGTGCGAGAAGTGGTTCCGCCTCACCGGAGCCCTCGTCGGACCCGGATCGCTTCATCTGGCGGTGTTCTCCGTGACGGACGGCGCCGTCCGGGCCGCCTCCGGCGATCCGCTCACCCTCTCCGAGGCGTCGGACACCGTGGGCCGGGTGCCGGACCCCTTGGACCGCGCACGGTGACGCCTCACCGGCATCACGGCGACGACCCCGCTCGCCAGGCCGCTCACCAGTAGGGACACGGTGCTCGTCAACGTCCGGTCGACGCCGAACGTGTTGGACACCACCACCCCGAGCGCCCCTGCCGCGATCGACACCACGCTCAGCACCGCGATCAGCACGGCAAACACGGCATCTCCTCCCGGTGTTAGATCACCGCCGGACGGGACAGAGGGGGGGCCGGACGCCGACGCGTCCGGCCGAAGAACCACCAGCTGGAGGTTGTGCATGCTTGCTCAGACCACGCGGAAGGCGGCACTCGCCGCCGCGGCGATGGCGACCCTCGTCGGCCTGGTCGGCGGTTGCGGGGGCGAGGGCGACGATGACGTGGACGACGGTCCCGACGTCGTCAACACGACGACCGGACCCGGCGTGGACGACGACGGCGGCACGGACGACGACGGGGACGACAACAACTGACGACCGGCCACGGGACACGGGCGGCGCCTCCACACCGCGCCCCGGCACCGTAACCGGCACCACCGCGACCCGCGTGCCCCGCACGCGGGTCGCCGTGTGTCGCCGTGTGTCGCGATACCCGTCACCCGTTCGTCCCGGTCATGGACGCCCCTCGAAGCCCCGGTCATGAGCGGCTTCATCCCCTGCCTCGGAGTCCCGCCACCCACGCCGTCCGGTCAGCCTCCCTCCGAACCGCAGGAGCGGCAGGAACGGCGGGAACAGCCCACGCCTCGCGGCCTTCCGGCCCTCGAGGACGCCACGAGGTCAGGGGCGCCCCCGCCGCCGAACCCGCACGGTACGGGGTAAATCCACGCACAACGCGCATCACCGGCTTTTTAGGCAGACTGGTCATGACTCACAGGGGCCGACCAGGCGAGGTGACGTGGCAGAGGCACTCCGGGACGATGAGGCGGATCTCACGCCTTCCCTGGCCGTGGATCGGCGTTCCGCCCCCCTCGGCCCGCGAGGACGCGGCCGGTTCCCCGGACGCCACGGCCTCCTCGGGCTCTCCTCCGGCCTTCCGGGCTTCTCGGGCCCTCCCGGCGGTCACGGTCCTCCCGGGCGCCACGCTCCTCACCGGCGCCGCAAACAGGCCGCTGCGGCCGTGCTCCTGGGAACGTTCCTGCTCCTGAGCGCCTCCGCCTGGATACCGACCCGGCCCGTCACCCCCAACCGGATCACCGCCATCGCGTACGCGATCGAGGCCGGGCAGCACCAGCCCGGCTGGCGGGGCGGGGAGATCCCCTACTCCTGGGGCGGCGGCCACGACGAGGACCCGGGCCCCTCCCTCGGCACCTGCCAGGGCTACCGGGGATCGATCAAGCCCTGCCCGGCCACCAGGACCCTCGGGCTCGACTGCTCCGGTCTCACCCGCTGGGTCTACCACCTCGCCTACGGGCGTGACGTGCTGGGACCGGGCAACACCGACGACCACGTCAGGCGGCTCAAGAGGATCCCGGCCGCCGTGGCGAGGCCGGGGGATCTCGTTTTCTACGGCAAGGTCGGCAAGCGTAAAGTCAGGACCCACCACGTCGGCATCTATGTCGGCCAGGGCAAGATGATCAATGCGCGGAGGACCGGGACCGAGGTGCGGATCGATCGCGTCGCGGCCGTCGACGACCTCGCCGGCTACTTCCGCTACGCGAGGACCCTATGAGGTCCCGCGAAAACGGCACAGCGGGAACTCCCGCCGTTCACTAGGAGAGATATGCGCCTGGGCGTCATGTTCGACCGTGACCTTCCCCCCGAGTCACTCGTCCCCTTCTGCCGCCATCTGGACGCGGCCGAGGTGGACGACGTCTGGGTGGTGGAGGATCTCGGCTGGACCGGGGCGATCTCGTCAGCGGCCACCGCGCTCGCCGTCACCGAGCGCCTCCGGGTGGGCATCGGGATCACCCCGGCACCGCTGCGCAACCCCGCCCTGCTCGCCATGGAGCTGGGCAACCTGGCCAGGCTGCACCCGGGCAGGCTCGCGGCCGGGATCGGGCACGGCGTCCAGGACTGGATGCGCCAGGTGGGCGCCCTCGCCCCCTCGCCGCTCGCGCTGCTGGAGGAGACGATCACGGCGGTACGGGGGCTGCTGCGCGGCGAGACGGTCACCCTCCAGGGCAGGGCCGTACGGCTCGACGGGGTGAGCCTGGTGCATCCCCCCGCCGTCGTGCCGCCGCTGCTGGCCGGGGTGGTGCGGCCCCGCTCGCTGGAGCTGTCGGGACGGGTGGCGCAGGGCACGATCCTGCCCGAGGGGGTCGGCCCCCGGCAGATCGAGGACGCCCTGAAGCTGACCGGCGAGGGCGATCACGAGATGGTGGTCTTCGTGAACCTCTACCTCGGCGACGACCCCACGGTGGTCACCGCCCTGGCCGAGGGCACCGCCGGGTTCCTGAAGATCGCCCCGGAGGAGGTCGTGATGGCGGTGGGCTCTCCCGAGGAGGCCGCCGACCAGGTGAGGTCCCTGTGGGAGGCGGGTGCCCGCACGGTCGTGGTCCGCCCGCACGGACCGGACCCGCTCCCCCAGGTGGACCTGCTCCTGGGGGAGCTCCGCTAGGAGCGATCATCCGGGACACCGGTGAGCGGGACTAGGAGCGGTCGCCCCGGACACCGGTGAGGCGGCGCAGGACGTCCCACCAGAACGAGGCGCCGAACAGCAGCGCGACCATGGTGAGCAGGTAGCCGGGCCAGTGCCCGGGAGTGATGAGCCGGTCCCACCAGGCTCCGCCGTTCCAGTGGAAGGACGGATCGGCGGAGCCGTCGGGCGGGATCGTGACGCTCACGATCGCGTGATCGAAGATCTTGACCAGCGCCGGGGAGCTGAGGGACTCGGTCACGCACTGGTACGGCTCGGCGAGGCCGATCTCGCCGCCGGCGCACTTGTCCTTCAGCGCGGCGTACCCGTCCCCGCCACCGCCCGCGATGGCGCTCACCCCCGCGCGGTAGGCGTTGTCGCGCAGCAGGGTCTTGCCGTACTCCAGCGCGTCCATGCTGAACGCCAGCGTCAGCACCACGCCCAGCGCGAAGACCACCCACTTGACGTAGCGGGCGTAGAGCGTGGACAGGCGCTGCATCTCCCCGTTGAACCAGTCCTCGACGCCCTTGCGGAACCTCGGCAGGTCCCGCTGGGCGCCCTCCCAGACGCCCTTGAGGTGACCGGCGAGAGGGCTGTTGATCGCCTCCAGCTTGGCGAGCAGGCCGTCGATCCCGCCCTCCTCGGCGGCGACCAGCTCCATCACGGCGCCGGAGAACCGCTCGGGCGGGATGTTGGCGATGCTGGTACGGGCGCCCTTGGGGTGGTCGATCTCCTGGAGCCGCTCGTACAGCCGCGCGGTCATGTCGACCTGCGGCGCGGGCGCCCCCACCGGCTCCCCGGAGGCGGGCCCGCCGCCCGGCTGAGAACCGGAGGAGCCGGAAGAGCCACCGGTGCTCGCGTCCGGGGAACCGGCGGGATCCGCCCCCTCGGCGGCCTCCGGGGCGATCCCCTCGGCGATCTCCTCCGAGACCCTCTCCCTCGCCTCCTCGGAGGCCTGGACCGCGGCGGGGTCGACCCGCATCGGCTCGACCACCGCGGGCGCGGGGTCGGGGCTGTGCGCCGGGCGCGGGTCGTCCCTGGAGAAGGGCAGCTTCGCGAAGACGTCGGCTATCTTCGACGGGATCCACGACCTGCCGTCCTCGGAGCCGTCCAGGGTGTCCCTGAGGTAGGCCCACAGGAACTTGCTGCGGATCCCGAGCAGCCGGACGAAGGCCTCGTTGATCCCGCTCACCAGGAGCGACAGGAGCAGGAAGGCCAGGATCAGGCCGATGGCCAGGTCGATGTAAACGGATATCAAATGGATCACCCGGGACCGTTGATACACGCACGCCCCCGGCGGCGCAACGCGATCACCAAAACAGGTCGGTTTTCGTGACCCGCGGAATCCTCGCGACCCGACGGAGGCCGGGCGGCTCGGCTCTCGCGTCAGTCCTCGTAGAAGACGCGCTCCACGACCCGGCGGGCGCGCCGGGTGGCGCGGCGGTAGTCGTCCACGAAGTCCTCCGTACCCTCGGGCGGGTAGCCGAGGGCGCGGGCGATGAGCGTGCGCTCGCGGGCGTCCACCGGGATCGCGTCGGAGGCGCGGCCCCTGACCGCGACGATGGCGTCGCGGATGCGCGAGGCGAACCGCCACGCCTCGGCGAGCACGGCCTCGTCGGCCTCCGACAGCAGGCCCTCCGTGACCGCCGCGCTCAGCGCCTCCAGGGTGCGGGTGGTCCGCAGCGCCGGACGTGCCCCCGCGTGGCGGAGCTGGATGAGCTGGGCCACCCACTCCACGTCGGACAGCCCGCCGGGGCCGAGCTTGGTGTGCAGCGCGGGATCGGCGCCGCGCGGAAGGCGTTCGGCCTCCATCCGGGCCTTGAGCCTGCGGATCTCCAGCACGGCCGCGTCGGAGATGCCCTCCTCGGGGTAGCGCAGCGGGTCGGCCAGGTGCAGCAGCCCGACGCCGAGCTCGGCGTCCCCCGCGGAGAAGCGGGCGCGCAGCAGCGCCTGCGACTCCCACGGCGACGACCACCGCTCGTAGTAGGCGGCGTAGGAGGCCAGGGTGCGGACCAGCGGCCCCGCCTTGCCCTCGGGGCGCAGGCCGGGGTCGATGAGCAGCGGCGGGTCGGGGGCGGGCAGGGCGAGCAGCCGTCGCAGCTCGTTGGCCACCTCGAACGCCGTCTCGGTGGCCTGCCGCTCCGGCACGCCCTCCAGCGGCGAGTGCACGAACATCACGTCGGCGTCGCTGCCGTACGAGGACTCGATCCCGCCCAGGCGGCCCATCGCGATCACCGCGAACCTCGTGCCCAGCGGGGTGCGGCGCTCCATCTCGACCTTGTCGATGGCGGCGTCGAGCGCGGCCTGGATCGTCACGTCGTTGAGGTTGGACAGCGTCTGGCCGACCTCCTCGATGCCGATGATGCCGGAGAGGTCGGCGACGGCCGTGCGGAGCAGCTCCCTGCGGCGCAACGCCCGGACGGCGGCCACCGCGCCCTCGGCGTCCCCGGGGTGGCGGGCGACCACGGTCCGCGCCTCGGACAGCAGCGTCTCGACGGGCCTGGGGGCGAGTTCGGTGTCCGAGCCGAGCATCGCGACCGCCTCGGGAGCGTTCATCAGCAGACCTGTCACGTAGCGGCTGGTACCGAGCATTCTGGCCAGGCGCGACGCGACGGCGGTCTCGTCGCGGAGCAGCCGCAGGTACCAGGGGGTGGATCCGAGCTTGTCGGAGACCTGGCGGAAGCCGAGCAGTCCGGCGTCGGGGTCGGGCGCGTCGGCGAACCAGCCGAGCATCACCGGCAGCAGGGTCCGCTGGATCGCGGCACGCCGGGAGACTCCGCTGGTCAGCGCGCTGATGTGACGCAGCGCCCCGCCGGGGTCGGCGTAGCCGAGCGCCTCCAGGCGGGCCTTGGCGGCGGCCGTGGAGAGCCGGTCCTCCGACTCGGGCAGCCGGGCCACGGCCTGCAGCAACGGCCGGTAGAACAGCTTCTCGTGCAGGCGCCTCGCCTCCATGGCGTGCCGCCGCCACCTGGTGGTGAACTCCCCCACCGGGTCGGCGGTCATGCCCAGGCTCCGGCCGAGGCGGCGCAGGTCGGCGTTGCCCTCGGGCACCACGTGCGTGCGGCGCAGCCGGTGCAGCTGGATCAGGTGCTCGACCTGGCGCAGGAAGGTGTACGCCTCGGCGAGGGCCTTGGCGTCGTCCCTGCCCACGTAGCCGCCCCGGGAGAGGGCGCCGAGCGCGGGGAGCGTGGCGCGCCGTCGCAGCAGCGGGTCGAGGCGGCCGTGGACGAGCTGGAGCAGCTGCACCGCGAACTCGATGTCGCGCAGCCCGCCGGGCCCGAGCTTCAGCTGGCGGTCGGCCTCGCCGCTGCGGACGTGGGCCTCCACCCGGCGGCGCATGGCCTGGACGTCCTCGACGAACCTGTCGCGGGTGGCGGCCTGCCAGACCATCTCGTTCATCGCGGCGACGTACTGCTGGCCGAGCTCGGCGTCGCCCGCGACCGGCCTCGCCTTCAGCAGGGCCTGGAACTCCCAGGTCTTGGCCCAGCGCCGGTAGTAGGCGAGGTGGCTGGCGAGGGTGCGGACCAGCGGCCCGGCCTTGCCCTCGGGACGCAACGCCGCGTCGACCTCCCACAGCGCGCCCTCGGGGGTGCTGGTCGAGCAGGCGCGCATCATGCCCTGGGCGAGCCGGGTGGCGAGCTTGATGGCCGCGTGCTCGTCGAGGGAGTCGTCGGCCCCCTCGCGCGGCTCGGCCACGAAGATGACATCGACGTCGCTGATGTAGTTGAGCTCGCGCGCCCCGCACTTGCCCATGCCGATGACGGCGAGCCGCACCGCCCCCGCCTCCGGGTGCTCGGACCTGGCGATGGCGAGCCCCGCCTCCAGCGCGGCCCCGGCCAGGTCGGACAGCTCGGCGGTCACCCCGGACAGCGAGACGACCCCGGTGACGTCGCGGGCGGCGAGGTGGAGCAGGCGGCCCCGGTAGGCGGCGCGCAGCGCCGACAGGGTGGCGGTGGAGGCGTCGGCGGCCCTCGGCTCGGGCTCGTCCGGCTCGGCGCCGACCGCGAGCAGCAGCTCCGCGCGGAGCTCCCCCTGGGTCGGGCGCTCCACGGCCGCCGAGCCGCCGAGCAGGCGCCAGTGGTCCGGGTGCCTGACGACGTGGTCGCCGAGCGCGGCGCTGACGCCGAAGACGCCGATCAGCCGCTCACGCAGGCCGGGGTCGGCCCGGAGCGCTCCAAGAACGCTGGGATCCTGCTCGGCCAGCCGGTTCAGCGAGGTGAGCGCCAGGTCGGGGTCGGCCGCGGCGACCAGCGAGCTCAGCAGGTCGAGGTCACCGACGGCCTCGGGACCCAGTTCGTCGAGCAGCCGCTCGGCCCTGGCGCCGTCGGCGAAGCCGAGCCTCGCCAGGCGCCCGGCGGTCGTCTGCATCCGAGGCACGGTTTCCACCGACCCTCCATGGTCCTCGATCACAAGCACGGGTGCCCTTCCTCAATCCCTACCCCGAGCGATCAAAGGTGCACGCTCCCCGGGGTCGCATGGGCCTCGGTTCCTCCGGCGGGTGGGCGGGATCGGCGCGACTCGCCTCCGGATCCCCTCCCTGGCCCGCGTCTCGGGCTTTCGGAGCGTCGCCGCACAGGCTAATCCTGAAACTGTGCGGCGTCGTTAGCGGATTCGGAACGTAATCGCGCGGTCACGCGGTTTGGACGGCGATGACGGCGGCGGCGAAACGCTCGGCGAGAGGCTTCCACGCGGCCACCAGGCCGTCCTCGTCCGCCTTCACCTGCGCGTTGAGCTCCTCGACCGAGTGGCCCAGGCCGGTCAGGGCGTCGGCCGAGCCGGCCGTCCAGCCGACGAAGATATCGGGGGTGGCCTCGGGGTGGAACTGCACCGCCCAGGCGTTCTCCCCCAGCCGGTAGGCCTGGTTGGGGTACGGGTCCCCGGTGGCCAGCGGCACCGCGCCCGGGGGGAGCTCCGTGATCGCGTCGCGGTGGTACTGCACGGCGGGGGAAGGACCGAGGCCGGCGAACAGCCGGTCCGCTCCGGCCGCGGGCAGCGGGACGACCTCGGTGATCCCGACCTCCAGCCCGTGCTCGCCGCGCCCGACGGCACCGCCGCAGGCGAGCGCCATGAGCTGGGCCCCCAGGCAGATCCCCAGGGTCGGCACGCCCTCCTCGACACAGACGCGGATCAGGTCGCGGGTGGCCGGCAGCCAGGAACACCGCTCGTCCTCCCAGGCCGCCGCCTCGCCGCCGAGAACGATCAGCCCTGCGGCGGCCCGCTCGGGCACGGCCTCACCCAGGTAGGGCCGGACGACCTCGCAGACGGCGCCGGCCCCGGACAGCCATCCGGCGAGGAATCCGAGTCCCGCGTCGGCCTCGTGCTCGATGACGGTAATCCTCATACGGCAATTATGGTCTTATACAGGCACAAGACGGTCACAGCTTGAAGGACACCCAGAACCGCCGCGCGTCATGTCGGCCGCGGACATTGACCTCGGGCACGAGCGCCCGCCACCTTTGTCCCGGCCACCCCGCACCACCCCGGCCACCCCGGGTACCCCGGGTACCCCGGCCACCCTGAACACCCCAGCCCCCCTGAAAGCCCCGCCCGAACACCCCGGCCCCGCCCGGACCGAAGGCGGAACTCCCTGTTCGAGGAGAACCGATGAACCCCGTCCTGAGTGATGTCGAGGTCCCCGGCGGCACGCTGCGCGTCGCCAGGTTCGGGGCCGGCCCCCGCGTGATCGTGGCGGTGCACGGCATCACCGCCTCGCTCATGGCCTGGGCCGGCGTCGCCCGCAGGCTCCCCGCCGAGTGGTCACTGGTCGCGATGGACCTGCGGGGCCGCGGCCACAGCGCCGAACTCCCCGGCCCGTACGGCCTGGCCAGGCACGCCGAGGACGTGAACCTCGTGGCCCGGTCCGTGGGCGCCGGGTCCGGCGCCGTGCTCACCGGTCACTCGATGGGCGCCTACGTCGCGGCCCTCGCCGCCGCGGGACACGACTACGCCAGGGTGGTGCTGATCGACGGCGGGCTCCCGCTGCCGGTGCCTCCCGGCGCCGACCCCGACGCGGTCCTGGAGGCCACACTCGGCCCGGCCCTCGCCCGGCTGGACCAGACCTTCCCGAGCGTCGACGCGTACCTGGACTTCTTCAGGGCCCACCCCGCCTTCGCCGAGGCGTGGACCGAGGACGTGGAGGAGTACGTCCGCTACGACGCGCGGGGGCCGGAGGGGGCGGTGCGCTCGCGGGCGCGGCGCGAACCGGTCCGCGAGGACGGCCGGTGGATGCTCACCGAGGGCGAGGCGGTCGGCGCCGCTCTGCGCGCGATCACCTCACCCCTGTCGCTGCTGCGCGCCCCGCGGGGACTGCTGAACCAGCCGGTCGGCATGCTGCCCGACGAGCTGACCGCCGCCTGGACCAGGCGGCTGCCCGCACTGGAGGACGAGTTGCTCGACGACTGCAACCACTACACGATCCTCTTCGGGGACCGCCCCGCCTCACTGGTCGCCGGGCATCTCTCCCGGTGACTCCCGGTGAGCCTCGGGCGGCGGCCCGGCGCCGGACCGCCGCCCGAGAGGTCGTACGGAACCCGGGAAGGAGTCACCCGGCGCCGGTCGCGGAACCGGGCGAGAGGCGGCAGGACCGGTGAGAGGCGCAGGGCGGTGAGGAGCGGCGGGACCGGAGACGGAGCGCCGGTCAGGCGGGCCGGGCGGGAGTGATCCAGGTGGCCTTGGCGGCGGCGACCAGGGTTCCGTCGGTCTCGTAGACGGCGCTCTCGCCGAAGAGCTTGCGGCCCTCGCGGCCGGCGGCGCGGGCGACGACGGAGTAGGTGCCGCCGGGGTAGATCCGGCGGTGGATCCGCACGGTCAGGCGGCCGAGCAGGGCGAACTCGCCGGGCCCGAAGTGCGCCCAGCCGGTGGGGCAGTCGAGGGCGGCCCAGAGGATCGCGTCGGGGACGCTGCCGTCCGCGTCGGTGATGGTCATCGGGACCCGCCAGCCCGCGGCGATCAGGTCGGTGCCGGGCACCGGGCCGGGGAAGATCCGCAGGCCGTCGCCGGGGCCGCGCAGGCCGCACGCGAAGCAGCCGGGGAAGGCGTGGCCGACCAGGCCGACGAAGCCGCCCTCGGCCTTCGCGGCCTCGTTGAAGGGCACGAAGTCCGGGACGCCGAACTCCTCGGCGACCGTGATGGCCTCGACGAGGAGCTTGTCACCGTGGGTGAGGGTCGCGGTGTTGGCGAGATGGCACAGGGAAAGCTCGGTGTCCAGTGGCGTGGGTGCGTGAAGCGTGACCTCGACGGCCGAGTCGTGCCGGGCGCCGTGCAACGCCTCCGAGACCGTGCCCGCGATCCAGCCGCCGTTCGCGGAGCCCTCGGGCCCACGGAAACGCGCCGGAACGGTCAGCACGGTCTGCAGCTCGGACGTCGTCGTCATGCCGCACCTCCTGTCGCCTTTATGGCGATCAATCCTCGGAAATCACGTTATTTGGACTGACCGATTTTATCGGACTGCTTGTACATACAGCCAACTCGGGATCGATGACGTCCTCATTAGCTGCGGGTAACGCCGGTATGACGTTCGAGGAGCGATCCCGGAGTACCTCGCCGGGCGACTTCTCACCACAAGACCCACAAGACCCACGAGACCCGTGAGACCCCGGCCTCACCGGCCCCGGTCGGCGGACCCTGATCACGGAAACCCGGCACCACGACCGCCCGCCGCCCGTACGACGGCGCGCACCGGTGCCAGGCCCATGGACCTCATGGGCCTCATGGGCCTCATGGACCTCATGGACACGGCGGGCGCCCCGGATGCCCGCCGTGTCCATGCCTGCCCGCGCCTGCCAGCCCCTGTCTGCCCTTGCCCGAGCCCCGCCCGCGCCCGCGCGCTCTCGGCCAGGCCCGGCCACGGCCGCGACGACGGCCTGCCGCGGCTAGAGGACCGGCAGGTAGCGGCCCAGCTCGAACTCGGTGACCTGCCTGCGGTACTCGTTCCACTCGGAGCGCTTGTTGCGCAGGAAGTAGTCGAAGACGTGCTCGCCGAGGGTCTCGGCGACGAGCTCGCTGCGCTCCATGACCGCGATGGCCTCGTCCAGCGACTGGGGCAGCGGCTGGATGCCCAGCGCCCTGCGCTCGGCCGAGGTCAGCGCCCACACGTCGTCCTCGGCGCCGGGGGGCATCTCGTACCCCTCCTCGATGCCCTTCAGCCCGGCCGCGAGGATCACGGCGAAGGCGAGGTACGGGTTGCAGGAGGAGTCGAGCGAGCGGAACTCGATGCGGGTCGAGCCACCCTTGTGCGGCTTGTACATCGGCACCCGGACCAGGGCGGAGCGGTTGTTGTGGCCCCAGGAGATGTAGCTCGGGGCCTCGCCGCCCGCTCCGGCGATCGCCTCGGCGCCGCCCCACAGCCGCTTGTAGGAGTTGACCCACTGGTTGCAGACCGCCGTGATCTCGGCGGCGTGCGTGAGCAGGCCGCCGATGAAGGAACGGCCGATCTTGGAGAGCTGGTAGTCGGCACCGGGCTCGTAGAAGGCGTTGCGGTCACCCTCGAAGAGCGACATGTGGGTGTGCATGCCGGAGCCGGGGTGCTCGGTGAAGGGCTTGGGCATGAAGCTCGCCCAGATGCCCTGCTCCAGCGCGACCTCCTTCATGACCAGCCGGAAGGTCATGATGTTGTCGGCGGTGGTGAGCGCGTCGGCGTAGCGCAGGTCGATCTCCTGCTGGCCGGGGCCGCCCTCGTGGTGGCTGTACTCGACGGAGATGCCCATCGACTCCAGCATCATGATCGCGTTACGCCGGAAGTCGTGTCCCGAGCTGTGCGGGGTGTGGTCGAAGTAGCCGCCGCCGTCGATGGGCTCGGGCCGCTCGTTGCCCTCCGGCCGGTTCTTCAGCAGGAAGAACTCGATCTCCGGGTGGGTGTAGAAGCTGAAGCCCATGTCGGAGGCCTTCGCCAGGGTGCGCTTGAGCACCCAGCGGGGGTCGGCGTGCGAGGGCGAGCCGTCCGGCATGAGGATGTCGCAGAACATCCGGGCCGCGCCCGGCGTCTCGCTGCGCCAGGGAAGGATCTGGAAGGTCGACGGGTCGGGCTTGGCGAGCATGTCCGACTCGTAGACCCGGGCGAAGCCCTCGATGGCCGAGCCGTCGAAGCCGATGCCCTCGGCGAAGGCCCCTTCGAGTTCGGCCGGGGCGATGGCCACCGACTTCAGGAACCCGAGCACATCGGTGAACCACAGCCGGATGAACCGGATGTCGCGCTCCTCAAGGGTGCGGAGAACGAACTCCTGCTGGCGGTCCAAGGCTTCTCCTTCATTGCCGGCGTGCCGCAACACGCCTAGTGGTCTCCCAGTTTGCCCTCTCAGTGTTTCGCACACGTTACGAGGAAGAACGGTGAGATGTGGCATCCGGACCGTCGCGCCTCCGCGTGCCGACCCCCCTCTCCTCCTACAGTGTGCGACCGGAGCCGCTGGAAGTCCGATCCGGGGGGAACGATGACGCGTACCGAAGTTCACCGACCACCGCACGCGACCTCGCCACCGGCCAGGCTCACCGAACGCCTCGCGGCGCTGGCGATGCCCTGCCCCGTCCATCCGTCGATACACCTGGTCGAGGCCGCGGTGGCCGACTGGGCGCGCGCGGCCGGGCTGGACCCCGATCCGGCCGCCTCCCGGCTGGCCGGGCGGGCTTTCGCCCGTTGCGAAACCGGTGAGGTCACGGCGCTGGCCCGCTGGCTGACCTGGATGTCGCGCCTGCGCCGGACCCCCGAGGCCCTCACCCCGGTCCTCGCCGTGGCCGAGGGCGGCGAGCCGGGCCCGGCACCGCTGGAGCGGGCCTTCTCCGGCCTCTGGACGGCGTGCGCGCCGGGGATGAGCGGCGCGTGGCGCGAGCGGTTCACGGCCGGGCTGGCCGCCCAGCGCGAGGCGCTCCTCCCGCGTGGGACCCCCACGGCCCTCCCTCCCGTAACACCTCCACCTTTCTCCCCCGGCACATCCCTCTCCCCCGGAGCGCCTCCGCCCCGCCCCCGCGAGACACCCGCGGACCTCTCCCCCGGAGCCTCCCCCGGGGGAGGCTCCGGGACGCCCTCGGCCGGGCCCACCTCGGCCGGGACGCCCTCGGCCGGCGATCCCGGCGATCACACGGAGCCGTACGGGGACGCCTTCGGCCGCTACCTGTTCGACCTGGTGGAGCCGTGCCTGGGGGTGGAGGTGCCGGCCCCGGTACGGCGGAGCCCGCGGTGGCGGGCGCTCGTCGAGGCGAGCGGCGACGTGGCCGCCTGGTGCGAGGAGGCGGTGGCCGGACACGGCCATGAGGGCACCATTTTTTTGGAACGCTCCAATCCGGAGGCGGAAGAAGGGAAGATCGACAGGGTCGCCACCCGCGTGGAGGAGCTGTGGACGGCCGCCCGCGCGATCCCCGCGCTCACCGAGCGGCACGGTCTGGGCTTCGCCGCCTCCCGCGAGGTGACGCGGGTGGCATGCGCTTTCTTGACCATCCCCCGGGCTTACCTGGAGCGGCTCCTGGAAACACCCCGCTATCGTCACCTAGGGTAACGGTTTGATGTCAACACGTAATGCTGGAGTAACGATGAGCAGCATGCTCCTCAATCACAAGCTCGACCGTGCCTTCGGGCACATGGACGTCGACGGCAGCGGATCGATCGAGCGCGAGGACCTTCTCGGCCTCGGCGCCCGGATCCTCGTCGGCTTCGGCGAGTCGCCGACCTCCCCGGCCGGCCACAGGCTCGCCCAGGGCTTCGAGGGGATCTGGCGGACCCTCGCCGCGGAGATCGACACCGACGGTGACGGCGCCATCTCGTCCGAGGAGTTCCGCGCGGGCATGACCTCCGCGTTCATCGAGGGCGACCGCTTCGACGCGGTGTTCGCGCCCGCCGCCGAGGCGGTGGCCGGCCTGTGCGACACCGACGGCGACGGGGCCGTGGGGCCGGACGAGTTCTGGACCATGATGGCCGCGTTCGGCACCCCGCGCGAGGACGTGCGGGCCACCTTCGAGCGGCTCGACGGCGACGGCGACGGCGTCGTGTCCGTGGGCGAGCTGGTGGAGGCGACCCGGCAGTTCTACACGAGCGCCGATCCGGAAGCGGCCGGCAACTGGCTGTTCGGTCCGCTGTAGTGGCCCGCACCCCGACCTTCGGCGACCCCCTCACCCGTTCCCGACCCCACCCACAGCCCTTGCCGCACTCGATGTCACTCTCCCTTTCCCCCTCGTCCCCCTCGCTCCCCTCGTCCGCCGCGCCCGCCGGAACACCGGGCTGCCCGGAGCCGCCGCGGCCCTCGGGAGTGGCCGCGGCGCTGCTGCTGCCCCTCACCGAGCTCGTGCCGGTGATGTCGGCGCCGTGCCCGATGCACCCCTCGGTCGACCTGGTCGGCGCCGAGCTGGCCGTCTGGGCCCGCGAGGTCGGGCTCGAACCTCCCGCCGGCGCCGGGTTCGAGCGGATGGCGGGCCGTGCCTTCTGCGGGTTCGGCGTGGAGTCGGCGCTGCTGTTCGCCAAATGGCTGACCTGGCTGTTCCACTTCGACGACGAGTGGGACGAGAAGCCCGCCGGGCGCGCGGCCGAGATCGTCGAGGCCACCTTCGCGCGGCTCGGCCTCGTCGCGCGCGCGCCCGCCCTCGCCTCCTCGCCCGTCGAGCTGGCCTTCGGCGACCTCTGGAGGGCCACCGCCGGGCGGATGAGCCCCCGGTGGCGGCACCGGTTCCTGGCGGGGCTGGCGGCGCAGGGCGAGGCCTGCCGTACCGAGGCCGAGAACCGCTGCGCGGGCCGCGTGCCCTCCCCCGCGGAGTACCCGCGGCTGCGGCGCGGCACCGCCGGCCCCTACCTGTTCGACCTGGTGGAGCCCTGCCTGGGGGTGGAGGTGCCCGCGGGACTGCGCGAGAGCACGACCTGGCGGACGCTGGTGGACGCCTGCAACGACGTCACCGCCTGGTGCAACGACGTCGCCTCGCACCACAAGGAACGGGCCAACGGCGACGTGCACAACTACGTGACGGTCGCCGCGACCGCGTTCGGGCTCTCCGACACCGGAGCCGTCGCCTGGGTGAACGACCGGATCGCCGCCCGCGCCGAGGACCTGCGGACCTCCGCGCGGCGGCTGCCCGCGCTGTTCGACCGGTTCGGGTTCTCGACGGGCCAGGCCAGAGACGTCAGCAAGGTCGCGTGCGCCTTCCTCACCGCGCCGAGGGCCCAGCTGGAATGGCTCCTGGAGTCCAGCCGGTACGACGTACCGTGACCCCGTGACCCCGTGACCGGCCGCCCCCACCCGCGCGGACCCGCCCGGGTGGGGGTCGCGGCGCGCGGCGCGGCGGGCCCCGATGGGCGGACCGGCTCCGGGGCGCGGCGAACGTGCCCGCGCGGCTCAGGTGGCCGGACCCGGACCCGGCCCCGGGACACGGCGACACGGCGACACGGCGAAGCCCGGACGATCGGACGGCCGGACCGGCTCCGAGGCCCGTGCGGGATCCAACCAGCGTTGATCACTCGTTGATTGAATTGCGGTCTGCGCCGGTTAAGGTCCCTTTAAGCACAAAATGAAGGGCCAAAATCATCATGCGCGGGCTGTACCGGGGGATCCCGAGGCTGACGCCCGTCCAGCTGCGGGTCACGGCGGTGCTCGTCGCCGCCGCGTCCGTGGCGATGGAGTGCGTCAACATCTGGGTCACGGCGCAGCTCCCGCAACCCTTCTACACGCCGCTGCCGTTCGCGCCCGAGGACGTGGCCGGTGCCGCGTTCCCCGTCCTGGGGGCGCTGCTGGTGTTCCACCGGCCCCGGCTGGTCATCGGCTGGCTGCTCTGCCTGGGCGGGCTGTGCTCCGCCTTGAACAGCCTCACGGTGAACCTCGCGCTCCTGGACACCGCGCGGGAGTGGATGGTCCTGCCCGAGGTGGTCCGGACGGTCGCCGGGGTGAGCTGGAAGCTGACCATCCTCTTCCTGGCCGTGCTGCTGCCGCTGCTCTATCCGGACGGGAAACCGCCGTCCCCGCGCTGGCGGGCACTGGTCTGGGGCTCCGTCGCCGTCCTCGCGGCCGACGTGCTCGTCACGGACCTGATGCCCCTCGCCGGGCAGCGGTACGCGAGCGCCCCCCACCCCCTGCGGTTCTCGCTGGACATGCTCACCAACGCGATGATGATCCTCGCCTTCGCCTCGATGGCCGCGCGGTTCCGGCGGGCCGGTCGCGAGGAGCGCGGGCAGATCGTCTGGACGCTGGCCGCGATCGCCACCGTCATCGTCCCCTGGGTGGTGGGCAACCCGGTGTGGTGGCTGGCGTCGTTCACGATCCCGCTGGTCCCGATCGCGATCACCTTCTCGGTCCTGCGGCACCGCCTCTACGGGATCGACACGCTCATCACCAGGACGCTGGTCGGCGCGGGCCTGGTCGGCGTGATCGGCGGGGTGTACGTGGCGGTGGGCACCGCCTCCAGCCTGTTCCTGTCGGACGTGGACCGGATCGGCGGCCTGGTCGCCGCCCTCTGCGCGGGGGCGTTCTTCCACCCGATGCGGCGGGTGCTCCAGCGCGGCGCCGACCGCCTCCTGTACGGAGGCAGGGGCGACCCGGTGGCGCTCGCCGCCGAGCTCGGGCGCAGGCTCCAGCGCACCGACCCCGAGGGAGGGCTCGCCGCGGCCCTGGAGGTGCTGCGCGACGGCCTGGCGGTCACCGGTACGGGCGTGCGCTTCCAGGGCGGCTGGCCCGAGGAGTCGACGGTGGGGACGCTGGAGGAGGTGACGCGCGACATCCGGCTGGTCTGGCACGGCGAGCCCGTCGGCCGCCTGCTCATCGGCCCTCCCGGGGCCCGGCGCCTGCCGGCCGCGCACAACGAGCGGGTCATCACCGCGCTCACGCCGTACGTGGCCGACGCCGCCCACGCGGTCCGGCTGGTCGGCGCGCTGCGGCGCTCCCGGGAACGGATCGTCACCACCCGCGAGGAGGAGCGCCGCCGCCTCCGCCGCGACCTGCACGACGGTCTCGGCCAGTCGCTCAGCGGGATGGCGATGTCCATCAACGCGGCCAGGCTCTCCCTGCGGGCCTCCCCCGAGACGGCCGAACGCATGCTCGGTGAGCTACGCTCCGGAATGGACGGCGTCACCAGTGACATCAGGCACCTGGTGTACGGGCTGCGGCCGCCCGCGCTGGACGACCTCGGGCTGGCCGGGGCCGTGGCGGAGATGGCGGGCCCCGGCGTCGCCGTGGAGGTCAGGGGCGAGCTGCCGGGCCTGCCCGCGGCGACCGAGGTCGCCGCGTACCGGATCGCGCAGGAGGCGCTGACCAACGCGCGCAAGCACGCCGGGGCCGCCGCGACGGTGCGGGTGTCGCTGGAGCGGGGCGAGGACGACCTGAGCATCCGGGTGAGCGACGACGGGGTCGGCGTCCCTTCCGGGCGCCGCTCGGGGGTCGGGCTCGCGTCGATGCGCGAGCGCGCCGCCGAACTGGGCGGGACATGCGTGATCACCACGCCCCCCGAGGGGGGCACCGTGGTCGAGGCGATGCTCCCGGTGAAGTTGAATGTGGAGATCTGACCACCGATGATTTCTTACGGCTCGCGAACGATGGTGAGTATTGCCCTATGACGTTGGTCCAGGTAGCCCTACCCTTGCGCCTGCAATGCTGACATTTCGTGCTTTAGGCCCGTTCCAGGCCCGTCATGGTGAGATACCCCTCGACCTCGGCGGCCAGCGCCAGATGGCGGTGCTGGCCCGGCTCCTCGTCGCCGGTGGCCGCGCCGTCCCGGTGACCATGCTCATCGACGAGCTGTGGCCAGGCGAGCCTCCCGCCCAGGCCCTGTCGACCATCCAGGGATACGTGTCGCGGCTGCGGCGCGCACTGGAACCCCGTCGCGCGCCGCGGGAGGAGGCCGAGGTCCTGGTCTCCGCTCCGCCCGGGTACGCCCTGCGCGCCTCGCCCGGCCAGGTCGACACCTGGAGTTTCGAGAACGCGGTCAAGACGAGCGGCGAGCCCGCCAAGGTGTGGGAACGCCTGGACGCCGCCCTCGCGCTCTGGCGCGGCCCGGCCCTGGCCGAGTTCTCCGACCTGCCGTGGGCGGTGAGCGAGGCGGGCAGGCTGGAGGAGCTGCGGCTGATCGCGGTCGAGCGCCGGGCCGACGCGGGGCTCCTGCTGGGGCACTCCGGCGCCCTGGTCGCCGACCTGGAGGCGCACGCCTCGGCCCACCCGCTGCGGGAGGAGGCCTGGCGGCTGCTCGCGCTGGCCCTGTACCGCAACGGCAGGCAGGGGGACGCGCTGGGAGCGCTCCGGCGCGCCAGGGTGATGCTCCGCGACGAGCTCGGCCTCGACCTGGGCGCCACCCTGCAACGCCTGGAGTCCGACATGCTGGCCCAGGCCGTGCACCTCCACCCGCCCGCGGAACCGCCGGCGCGCACGACGTCCACCGAGGAGCGGACGCTGCCGGGGCTGCGGGTCGTGGTGGTGGACGACCAGGCGCTGGTCCGCACCGGCCTGCGCGTGGTGCTGGACAGCGAACCCGGCTTCGAGCTCGTCGGGGAGGCCGAGAACGGCGAGCAGGCGATCACGGTCGTCAGGGAGACCTCCCCCGACCTGGTGCTGATGGACATCCAGATGCCCAGGCTGGACGGGCTGACCGCCGCGCGCAGGATCCTGGCCGACGCGGCGCCGCCGAAGGTCGTCATGATGACCACGTTCGGCACCGACGACAACCTCTACGCGGCGCTGCGGGCCGGGGTGAGCGGGTTCGTCCTCAAGACGTCGGCGCCCGAGCAGCTCATCACCGCGATGCGGGCCGCGCAGGCCGGTGACGCGCTGATCGACCCCGCCGTCACCACCCGCCTGATCGCGGCCTTCGCCGGGCGCACCGACCCGTCGGCGCCGCCCGGCCTCGCCGGTCTCGGCGACGCGGAACTCGACCTGATGAAGCTCGTCGCCCGGGGACTGACCAACCGGCAGATCGCGGCGACCTTGGCGGTCCCCGAGCGGTCGGTCTCGCGGTCGGTGGTCAAGCTGCTCGACCACCTCGGGCTGTTCGACCGGGCCCAGCTCGTCGTCACCGCGTACGAGTCCGGGCTGGTCAACCCCGGCGACGTGGGCAGATAGCCGTGTCCCAGCGGCCACGCGGACGCGGCCGGGTGCTCGACGGCACCGGTGGCGTGCCCAGGCGGGTCGTCGACGCGGTCACCGTGACCGAGGACGCCCCCTCCTGGCCCGTCACCTCGCTCGTCCGCGGGCTGCTGCGCTCCCCGCGGCGGCTCGCCGCCGTCACGATGGCGGTCCTCTCGGTGGGGCTCACCGTGGTCGGCCTCGTGCTGCGCGTCGACCTGCCGCCCGAGTGGGGGCCGGAGCAGCCGGCCACGCCCGACCTCGCCGCGGGACTGACGTTCCCGGTGGTGGGCGCCTTCCTGCTGGCCCACCGCGCGCGTCCGGCCACGGCGTGGCTGATGTGCGTGGGCGGCCTGATGTGCGCGGTCAACGCGTTCTCCGAGGCGGTGATGTTCACCTTCGCCGCGGCGGGCGACATGGAGTCGGCCGGGTACCTCCGCCTGAGCATGGTCACGGGGAAGGGGGTCGGCGGCTTCCTGCTGGCGATCCTGGTCCCGCTGTACTCCCCCGACGGGCGGCTGCCCTCGCGGCGGTGGCGGCCGCTGGTCGCGGTCGGCGTGGTCGTGTTCCTGGCGAACCTGCTGCTGAACCTCACCCGCCCGGACCCCGACCCGGCGGTCTATCCCTGGCCGCGGGTCGTCCCCAACCCGCTCGCGGTGGACTTCCTCGCCCCGTACAACCTGGCGGCGCGAGAGGTGGCCGTCTCCCTGATCTCGGTCCTCGCGGTCCTGGCACTGGTGTCCATGGTGCTGCGCTTCCGCCGGGCCGGCCCCGAACTGCGCCGCCAGATCGCCTGGCCGGTCTTCGCGTTCGCCGTCTACGTCGCCTTCCTCCTCGCCGGACCGGCCTGGTGGCTGGCCGGCACGATCTGGACCGGGCTGATCCCGGTGGCCATCGTCTTCTCGGTGCTGCGCTACCGGCTCTACGGCATCGACACTGTGATCAGCCGCGCCTTCGTCGCCGCCGGGCTGATCGCCGCGGTCAGCGTCATCTACGCGGTCGGCGCGGTCGCCGGGCTCGCCCTGTCGGGGTACGACCGGATCGGCGGCCTGGTGGCGGCCCTGCTCGCCGGGATTGTCTTCCGCCCGCTGCGGCACCGGCTCAGGAGGGTGGTCGACCGGCTCATGTACGGCACGCGCGGCGACCCGCGGGCACTCGCCGCACGCCTGGCCAGGGAGGTCCGCGAGACCGAGCCGGCCAACGCGCTCGCCGCCGTCGCCGCCGTGGTCAAGGACTGGCTGAGCGTCACCGGCGTCGCCGTCGAGGTCTACGAGCCCGGCGCCAGGCAGGTGCAGGTCGGCCTGCTGGGCCCGGCGCCGCGCGGGGTGCCGCTGGTCTGGCACGGCGAGCCGGTCGGGCGGCTGCTCCTCGGCTCCCCCGGCCCCCGCAGGTTCGCCGCCGCGCACAACGGCCGCCTGGTCGCGGCCGCCGTCCCGTACGTCGCCGATGTGGCGCACGCCGTGCGGATGACCGCCGACCTGCAGCGTTCCCGGGAGCGCATCCTCACCGCCCGCGAGGAGGAGCGCCGCCGCCTGCGCCGGGACCTGCACGACGGGCTCGGCCACGCGCTGACCGACATGGCCATGTCGATCAACATGGCCAGGATCAGCCTGCGCACCGCCCCCGCCTCGGCGGACAGGCTCCTGCTCGAACTGCGCGGCGGGATGGACGCGGTCAGCGAGGAGATCAGGGAACTGGTGTACGGCCTGCGCCCGCCCACCCTCGACGAACTCGGCCTGGCGGGGGCCGTACGGGCCCTGGCGCAGGAGGGCACGCCGCGGGTCGCGGTGGAGATCGAGGGCGACCTGTCCGATCTGCCCGCGGCGGCCGAGGTGGCCGCGTACCGCATCGCGCAGGAGGGGCTCACCAACGTCCGCAAGCACGCGAAGGCCAGCTCCGCGGTGATCTCGCTGCGGCGCGGGGAGTCGCTGGTGGTACGCGTCCAGGACGACGGGGGCGGGCTGCCCTCGGGACCGCGTTCGGGGGTCGGACTGCTCTCCATGCGCGAGCGGGCCGCCGAGCTGGGCGGTACCTGCGTGATCGCGGCGGCCCCCGGAGGCGGGACGGTCGTGGAGGCCGTGCTGCCGATCCCGGCCGCACCGGTCGCGGCGAGCCTGCGGTAAACCTTTTCGCCCTCTCGGGGCTCTAACCACCGTTGAGCAATTCACCCGAGGAGATCCCCTTGAAGCACTGGGCCCTGGCCGCCGGCGTCGCACTCGCCCTGACGGCCACCGCCACCACTCCCGCGCTCGCCGGATCCGCCGGGAGCACCGGATCCGCCGGGAGCACCGCGAGCACCGGGAGCTCCGGGAGCGCCGCACACGGGGCGGCTCCCGTCTCGGGCGCCGTCTACTTCCGCCACGGGAGGAGCGGGATCGAGGTGCTGACCCACCGGGGAGGCTGGACCGGCGGCCTGACGGTCGGCGGCGAGTCCTTCGCGGGCCAGTTCGCGGTCGCGCCCGGCGGCCGGAAGGTCGCCTGGATCGACGACAGGAACAGGCTGCGCGTCACGTCGGCTCCCGCGACCGGCACGAACAGGGTGACGGACAAGGTGATCGCCAGGAACGCCGCCTACGGCGGCCCCTGCCTGACCCCCGCCTGGACGGCCGACGGCAAGCGGATCGCCTACCCGGTGAAGGGCACCGCCGAGGCGATGACGGTGGCCGTGGTCGGCGCCGACGGCAGGGGCCGGCTCGACGCCGGGAAGACCCTCGGCCCCTGTCACCTGACCTGGTCGGCCGACGGCAGGACCCTCGCCGGGTACGCGGGCGACACCGACGGAGTCCACCTCCTGGACACCAGGGGGCGGGTCTCCCACCGCGCCCCGGGCATCAGGCTCGCCAACCACGTGGAGAGCCTGTCACCCGACGGCCGCCGGGTGGTGGTCAACGCCATCGGCGCGAACGCCCCGGGCGGCGACGGCTCCTGGCCCCTGTCGTTCACCCCGTCGATCCACGACACCAGGACCGGCGCGAAGGTCGCCATCCCGGTCAGGGGGCGGCTGCTGGGCGCGCGCTATCTGAGCGACGGCCGCCTGGCGGTCCGCGTCAAGGGCACGGCCGCCAACACGATCGTCGTCCTCTCCCGCTCGGGCAGGGAGGTCCAGCGGGTGACCGAGCCGGCCAGGGCGAAAAACCTCGGACTGCTCTGGGTCATCGGCTGACGAGATCCCCGTCCGCCGGGGTCGAGCGCTCTCCCGCCACGTCGCCCATCACACCCGGACCTCACCGGGCCTTTACGGTTCGTACGCCGATGAATTCCTATGTCCAGCAAGAAATCACAATTTCCCGAAAATTGTAGAAACGAACAAAAGGTAGGCAAAATCCGACCCTTCTTAACTTACTCCGAAAATAGGTAAATGAGCAGTTCGGTCCTTTAGTCCGAACGAATTGCCTTATATCTTTCTCCCTGTTCACGGCCGTCGAGCGAACCCTGCTCACGGCCCGGTCAAAGGAGAAGACCATGTATGGCAAGCGACAGCTGATGGTGCTCGGTCCGGCGCTTCTCGCCGCCCTCGCCTTCGGGCCGGCCTCGTTCTCACCCGCCTCGGCCACACCGGACCCCGAGCCGGGCGTGGCGGCGAGCACCGCGCAGAAAGAGGCCGTGACGGACGCGAGCACGTCGACGGAAGACCCGAGGGACTACTGGTGGGGATACCGAAACGGCTACCGGGCCGCCGCACAGGACTGCCGCAGGAGGGCACGGAGCTACGCCGCCGGGCCACCCAGCGACTACGACAGAGGTTGGCTGGACGGCTACGACGCCGGATACGCCCGCTTCTGCTGGACGGCGCACTAAGAACACCGGAACACCGGGGACACCGGAACACTGAAGACGCCGGGGACGCCGGGGACGCCGGGGACACCCGGGACACCGTGGACGCCGTGGACGCCGGGGACACCGAAAATGCCGGGGACGCCGGGGACGCCGTCACCGACGAGCACCGTCACGTCCTGCGACCGTGATCGGACGGCGGCGCCGATCCGACGGCGGAGCAGGACGAGCGCGGCCACGACGCGCTCCCGATCCCGGTGATCCCAGTGACACCCGGGAAGAACGAAGAACGGAGACACCCGGGAAGACCCGGACCCGCCGGTCGCGAACCCGGCGGGTGGCCCCGGCTCCCGGGTTCGAGCGTTCGTGGTCACCGCGGTTCCGCGCACGACCTCGCCGGAGGCCCGCCGGGCACCGGACGGTCCCGCGGCCGACGTTCACCGTGACCTCGTGCGGCGTCGTGTGATGTCGAGGGAGAGGTGAGGCCTCCCGATCGGGGCTGTCGCTCGCGACCTCAGTCCCACGGGGGGCCTTAATATCGGCGATATCGGCCCGCCACCGGCCGAGAGCCCTGACCGGCCCCTGAGCGGCTTCTGACGGCCCCCGTACCGGGAGAGGACCGGGGAAAGGACCGGAGCGTGAGCCGGGCCACCCGACGACGGAAGGCGGCCGGTGATCAGCGCCGGACGCCGGGAGGTCACCACCGGACGTCCGCGCTCGTCCACCGGCGGCCGAGGAGGGATCACCTGGACGGCGGGCTCCGGACGCGCCCCAATAGGATGGCCACGTGGCTCAACTCCGCATCGCCCTGGCCCAGAGCAATCCCGCCGTCGGTGACCTCGCCGCCAACACGGACAGGCTCGTCGAGTGGACCCGCCGCGCCGCCGACCGCGGCGCACACCTGGTCGTCTTCACCGAGATGTTCCTGACCGGGTATCCCGTCGAGGACCTCGTGCTGCGCACCTCGTTCGTGGAGGCGTCGATCGCCGCGATCGAGGAGGCCGCGCGACGGCTGGACGAGGCGGGACTCGGTGAGATCCCCGTGGTGGTCGGCTACGTGGACCGCGCGCGGCTCGCCCCGCGCGTCGGCCAGCCCAAGGGCGCCCCGCTCGACGCGGCCGCGCTGCTGCACCGGGGACAGGTGGTCGTCAAGACCGCCAAGCACCACCTGCCGAACTACGGTGTCTTCGACGAGTACCGCTACTTCGTCCGCGGCGACCGGCTGCCGATCTTCCGGCTGCACGGTGTCGACGTGGCGATCGCGGTCTGCGAGGACCTCTGGCAGGAGGGCGGCCCCGTCGCGGTGGTGGCCGAGGCCGGAGCCGGGCTGCTCGTGGTGCCGAACGCCTCCCCGTACGAGAGGGAGAAGGACGACGTACGCCTCGCCCTGGTGGCCAGGCGCGCCCGCGAGGCGGGATGCGCGCTCGCCTACGTCAACCAGGTCGGCGGCCAGGACGAGCTGGTCTTCGACGGAGACTCGGTGGTCGTCTCCGCCTCCGGCGAGCTGGTCGCGCGCGCGGCGCGCTTCTCGGAGGAGCTGCTGATCACGGACCTGGAGCTGCCCGAGGCCAGGTACGGAGGACTCGGCACCTTCCAGGTGGAGGCCGGCGACGGCACCGTGATCACGGTGGAGCGGCTGGAGCTGTCGGCCCGTCCCGTCGAGCCGTACGAGCCGCAGGCCCCCACGATCGCCGAGCACCTCGACGACACCGCCGAGGTCTACTCGGCGCTGGTCCTCGCGGTCCGCGACTACGTCGCCAAGAACGGCTTCCGGTCGGTCATCCTCGGCCTGTCCGGCGGCATCGACTCGGCGCTGACCGCCACGATCGCCTCCGACGCCATCGGCCCCGACCGGGTGCACGTGGTGCTGATGCCCTCCCGCTACTCCTCGGACCACTCGGTGAGCGACGCCCAGGAGCTGGTCGACCGGCAGGGGATCAACGCCAGGACCGTGCCGATCGCCGACATCGTCAGCGGCTTCGAGAAGGAGATCGAGCTCTCCGGCCTGGCCGCGGAGAACCTCCAGGCCCGGGTGCGCGGCATGATCCTGATGGGCCTGTCCAACGAGCACGGCCACCTCGTCCTCACCACCGGCAACAAGAGCGAGCTGGCCACCGGCTACTCCACCCTCTACGGCGACTCGGCGGGCGGCTTCGCGCCCATCAAGGACGTGCTCAAGACCCTCGTCTGGGAGCTGTCGCGCTGGCGCAACGCCCAGGCGGGCCGGTCGGGCGAGTTCCTGCACGGCTTCGCGGTGCCGCCGATCCCGGAGAGCTCGATCGAGAAGGAGCCCAGCGCGGAGCTCCGCCCCGACCAGCGCGACACCGACTCCCTGCCCGAGTACGACATCCTCGACAGGCTGCTGGACGACTACGTCGAGAAGGACATGGGCTCCGCCGAACTCGTCGCCGCCGGACACGACCCGGCCCTGGTCACCCGGGTGATCCGCCTGGTCGACCTGGCCGAGTACAAGCGGCGCCAGTATCCCCCGGGCCCGAAGATCACCCCCAAGAACTTCGGCCGCGACCGCCGCCTCCCCATCACCAACCGCTGGCGCGAGACCACCACCTGACGTCCAGGCCGTTTCCGGACGTCGGGCTCCCCCGCCGGGGAAACGATCAGTACAGTCGACAGGGTGCGTCATGTCGCGGGATGTGCCCTGATACTGCTTCTGGCCGTCGGCTGCGGCGCCAGTGGCCCCACCTTGGACCAAGCCGCCCAAACGCTGGCCAAGGACGCCAGGAAGCTTGAATATCTACACCCCACTGTCAACAAGAGAATCGTCGACAAAACCGGGGAAGACGGAAACGATTTTACAAGCTGCTCGGAAAAGGGCACCGCATTTCGCTTTCACCAGCTCAGCGGCGACTTTGCGAAAGACAACCAGTACACTCCCGCACAGTTAGCCGACCTAACCACTCGCCCATTGCAGGACGCACTCATGCGTGTCGGCTACAAAGTTGACCGGAATTCCAGCTGGGTGCAGCCCGGGCGAAGTTTCGTGATCCTTCATAAAGAAGATCCAGGCATCACCTTCATCGTCCTCGTACAGTCTTCCCAACCCAACATCGAAGTGATAGGTAAAACTGACTGCCTTCCGGCGAGCCAGTAGTCACGAGGAATTTCCGAGAAGGCGTGCCTGATCTCGAAGCCGCAGAGCAGAGCGTTTCAGGTTCCCTGCAGCCATTCGGCACTGTTCCGCGAGCCGGTCCATGTCCGATCGCCGTCAAACGACGTCATGATCGAAGCGCTGGGCCGCAGGCCCCGTCCAGGTGCGCTCGCCGTGGACCGACTCGGTCTTGATCTGATCGAACAGCGTCGTCAGATTCTTCACATAGCCATCGAAGCGGTCTGCGAGCAGCTCTTTCTCATTCGCGAGACGCAGCAATTCAGCATGCTCAGCCATCGGTCATCCTCCGCGCACTCTCAGGGCCGCTTCCAGTACCGGTTCCAGTCGTCCGTAGAAAATGTCCTTGAGCTGGCGGAGATCCGATTCACCGAGTGGCGGCTGGCCGTGACTTTCACGCGAGGCGTTGAAAGCAGATAGCTGGCCGTCGACAAGCACATCAACCAGATCCGATGCCTCTTCAGGCGATCCCTCGTCCAGAAAATTCTCGATCTCGTCCTGCAGGGTGTTCTTCCAGGTGAGATCGACGGCTTTGGACGCCGCCGCCCCAGCCAGGACGGAGTCCGCAAGGAGATGACCCGCCCAGCCGCCAACCAGCGCGTCCAGAGGGAGAAACAAGAACTCAACAGTGAACTTGCGAGTTTCCTCCGCGTCGAGATCAGCCTCGTGTAAACCACTGAAAAACAACGAGGCGAGCGCCCCGGCCCTTACCGCCTTGTCGTAGAAAGCTCGGCGCTGCCCTTCTCTTCCCTCTTCCGTGGACGCGTTGCCGAACGGATGTTCCTTACCCAGATCGAGATCTTCTAGAAAGTCGCCATATCCGCTTCTGAGTGGTGACAGCGCCGCCGGATCACGCAAGAGCCCGCCAAAGAAGTTCACCACCGATTCCGCGTCGAGATTCCGCCACCCCTCACCCGGGGCCACCGGTAGAGAGTCGTGTTCTCTGCTCCAGACGACGGCGAGTTCGGGAAAATACTGGGAGATGTGCCTGGCGAGGACCTGGCCAATCGGGGAAGGAACAGGTATTACCTTGGTGTCGCCAGGGAGATAACGCTTGTCCGACGGCTGGCCGTCCAGAGGCGGGAAGTATTCCAGCTTGCTTGGTTCGGGGAGCAGAGATGGCCATGCCGTCTTGTCCCCGAACACCTTGATGACATTGATCCAGGCATCCCTGCGGAGAGTGGCGGCTCCCGCGCCGGGGGCCAGCGCCTTGTCCAAGGCGGTGGCGAGCAACTTCTTGAATCCTGGGCGGCCCCCGTCGTTGACCACCTCGGGACGCAGCAACAGTGTGGCGTTGTCGCCGGAGGCAAGCAGTTCCTGGGTCGCCTCACCGTTCTGGCTCAACGCCTTGACCAGCCAGTAGGTGTTCCAGTCTTCCTCGTCTTCACGATGACCGCTCCGCTGAGCGAGTGCGGTTCCGGCCTGGACCAGGAATTCCCGCGACTGGCGGGCCAGGCCGAGCAGCGCCGCCATGTCCGCGATGGGCAGATCTCCCAACGCGCGGTCGCGCAGCTCTTTGGGAAGGGTGCCTGCCGCGTCCGTCGAGGCGAACGCCTCAGCCAGCGGGCCCAGGTCCTTTTTCGCCTTCGCCAGGTCGACCGGGCTGTAACCACGCGCGTCGTTCTGGTTTCTCACGCTCACCGCGGCGAAGATGCCCGCGAAAGCGCCTGTGCCCAGCGTGGTCAGCAGTCCCGCCGAATAGGCGGCGTCGACGGTCTTACCCTTCCCTTCCCTGAGCGCCTCCTGGACCTTCTCCCAGTTCTGGACGCTGGGATCCCTCTGATATGCCTGCCATGCCGCCAGGGTTCGTTTTCCGGCGAGTGTTCCGGCGGTCCGGGCGGCCTCCGCGTCGCCGAACGCGAACTCCGCCGCTCTGAGGCCTCCTTGTGAAGTGGCACCCTCGACGCGCTCGATCGTCTGGATCCGCCAGGTCAGATCCCGCCGCGTCTCGTCAAGGAAACGTCCGACACCGTCGAGCGCCTCGGCGCCCGGTCCGGCGGGCCAGTCGGTGCCGGCTTCGGCGATGGAGGCCGACAGCGAGGGTCTCAGCGTCCGGGCGCGCTGCACGGCGTCGTCCATGGAGGTGATGAGACGTCGCGCCCCCGCCGGATCAATGCCGACAAACTCCGCCATTCGACCCGGCCTCCTCGGGGCGAGACGTCAGAAAACAAGGCCCCAACAGATTATCGCGAATTCTCAACAACTGAAGATGTTGATAAGAAAAGGCTGGCGGCCGCCCGGGAAATATGCATCCGGCGGAGCCCTCGACTGCGAACCCATAGCACTTTTCACCGCGTTCCGGATACGCGCTTCCTATTAAGGCAACGGGCCATTACTTTTCGTAGTGATCCCATGACGAAGCACGCGTCGGCCCCTCGGCGGCCCCGGCGCGGGAAAGGAGCCCGCGATGCCCGCCCTGCCTGAGCCGGACGGTGAGGCCAGCCCGCTCACCTTCTTCGCCTCCGAGCTTCGCCGCCTGCGTGATCAGGCCGGACTGTCACAGGAGCAGCTGGCCCAGCAGATCGCCTATTCGACCGGCCTGGTCAGCATGGTCGAGAGGGCCAGGCGCAACCCGTCGCTCGACTTCACCGAGCGGTGTGACCGGGTGCTCGACGCCAACGGCGTGCTCATCCGGATCTGGCCGATGCTGACCTACGGCGTCCTCCCGCCGCGCTTCCGCCCCTGGGTGGACATCGAACGGCAGGCCCACACCCTGCGGGGCTGGGACCCACTGCTGGTCCCCGGCCTCCTCCAGACCCCCGACTACGCCCGTACGATCCTGGAGGCCTATCCGGGGGTGACCGACGAGCGGGTGCAGGAGCTGCTGACCGCCCGCCTGGAGCGTCAGAAGATCCTGGCGCGCGACAACCCTCCGCCGCTGTGGACCGTGCTCGACGAGGGAGTCCTGCACCGGGGCGTCGGGGGTCCGGACATCATGCGCGACCAGCTCGCCGCGCTTCTCACCGCGTCCGAGCGCAGGAACATCTCCATCCAGGTCGTTCCCAAAGGCGCCTACGTGACCGGCGGTGCGATCGCGGGCCTGGAGGGAGGATTCTTCATTGCGAGCGCCGAGGGCAGCCTGGATAGTGTATTCGTGGAGTCCGCTGCCGTAGGGCACGTCACGGACCATCCTCGTGACGTGGCGGCGATCTGCAGGCGATACGAAGCGGTCCGCTCGGCGGCCCTGCCCGCGCGGGCGAGCGCCGACCTCATAGCGAAGGTGATGACGGAATGGCAGCAGACCTGACCGGCGCGACCTGGCGCAAATCCTCCCTGAGCGGCTCCAGCGGCGGCAACTGCGTCGAGGTGGCCGTCGTCGGCGCCTCTCGCACCGGGCACAAGGCGGACCTCGGCGCCCTGCACGTGCTGCGCGACTCCAAGAACCCCGGCGGGCCGAAGCTCTTCTTCACCCGGGCCGAATGGGACGTCTTCATCGCGGGCGTGAAGCTCGGCGAGTTCGACCACCTCGGCGGCTGACGCCTCACCTCCGGTCGCGAGGCGCCCGAGCCGGGAAAGGGGCAGGTCGGGCCTCGCTAAGCCGAGCCGGGCGAAATCCGATCGCGAAGCATCTGGACCGAACCGGACGAGGGGACGGTCTCCGCCCGGCGCGGGAACACGACGCCTCACGTTCGAGACAACCGGGGCACCGGAGGCCGGGGCACCGGACCTGAGACGCCGGAGCACCCCGAGACGCCGAGACCCCGGCGTTCACCGCCGGGGTCTCGGCACGACATCCATGACGCCGCCCGTACGAGAGGTCCTGGACGGCCGCGTGCGGGGAGAGCCTCAGGAACCGAGGCCCGCCAGGAGGTGGTCGACGATCCGTTCGGCCAGGTCGGAGGAGGCGGTGCACTCGCCGACACCCTCGGTGCGGACGTACCACATGACGGTGCCGACCAGGTTCGCCATCGCGATGGAGACGTCGAGGCCGGTCCGCAGCTCGCCGGTGGTGACGCCGCGCCGCAGCAGGGCGGTGATCGCCGCCCTGCGCGGCTCGATGGTCGCCTGGCGGATGCGCTCCACCAGGCGGGGGTGCCGCTCGGCCTCGTTCATCGCGATGTTCATCACGCAGCGGTTGCGCGCGTCGCACGCGTCGCGCAGGAACACCCGCGCGTAGGCGACGAGATCCTCACGGACCGAGACGCCCGCGACCGGGGGCAGCGGCGACTTGAGGGTGGCCAGCGCGTCGACGAGCAGGTCTTCCTTGTTCGACCAGCGCCGGTAGATCGTGGTCTTGCCGACCCCCGCGCGAGCCGCGATCGCCTCGATCGACAGCTCGGAGATACCCACGCTCTCCCCGATCAGGTCGAGGGCCGCGTCGATGATGGCCTTCTCCGCCCTGGCACTGCGGGGACGGCCCGCCGGGCGGGGCGTCCGAGCCCCGGCCGCCTGAATCTCATCGGTGGTCGTCATAGCGTTCCTACACTACCGCCGGTTCCCTGTCTCGACTGATCTCCTCAGGGGCGGGAGCCACGGAGGGCTTGCCGGGCAGCCACCTGAACACGACCAGGGCTCCGACCAGCGCGATGATCGCGGAGACGAGGGCGGTGATGTGCATGCCCTCGACGAAGGCGAGCTTGGCCGGTTCGATCAGCGCCGCGCCTGGGGCGCCGAGGCTCTGGGCCACGCCCAGCGTGCCGGTCAGCGACTCGCCCGCCAGGTGCCTGAGCTGGTCGGGCAGGCCCACCAGGGCGGGGGCGATCTGGTCGCGGTAGGTGGCCGAGAGCAGCGAGCCGAGAAGCGCGACGCCGAGCGCGCCGGCCACCTGGCGGACGGTGTTGCTCATGGCCGAGCCGACGCCGGCCTTCTCCCGGGGAAGCGCCTCCATGATCGCGGTGGTCGCCGGGGGCATGATGTTCGCCATCGCCGCGCCCTGGACGAAGAACACGATCTCCAGCAGGACGACCGGGGTGTTGTGGTCCATCAGCGCGTAGGAGGCCAGCGCGGCGGCCACGACGACCATGCTGACGGTGGCGCTCAGCTTGCCTCCGAAGCGCGCGGCCATCTGCTGGCTCAGCGGCGCGAAGATCAGCTGTGCGGCGGCGAAGGGGATCATCAGGGCGCCCGCCTGCAGGGCGCTGAAGCCCAGCACGATCTGCAGGTAGAAGACCAGGAAGAACATCGCGCCCATCATCGCGAAGAACACGATGCCGATCATGCCGACCGCGGTGGCGAAGCGCGGGTCGCGGAAGTAGGTGACGTCGAAGGCCGGGTGGTCGATACGGCGCTCGTACCAGACGAAGGCGGCGAGCACGACGATGCCGAGGATGGTCGGCACGAGCACCTGGGCGCTGGCGATCGTGGCCAGTTCCCCGCCCCGGATGATGCCGTAGGTGATGGCGACGAGGCCGACGATGGAGAGGATCACGCCGACCGGGTCGAGCCTGGAGGGCTTGGGGTCGCGCGACTCGGGCACGACCAGGCTGATGAGCACCATGCTGACCAGCACGATCGGCAGGTTGACCAGGAAGACCGAACCCCACCAGAAGTGCTGGATGAGCAGGCCGCCGGTGATCGGGCCGATCGCCACGGCCAGGCCCACCCCGCCGGCCCAGACGCCGATCGCCTTGCCGCGCTCCTGCGGGGGGAAGACGTTGGAGATGATCGCCAGTGTGGCCGGCATGATCGCGGCACCGCCGATGCCCATGAACGCGCGGGCGACGATGAGCTGCATGGGGTCCTGGGCGTAGGCGCTGGCCAGCGAGGCCAGGCCGAAGAGCACCATGCCGACCATGAGCATGCGCTTGCGCCCGGTGCGGTCGCCGATCACCCCGAAGGTGAACAGCAGGCCCGCGAACACGAGCGTGTAGGAGTTGATCGCCCATTCCAGCTGACTCTGGGTGGCCCCCAGGCCCACCGCAGGATCCGCGATCGTCTTCAGTGCGACGTTGAGAATGGTGTTGTCGAGCACGACCGCCAGGAGGCTGAAGACCAGCACTCCCAGGATCTGCCACCGCCGCGGGTGACCGAGCTGTTGTTCCACGAAGGCCCCGTATTCGATACGCTTGAGTTTCGAAACACCACCGTAGCGCCGATCATTACGATACGCAACCGTATCGTTTCGTATTTATCGTGAAATGTCCCGAATTCGGGATGCGCCCTTCGAAGTGACGTACCGAGACCGGAGGACGGCCGAGACCGGGTGACGACCGAGAGCGGCGAGGCCGGGACGGGCGGCGCCCAGGATCGGCACGTCCCGGACAGGCGACACCCGCGATCGAGTACGTCCTCGAATCGGGCGCGTCCCCGATCCGGGCAAGGCCGAGGTCAGGCGGCCACCGGGACGGGTTCCTCGACCACGGCCGCGGTGCGCCGCCAGAACGGCAGGGCGACCAGCACCATCACCACACCGACCAGCCCCGCGGCGGCGAAGGCCCAGCCGGGACCGGGACCGTCGATGATCACTCCCGCGATGGGCGCCGCGGAGCCCCCGCCGATCAGCAGCGCCGTGCCGTGCAGGCCCATCGCCTCGCCACGGGCCCCGGCGGGCACCCAGCGGATCACGGTCTCGATCGTGGAGGACAGCGCGGGGGCGCACAGCACCCCGGCCGGCACCAGGGCCAGGATCAGCCAGTGCCAGTCACCGCCGACCAGCCCGACGGGGACGGTGAGCGCCCCCATGGCGCCGATCAGGATCAGCGGCGACACCCCTCGGGGCAGCATGCCGTACACGAACCCGCCCATCAGCGAGTAGGCGCACCACAGGCCGATCGCCAGGCCGATCCACGCGGTGTCGCCGTCCTGCTTCATCGTCGCCACCAGGGACAGCTCGGTGGCGGCCAGCACGAAGGTCGCCGCGACGACCGTGCCGAGCAGCCCGAACATGCCCGGGGTGAGCCACAGGCGCCGCGGGACCCTCCCCGCCACCTCCTGGAGCTCCTCGTCCGAGCGGACGGGCGGGTTCAGCGCGATCAGCGCCACCCCCGAGGCGACCAGGCCGGCCGCGACGAGGCCCATGGTGGGCACGCTGCCGAGGAGGGTCACCCCCGCGACCGCCAGGGCGGGACCGGCCATGTAGGAGAGTTCCACGATCATGGAGTCGAGGGAGAAGCCCATCCTGCGCTGGTCGACCGGGACCAGCGCCGTGAGGCACTGCCGGATCACGCTGAACACCGGAAGGCTGAGCAGCCCCGCGGGCACCGAGGCCGCGAGCAGCAGGGGGAACGGCATCGCCCACGCGGTGGACCAGAAGGCGAGCTGGGCGAGCGTGGTGACCACCAGCACCGGACGCAGGCCGTGGCTGTCGACGAACCTTCCGGCCAGCGGCGAGCCGACCGCCATTCCCACCGTGCTCGCCATGGTCACCAGGCCCGCCGCGGCGAAGCCGAGCCCGAGCCCGCTGGGGTCGACGACGTGCATCGTCAGCGTGATGGCGACCGCGGTCGAGGGAATACGGGCGACCAGCCCCACCAGCAGCAACGACCGCACGCCCGGGATAGCCAGCAGGCGGCGGTAAGGTTCGAAAGCCATTGTGATTACTTACCTCCGCGAGCATTGTGCCGTACGCCCCTGACACATCCGCCACCGGATTACCTGCCGAGGCACCGCGCACCGCCTGCCGAAAATCCCCAGGGCATGCCCCGCTCCGCCCGCGCCCGGCCGCCCGTCACCGCTGGAACACCAGCGCGTCGCCGCCCGTCACCCCTCGAACGCCCGCGCATCGCCGCCCGTCATCCCTTGAACGCCAGCGCGTCCCCGCCCGTCACCACCCGGGCGCCCGTACCGCCGAACGTCCCGGATGTGTCACACATCACCCGCACCCCGGCCGCGCCACCCCCGCGAACGTGCCGCACGGCACGACGCCCGGCACCGGAAGGCGCCTTCACCACCGGGGCACCGCCCGGACACACCCACCACTTACGCTCCGTTACCGGAGCGAGCGCGCGAATATATCGGACTAAAAGCACGAAAACATCACATGCCCCTCGCAACCGCCCGTTGGATTACCACGCCGGTCGGGTCTGTTGAACCTGTCGTACGCGTGCAATCATCGAAACCGTCCGGGGACGCCACAGGGGCGCCTCGAGACTTCACTGGAGGTCCCATGTCCTCTTCCGTCACCAACCGGCCGACCTCTCTCTACGGCGGCCAGGCTGGACGAAGGATCACCGTGCGCGACGTCGCCGCCGCCAAGGAGCGTGGCGAGCGGTGGCCGATGGTCACCGCGTACGACGCGATGACCGCCAGGGTCTTCGACGAGGCCGGCATCCCCGTGCTGCTCGTCGGCGACTCGGCCGCCATGGTCGTGTACGGGTACGACTCGACACTGCCCGTGTCGGTGGACGATCTCATGCCCCTGACGGCGGCCGTGGTCCGCGGCTCCTCCCGCGCGATGGTCGTGGCCGACCTGCCGTTCGGTTCCTACCAGTCCTCTCCCCAGCAGGCCCTGGAGACGGCCGCCCGCTTCATGAAGGAGGCCGGCGCCCACGCGGTCAAGCTCGAAGGCGGGCGGCGGGTGCTTCCCCAGGTCGAGGCCCTGGTCTCGGCCGGCATCCCGGTGATGGCCCACCTGGGCCTGACCCCCCAGTCGGTGAACGCCCTCGGCGGCTACCGCGTGCAGGGCCGCGGCCAGTCGGGCGACGAGCTGATGGCCGACGCCAAGGACCTGGAGTACGCCGGCGCGTTCTCGGTGGTCCTGGAGTGCGTCCCCGCCGACCTGGCCGAGCGGGTCACCGCGTCCCTGTCGATCCCCACGATCGGCATCGGCGCCGGGCCGGGCACCGACGCCCAGGTCCTCGTCTGGCAGGACCTGATGGGCCTGACCGCCAGCCCCGCCAAGTTCGTCAAGAAGTACTTCGACCTCGCCCACGAGATGGACAGGGCCGTGCGCAGCTTCGCCGACGAGGTGTCGACCGGCGCCTTCCCCACCGCCGAGCACAGCTACCGCTGACCGCCCGGGACCGCGCCGCCTCCGGGCGTCGCGGAACCGGTGACCGGCGCTGATCCGCCCCGGTGCCCCAGGAGAACCTGGCGGCGCCGGGGCGGCCTTCGTCGTACGGAACGCGCGAGGCGTCAGGCGAGCGTGGCGGGGTCGGTGTTGGCGCCGCACACGACGACGGCCACCCGCTCACCGGGGGCCGGGGTGTAGACGCCGGACAGCAGGGCCGCGTACGCCGCGGCGCCCGCGTACTCGACGGCGACCCTGTGCCTGCGCCACAGCTCGCGCCGCGCCTCGACGATGGCCTCGTCGGAGACCAGAAGGCTCCGCACCCCCGCCGCGCTCGTGATCTCGTACGCGATCTCGCCCGCCCGGCTGGCGCCCATGGCGTCGGCCCCCACCCCCGAGACCTCGACACCGACCGGCCCGCCGGCCTCCAGGGCCCGGTGCAGGGTCGGGATGAGCTCGGGCTCGACGGCGACCGCGCGGGCCCGGCCGCCGAGGGCGACGGTGATCCCGGCGACGAGCCCGCCGCCGCCGACCGCGACGAGGACCGTGTCGACGCCCCCGGTCTGCTCCAGGATCTCCAGGCCGATCGTGCCCTGCCCCGCGACCACCTCGGCCTGGTCGTAGGCGTGGATGTCCAGGGCGCCGGTCTCGGCCGCGCGCTTGACCGAGGCCTCGTACGCGTCGGCGTAGACGGCGCCGATCTGGGTCACCTTCGCGCCCAGCGCGCGCAGCCCGGCGACCTTCACCGGGTTGGCCACCGTCGGCACGAAGATCTCCGCCTGGACGCCGAGGTCGCGCGCCACGTACGCCACCGCCATGCCGTGGTTGCCCCCGCTCGCCGCGATCAGCCCGGCCTCGGGAATCTCCTCCGCGGCCAGCGCGCGGTTGAAGCCTCCGCGCGCCTTGAACGACCCCGAGTGCTGCAGCCCCTCCAGCTTCAGGAACAGCCCCGGCGACACCTCTGCCACCGGCGTGCGCAGGACGTGTCCCGCGATGCGCCCGGCGGCCTGCTCCACGTCCTCGAACGACACGCTCACGCGTGCTCCCTCCCCATGAAAAGATCTTGAAATGACCGCTCGGCCTCTCGGACGGCCTCGTGCCGCGGTGCGGGAGACACCGCGGACCCCGCTGCCCTCGACGTCAGGCGAGTGCCTGCTCGAAATCGGCCCACAGATCCTCGACGTGCTCGATGCCGACCGCCACCCGTACGGTGCCCTCGCCGATCCCGTGCCGGGCGAGCTCCTCGGCCGTCAGGGAGCGGTGGGAGGTGGTCGCGGGATGCAGGATGAGCGTCTCGACGCCGCCGAGGGACGGGGCCAGCAGGGCCAGCTTCACCGAGCTCATGAACCGCTCCCCCGCCTCCCGCCCGCCCACCAGGTCGAAGGAGAAGACCCCTCCGAAGTCGGGCAGGAGCTTGGCCGCCAGCTCGTACGAGGGATGCGAGGGCAGTCCCGGCCAGTGCACGACGGAGACGGCGGGGTGGGCGTTCAGGCGGGTGGCCAGCTCGCGGGTGTTGGAGCAGTGACGCTCCATCCGCAGCGGCAGCGTCTGGATGCCGCGCAGGGTGAGCCAGGCGGCGAACGGGTCCGCGGTGGTGCCCAGCTTGGTGGTGAAGTACCACACCTTGCGGTACAGCTCGTCGGAGGCGAAGACGGCGATCCCGCCGAGCACGTCGGTGTGCCCGCTCAGGTACTTGGTCGTGGAGTGCACCACGATGTCGGCGCCGTGCTCGATCGGCCTGCACAGGATCGGGGAGGCGAAGGTGTTGTCGACCACCGAGACCAGCCCGGCCTCGCGGGCCGCGGCGCACATGCCCGGCAGGTCGGCGACCTGGGTGACCGGGTTGGCGATGGTCTCCAGGTAGACCAGCTTGGTCTCCGGCCGCACGGCCTCGCGCAGCGCCGCCGGGTCGTCCTCGGGGACGTAGGAGACCTCGATCCGGAACCGCCCCACCAGGTCGTTGATCATCGCGGCGGTGCCGCCGTAGAGCGGCTTCTGCGCGATCAGGTGGTCGCCGGGTTCCAGCAGGCCGAGGAGTACGGAGTTGATGGCCCCCATCCCGGAGCCGGTGGCCACGGCGCCGACGCCACCCTCCAGCCCGGCGACGGCCTCCTCCAGGGAGCGGACCGTCGGGTTCGACAGCCGCCCGTAGACGAAGGCGCCGTCCGGACGGCCCATCCCGTCGGCGAAAACGGCCGGGTCGTCGAAGACGAACCCGGAGGTCTGGTAGAGCGGCATCGTGATGGAACGGCTGCCGTTCAGGGGAGGCTGGGGCAGGTGGACGGTGCGGGTCTCCGGACGAAAATCAGTCATACGCCAAGGATGTCCGGTTAACGCGCTATTTGTCAGATCCAATCGGGCAAGATTGGCCCGGTTCAAGGACCGAATCCGCTCAACCGGCCATCCGCTCGACCAGCCACCGGTTCCGCGGGCACCGATTCGACCGGCCACCGGTTCAGCGGGCACCTGTTCGATCAGTCACCCGTTCAACGGCCACCGGTTCGACCTACCACCCCGTTCAACGGGCCACCGGTTCGACCAGCCAGCCCGTTCAACGGCCACCGGTGGAACGACGGCCCGGCGCCCGGCCATCGGGATGACGGTCATCGCTAGACGTCGGTGACGCGCAGGCCCGCGTGGGCCTTGTAGCGGCGGTTGATCGAGATGAGGTTGGCGGTCAGCGCCTCGACCTGGTGGGCGTTGCGCAGGCGACCGGCGTACAGGCCGCGCATGCCGGGGATCCGGCCCGCCAGCGCCTGGACGATGTCGGTGGCCTCACGGTCGTCACCCGCCACGAGCACGTCCAGGGTGATCTCGTCGACCTCGGGGTCCAGCAGCAGGACGGCCGAGACGTGGTGGAAGGCGGCGACCACGCGGCTGTCGGGCAGGACGGCGGCCGCCTGCTGGGCGGCGCTGCCCTCCTCGACCGCGAGCGCGTAGGCACCCTGCTTGTCGAAGCCGAGCGGGTTGACGCAGTCGACGACGATCTTCCCGGCCAGCTCGGAGCGGAGGGACTCCAGCGTGGAGCGGTGCCCGTCCCAGGGAATGGCCACGATCACCACGTCGGCCTCGGCCGCCACGGCCGGGTTGTCCGCGCCGCGCACCGATCCGCCGACGCTCTCCGCCGCCGCCTGAGCCCGTCCCGCGCTCCGTGAGCCGATCAGCACGGTGTGACCGGCGAGGGCGAACCGCCGGGCCAGACCCTTGCCCTGGTCGCCGGTCCCGCCCAGGATCCCGATCGATATCTTGCTCACGTCCGGAATGTCAGTGCTCACTCACCACTCCTCATCGTCCCCCGACCCCTAAGGGCCGGACTCCAGCGACCATATCGCCTGCCCCGATCATCTCAGGGGCGCGTTTCCGGGATCGGCGCGGGGGGTCTGGGGCACGATGGAGCGATGGACGCTGGGTCGGTGACGCTGCTGCGTGAAATCCTGGCCTCGACCGGCTGGGTCGAGCGGACCCGTGAGCTGGGCCTCGCCCTTCGCGCGACGCGCTCCCCCGGCGGGCTGCTGCTGGTGGGCACTCCTCAGGAGGAACCCTGGCATCTGACCGCGCACCTGAGCGACGAGGCCAGAATCTCCGGGATCCCCCAGCTCACCCCGACGCTGGTCCGCTGGGCGCCCGCCCCCGGAGCGCCCGCGCACCTGCGGGTCGGGCTGGAGCGGATCGAGCGGGCCGGGCGGGGCGAGACGCTGTTCGTGGTGGCCGAGGAGCGCGCCCCCGAGGCGCTGCTGGAACGGGTGAGCGACGCCCGTAGGACAGGCACGACGATCCTGGCCCTCGACGGCGGCGACCCGGATCTGACGGGGCTGGCCCACGACGCGCTGACGGTCCCCGAGCGGGCGCCGTTCTCCTTCGACGGAGCCCAGCACCTGGTGAGCATGGCCGCGGGCGAGGTCGGCCGCCGCCCCGGCCTGCGCGACCGCCTGGCCAGGCTGCTGGAGCGGATCAGCGGCCCGCAGGTCACCGACTAGCCCCGCGGACCACCGGCCGGGCGGCAAGGCCGAACAGGCCGTACCCCCCGGAACACGGTCGGAACCTCCGGGAACCTCCGGAACACGGCCGGAACACCTCGGAAAACGGCCCGAGCCGCGGCTAGGACGCGTTCCAGCGCGCTCCGAGCCGTCCCGACAACTCCTCGGCCGCGTCCCTGAGCGCCGCGATGACCACGGCCTGCACCGGGTCGGGCTCGCCCGAGCGGGTGCGGCTGAGGCGGGTCACCGCGTCCAGCTTCCTGGCGCCCACGTTGGTGATGCCGGTGACGACGACCTCACCGTCCGGGACGTCGAGCAGGGCGAGCGACGGCACGATCGCCACCCCGTGCCCCGCCGCGACCAGGGCGAGCGTGGGCGGGAACTCCTGGATCATGTGCACCCGGCGCGGGGTGAATCCGTGCAGGGCGGCGAGCCGCTCCAGGGCGTGGCCGCAGGCCTGGTCCGGCGGCCCGGCGATCCAGGGCACCCCCGCCAGGTCGGCGACCTCTCGCGGGACCTCCGCCCAGCCCGGCGGGGCCACGATCCGGTACTCGTCCACGTAGAGGGGGTGGGAGACGATGGACTGCTGCGCCGCGACGGTCTTTCCGGCCTTGTCGGCGTCCTGCTCGGTGAGGGCGAGGTCGACCCCGCCGAGGCGGAGCTCCCGCAGCGCGGGCGCCCCGTACAGCTCCTGGATCCGCGGCGTGATCTGGGGGTGGCGCTCGGCCAGCCTGCCCAGCGCGGGCACCAGCAGGTGCCGGATGACCGTGGGGAAGGCTGCGATCGCCACCGGCCCGGCCAGCCGCTCGGTGAAGCGGATCAGCTCCCGCCTCGCCTCGCCCAGCTCCTCCTCGACGCGCTCGGCGTATCCGGCGAGGACCCGGCCCGCGGGGGTGAGGGCGACCCGGCGCTGTGACCTGTCGATGAGGGAGAGTCCGACCTCCCGCTCCAGGAGCGCGAGCTGTTGCGAGACCGCCGAGGCCGTCAGGTGGAGCGCCTCCGCCGCGCGCATGACACCGCCGCGACGGGCGACCTCGTGGAGCACCCGCAGCCGCCGGGGATCGATATCCATGCAGCTCAGCTTACGTGGACATTAAGAAAACTTTATTTGCCCTTCAGGGAGCGGGGCGGAAATCATGGGGCCATGAACCTCTCCCCGTCGGGCGCGTGACCCGGTGTCCCTCTTCGTCAACCTGCTCGGCTGGGCCGGCGCCGCCCTCATGCTGTACGGGTACGCCATGGTGTCGATGTCCAGGATGGCCGGCGACGGCATGCCCTACCAGGTGATCAACCTGATGGGGGCGGTCGCGCTGATGGTCAACACGGCCTACCTCGCGGCCTGGCCCTCGGCGATCCTCAACGTCGTCTGGGGCGTGATCGGCCTCGTCGCGATCGGCAGGATGGCCGGGTCCCGCGCGAGCCGGAAGGGGGTGAGCGTGCCGTGACCCGGCTGGTCGAGCTGAGCCACCGCATCACCGAGGGGATGATCACCTACCCCGGCGTCCCCGGCCCTCGCCTGGGCGTGCACCTGAGCAGGGAGGACTCGCGCGAGGTCTACGCCCCGGGCACGGAGTTCCACATCGGCAGCGTCGAGCTGGTCGCCAACACCGGCACCTACCTCGACACCCCCTACCACCGCTACCCGCAGGGGCCCGACCTGGCCGGGATGCCGCTGGAGTCGCTCGCCGACCTGCCGGGCCTGGTCGTACGGGCCGAGGGGGCGCCCTCCGTGGGGCTCGACCGGCTCGCGGGGCTGGACGTGCGCGGCAGGGCCGTACTCCTGCACACCGGCTGGGACCGGCACTTCGGCACCGAGGCGTACTTCCACGGCCACCCCTACCTCGAACCGGAGGCGGCCCGCTGGCTCGCGGAGCGCGGCCCCGCGCTCGTCGGCATCGACAGTCTCAACATCGACGACACCCCGCCCCGCGGTGAGCGTCCCGCGCACACGCTGCTGCTCGCGGCGGGCATCCCGATCGTGGAGCACATGACGGGGCTGGCCGCGCTGCCCGGCAGCGGGTTCCGCCTCCACGCCGCGCCACCGCTGCTGGCCGGCCTGGGGACGTTCCCCGTCCGCGCGTACGCCGTCGTGGACGGTTAGCGACCTCCCCCGCCCGCGCGTACGCCGTCAAGGACGGCCGGCGACCTTCCTCGCCCGCGCGTCCGCCGTCAAGGACGGCCGGCTGACCGGTCGGCGACCGGCTGGCGACCGGCCGCGGCCTCAGTCGTCGCCGTCCCAGGCGCGGTCGTTCTTCCTCCACTCCTCGTTCCTGTCGGCCGCGGTCTTCAGCGCGGCCGACGCGGCCTCGCGGGTCGGGTACGGTCCCATCCGGTCCTTGTTCGGGCATCCGTCGTCGGGTTCGACGGCCATGTGCGTCAGGCAGAACCACCATTGATCACTCATGCGGCAATACTGCCCAGTGAGAAGCACAACTAGACTGGGGGACCATGACGACACTGCTCCAGCCCGGGCGGATCTCCCCCATCCGCAAGGTTCCCTCTCACATCCAGCGGCCGGAGTACGTCGGGAAGAAGGTCCCGAAGACCGGGGAGTCCGACGTCAAGACCCCCGAGATCATCGAGCGGATGCGGGTGGCGGGCAAGCTGGCGGCCCAGGCGCTCGAAGAGGTCGGCAGGCACGTGGCCCCCGGCGTCACCACCGACGAGCTCGACCGGATCGGCCACGAGTTCCTCTGCGACCACGGCGCGTATCCCAGCACGCTCGGCTACCGCGGGTATCCCAAGTCGCTGTGCACCTCGATCAACGAGGTGATCTGCCACGGCATCCCGGACGACACCGTGCTGCGCGACGGCGACATCGTCAACATCGACATCACCGCCTTCATCGGCGGCGTGCACGGCGACACCGACGCCACCTTCCTCGTCGGCGACGTCGACGAGGAGTCGCGCCTGCTGGTCGAGCGCACCCGCGAGGCCACCAACCGGGCCATCAAGGCCGTCGCCCCCGGCCGCCAGCTCAACGTGGCCGGCCGCGTGATCGAGGCCTACGCCAAGCGGTTCGGCTACGGCGTGGTCCGCGACTTCACCGGTCACGGCATCGGCACCACGTTCCACTCGGGCCTCATCGTGCCCCACTACGACGACCCGTCACTCGCGGTCACGCTGGAGCCGGGCATGACGTTCACGATCGAGCCCATGCTGACGCTCGGCACCATCGACTACGACATCTGGCCCGACGGCTGGACCGCCGTCACCAAGGACCGCATGCGGACCGCCCAGTTCGAGCACACCATCCTGGTGACCGAGACCGGCCACGAGATCCTGACGCTTCCCTGAGTCCGGGCCCGCTCCTCTCCGAGTCCGGGCCCGTCCCGCGACCGTCTCCCTGACCTGGGGAGACCTCGACATCCGGACGCCGCTCCCGCGGGCGGGCGCCCGATCCCGGCTAGTCCTGGCGGGGCACCACTCCGGTGACGGTGGTTCCCTCGCCGGGAACGCCGTTGACGCCGCACGAGCCGCCGACCCGTTCGAAATGGGCGCGCATGGCGGCGATGCCCCGGCCCCTCGCCTCTCCGAAGAAGCCGACACCGTTGTCACTCACCGTCATGCGCAGGCCGCCGCGCCCGAGGGTGACGGCGACGGAGACGACGCGGGCACCGCTGTGCCGCTCGACGTTGGCCAGCGCCTCGCCGAGCGCGCCGAGCACGGCTCCGGCGACCACGGGCGGGACGTCCCGGGTGGGCAGTGCCCAGATCTCGACGGTGATCCCGGTGCGCTCGGCCCATTCGGTGAGATGCTCTTCGAGCGCCTGGGCCAGGCTCCGGCTCCGGCCCTCACGTACGCGCACTTCCTCGGACACAGCTCAACCTTCCTGATGCACATTGCAGCCTCCGGCCCCCCGACCGGATATGTGACTGGGCGTGGCGCGCGATGAAAAAGCGCTGCACCCGCTGCGGTGAGCACGAGCCCCCTGTGATACAGGCTACCGGGAGGTGTCCTGGAGGGAGCTCGAAGATAGAAGGGCGTAGCTGTCCGGCTACTCCGCGCCGTCTCGCCTGTTGAGTTTGGCCAGGTAGTCATTGTAAGCGTCGAGCTGGGCGTCGCCGCTACCTCCGTCGCGAGCCGCGGCGGCGTCGGCGCGGCGGTCGGCGCGGCGGGCCCCGCGGTCGTCGTGACGCCACCACTGGAAGGCCAGCGCGAGGAGCACGACGAGGGTCGGGATCTCACCGAACCCCCAGGCGATGGCGCCGCCGGTCTGCTGGTCCTGGATCGCGGACGCGCCCCAGGTACGGCCGAGCTGGTCGTACCAGTCGGAGGCGAGCACGGTGGTCATGCTCATCAGCGCGATGCCGAAGAACGCGTGGAAGGGCATGGTCACGAACAGCAGGATGAGCCGGGCCACGTGCGGCAGCCGGTAGGGGGCGGGGTCGACACCGATGATCACCCAGAAGAACAGGCAGCCGCTGAGCAGGAAGTGCACCGTCATCACGATGTGGCCGAGGTGCTCCTCCATCGCGGCGGCGAACAGCGGCGTGAAGTACAGCGCGTAGGTGGAGACGATGAAGATCGCGGTGGCGATCGCCGGATGGGCGATGACGCGGACGAACCTGCTGTGCAGGATCGTCGTCAGCCACTCCCTGGGGCCCCGGTCGCCCCTGCGGGCGGCGGGCTTGAGGGCGCGCAGGGCCAGGGTGACGGGCGCGCCGAGCACGAGGAAGATCGGCACCATCATCGACAGCGTCATGTGCTCGGCCATGTGCGCGCTGAACAGCACCTTGGCGTACCGGGCGACGCCGCTCTGGGTGGCGATCAGCAGGATCAGCACGCCGGTGAACCAGGCGGCCGTGCGGCCCTTGGACCAGGAGTCGCCGCGCCGGGCGAGGCGTACGACACCGGCGAGGTAGAGGCCGGCCAGCAGGGCGATGAGCGTGCCGGAGAACAGGTCGAACCACCACAGCGAGGCCAGGTTGGCGAGCGAGATCTCCGGCGGCATGGTGTAGCCGAGCACGTCGAAGGCCCTGTCGACGGGCAGGACCGCCGGGGGCGGCGCGGTGCGGGACAGCGCGACGGCGAGGCCGACGGCCGCGAACATGACGACGATCTCGCCTGCGGCGAAGCGGAGGAACGTACCGGACCCGCCCGCCGCGAGCAGCGGCAGGGTCCGCCTGCGGTGCCACCAGCCGACGGCGCCGAGCAGCGCGAACGCGACGGTCTTGGCCAGCAGCAGCAGGCCGTAGGCGGAGGTGAACAGCTCGGAGATCGCGCTGAGCCTGGCCATGACGCTGAACAGGCCGGACAGCCCCACCCCGACGAAGCACCACAGTGCCAGGGCCGAGAAGCGGGCGGCGGCGATCTCCAGATGCGGCTGGCGGCGCAGCGCGTGCGCGCAGAGCACGCCGAGGCCGCCCACCCAGAGCGCGAGGACGACCAGGTGGACGGCGACGCCGGTGGTCGCCAGGTCGTGGTTGGGCGAGGAGGAGGAGTGGCCGGTCAGCGCGGGCGGGAGCATCGTGGCCAGGGCGAGGATCAACAGGCCGCCGGCCGCGCCGGCGGTGATCGCGCCACGGGCGAAGAGGGCGATCGCGACCGAGAAGAGCACGACCAGGGTCAGCGAGATGCCCTGGGAGACCTGGCTGGCGAAGCTGGTGAGCTCGTCGCCGCCGAGCACGTCGGCCACCGGCAGCCCGAGCGCCTCCGAGAGGCTGAAGACCATCGTGGCCGCGGCGGCCCCGGCCCAGACGAGGGCGATCCAGGAGGTGGCCTTGACGTAGCCGAGGGCGGACCTGCCCAGCAGGCCCTTGTCGTTGGGGAGCAGGATCGCGGCGGCCAGGAGCGTGCCGACGGTGAGCACGCCCGCCGCGTCCATCGTCAGCTTCGCCAGCGGCAGTCCCCAGCGGGTGAACGCGCCCTGGTCGGGCAGGCCGGGGATGATGCGGGGGCTCGCGGCGCCTCCGGCGATCATGGCGATCACCAGGGCGGCGACGGCCGCGCCCACGCCCGCCAGGGCGAGCTTCACGACCCGGCCGTTGTCCGGCGCCTCGACCTGCGCCGCCTGCGCGGCCCGCGCGGTCTTGCTCATGTCTGTTTCCTGCCGCGCATGCTGAAGAACAGGCCGATGCCGACGCCGGTCAGGGCACCGACGACGATCCACATCCAGCCGGGCACGCCTCCCGAGGAGCCGGACTCCTCGGACTCCCCGGCCGCGGCGGCCGGGCTGAGCGTGCCGACCGGCGTGCTCGCGGCGGGGTCGCTCCCGGCGGCCGGGCTCTCGGCGCTCTCGGTGACCCCCGGGGACGGCGAGGTCTCCGAAGGCGGCGGGGACGGCGAGGGAGAGGACTCGGTGGAGCCGAGCAGGGTGAAGGGGATCTCCCCCTCTATCGGATGGCCGTCGGAGGACACCACGCGATAGGCGATGACGTACGCGCCGGGCGGGAGGTCTCCCTTGACCTTCTGGGTCACCACGGAGCCGTCGACGGCGGGCTTGCCGTCCTGGTGGGTCTCGTCCCCGGAGCGGACGACGACGTTCGGGAAGCGCACGGTGGCGCTGAATGTCAGCTTCACCTCCTCCAGGGTCTCGACCTTCGCGCCCTTGGCCGGGTTGCTGCTCTTGAGCCGGTCGTGAGCGAGGGCGGGCGAGGCGAAAGCCGTGCCGAGAACGAGGGCGGCGAGAAGCGCGAGGGCGACCGCGACAGGGGAAGTCTTCATGGCAACCACAAGGCTACCGACGCGACCACGCGGTCTCGACCCCCCTGTCCGATCCACCCCCTCGGGCGAGGCCGCCCCCGCCGTCCCGATCTACCGCCCTCGCCATCCCGATCTACAGTCCGACGCAGGCCAGTGCCCGCTTGTAGGCGTCGACACTCCGATCGGGCTCGTCGATCCGCTCCAGGACCCGGGCCGCGGTCAGCCAGGCATGGGCGGTGAAGCGGGTCTCCGGCGCCTGCTCCAGGCATTCGACCCCGGAGAGCAGCTCCCGCGAGGCGTCCGTCTGCATGCCCAGTGCCGCGAGGGTCTCGCCGTGCAGCAGGCGGGCCTCCGCCTGCAGGGCCTTGGGCATGCCGTCGAGCAGGTCGCAGACGAAGCGCATGTGCTCCTCGGCCCGGTCGGGCCGGGCGAGCAGCAGCTCCACCCGGACGAGGTTCATCGCGCAGCGCATCTTGGTGATCGAGCTGGCAGAGCTCTCCTCCAGCTCCTTCTCGACCTTCAGCAGCACGTCGCGCCAGGTCTCGGCCTCCATGGGCCGGGCGATCAGCATGACCTGGGCGTAGTCGTTGCGCAACCGGGCCAGCCGCCACGGGTCGCCGTACTCGGACTGGATGGCCAGGGCGCGCTCGGCGTGCGTGACCGCCTCGTCGGCGTGCGCGGTCTCGACGGCGGCGATCGCGGCGCCCCAGTGCGCCAGGGTGAGCGCCATCGGGGTGCCGAGGAGCTCGGCGGCGGCGATCAGCTCCGCGGAGAACTGGCGGGCCCTGAGCAGGTCACCGCGATCGACGTACGCGGCGAAGAGCTGGCTGCCCAGCCTCATGAGGCCGTCGGTCCAGACGGGCTGGACCGCGCCGGTGAGGATCTTCTCGGGGACCTGCATCGCCCGGGCCAGGTCACCCTTCTCGCGGTAGCAGCGCGAGAGCGCGACGGCGACCGCGATGTGACGCTCGGGGCTCATGGTCGTGGTGTCGCCCTCGTGCAGCCCGCTGAAGAGGGCGATCGCCTGGTCCAGGTCGCCGCAGGCCTCGGTCGCGAGGGCCAGGCCGTACTCGACGTCCTGCCGCAGCTGCGGCAGGCCCGCCAGGCCGCTGTCGGCGAGAAGCTCGGCGTAGCGGTTACGGGCCTCGACGACCTCGCCGTTGTCCAGGGCCATCTGCGCGTAGCTCAGCGCGAGCTCGATCTCCTGCATCTGCTCGGCCGTGACACCGTTGATCAGATAGGTCAGGGAGCAGTCGAGTTTTTCGGCGAGAAGCTCCAGCACCGCGGGTGTCGGAGTACGCTTGCCACTCTCGATGAGGGACACGTAACTGTCCGACAGTTCTGGATGAGCGAGCTGCGCTTGGGAAAGACCACGTTGCCGACGGGCGGTTTTGATGCGCTGTCCCACCAAGTCTTGACCGGTCACGTTACCCCTTGAAAGATATCATTTGAGCAGCAGAACCTACGACAGGAGTCTCCCCGTGCGCCGACGTCTTGCCTTGTCTGCCCTCGCCATGCTGTTTACGGCTACTTTTGCCGTCACTGGCAATGCTACGACCGCGAGTGCTGATTCGTCTGCCCCCCCGAAGGACACCGGCAAGTATTCTTCGCAGACGGTCAACGCCCAGGCCTACCTGGGCTGGGACTACCCGGGCTGAGCTACGGCTCAGCCCGGCCGAAGGAGACGAGAAACGAAACGAGCCCCGCCCCCGTGGAGAGCTTTCAGCCAGCGAGCCGCTCCACCCACCGGAACCGGTGCGCTCGCGCCGATGTGAGCGTGCAGGTTTCCCTCATGCGCGCTCCAGCAAGACGGAAACATTGAACATCGGGGCGTCCGCGCCCCCGGATGGTTGGCGCCACCGATCGCGGCCGAGCCGGGATCCGAACCCCTTCCGTGAAGATCGTTGTTCTTCGCGGAGGATCCCGGCCGGAAGAACACACGTGCGTGATCCGCTTCGCACACGTGCCGCTTCGTCGCAGGTCACGGCTCGTGGGCCGCACGACCCGGGTCGAGGGTGCCGACGACGGCCACTCGACCTCTCGTAGGCGTCATCCGTTCCGCTCGCTTTTCGTCGCCGACCGGTCCGCAGGCCGGTCGGCTCACGAACCCCTGTCGCCAGGCGCCCCCTCGGCACCTTCACGTCTGGAATCAGTCGTCACCCTGAAAATATATTGAAACAATCCACTATCAAGTCAATGTCCTAAAGCGGTCAGCCGAAGCCCGGGGAGACGGACGGCCATTTCGCAGCGGACACGAAGAAAGTCCCGGGTCGTTTCGGCTCACGAAAACCAGGAACACGCACGATCCGCAGGAAAGTAAACGAGCATGATCCGCCCACGGGAAAGCTCCGGGGAAAGCAGCGAGCGCGAGCGGCTCGCCCCCCGCTTACGACTTCCCTTGAGTTCGGTCTCCCGCCCCGGCGCACACGGCACGTGCCCGCGAGCGTCTCTAGGTGATCTTTAGAATCACCCGCGACAGTGAAACGGCGAGAATCCCAGAAAGATCCGGCGAAGCCCGGTGGCGCGGGAATTCGCCTCTCCGGGCCCGGCCCGAGAAGGCCCTTCCGAGCCCCCTGCCACCGCCGGCCCGGACGACGAACGCGAGGGGGCGCGCACCATGGCCCTCCGGGGGAGAGCGATCCCGGGTCCGGCAAGACGCCGAAACCCTCTGTGCGTCCGCGAAGCGGTCAGTAGATATGTTTCTTCCTGAACCAGGAAAAACACCACGTTTCTCCAGATTTTCGATTCCGCTGCCACCCCGCCGGGGGTGCGGACGAGAATCGTGGTCGATGCGCCGTACGAGACAGCCGGTTTCCCCGCGTCCGTGGAACCGAGGGTCGACCCGCCGATCTCCGAGAGATTCATGGTGATCGACGACCACATCGTCTTGACGGGCCACGCGCCCCGGATGGCCATGGTGCGCGCCCCCGCGCTGGTGTCGTTGCCGGGAGACCTGTTCGAGCATGTCTGGTCAAGCGCCGAACAGCGGCCCCGGGGGTGGAAGGCGCCGTTCTCACTCACGGAGCAGGAGAAGACCGTCCTGCGAATGGCCGCGGAGGGCGTGACGGACGAGGTGATCGGCCGTCGGCTCGGGCTGACCTCCCGCACCGTGCGCCGCCACATGGCCAACGCGATGGAGCGGATCGGGGCACACAGCAGACTCCAGGCGGGGATCGGTATCGCCAAGGCGGGGATCGTCTAGGTTCCGTTTCCCGGACCTCCGGGCATCGGGCGTGTGTCCGGTGACGCTTGGTGCGCGAGTCGCGGTGATCCGGCGAGTGCGGAGCGGGAGCGGGAGCGGCCGAGTCGGCGCACGGCCCACAGAATCGGGTCGCGTATTCGGCGATCTCACCGAGGATCCGGCGAATCCGGTGGAGGCGCGGGAACTCCTCGCGGCGGGGAGGTTTCGCACCAAGGGAGCCAAGGGAGTCAAGGGACCCGATCACATGGAAGCGATCCCGCTCCGGCGGCCCCCACATCGCGCCGTCCCGGTCCGCCGACAGCGACCGGCTCCCGCCACGGAGAACCGATCGGGTTCCGTCCGGGGAACGGCCACGACAGCACACCGCCTATCGACGGCCAGGGTTACGTTCCTTTTCTCCGCGTTTCATCACCTGCTCCACGGCAGTTGGGCCAACCTCCCGGCAGGCCCGTTCCAGAAATTTCGACAAACCCGAGAGTGTGGCGAAAACCATCCGGCCCCGAGTCTTTTCGGAATGCCCGGAACAGCTCTCACGGACACCCCCAGGAAACATCCAGAGACAATCACCCGCCTTAACCCACGACCGGTTCCCGGACGTCCCGCCTCGAATACAAAATGTGATCGGGCGTGCGCGGGAAGTGATCGAAATCATGCCGTCCGCGTTCTCCCGGTATCCGGGCGGAGGATGACGCGACCTCCACTTCGACGCGAACCCATCGGCTGTGCCTGGCTTCCGCGAATTCGCTGCGCCACGCTTGACCGCATGTGGGGACCTGGATGGGCAGGGCCGACGAAATCGTGAGGATGGACGACGGCCCCCGGCCGGGGGATTTCCACATCAGCACGTTGGGCTCGGGTGTCGTCCGTAGACTCTCGGACGAGCTTGAGTTGGGAGAGCCCCGGCAGCAGGCGATTCTCTGCGTCCTGGCCGCCGATACCGGACGGGCGGTTACCAAAGACCAGTTAATCGACGGCGTGTGGGGGTGGATCCGCCGAAGACCGGGGAGCAGAGCGTTTACACGTACGTGTCCAAACTGCGGCGGACACCGGAGCCGGACCGCGATTCACGAAGACCTTCGAGGCTGCTCGTCTCCACCTCGGGCGGATACGCTCCGCGGCTCGAACCCGGGCAGGTGGACGCCGAAGTGTTCAAAGAACACCTCGACCAGGCCCAGAAATCGTACGCCGAAGGCTCCCACGAGACGGCCCTGCGGTTCCTGAGGGACGCGCTGAAACTGTGGCGGGGGCCGTGTCTGAGCGGAATCCCCGGCCCGTTCGCCGAGTTCGAGCGGCACAGACTGGGAGAACTGCACCTGGTCGCGCTGGAACCGCACGCGGAGCTGCTGCTCCTGCTCGGACACCCGCAGGACGCCGCCGCCCGGCTTGTCACCCTGACCGCGGAGCACCCGTTGCGCGAGCGGTTCCGGGAGCTTCGCAGGCCGCTCGACGACAGGAGCCGTGGGTCAGCACCCGGGTGCCGGGCGCAACCGCAAGAGTCGCCAACGGCCGCCCCCCGCGTTGCGTCGTGCCTGCCATGTCCTCCCCCGGACCCGGCTGATGTACTGCTGGGATGAGCGGCATCGAAACACGGCGGCATCGCGGCGTCGGCGAGAGCGTCCTGCGTCCCGACGGGACGCTGAAGGTGACGGGCGAGTTCGCCTACTCCTCCGACCTGTACCTGGCGGACATGATCTGGGGGGTCACCCTCCGCAGCCCGCACCCGTCGGCGTGGATCCGCTCGATCGACGTCGGCCCCGCGCTCGCCATGCCCGGCGTGTACGCGGTCCTCACCCACGAGGACGTGCCGGGCGCGAAGTTCTACGGCCTGGACCACAGGGACCAGCCGGTGCTCGCCGTCGACCAGGTCCGCTACCAGGGCGAGCCGGTCGCGCTGGTCGCGGCCGACCACCCCGAGCGCGCCAGGCGGGCGGCCGAGGCCGTGGTCGTGGAGTACGAGGTCCGCGAGGCCGTCACCGATCCGCGCCGGGCCGCCTTCGACGCCTCCTGCCCCACGGTCCACGAGAGCGGCAACGTGGTGCGCCACCAGCCGATCCGGGTCGGCTCCGCGTTCGAGGCCCCCGTGGTCGTCACCGGCGAGTACGAGGTCGGCATGCAGGACCAGGCCTTCCTCGGCCCCGAGTCCGGGCTCGCCGTGCCGGCCGAGGACGGCGGGGTGGACCTGTACATCGCCACGCAGTGGCTGCACTCCGACCGGGAGCAGATCGCGCCGTGCCTGGGGCTGCCCGAGGAGAGGGTACGGCTCTCGCTGGCCGGGGTGGGCGGGGCGTTCGGTGCCCGCGAGGACCTGTCCATGCAGATCCACGCGTGCATGCTGGCCCTGCGCACCGGCCGTCCCGTGAAGATCGTCTACAACCGCGAGGAGTCCTTCTACGGCCATGTCCACCGCCACCCGGCCCGGATGCGCTACGAGCACGGCGCCACCCGCGACGGCAGGCTGCTCTACGTCAGGGCGGAGATCCTGCTGGACGGCGGCGCCTACTGCTCCACCTCCCCCGCCGTGGTCGGCAACGCGGCCTCCCTGGGGGTGGGGCCGTACGAGGTGGACAACGTGTGGATCGACGCCTACGGCGTCTACACCAACAACCCGCCCTGCGGCGCGATGCGCGGCTTCGGCGCGGTCCAGGCCTGTTACGCGTACGAGTCGCAGATGGACAGGCTGGCCGAAGCGTGCGGGATCTCCCCGGTCGAGGTCAGAATCCGCAACGCCGTCTCCCAGGGGTCGGTGCTGGCCACCGGGCAGGTGATCGACTCGCCCGCGCCGCTGGCCGAGATGCTCAGGGAACTCGCCGCGATGCCGCTGCCCGGCTCGAACGCCCCGGACGGATCGGACGCCCCGAAGTCCTCGGACCTGCTGGACATGCCGGGCGGCGTCTCGCAGACCACCCACGGCGAGGGGGTGCGGCGCGGCGTCGGGTACGGCGTGGGCATCAAGAACATCTGCTTCTCCGAGGGCTTCGACGACCACTCGACCGCCAGGGTGCGGGTGGAGCTGATCGGCGGCGAGCCGCACGTCCTGGTGCACACCGCGGCGGCCGAAGTGGGACAGGGCCTGCTGATGGTCCAGGAGCAGATCGCCAGGACCGAGCTGGGGATCGACGCGGTGACGGTCGCGACGGCGGACACGTCGGTCGGCTCCGCCGGATCCTCCTCGGCGTCCCGCCAGTCGTACGTCACCGGCGGCGCCGTCAGGGCGGCCTGCGAGGCCGTGCGGGAGCGGCTGGCGAAGCTGACGAGCGACGGGTCGTCGCTGGTGGAGGCGCTGGAGCGGGCCGGGGCGGTGGAGGAGACGAGGGAGTACCGGCACCGGCCCACCTTCCCGCTGGACCCGGTCACCGGGCAGGGCGACTCGCACACCCAGCTCGCCCTGTGCGTCCACCGGGCCGTGGTGGACGTGGACGTGGAGCTGGGGCTGGTCAAGGTGGTGGAGCTGGCGGCCGTCCAGGACGTGGGTAAGATCATGAACCCGCTGGCGCTGGAGGGGCAGATCCACGGCGGCTCGGCCCAGGGGCTGGGGCTGGCGCTGATGGAGGAGATCCAGGTCCGCGACGGGCTGGTGCTCAACCCGTCGTTCACCGACTATCTGATCCCCACCATCCTCGACATGCCGCCCATGCGGTTGTCGATCATGGAGAATCCCGACCCGAACGCCCCCTACGGCCTGCGCGGAGCGGGCGAGCCGCCCACACTCTCCTCCACCCCCGCGGTGGCCGCCGCCGTACGGGCCGCCACCGGCCTGCGGCTGCCCCGGGTGCCCATCCGCCCGCACGACATCGCCCTGGAAGGCCGCCACCAGGACATCGCCCTGGGAGGGTGATCACCTCCTCTCCGGGCTCTCCGGGCTCTCCGGAGCGGAGGGGCGGGGAGCCGGGGGCACCGCGCCGGCCGGTACGGCCGCTGTCAGCCGGTGTCGTCCCGCTCGCAGGCGACGCCGTCCTTGTCGCCGTCGATGTACCACTGGTACTCCTCGTGGGTGCCCCGGGTGTAGGGGCCGTAGCCGTTCTCCCGCGCGGCCTTGCAGGTGCGGAACCTGCGGTCGGTGCCCTCGCCGGACGCGTTCGCGGAGGTGTCCTCGGTGGTGTTCGCCGGACGGTTCGCACCGGTCCCGGCGGTGTTCGCGGTGGTCGGCCCGGTGGCCGGAGGGGTGACGGGCTGCTGGTCGGCCGGAGGATTCGCGGGCTGGCTCGCCGGAGGGGTCGCGGGCTGCTGCTGGTCGGCCGGAGGGGACGTGGCCGTGCCGTCCGGCGGGGTGAAGACCGACTGGCTCGGCTGGGAGCCGCCCGTCGGCTGCGGGACGACGGCCCCGGAGCCGAGCAACCTGACGACCATCGCGTCGGCCTGCTCCTTGGTGAAGGAACCGGCGATGCTCAGGCTGTCGTCGGTGATCGCCTGGGCGACCCGGGGGGCGGCCACCACCTTCTCTCCCACGACGATCGCGATCTGCTGCCTGACCGGGTCGTCCTCGTTGACCGCTTCCGCGGTCAGGTCGTTGATCTGCTCGCGGAAGGCGGGCGCGAACGCGATCCTGACCGAGTAGGCGCCGCTCTTCTCCTGGATCGCCTCGATCTTCCGCACGGCGTTCACGTTGACTCCGGCGGCGACCGAGTAGCAGGTCTGCCCGAGGTCGTCGGGGTAGGTCTCCGGGACCGTGCAGGCTCCGGGCTTCGCCTCGGTCACCGGGGCGAAGTGGAGGGGAACGGCCAGCCGCTTGGGTGGCGTGCCACCGAGCGGCATGTCGGGATTGCGGGTCATGAGCACCGCGATGGTGCCGAGCACACCGGTGATCAACACGACGATGACCAGGACGGTCACCAGGATCGCGGTGGTGACCCTGCTCGCCCTGGGCACCCCGTCCGGCGACTCCCCGGCCCGCCGCTCGCCGGTCCCGGGAGCGCCCGCACCCGGCCCGCCCGCTCCCGGCTCGCCCGGCCCCTGAACGGTCGGCGCCTGCCCCTCGGTGAGGACCGGTGGGTCGATGCCGGGACCGCCCGGGCCCTCGGGAACCGATCCCGCCGGAACGGGACCTCCTGGAACGGGGCCTGTCGGATCGCCGGAGCCCTGCCCGCCGAAGGCGGTCCCCCCGAAGGCCGCATCGCCCAACCTCGTATCGCCGGAACCCGGATCGCCGAGCCCCGCACCACCGGCACCAAAAGCATTGAAACCTGAGCTTTTAGCACCAAAAGCATCGAAGTCAGAGCCGCCGGGACCGGCACCGGCCCCTGGGCCGCCGAAGGCGTCGAAGGGGGAGGCGCCGGAGCCGGGCCGGGAACCACCGAAGGCGTCGAAGCCGGAAGCGCCGGGACCGGACCCGCTACCGCCGAAGGCGTCGAGGCCGGAGCCACCAGGGCCGGGAGCGAGGCCGGGGCCGACTCCGGGGCCGGACCCTGGGCCGCCGAAGGCGTCGAAGGTCGAGGCGCCGGGATCCCGGTCACCGCGCCCCTGTTCGTCGAGGCCGGGCGGACCAGCGGGACCGGAGAGGGGATCGTCCGGACTCCCCGCACCGCGGGCGTGGCGTCCAGGTGAGGCGCCAGGGCGGCCCTGCGGGGTGAAGGCGTCATAGGAGCCGGACGGGGACCGCGACTCGTCAGAGGGGTCGTCAGGCCCGGCTGGAGGTCCCTGCGGTACGGGCGGCCCACCCTGCCCCGCGTGCATCCCCATCGTCATATCCCCGTATTCCTCGCACCTGTTCGCGGCGAGCCTACCGATCGTCGCGGGGAGCCGGTAACCCCGCACGTCACGGCGGCTTCCCGGAGACCGGGCGTCGACGGCCGCTGACGGAATGTCACCGGCCCCGCCCCATTCCTGCCGCCCTGCGCGTGACCGCCCCCTTTCGGGGAACGCACAGTGAAGATAGAGGACACGCGCCCACCCTTGGAGGAGCCGTGAAGATCTCCGTTCCCCGCGAGGTCAAGAACCACGAGTACCGCGTGGCGCTGACCCCGGCCGGGGCCCACGAGTTCGTCCGGCACGGCCATCAGGTCTTCGTCGAGAAAGACGCCGGGGCGGGCTCCTCCATTCCCGACGCCGACTTCCAGAGCGCCGGTGCGACCATCCTCGACTCGGCCGACGACGTGTGGGCCGCGGGCGAGCTGGTCCTGAAGGTCAAGGAGCCGGTCCACGAGGAGTACCACCGGATGCGCAAGGGCCAGGTTCTCTTCACCTACCTGCACCTGGCCGCCTCCCCCGCGTGCACCCGCGCCCTGCTCGACACCGGGGTCACCGGCATCGCCTACGAGACCGTGCAGAACGCGAACGGCTTCCTGCCCCTGCTCGCCCCCATGTCGGAGGTGGCCGGGCGGCTCGCCCCCCAGGTGGGGGCGTACCACCTGATGCGCCAGGGCGGCGGGCGCGGGGTGCTGATGGGCGGGGTGTCGGGCGTGCACGCGGCCAGCGTGGTCGTGATCGGCGCCGGGGTCTCCGGCATGAACGCCGCGGTCATCGCGCTGGGCATGCAGGCGGAGGTGCTGCTGCTGGACCGCGACATCGACAGGCTCCGCCAGGCGGATGTGATCTACAAGGGCCACTGCAAGACCATCGCCTCCACCACGTACGAGATCGAGCGGGCGGTGCTGAACGCGGACCTCGTCATCGGCGCGGTGCTGATACCGGGGGCGAAGGCGCCCAAGCTGGTCGACAACACGCTGGTCTCGCGGATGAGGCCGGGGTCGGTCCTGGTGGACATCTCCATCGACCAGGGCGGCTGCTTCGAGGACTCCCGGCCCACCACCCACGCCGAGCCGACGTACCGGGTGCACGACTCGGTGTTCTACTGCGTGGCCAACATGCCGGGCGCGGTGCCGCACACCTCGACGTACGCGCTGACCAACGTGACCGTCCCCTACGCGCTCGCGATCGCCCACCTGGGCTGGCGGGAGGCCCTGCGGAGCGACCCGGCGCTGGCACTGGGCCTGAACACGCACGAGGGGCACCTGACCAACCGGCCCGTGGCCGAGGCTCACGGGCTGGAGGCGGTGCCCCTGGAACAGATCTTGCGGGTCTAGCGGGTCCGGCCGCCGGGACGCCTCGTCGGGACGGCGTCACCGGCGTCACCGGTGTCGGGTGCCGGCCGGTCAGGGCGCCGGGGTGGCGCTGGGAGCCGGGGCGTCGGTGGCGGGAGCGTCGGTGGCCGGGGCGTCGGTGGCCGGGGCGTCGCTGGGAGCCGCGGACGCGTCGGGGGCGGCCGACGGGTCCTGGCTGGGCGCGGTCGCCGGGATGGGCGCCTCGGCGGTGGTGGTGCCCACGCCACCGCTGCAGGACGCGCCGAGTTCGGGGGTGTCCGGGCCGTTCTTGTACTTCTGGATGAACTTGGGCAGGCGCCCGTCGTTCGCGCTCTCCAGCTTGAGCTGGTGGTTCCAGGAGCTGGCCACGACCTTGGAGGGCAGGCCCGGGTACGGGCTCAGGAGCATGTACTCCTTGGAGGCCAGTTCCCGCAGCTTGTCCACCTCGGCCTTGGGCAGGTTCGGCTGGTAGGTGATCCACACGGCGCCGTGCTCCATGGCGTGGACGGCGTTCTCGTTGTTGATCGGCTGGTCGTAGACGCCGCAGTTCTGCCAGGCCGGGTTGTGCTCACCGCCCATCGGCGGGGTCTCCTTGTACGTCACCTTGGTCTGGGTGTGCTGGCTGCCCACGTACTTCGCGGTGGCGACGCTGTCCAGTGAGTTCGTGGCCCGCTCGTTGACCATGTAGAAGGCGACGACCGCGACGAGCAGAACGACGACGGCACCTCCGGCACCCCACATCAGGAACGCGGCCCGGCGCTCCTTGCGCCTCTGCTCCTCACGCATACGGGTGAGGTGCTCACGCCTCGCCTGCGCCTTTTCCTTGGTCATCAACCCTCCAGCCGGCAAACAACTTCGGGTCACCCTATGCCCTACCGGCGTATGTGGAGAATAAGAGGATGACAACGTCTGATACAGCGACGAATCTCGACAGTGGGTACTCTGGGCAGGTAATGGAAACCCCCGGTGAAGATGGCGCGAGGTCCAGACGTGGCCTGGCGGTCGGCGTGCTGGTCGGTTGCCTGGTCACGGCGGTCGCCCTGCTGCTGCTGGTGGGGAGGACGACCACCCCGACCGACGCCTCGGCCGAGGCGGGCTTCGCCCGCGACATGTCCGTTCATCACGCCCAGGCCGTCGAGATGGCCTTCATCGCCAGGGACGGGAGCGAGGACGACGCGCTCCGGCGGCTGGCCTACGACATCATCGTCACGCAGACGGCCCAGCGCGGCATGTTCACCGGCTGGTTGCAGCAGTGGGGCCTGAACCAGTCGAGCGAGCGCCCCACCATGGCGTGGATGGCCGGTCACGGCGGCGGTCACGCTGTAACACCGGACGCGCCCGCCGCGATGCCCGGTATGGCAACTGAGGACGAGCTCAAAAAGCTCCGCGAGGCCACAGGCAAGGACCAGGAGATCCTCTTCCTCCAGCTCATGATCCGCCATCACGAGGGCGGCGTGCAGATGGGCAGGGGTCTGCTGAAACTGTCCGACCGTGAAGAGGTGGCCACCATGGCACAGCACATCGTCGACGGTCAGACGGGCGAGATCGAGTTGATGACCGACATGTTGCGGCAGCGCGGCGCCCAGCGGCTGCCTTCCATCCTTTAATAGCGTCGGCGCGTCCCTGTGTGGCCGGTCTCCGGCTAGGGCAGCATGGAGCCAACCTGGCCGGAGGAAAGAGAATGGTGAACGACGAGCCGGAGAACCGCCTGGAGGTGAGCATCTCCGCCGAGGTGGAAATGGGGCAGTACGCCAACTTCGCCTCCGTATGGCACACCCAGGATGGATTTGTCCTGGATTTCGCGGTGATCACCAGGCCGCCCCAGCTGGCCAACGACCCTTCCTCGGGACAGCACTTCGTGAGCGTGCCGACCCGGATCGTCAGCCGGATCCGCATTCCCCCGAGCCAGGTGTTCGAGCTGATGAAGGCCCTCGAACAGCAGCTGACCGCGTACGAGCACGAGACGGGTCACAAGAACTGAGGCCCGGCGCGGGCACCCCCACGCCGGGCCCTCGCGCCAAGCCCTCACCACGAACCTCGCCGCGGTCCTTCGCCACAGCCCCGGACAGTGCCTGCTCAGGCCGGTGAGTGCATCTCCTGCGCCACCGCGGCGGCGAAGGCGTCCACGTCGGCCTCGGTGGTGTCGAACGCGGTCATCCAGCGGACCTCGCCGGTGGCCTCGTTCCAGGTGTAGAACCGGAAGCGCTTCTGCAGGCGCTCGGTCACGTCCCTGGGCAGGATCGCGAAGACCGCGTTGGCCTGCACCGGACGCGGGATCTCCACCCCGGGCACGTCCCGCACGGCGTCGGCGAGCCGCAGGGCCATCGCGTTGGCGTGGCGGGCGTTGCGCAGCCACAGGTCGCCCGCGAGCAGCGCCTCGAACTGCACCGAGACGAACCGCATCTTGGAGGCGAGCTGCATGGCGCTCTTGCGCAGGTAGCGCAGGCCGCGCACGGCACCGGGGTCGAGCACCACGACGGCCTCGCCGAACATCAGGCCGGCCTTGGTACCGCCGAAGGACAGCACGTCCACGCCCACGTCGGTGGTGAACGCGCGCAGCGGCACGTCCAGCGCGGCGGCGGCGTTGGTCGCGCGGGCGCCGTCGAGGTGGACGACCATGCCGAGCTCGTGGGCGTGGTCGCAGATCGCCCCGATCTCCTCCGGCGTGTAGAGCGTGCCCAGCTCGGTGGTCTGGGTGATCGACACCACCTTGGGCTGTGCCCGGTGCTCGTCGCCGAATCCCCACGCCTGCCTGTCGATCAGCTCGGGCGTGAGCTTGCCGTCCGGGGTGGCGACCGGCAGCAGCTTGAGCCCGGCCGACCGCTCGGGGGCGCCGCCCTCGTCGGTGTGGATGTGCGCCGACTCCGCGCAGACGACCGCCTCCCAGTGGGCGGTCATCGAGCGGAGCGCGACCACGTTGGCGCCGGTGCCGTTGAACATCGGCCACGCCTGCGCGGCGGGGCCGAAGTGCCTCCTGAAGACCTCCTGGAGCGCGGCGGTGTAGACGTCGTCGCCGTACGCGGTCTGGTGGCCCCCGTTGGCGAGCGCGATCGCCTGGAGGATCTCCGGGTGGACCCCGGCGTAGTTGTCGCTGGCGAAGCCCTTCACCAGCGGGTCGTGCCTGCGGATGGCGTCCGTCACGCGGTCTTCCCCTCCGCCTTCGTACCGGGCGCGTCGGCGGTGAGGTCGATCCGGGTGCCGTTGGCCTCGGTCCTCCACAGGCCGTCGATCGCCTCGGCGAGGTCGTCGACGTCGGTGAAGCCGGGGAACGTCCGCCCGGGGCTCGCCGCGCGCATGTCCTCGTGCACGAGCGCCTTCACGACCAGGATGTTCGCGGTGGAGGCGGTGCCCACCAGGGCGTCGGCGAAGGCCAGGGTCCACGCCTCCGAGGCGGCCTTGGCCGTGCCGTACGCCGCGTTGCCCTGGGTGGGGCGCTCGGCCGCCTTCGCGGAGACGATGGCGAACCGGCCGCGCTCGCTGGCCTTGAGCAGCGGCTCGAAGGCGAGGGTGACGTGCTGGAGGGTACGGATCAGCAGGTCGTGCAGGAGGGCCCAGTCGTCCAGCGACGTCTCGGCGAAGGTCTTGGACCCGCGCCAGCCGCCGACCAGGTGCACGATCCCGTCCACCCTGCCGTACTCGGCCCGCACGTCCGCCGCGAGCCTCGCGACGGCGTCGGCGTCGAGCAGGTCGACCGGCAGGCACCCCTCGGCACCGCTCCTGTCGACGCCGATCACCGTGTGACCCTCGCCGGTGAACCTGCGGACGACGGCCCGGCCCGCGGGGCCGCCCGCACCGGTGACAAGGATGATCATGCTCGGATGCCCTTCGTGGAGTCGACGACGTCGCCGAGCTTACGGCGCAGGGCCTCGTAGAACATGCTCAGGGGGAACTCGTCGGGCAGCACCGCGTCCACCACGGCCTTGGGGAATCCCTCGACGGGCAGGGCGCCGACCCCTCCGGCCCAGACCGAGGCGGGGTTCGGCTCGACGTAGGCGGCGACCAGCTGGTGGGCGGCGAGCCAGTGGGCGAGCTTGGAGCGGTCGATGCCGTCGCGGTAGAGCTTCTCGACCTCGCCCCGCAGGTCCGCGACGCCCCCGGCGAGCCGGTCCCAGTCGACGCTCAGCCGGTTGTCGGTCCACCGGACGACGTCGTTGCGGTGCAGGTAGGAGAAGAGCAGCTGCCCGCCCAGGCCGTCGTAGTTGCGGACCCGGTCACCGGTGATCGGGAAGCGGAACAACCGGTCGAACAGGATCGCCAGCTGGACGTAGCGGGCGTGCGGCACGCCCTCCTTCTCCAGCTTCACGGCCTCCCCGAACGCGGTCAGGTCGCAGCGCAGCTCCTCCAGGGAGTAGAGCCAGTACGGCATGCGCTGCTTGATCATGAACGGGTCGAACGGCAGGTCGCCGTGGCTGTGGGTGCGGTCGTGGATCAGGTCCCAGAGCACGAAGGTGTCCTGGGCGAGCTCCTGCGACGCGATCAGCCGGGCCGCGTCCGGCGGCAGCGCGAGCTTCAGCGTGGCCGCGGCGGCCCCGCTCACCGCGCGGAACCTCGCGGCCTCCCGGTCGGCGAAGATCCCGCCCCAGGTGAAGCGGGCCGGGGTCTCGCGGACCGCGACGGTCTCGGGGAAGAGCACCGCGGAGTTGGTGTCGTAGCCGGAGGTGAAGTCCTCGAAGGCGATCGGCACGAACATCGGGTTGTCGTAGCCGTTCCGCTCCAGCTCGGCCAGCCAGCCGGGCCAGATCGTCCGGATCCACACGGCCTCGATGTGGCGGAAGGTGGTGCCGTTCTGGGTGTACATCGGGAAGACGACCAGGTGCTCCAGCCCGTCCACCCGCTGGGTGTCGGGGTGGAAGGCGTCGAGGGCGTCGAGGAAGTCGGGGACGCCCAGCCCCTGGCCGGCCCACTTGCGGAGGTCGGCGACGACGGCGGCCAGGTAGGCGGCGTCGTGCGGGAAGCGCGGCGCGAGCCGCTCGACGTGCCCGGCGATCGCGGAGACCAGCTCGGCGGCCCGCGGCCTGTCGCCCTCCTCGGGGACCGAGCCGTCCTTGGCCTGCAGCGGTTTGAGCGCCTCGACGGCGTCCTTGAGCTTCTGGAACTCGGCGCGGGCCTCGGAGTCCCCGGTCACCGAGCCCTTGGCAGCCGCCGGGCTCTTCGCGGCGGGGACGCGGGCGGCCCAGGTGACGAGGTTGCCCCAGAGCACGGCGTGGTCGTAGTCGCCGATCGAGTCGTCGCCGAACAGGTCGGAGTCGGCGACCACCACGACGCGGCCCTCGCCGTGCCCTACGGCCACAGCCAGCGGGCGGTTCGCGGGGGTCGCGGTGGGCGAGGTGGTGAACAGGACGGCCGCGTGATCGGGGGCGGTGAGCACGCCGGACCGGTAGAAGCAGGCCCGCCGGGCCCCGGCGAGCAGGTCCTGCCCGTTGTGGGGAGCGTTCCGGGGGGTGCCCAGGACCCAGGAGGCCACGCCGTTGTGGGCGCTCCCGGGGTCCCGGACGAGGGTGTGCTCGACGCCCACGCCGAAGCGCGCGAGCAGCTCGGTGAGGTTGCTGCCGTACTTGTCCTGCTCGTACTCGGCCAGCACGACCAGCCCGCCGCCGTCGCGGACGTACTCCTCGATCGCGTCGAGCTCCTCGACGGGCAGGACCGGGCTGCCCAGCCCGGTGGTGTGCTCCCACCGGTCGGCGGAGGGGTGCGCGATCACCAGCACGTCCCGCGCGCTCAGCAGGGCCGGGGTGAGCGGGCCCTCGACGTGCGCGTCCACGGAGTGCCCCAGCCCGCGCAGCAGCCCGGCCGCGCGGGCGTAGCTGCTGTCGTCGGGATGGCCGGGATTCATCGTCTCGGCGACATCCCGCCGGATGGTCCACGACTCGCTGTGTGCCTCGTCGAACAGTACGCGCGGGAACGCCGTCACGATAAATCCTCCTTCAGATGAGAGTGGTTAACGGAAAATATACACAACTTATGCCCGTTTTGACGCATCCCTTACGGGGCGAGGAGGGTAAAAGATGAAGGCCACGCGGGTGGGGGGCGGGTCGCGGGGAGGCGGTGAGGCGCCGGGCCGGTCAAGCCGGTCGAGCGCGGCGACGACGGTGCCGACGCCCTCGGCGGTCAGGTGCTCGGCGAGGAGACGCCGGTTCGCTCACGTGCCCCACGGACTCCGGCGTGTTCCTCCGTTTACGGATAGTTGACCGTTTACCGGTACTCCCGGCCATGGAAACGTTTCGCGCCATAGCCTGATCGCATGGCTATCGCGGATCTGGCGGTCGCCGCGATCGGTGCCGTGGCGGGCATCGTGGGCGCCTAGTTCGCCTGGGTTTCCGTACGAAGGAAATCCCTCGGAAAGCCCGCCTCCCGCACCCCGGATTCCCCGGCGCCCTCCCCCGGAATCGGTGGCGCAGTGACGACTTACCATGTTTTCGTCTCTTATTCGCACGACGACGCCGACATCGTCGCCGACCTGGCCGGGCGGCTGGAGCGGCGCGGGATCCGGGTGGCCTACGACAAGGTTCTCGTCCGGCCCGGTTCGATCATCTTCCACGAGGTGCAGGAGGCGATCAGGAACTCGGCGCACGGGCCGCTCGTCTTCGGTCCCGCGTCGATGGCGAGCGGCCCGGTGACGAACGAGTACCACACGCTTCTCCAGCGGTCCATGTACGACGGGCGGTTGCCCATCCCGGTCCTCGTTGAGGACGTGAAGACCCAGGACCTGCCGGAGTTCGTGAAGATCCGCTTCTACAGCGACCTGCGCGGCGTCTCCGACGCGGTCTTCGACCGGCGGGTGGACGAGATCGCGGAGGCCATCCGGAGGGCGTCGTGAGCGCCGCGCACCGGAGCCGCCGTCGAGCGTGTGAGACGACCATGCCGGCCGAGGGCGGGCCTCGACCGGCATGGGTCACGAAGCGGGACGAGCCCGGAACCGCGCGGCGTCAGTGGTACGAGTAGAAGTTGGGCTCCGGGTCGTTCTCCTGGAGTTCCCGGTGGTTGCCCTCCGGGCCCCACAGTGACCTGTAGGACTGGATGTTGTCCTGGTGCGCCTTCGCGTGCTGGTTGAAGACGACCCAGTTGACCGGCTGGAAGTAGGAGCCGGTCTCGTCCGGCGTCGTGAGGGAGCCGGTGTAGCGGTAGGTGGCGTGGCTCTCGGGCAGCATCGCCGTGAGGTCGACGCCGTGGACGCCCCTGGACTCGCCGAGGGCGGGGGGCGACGCGATCAGGCGGTCGTGCTGCGACTGGCCGTGGAAGGTCCTGGCGTCGACGAGGACCGAGAAGACCACGTAGCCCTTCGGCCCGGTCGCCCGCTCGTGGACGAAATGGGCTTCGAGGGGAGCGAAGGGCTGGCCGGCGAACCTGTGCTCGGCGTGGCCGTGGAAGTGCACGTTGTTCAGGTTGTAGCGCTGGCCGCCGTAGGTGACGTACGGCTGGGAACCCCCGGTGCCGATGACGAACCTGACGTCGTCGTGCTCGCTCGCCTCGCCCAGCGGGGGCTTGTCCTGGAACAGGAGCGTCCCGTCGACGCTGTGCGGGTAGTGGACGGCGAGCGTGGGCCCGGTGCCCGGGCACGCCGCCGAACGGTCGATCACGACAGGAGTCTGGACCGCGCCGTCCGTGCCGGTGCCGTGGCACGGCTTGACCTGAGCCTGAACGGGAGTGGAAAGGGAAATGAACGGAAGGGAGAACACAGCAGCCACCGCAATGGGGGCAAGACGGTACCGCACCAGGCGCCTTTCGTACGAGGGGATGCCAAATACGCCGCCTACGGAGGACCAAAGGGGGCGATGTCCGCATTAAGGGCGACATAAGAGCATTGGCGAGAATAGTCGAAGAAAGTGAACCTGCACCCTGTTTTTGTGTGGCCAAAACGACCATAAGTAAACAGGCGATTACTTGACATCGAGACACCGCACCGCGAGGACGTGACGCGCCGGACGGATCGGCCCGGCGACCACCCCCGCGACCGGCCCGGCACCCCGCCCACGGTCACCCCGGCGACCACACCCACGGGACCCACGGGCGCCCCTCGGCACCCCGCCCCCGCGAAGACGACCCACGGACCCGCCCCGGAGGCCACCCGACCTCACAGAACGTGTCGAAGTAGCCACAAAGGGTACAAAGAGGTCGAAAGGCGACGCCGTAACCGTCATCCAGGGGGGAAGATGCCTGTACGGAGTGCCCGATCCGTTGCCGTTCCGGCAGCGGCACTGCTGGCCGTGACACTGATCGGCGGCTGCGGCGGCGACAGGCCGACCGCGATGAGACCCGAGGCCGTCGTGGCCACATCGCCGCCCGCGATCGCCCCGCCCGCCGCGGGCGCTCCGCCCGCGGCGAACCTCCCGGAGGCGGACACCGCCCAGGAGTACACCGCGGATGACTGTCCGGTCGGCGCCAACACCAAGAGGTTCGCCAAGACCCGCTTCGCGCTGCACGCGGGTCTCGCACTGGGAGCCTTCTACCGCTACATCTACAAACCGCTGCAGAGCGGTGGGTTCAAGGCCGGAGCGGAGAAGCGGAAGCGGACCTTCGCGAAGGCCGCCGCGGCCGGGCTCTTCACCCTTCACGAGCTGAAGGTCGCCAGGCGCTTCGCCCTGGCCAACCCGACGATGTGCAGGGGCGTCAAGGCGGTCGCCGACAGCTTCGACAACCTGACCAGCAAGCTGAAGAACGGCACCGCCACCCCGGCCGACCTCGAGGCCAGCAAGAACTCCTTCGACACCCTGCGGCAGAACGCCGTGAGAAACGGCTACGACTTCAAGGAGAAGACCGCGGTCGTCCCCGGCATGGGCTGAGCGCACGCCACGGCGGCAGACCCCGGAAGACGGGGTCTGCCGCCGTGGCGTGCGTGCCCGCCCGGCCACCCCGAGCCGGCGCCGTTCGGGCCGGGGCGGCGGTCCGGCCGGTGGCGATCACGACGCCGGCGGCCGCTCTCCCTCCCACGGGTCCCCTGCCCACGGGCGCCCCACGGATCACGGCCCCCGAAGATCCCGGTCCGCGGCCGCCTTACCAGATCGGCGTCTTCCGGCCACCTCATGACTCCGGCCCGACAAACGCGCCGTCAGCCGTCAACCGCCGGCAGCCGCACCCCGTCGCGATTTCCGTCCTTTAACCTCGGATGCCCACGCCTTGCCGCTCGGTGGTAACAGAACGGGGAGTCGTTGCGAAATCGGACCGAAACAGATGCTGTTTAGCTTTGCCTGGACCGATGATTCCCGGCAAAGACGTTAGGCGGTCATCGCCCGCACACATTCAGGAAAACATTTCTCCGGGCCGGAATTCGAGGCCCGCGAAAGCCGGCGGCGCCCGGCTACCGGCCGCACGAGCGGCTTCTGACCCGACCCGTCCGAACCCTGTTGGCCCAGGCCAGGTCTTCGGCGGTTTGACCAGCGGTTTCCAGTCTCCCCACCCGATCGTCACCGCTGCTCGCAGAACTGGCCGAGCACCGACTGGAACCCGAACTCGCGTGAAATCCGTTCCTGGCAGAGTTTCACGACCCGGCCAGAAGGGTCACGTTCGCAGCCGGTCCCGCCAGTCGAATCACGCTTACCGGTATACCGCCGAAGAACGCCCCCGAAGTGGCGCCCGAAACCCGCGGGGACCCGCCATGGGCATTCACGGGTTCACGGCACGGTGAACTACTGGAGGAAAATCCCTTGTTAGTACGGTTCAAGCGATTCATGTCCGCACTGGTGGCGGTGGCACTTGTCGTCCTGATGGCGGATACGGCACACGCCGATTTCAATCCCATCGGCTCCGAACCCGATGTCCCCTACGTCCAACCGGCGGACGCGAACGTTCCCAGGCGAGGCTGCGCCACCACGCTGTCCGACCCCAAGAACGCCGAGGGGAGTGTCCCGGCGGTCCAGGTGATCTACGCCTGGCACGAGGAGTCCGGGAACCGCTACGACGACTTCGTCGAGAGGATCGCCAAGATCGTCGACCGGGTGGACTGGTCGCTGGACGAGTCCACGAACTACGACCAGCATGTCAACCTGAGCTGCCGGACCGGCTACGGCACCAGCGGGTACGCGGACTACGCCCGCGCCCTCGTGGTGCCGGAGAAGATCGAGAACGGGGTGATCGGCGGCGAGACCGCCGCGGACGTCGTCGAGGACGACCTGGAGGCGGCGGGTTACGACCACACCAACCGTACCTACATGGTGTTCGAGGACTTCGACGGGACGGCGGAGGCCTTCTGCGAGGTCCTCTGCGTCGCGGCGACCGACGACTGGGACAGCGGGACCATGCTGCACGAGTTCATCCACCTGTTCGACGTCGACCATGCCAAGGTCACCGAGACGGTCCTCCACGAGGACACCGACGTCATGTCCACCCAGTGGCACACCTGGCAGGTGGACCAGGAGTTCAACAACTACTACGACCCGAGCGAGACCACGGCCACGTTCTACACGAGCGCCTATCCGCATCCCCGCAAGGCCAACCTCGCCACCTGGTCGATGCTCACCCCGCCGGTCTGCTGCGACGTGGGGTACAGCAACGACCTGCTGACCGCGCAGGAACGCACGATCGAGGCGGACGCGCCCCATGGGTACCCCACGGGCTTCACCGTCTCCGGCGGCGGATGGCTGCAGGTCACCCCACCTGGGACGGACAACCAGGTGTCGGCCCGCTACTACGACGGCCGGCGGTCCCTGACCGCGAACGTCCAGGCGTGGGCCGAGGGGATCGTGTCGGTCACTCGCAGGCCCCAGGTGACGCCGGGGCAACGCTACAAGTTCTTCGTCCGGCTGACGACCGCCACCTCCGGCGGCGTCAAGCTGCGGCTCTCCTGGTACAACGCGTCGAACGCGCTGATCTCGAACAGCGACGGCTCGCTCCACGCCCTGACATCCGACTGGGCGGAGTACAACGTCTCGGCGGTCGCACCGGCCGGCGCGGCCACCGTGCAACTCTCGGTGGTGAGCCCGAGCGGCCAGTCCTTCGCCTACGTGGTGGACGGCCTCCAGCTCAACCATTGCGACAACACGCGCACCACCGACGGATGCCGCTTGGACAGCGGCCTGCCCACCCCCTGACGAGGACTCCGGCGTCGGTGCGCGGTCCGGTGCGCGGCCCGGCGGCGTGATCGGTAGGGTCTCGATGTGGGGAGCCAGAGCCGCGATCACGCCGAGGACGTCCGGGCCGCGGTGGCCGGGCACCTGCCCGGCTACCGTGTCGAAACCGTCGCACCGCTGGGTGCGGGCCAGGACAACATCGCGTACGAGGTCAACGGCGAGCTGATCGTACGTTTCGGCAAGGAGCCCGATCCCGCGCGGCGGGCCGCGCTCGTGGAGCGCGAGGCGCGCCTCCTGAGCACCGTCGCGCGCCTCTCGCCGGTTCCCGTCCCCGAGCCGAGGTTCACGGTCGCGGAGCGGGGCTGCCTGGCCTACCTCAAGCTTCCGGGCCGGCCGTTGCTCGACCTGCCTCCGGCGGAGCGGTCGGCCCACGGCCCGTCGGTCGCCGTCACGCTCGGCGGCCTGCTCTCCGCGGTGCACGCGGTTCCGGTCGATCGGCTGGCCGGCCTGGTGGAAGTGGACAACCCCCCACCGGCCGAATGGCTGGACGAGGCGGCGGAGATCCACCCGGCGATCGCCGAGGAGATCCCCGGGGCCCACCGGCGGGCGGTGGGGGCGTTCCTGGACGCCCCTCCCCCCGACGACGGCCATGACCCGGTCTTCTCCCACAACGACCTGGGGATCGAGCATGTTCTCGTCGCCCCCGCCACGGGTGCGGTGACCGGCGTCATCGACTGGAGCGACGCCGCGATCGTCGACCCGGCCTACGACTTCGGCCTGCTGTACCGCGACCTCGGCCCCGTCGCCCTGGACGCCGCCCTCGGCGCCTACCGGCCCGGCGACCTCACCGCCCTGCGCGAGCGCGCCGTCTTCTACGGCAGGTGCCGCCTCTTCGAGGACCTGGCGTACGGCCTCGAAACCGGCCTGGACGCGTACGTCCGCAAAAGCCTCGCCGCGATGGAGTGGCTCTTCCCCGCGTGATCCACGCCCTGCCTCCGCTCACCGGTTCGCACGCCGTGTTCCAGGTCCTACGAGGCGCGCGTCCCGTGCCTTCGACCGGCCCCAGGTGAGGACTCCTTACCCCGCGAGAGGGATCCCGGGTCAGCCCGGCGGCGGACGACCCGGCGGGACTCGCCGCCTACCTTCCTGGTTGACAGGCCGAAACCGCCCCGCACAGGAAGACAGAACATGTTCAAGGATTCAGCCGATTTCCGGCGCGTCGCAGCAGGTCTGCTGCTGATCGTCGCCCCAGCGCTCCAGGCCGTCGCCGTCATCCTCGACCCCGGCACCTGGGGGGACGATCGTGAGGCGGTCAGTTTCGGGGACAACCCCGCCCTCGCCCAGGTCCAGTCGGTGATGTACCACTGGGCCTACCTGCTGATGGCCCTGGTGGCCCTCAGCCTGCTGCACGTGATGCGCCGCCGCGCGGTGGTCTTCGGCCACATCGTCGGCTCACTCACCGTCCTCGGCTACATCAACCTGTCGGGCCTGCTCATCGCCGACCCGGTGGAGTGGTGGCTCGGGCAGCGCAACACCCCTGAGCAGACGCAGCGGATCCTCGACGAGATGCTGAACCTGCCCGGCGTCGTCTTCGGGTTCCAGATGCCCTGGCTGTTCTTCGCCATCCTCGGCATGCCCGTCCTGCTGGTCGGCGTCTGGCGGGCGGGATTCGGGCACTGGTGGGTGCCGCTCGTCGTCCTCGTCGGCTACGGCGCCTCCCTGGTGGTCCCGTACGGCCCGGTGACCATCCCGATGTGGATCGCCCCCGCGGTCGCGCTGGGATGGCTCGGCGTCAAGATGCTCCGGATGAGCCGCGAGGAATGGATCTCCTACTATCCGACCGCCGCCCCCGGCCGGACCACACCCGACTCGTACGCGAACACCACCGCCTGAGCCCGGTCGCGCAGGTGGAGCTTCATCAGCACCCGCGCCACGTGGGTCTTGACCGTGGCCTCACCGACGAAGAGCTCGCCCGCGATCTCGGCGTTGGTCAGGCCGCGCGCCAGGGAGCGCAGCACCTCCAGCTCGCGCGGGGTGAGCTCGGCCAGCTGCGGCGGGGGCGCGGGGTCGTGGCGCCCGGCGAAGGAGGCGATGACGCGGGTGGTGACGGCCGGGTCGAGCAGGGCGTCCCCGGCGACGACGACCCGGATGGCGTCCACGAGTTGCTCGGGCGGCGAGACCTTGAGCAGGAACCCGCTCGTCCCGGCGCGGAGCGCGGCGTAGAGGTTCTCGTCGGTGTCGAAGGTCGTCAGCATCACGACCTTCGGCGGGTCCGGCTGGCCCAGCAACTGCCTGGCGGCGGTGAGGCCGTCCATGCGCGGCATCGAGATGTCCATCAGCACGATGTCGGGCTTGGTGCGGCGGGCCACGGCGAGGGCCTCGACCCCGTCGGGGGCCTCGCCGACCACCTCCAGCCCGGCCTCGCTCTCCACCACGAGCTTCAGCCCGGCACGGACCATCGCCTGGTCGTCGGCGATCACGATACGGATGTTCACTTCTCCTCCTTTTCGGGCGGCTGGACACCTCGTTCCGGGGTCGGGCGATCAACGGCCCGCACGCGAGGACCGAAGAAGGGGAAGGAGAACCGCCATTCGGGGAGACTAAAGCCTGGTGCCCGTCTTGCCCATAGGACAAAACGCCCGGACAAGCCGCTCACAAGTGGGACACAAGTCAACGGGTCAGGACGCCGGGAACGAGACACTCCGCACGAACCGGTTGGCGACCGTGTCGTCACACCTGCCGGAGGCGCAGAAGTAGATCAGGAGGGCGGCCTCGTCCTGCCGCTCGACGGCCCAGCCGGTGAACTCCAGCTGGCCGCCGCGCTGCGGGTCGGCGATCGTCCCCTGCAGGCGCGAGGCGTTTCGCCCGCCCACACTCACCTGGACGACCTGGGAGAAGACGCTCACCGTCCCGGGAAGCGAGGACTGCAGGGTCTCCTGCAGCTGCTTGGCGCCGCCGAACGGGTCGAGGGTGTCGAGCGTCTGCGCGTAGAAGCCGGTGGCGTCCTGCGGGGCGTCCTTGATGATCTCGTTCGCCGTGGCCCAGTCGGCGGTGACGGGCGTGGCGAACAGCGCGCGGAACTGCTCCACCTTCGGAGATGCCGCCACGAACACGTCGGCGTGCGGCTCAAGGGTCCAGGCCCCGGGGTACTGGAAGGCGACCGGCACCGCGGACGAGCCCTCGTACGCCACCCAGCTGTCGTCGCCGCGCAGGAACGTCGCGAGCACCGCCACCAGCGCGACGATCGCCGTGATCGCCACGGCCGCGCCGATGAGGATGCCCTTCCCGGACGCGGGCTTCCTCTTCGGCGCCTTCCGCTTGCCGGACGCCTCGGTCGTCTCGGACGGCACCGGCGTCCTCGGCACCGTCGGTGACGGGTGGGCCTGCACGAGCTGGTACGGCTGTCCGGCGCCGCTGATCGCGTCGCGCAGGTCGGCGATGAACTGGCCGCAGGTGTCGTAGCGCTGCTCGGGCGACTTGGCCAGGGCCCGCATCATCACGCCGTCGACCTCGAGCGGCAGCTCGGGACGGAGCGTGGTGAGCGGCGTGGGGGTCTCGGCGAGATGCGCCCAGAGCAGGGCGATCTCGTTGTCACGCTGGAAGGGCAGCCGCCCGGACAGCGCCTCGTAGACCACGCAGGCCAGGCCGTACTGGTCGCAGCGGCCGTCGATGTGCTCCTTGTTGATCTGCTCGGGCGACATGTATCGGGGGGTGCCGATGAACTGGTTGGTCTGGGTCAGCCCGGAGATCGAGGTGCGGTGCTTGGTGATGCCGAAGTCGGTGAGGTAGGCGTGGTCGCCCTCGGTGTGGGCGGCGATCAGGATGTTGGCGGGCTTGACGTCACGGTGGACCAGGTCGTGGGCGTGCGCGGTGTCGAGCGCGGCGGCCACCTGGGCGAAGATCCGGCTGACCTGGCTGACCGGCATCGGGCCCCGGTCGTAGAAGAGCTTGCGCAGGTCGGGTCCGTCGACGTAACGCATCGCGATGTAGAGGGTGCCGTCGTCGGCGCTGTCGGCCTCGTAGATCGGGATGATGTTGGGATGGTCGATGCTCGCGACCGTGCGCGACTCCAGCACGAAGCGCTGGCGGAACCGGTCGTCCTCGCCGAGAAGCGGATTGAGGATCTTCAGTGCCACCCGGCGGTTGAGCCTGGAGTCGATCGCGAGGTAGACGACGGCCATGCCGCCCTTGCCGATGATGTCCTCGATCTGGTAGCCGGCCACCTCCCGGCCGATCAGCGCCCTGTCGTTCACGGACATCACGTCTTGGCCGGCTGGCCGCAGTAGCCGCAGAAGCTGTGGGCGGGGCCCAGCCGCATCCCGCAGCCCGTGCAGTATTTCTGCGCGACCGTGTCACCGGGTTTCGTCCCCGGGGCCGTGTCGTGGCCGGGGGAGGTGTTGTGACCCGGATCGCGTGCCACCAGCACCGGCTGGCCGGGCGTGGAGGAGATCTTGGGCAGCGCCGGGAAGGAGCGTCCGACCACGACCGTGGAGTCGGCCTGCTCGTCGAAGGCCGGTCGTGGCGGTGTCTGCGTCGGCCTCGGTATCGGTATCGGCGGCGCGGTCGGGACCGGGGGCCGGGTGTCCGCGGCCGGACCCGGCTCGGGCTCGGGGTCGGGGTCGGGGTCCTGCGACCCGCGGCGCCAGAGCAGGATCGCGGTGGTCAGCACGGCCAGCACCAGCAGGCCGCCGCCGACGAGGAACGGCCACAGGGGCGTGCCCTGGGGCAGGTCGGTGGCGGCGGACGCCCTCTTGGTGGCCTCGTCCTCGGCGGTGCCGCGCTTGGCCTGCGCCGTCTTCAGGTGCGCGGCCGCCACGGTGTGGCCCGGGTAGAGCTCCAGCACGCGCTGGAAGGCGGGGACGGCGTCGCCGTAGTAGTGGGTGTGGAAGCGGGTCAGCGCCTGCTCGAAGGCGGCGTCGATCGGGCCTCTGGCGGGCGCGACGTCCGCCTCGGCGAGGGCCTTGGTGACCTCGCGGATGCCGAGCATCCGGGCGTCCTTGCCGCCGCCGAGCAGCAGGCCGACGACCTCGCCCTTCTTGTCCTCGATCACCGGGCCGCCGAGCAGGCCCCTGTCGACCAGGGCACCCAGCTTCTCCGGCTCGTCGACCTTGCTCTCCGGGTCCTTGAACTGCCGTCCGCCCTCTCCGGCGCCGCCCGCCCGCAGGTGGGCGATGTCGACGGTCTCCGGCAGGTTCGCGGCGGGCCGCCCGGTGAACCCCGCGACCGCCACCGGCGACCCCTCCTTGGCGGGCACCGTGGTGGCGAGCGGGGCGGTGGGCAGGCCCGCGCTCCCGTCGGCGCGGCCGACGGGCCTCAGCACCGCGGGGCTGTCGGGCCTGTCACCGGTGCGGACGATCTCGGCCTTGAACCCCTCCTTGTCGGCGGGGGCGATGTTGGGGAAGACCGTGATCTCGGTGGTGACGTCGATGATGCAGGTGGCGGTGGGCTGCTTGGGCGGGTAACACTCCTGCAGGTGGTGGTTGAGCTGGTCGTCCTTGAGCTTGTGCCGCTCGAAGTCGTCGGGGATCTTCACCTTGTGGTGCGCGGCGAAGATCTTGTTGGCGGCGTAGATCCGGACGTCGCGGTCGGTCTTGACCACCCCGGTGAGGGTGACCATGCCGCCGTCGGGGTTGATCACGGTGCCGGTGCCGCTGCCGATCGGCACCTCGTAGGAACGCTCCACGTGCATCAGCTCGCCGATGTGGTCGAGCAGCGTGATGTCGACGCGCGCCGTCGCCTCGATCCTGACCACCGCGGGGGTCACCAGGTCGGTGATTCCGCTGGGGTGCTCGTGAGCCAGGGCGGGCGCCACCCCGGCGATCGCCAAGGAGAGCCCACCCAAAACCGCCAGCGCCGAACCGAACCGCCGCATCGCCACTCCCTACAGGGGATAGGACCAGGGTCGCAAACGGGGGTGAATAAGTGAACCGTCCAGGCCCGAGGGCTTGACTTTCTTTCCCGCCATCACCCGTGAAAAGCCATGAGCAGGGCATCGCCACCCCGTCTTGACCATCCCGTCTTACGGCCTATCGTCACGCCCACGCCCCGTCGCGGACAGTTACGCAAAGTCTAATCCTGACCGACCCCCGGCGCGACAACGTATGCCGGATGAAGATCGCCCCACTCGAAGAGACCCGCTCCCTCGGCGGGGAGATCAGGTGCTCGGCTCGTCACGGTTCGCCCATCGGTGGGCGCCCTGGAGGACGGCGGTGTGGACGGCGCGGGCGATGCGGGCGCCCCAGGTGGAGCGGGGGCCGCCGAAGAGTTCCTCGGGGGCGCCGGAAACGCCGGAAGCACGGTCGGGGGCGGCCACGCAGACGGCGTCGGAGGCGGTGCCGGTGCAGGGGAAACCGGCCTCCAGCAGCGCCTGGGTCTTCGCCTCGGTCACCGTCATGACCGCGTTGACCAGGGCGGCGTCGCTCATGGCGACCGGTACGGCGACCGCGATGTTGACCGTTCCCGGCAGGTACATGGGGGCCAGCTCGGGGTCGGCGGCGCCCTCCGGGGCGGCTGCCCAGGTGGGGACGCGCAGGCCGACGGTCGCCACGGCCTCCGCTCCCCCGTCGCGGGCCCGGGTGAAGTGGTCGACCGAGGCCGCGGTGAGCATGCCGACCCCGGGTCCCGGCGGGGCCAGCTCCAGGAGGTGGTCCACCGGGTCCATCCGCGAGTATCCGGCGACCACCTGCGCGTTGAGCATCCAGGCGGCCGGGCCGATGCCGCCGCCGACCATGGCCGAGGAGATCGCCCGCCAGCCGGGCCCGAACTCCCACAGCAGCGAGGCGAGCCGGGCGCCGTCCTCGTCGCGGTGGCTCAGTCTCAGCGCGGCCCCGTGTGAACCCCGGGCCCGTCCGGGGACGTCCGCACGGACCTCGAACCCGCTCACGAACGCCTCCGCCGCGTCATGGTCCCGCTCAAGGACACCCCAGCCGAGTCACGGTCCCGTTCAAGGACGCTCCAGGTGGACCTCGGGCCTGCCGCCGGGACCGGCCGCGACGCGGACGCGGGCGTCGAAGTGCTCGCCGATCAGCTCCCCGGTCAGCACCTCGGCCGGGCTGCCGGAGGCGGCCACCCTGCCGCCCGAGAGCAGCATCATCGAGTCGGCGTACTGACCCGCGAGGCTCAGGTCGTGCAGGGTCGTGACGACGGTGAGCCCGTCGGCCAGCCGGAGCCGGTCCACGAGTTCCAGCACCTGCTGCTGGTGTCCCAGGTCGAGGGCCGTGGTGGGCTCGTCGAGCAGGAGCACCGGCGCCTGCTGGGCCAGCGCCCTGGCGAGCACGACGCGCTGGCGCTCGCCCCCGGACAGGCGGGCGAGCGGACGGGCCGCGAGGGGGGACAGGTCCAGCCGTTCCAGCACCGAGGCGGTCACCTCGCGGTCGTGACGGCTCTCGCGGCCCAGATAGGGGATGTACGGGGTGCGGCCGAGCAGGGCGTAGTCGAACACGGTCATGTCGACCGGGAGCGCCGGGGACTGCGGGGCGCAGGCCAGCAGCCTGGCCCGCTCCCTGGGCTTGAGCCGCCTGAGCGGCACGTCGTCGACGAGCACCTCGCCCCCGAAGGGCAGCACTCCCGCCAGGGCGCGCAGCAGCGTGGACTTGCCCGCGCCGTTGGCGCCGATGACGGCGAGCCAGTCGCCGTCCCGTACGTCGAGACCGACGCCGGACAGCACCGCGCGCCGGTCCAGCACGACCGACAGGTCCCGCACCACGAGGTGGCTCACCGCTCTCCCCTCCGCTTCTCCCCCGCGCGCGGCGCGCGGGTCACCGTCGCGCGCTCACCGTACGGGCGGGCCGATGGCCTCACCCCGCCGCACACGTCCCCACTGCGCGGCCTCACGTCTCCACCCTGCGGGTCACGCGCAGCACGGCCACGAAGAACGGCGCGCCGACGAAGGCGGTCACCACCCCGATGGGCAGCTCGGCGGGGGCGAGCACGGTCCTGGCGATGAGGTCGGCGAGGACCAGGAAGGCGGCCCCGCCGACCAGCGAGAGCGGCAGCACGATCCGGTACGACGCCCCGGCCAGGCGGCGGACCGCGTGCGGCACGACGATGCCGACGAAGCCGATCAGCCCGCTGACCGCGACGGCCGCCGCCGTGGCCAGGGAGGCGGCGAGCAGTACGACGAGGCGGACGCGGGCGGCGTTCAGGCCGAGGGTGACCGCCTCGTCGTCGCCGACCGAGAGCACGTCGAGGAGCCTGCCGTGCAGCAGCATGACCGCCACCGAGACGGCGGCGTACGGGGCGACGAGCGTGACCTGGCCCCAGCCGCCGCCGACGTCGCCGAGGATCCAGGCGTAGATGCGCTGGAGCTCCTCCACCCTGAGCTGCTGCAGGAACGTCTGGATCGCGGTGAGGAAGGACGTGACCGCGACGCCCGCGAGGACCAGCGTGGCGGTGCCGCCGCCCCGGCCCGCCGCGCTGCCCAGCGCGTAGGCGAGCAGCACGCCGCCGACGGCCCCGACGAAGGCCGCGGCCGGGATGCCGATCGCCTCGACGTCGCCACCGGTGAAGACGATCGCCGCCGTGGTCGTCAGACCGGCGCCCGCGGCGGCTCCCAGCAGGTAGGGGTCCGCGAGCGGGTTGCGGAACACGCCCTGGTAGCCGGCTCCCGCGATGGCCAGCAGACCGCCGACGATCGCGGCGAGCAGGACCCGGGGCAGCCGCAGCTCGGTCAGCAGGCCCAGCTCGACCGGGGCCAGTCCCGAGTCCGCCGAGACGAACGGCAGCCAGTCGAGCAGCTGGAGCATCACGCCGCGCGGCGCGATGCCCGCCGCGCCGACCAGCAGCCCGGCGAGCATGCTCGCCAGGAGCACGCCCACGGCCGAGAGCGTCACCAACGGGCTCAGCCGGGCCGTCTGCCCTCCCCGGGCACCGGCCTCCCAGCCCGCCACGCCGGGGTCCGGGCCGATACCGGGTTCGGTGCCGGTGCCGGTGTCGGTGCCTGGGCCGGTGACAGTGTCCGTACCGGTGTCGGTGTCGGGGTCGGTGTCCGTACCTGGGCCGGTATCGGTCTTCGTGCCAGAGCCGAGGCCGGTAGCCGTGCCGGTCCCGGGGCCGGGGGGTGACGGGTCCGAGGCCGCGTCGCCGGGACTCACCGCGTCCCCGGGACGGATACCTCGTCCTTCGGGGCGGGGGGGAGGCATTTCTCGTTTCTTCTTCGTGGCGCCGATCAGCTCGCCGCGACCTTCTGGACGGCGTCGCCCACCTGCCTGGCGAGGTCGACGACGCGCGGCCCCCAGCGGGAGGCGACGTCGTCGTCGAGGAGGACGACCTGGTCGTTCTTCACGGCGGAGAGCTTGGACCAGCCGGGACGCTTGGCGAGGGTGTCCCTGGACTGGTCACAGCACTTGGTGTCGGCCAGGAAGACGAGGTCGGGGTCGGCCTTGGCGACGAACTCGGCGGAGAGCTTGGGATAGCCTCCGGCCGCGTCGGGAGCCTCGTCGGCGATGTTGGTCAGGCCGAACAGCCCGTAGACCTGTCCGATGAAGGTGGTGGAGGTGGCCGAATAGGGGGTGGTGTCCAGCTCGTGATAGTAGGTGAGCTTCGCGTCCTTCGGCGCGGCGGCGGCGAGCTCGTCGAGCTGCTTCCTCATCCCGGCGACGAGCTCGGCGGCCCTGTCGCCGTTGCCGGTGGCGGCGCCGAGGTCGGTGATCTGGTCGTAGGCCTCGTCGAGCTTGGTGGCGGCGGGCTCCAGCAGCACGGGGACGCCGACCTTGCCCAGCGCGGCCACGACGCTGTCGGCGTCGTTGGCGACCACGACCAGGTCGGGCTTCCTGGCGATGATCGCCTCCACGTTCGGCTTGAAGCCGGACAGGTCGCTCTTCGGCGCCTCGGCGGGATGGGTGGACTGGTCGTCCACCGCCACGACCTGCGGTCCGGCACCGATCGCGAACAGGCTCTCGGTGGCGGTGGGCGACAGCGAGACGATCCGCTCCGGCCGTTTCGCGACGGCCACGGGGCCGTTGCCCGCCTCGACGGTGACGGGGAATCCCGCCGCCGAGGGGGTGGCCGCCACGCTCGCGGAGGCGGCGGAGGTCGGGTCGGGGGCGCTCTGGCCGCATCCGGCGAGGGTCAGCGCGGCGAGCAGGGCACCGGCTAGGGCGGCGGGGGCGCTGCGTACGGGCCTCACACGAGGTCCTTTCAGTTGCCGGAACCGAGAGACCCAGGAGAGACGGGTCACCCTTTTCCACGAGGGTCGGCGTCGACGCGGCGGAGGCGACCTGGCTCGACCCCTGAGGGCCATGACAGTTGCGGGACAGCGCCGGGCTCACACCGGACTTCGCTCACATCGCGCGTCAGACGAACGGTATCAATCCCTCTCGGACATCCCCCAGGGTCCCCGGCGTCAGGCGGCCCCCGGTCCCCGGGTTCCCGCGTCCCCGGATCCCCGGATCCCGGTGTCAGGGCCCCGCCCGCGCTCTCCGGCGAACCGTCCCGCCCGGAGCCGCCTCCGCGACGAGCCGCACCCGGCGCGAACCGCTCACCCGGCCGGAACGCGTCTCCTGCGCGCCCCTCACCCGGCCCCGTTGACCTCCCGGCGGAGCCGCTCCTCAGGTGCGCCGCTCCTCAGCCGAGCTGTTCCTCGGCGGCGGCGATGATCTCCTGCAGGCGCAGGCCGTGCGCGGCGTCCAGCGGGTGGCCACCGCCGCGCCGTACGGTCGACGCGAACTCGGCGAGCATGAGGGAGAAGACGTCGGAGCCCAGGCGGGTGCCGTCCAGGGACTCCCGGCCGAGACGTCCGTAGATCTCGACGTCGGAGGGCGGGTTCTCGCCCGGCACGCTCATGCACAGCGACGCCTCGCTGACCGCGCCGGTCTCGTGTTCGAGCAGCAGGCCGACCCAGCCCAGCGGGTTGCCGTGCGCCCGGACGCCGACGACCCTGCCGAGCGCCACGTCCAGCATGTCGATCATGTGCGGGCCGACGTCGAGGATCGCGCCGCGCTCCAGCCGCCAGGAGGTGGCGAAGGCGCCGCCGAGCATCGCCCCGGAGATGTTGGCCGCCCTCCCGCCGAACGGCTCGATGGCCGACACCCTGGCCAGGAAGGCACGGGTGGCGGGCGAGTAACGCCAGGTGAGGACCATCTGCGAGGCCACGCCCGCCTCGGCGACCGCCTCGGCCAGCCGCCGGGCTCCGTCCAGGTCGGCGGCGAGCGGTTTCTCCAGCAGCAGCGCCTTGCCCGCCTTGGCGGCGCGCACTCCCAGCTCGGCCTGGACCGCGGGCGGCACCGAGAACGCGACCGCCTCACAGTTGTCGAAGAGCTCCTCGATCCGCTCGAAGACCGGGGCGCCGAACCTGGCCGCCGCCTCGGGACGACGAGCCCACACGCCCGCCAGACGTGTGTTCGGACCAGCCGCCAGCATCGGCGCGTGCACCATCTCGGCCCACGGACCGGCGCCGACCAGACCCACAGATAACGTCACCGATCCAGTTTCGCACGCTCTCCCACCGTGATCGCGTGCCCCGGACGGTGTTCCGTGCCCAGCCGCCGGTGCGTCACCGGTACGCCACCGCCGGGCCACCGCCGAGCCATCCGTACCGGCATGATGGACACCACCATGAACCAGATGACTCTGCTGCGGCACGGCGAGACCGAGTGGAGCAGGGACGGCCGGCACACCGGGCTCACCGACCTGCCGCTGACCGCCAAGGGCGAGGACCAGGCGCGGGCGCTGGCCCCGCTGATCGCGGGCCGGACGTTCGGCCTGGCCCTGGTGAGCCCGGCCAGGCGCGCGAGGGACACCGCCCGGCTGGCCGGGATCGAGAACCCCGAGACCGAGCCCGACCTGTGGGAGTGGGACTACGGCGGCTACGAGGGCGTCACCACCGCCACGATCCGCGAGAGCCACCCCGGCTGGTACCTGTGGCGCGACGGTGTCGTCCCCGGCGACTCCGGCCATCCCGGTGAGAGCGCGGAGCAGGTCGGCGCCCGCGCCGACCGGGTGATCGCCCGCGCCGGGGAGGTGGAGGGCGACGTGGTCGTGGTCGCCCACGGGCACTACCTGCGGGTGCTGTGCGCTCGCTGGCTCGGGCTGCCCCCGCGGGACGGGCGTCTCTTCCGCCTGGACACCGGGACCTACTCCCGGCTCGGCTTCGAGCACGGCGAGCGGGTGGTCCTCGCCTGGAACGCCCCTGTCTGACCCGTCTCCTCCCGCAATTCCCGTAAGTCCCGTAAGGGCAGGGAACGGGGAGGCCGGGGGAAGGACCGGGGCGATGGAAGGCGTCGCGAGGAGAGACTTTCACCCCGGGCCCGGAAGGAACCTCCCTGCCCTCGCGCCCGTCCGGGCGCGATCACGCCGTACGGCGTCACACCGGACGACCGCACGCCGTACGACGTCATGCCGTACGGCGGGGAGATCTCGTTCAGGCGGCGAGTTCGGCGGGCTGGGGGCCCCGGCCGGTGAGCCATTCGAGGACCTTGCGATGACCGTGGCAGGCGTCCTCGAAGTGACCCCAACGCCAGTAACGCGGCTGGTCGCGCACTCCGGTGACCCATGTGCGGTAGGACACCGGAGTGGGCGTACCCTCCCCGGTCGCCGCCGAGGCGACGCCGTAAGTGCGGATCACGACGCGCCCGCCTGGCGCGAACAACACGTCGTCGGCAACCGGATACAAGGTCATCTGGTCGAGCACGGTTTGAGCCCCCAATCACTGTGATCTCAAACTCTTCCGTGCCGATCCACTCCCCCGGTTACGTCACAAGCGCGCCACGGTTAACCTGGCGGCCCTGATGTAAAAACGGTGTTACACCGTTAAACCGTCGAACTCCCCATCCTTCACCCCGAGCACCAGGGCGCGGATCTCGTCCCGCGTGTAGATCAGGGCGGGTCCCTCGGGGAAACGCGAGTTACGGACCGCGATGCTGCCATCCGACAGTTCGGCCAGTTCGACGCAGTTACCCGTCGAGTTGCTGTAGCGGCTCTTGCGCCAGCTGGCCCCGGCAAGGTCAGTGGCGGGCATACCGTTGTAGGTCTGCTTCATTTACATCTCTCTGAGAAGGTCGCCGAGGATCTCGGCGGTGCCCCCGGGCGTGGTGCTTTCCACGCACAACTGCTCCATGGCCGTGAGATATGGATCGATATCCTCACGCTTGTCCAGGTAGAGGGCACCCCAGAGCTGCTCGACATAGACGACGTCCGACAGATCGGACTCGGGAAACCGCAAGATGCTGAACGCACCACCCTCGGCCGCGTGCATGCCGAATCGGAAGGGCATCACCTGAAGGGTGATGTTGGGAAGCGAGGACACTTCCAGCAGGTGCTGGATCTGTTCGCGCATGATCTCCTTGCCTCCGATGGGACGCCTCAGGGCCGCCTCGTCGATAACCGCCCACAACCGGGGGCCGTCCTTCTTCGTCAGGCGATCCTGCCGCTGCATGCGCATATGCACACGACGCTCGATCTCCGCCTCCGGCACGTCCGGGTAGCCCAGCCGGATCACGGTGTGCGCGTAGGCGGACGTCTGCAGCAGGCCGGGAATGAACTGCACCTCGTAGGTGCGGATCATGTTCGTCGCCTCCTCCAGCCCCACGTAGGTGGTGAACCAGTGCGGCAACAGGTCGCCGTACTTGTGCCACCAGCCCGGGGTGTTCGCCTCGCGGACCATCTCCAGCAGGCCGCGCCGTTCTGCGTCGTCGAGCACGCCGTACAGGGTGAGCAGGTCTTCCACGTCACGTGTCTTGAAACCGACACGACCGAGTTCCATGCGGCTGATCTTGGACTCGGAGGCGCGGATGTGAAATCCCGCGGCCTCACGGGCGAGTCCCTTCTCCTCACGCAGCCGGCGCAGGCTCGCTCCGAGCATGATTCGCCGAACAGTGGAACCGGTACCGGGCGGATCCATGGACACGTGGTGCTCCTCGCTCGCTTTCCTGATCGACAGTCTGTCACTTCGTGACCTAAGAATCCTTGGCCACGACCAAGATCCCCTTTCGTCCGTAATCACCCAATCAGGGGTAACGGTAGCGGTTGCACAGACCTTATGCACGTGCATTCGCTCTTGCACCTGCACGGGAGTTTGCAGCATGATGACGGCTGTGCAGTCCGCCCAAACCGCGCCCCCCCGAGCGTCAACGTCATGGACGGCGCTCGACTGGTGGCCCCCCGCCGGCTGGTGGCCCGATTCCGCCCGTGATCTCCTTCCCGGAGCCCCGGCAGCCATGGCCAGCGCCACCTTCGTGCTCCCGCCCCACGCCGAGTCCGTCCACTCCGCCCGCAGCTTCGCGACGGGCACCCTCACCGGATGGAACCTCGGCGAGCTGAGCGAGAACATGGAGCTGGTGGTCTCGGAACTCGCGACCAACGCCTTCAGGCACGGTCTGAGGCTGGCCGAGTCCCGGGCCAGGGAGCCGATCCGGCTCTCCCTGCTCCGGCGCGGCAGACTGGTCGCCTGCACGCTCAACGACCCGGGAGCCGGATTCCCCGCGCTCCGCGACCCCTCTCCCCTCGACATCGGCGGTCTCGGGCTGCACATCGTCGAGTCGCTGAGCCTCCGCTGGGGCTGGGCGCCACTCGCCCCGTACGGCAAGATCGTGTGGGCCGTCCTCAGGACGGGCCTCCCCGAGAACCCGGCCCCCCTCGACCACCCGTAGTCCCCTTCCGGACGCCCTCCGGCCCGCCCGCCCCCTCGGGGCCCACGCCCCGCCCTCTCGGGTCCCACGACCCTCTCCGCTTTCCCAGGACCTCTACCGAACCCTCCCGGACGGCGCCGCCCCTTCCCCTTTCCGAGGCGCCGGTCGGTCCCGGGGCCGCCATCCCTCCCGCCTCGCGGCCCCGGGACCGATCAGAACCGGACGGAGAGCTTTATAACGATCGCATTCTGCGCGGTGGATGCCGTCAGAGATGCCCTCTGCATTACCGTGGATGTTTATGGCTCACGGAGAGTCCCCGCGCGAGATTCCTGAGAGAGCTGCGAGATGGACGATCACCTGCTCGGCTGGTTGAAAACCCTCGACGAAGAACGGCTCGCCCGAGTTCTGGCCAACCGGCTGGACGCCATCGCCCCACCGTGGCCGCGCCGCCTGGACACCCTGGCGCAGCGGCTGGGCAACGGGTTCGCGGTGATGGAGGTCATGCGCGGGTTGCCGCTGCCCTCTCTCGAGGTGGCGCAGGCCGCACTCGCCCTCGGCGAGCAGGCCGGGCCGGAGACGGTCGCCCGGTTCATGGGCGTGCCCGAGACCGAGGTGTCGCCCTGGCTCGACCTGCTGTTCGACCACGCGCTGGCGTGGCCGGACGGCGAGGGCCGCGTCCGGGTGGCCGAGGGGGTCGCCCGGTGGTGGGCGGCGCCCTGCGGGCTCGGCGAGCCGCTCCCCCACTACCTGAACTCCTGGACGGTCAGCGCCGACGCGCTGCGCGGGCTGGCCAGGACCCTCGGCCTTCCGCACGGTCCCAAGCGGCGCACGGTCACCAGGGTCACCGAGATCCTCTCCGATCCCGCGCGGGTGACCGCGCTGCTGGAGAGGGCCCCGGAGGGCGCGAGGCGGCTGCTGGACGAGTTCGCCTGGGACGGCCCGGTCCGCGACGTGGACGGCGGCAGGTTCGTGGTGCCCGGCGCCCCCGAGAAGTGGGCGGCCGACCACGGGCTGCTCTTCCGTCCCAGCTGGAACGTGGCCGAGATGCCCCGCGAGGTGGCGCTCGCGCTGCGCGGCCCCGACTACCACCCTCCCTTCACCCCGGTCCCGCCCGACCTCGCCACCATCCCCGTCGACCCCGAGGCCGTCGACCACCTGATGACGCTGGCCGCCCCGCACGTGGTGGAGCGCTGCGCCGCCATGCTGGAGAACACCGCGAAGTTCCCGCTGCCGCTGCTCAAGGCGGGCGGGGTCGGGGTGCGCGAGGTCCGGCGGGTGGCCAGGGACACCGGCTGCGACGAGGACGAGACCCGGCTGCTGCTGGAGGTCTGCGCGGTGGCCCGGCTGCTGGCCTGGGACGAGTCGGCCGGCGGGCTGGTGCCCACCGAGAAGTTCGACCGCTGGCGGCTCGACGACGCCGCCGCCAGGCTGAGGGTGCTGCTGTCGGCGTGGTGGCGGATGGAGCGCTCGTCGCTGCGGAAGGTCGACGGCAAGTACGGCACGGTGCTCGGCGACGACCCGGCCGGAGCCATGGTCGCCCGCGCCCGGCGGGCGCTGCTCGGCGTGCTGGCCCGGCTGCCCGCCAGCACGGCGTGCACCGACCGGACGGGGCTGGTCAGGTCCGCGCACTGGCACGCCCCGCTGCTGGACCAGTCGCTGCTGGCCGAGTGCGCCCCCGCCGTACTGGAGGAGGCCCGCATGCTCGGGCTCGTCGCCCTCGACACGATCACCGACCTCGGCCGGGCGATGGCCGGGCTGGACGCCTTCCCCGGTGACGAGATCGACGACTCCTCGCCCATCGTGGAGAACGACCCCGTGCTGGTCGAGTGCTCCACCAGGGCGCTGGCCAGCGTGCGGCGCAGCGCGCTCTTCGGCGCCGACCTCACCGCCGTGGTGACCGGCCCGCCCGCCGGAGAGCTCGCCGAGCTGCTCGACCGGGCCGCCGAACGCGAGTCGCGGGGCGCGGCCTCGGTGTGGCGGTTCACCCCGGCCAGCGTGCGCCGGGCCATGGACTCCGGATACACCGCCGAGGGCCTGCTGGCGGACCTCGCCGAGGTGGGCACGGTGCCGCAGCCCCTCGACTACCTGATACACGACGTGGCCAGACGGCACGGCGAGGTCACGGTGACCACGGTCGCCTGCATCGTGCAGGCCTCCGACCCGGCGCTGCTGGCCGAGATCGCCGGGCACCGGCGGCTGGGCAGGCTGGGCCTGCGGCTGCTCGCCCCGACCGTGCTGGCCAGCTCGGTGCCCGCCGACAAGACCCTCGCGGCGCTGCGGGAGAACGGCTACGCGCCGGTGCCGATCGAGGACACCGGTGAGATCACCATCCGCAGGGCCCGCGTCGAGGAGCCGCAGAACGGGCGGCTGATCCTGCTTCCCGGGGGCCGGGTCGCCGAGTTCGAGCAGCCTCCCTACCCGCTGGTGGAGCCGCCCCCCGACCCGCACGAGCACGCCCAGCGCCTGCTCGTCGCCGAGGGCGAGGCCTCCCAGTCCGTCGGCAGGACGTGGGCGGTCATCGGCCGGATGGCCTCTCGCCTGCCGACCGCCCAGCAGTCGCTGCTCGGCTTCGTCGTCGACCGCGGCGTACGGGCGGCGATCACGCTGACCGACGGCCTGACCGCCACCATCAGCCACGGCGAGCTGCGCAGCGGCGTGCTCGACGCGTGGTGCGAGGAGGCGGGCGACTACCTGGAGTTCCCGCTGGCCGACATCGTCGAGGTCCGCGGCACCTACGCCTGACCCGGGCCGCACCACCGGCCCGGCCCGGCGTCCTTCGTCCTCCTCCGTCGGCCTGGCCGTACGCAGTCCGCCGCCCGACCTGCCTGCGTGTGCCGTACGCCGTCCGACCTGGCCTGCGCGTCCGGCCTGGCCTGCTGGTGCCGTACGCCGTCTGGGGGCGGTGGCGATCCGGCTAGAGCTTCTTCGCCTTGGCGAGGTCGGTGTTGAGCTGCTCCAGCACGTCGGCGTAGCCCTGGTAGCTGTAGCGCTCCTCGGCGTGCCACTGGTAGACCTGTCCCGCCTTGACCGCGGGCAGCGCCGCGAAGGTCGGCTTCTTCTTCATCTCCTCGGGCCGCATCGACTGGGTGCGTGCGTCCACCAGGATCACGTCCGCGTCGTAGGTGTCGGCGTTCTCCCAGCTCAGGGTCTGCCAGAAGCCACCGTCGTCGACCTTCTCCGGCACGACCAGGTCCAGGCCGAGTTCCTTGAAGTAGCGCAGGTCCGCGTGGTCGTCGGGGTTGGCCACCCAGATGGACTCCGGCCCGCTCGCCAGGACCAGGACCTTCAGGCCCTTGGCCTCGGGGGTGGGGAGCGCGGCGGAGGCGGCGTCGAACCTGGCCTTGGCCTCGGCCACCTCGGGGGCGTCGAGGTCGGCGCCGAGGGCCGTGGCGACCTGCCCGTACCGCTTGATGAGCTGGGGCACCGACACGTCGAGCAGGCTCACGCCGAGCGTGGGCGCGACCTGCTCGATGGTGGCGGCGGACTTCTGCGGCACGTACCAGAGGGCGTCCTTGGCGTACATGCCGCTGATCAGCAGGTCCGGCTGGAGCGAGATGTACTTCTCGACGTTGAACTCGTCCCACACGTTGCCGATGGACTCGACCTTGGTGATGTCGACGTCGCCGACCTGGGGATCCTTCGTGCCGTCCTTGAGCTTGTGCGGCCCGAAGACGGCGACGGGGCGGACCCCGAAGTCCCAGAGCGCCGCGGCGGCGCCGACCTGGGCGACGACCCGGGCCGGGCGTGTGGGCGTGTCGATCTTCTTTCCACGGTCGTCGGTGAACGTCCACGGACCCGCCGGGGAGGCCGCGGCCGGGGAACCGCCCGTCGCCGCGGGCGTCTCCGTACCGCCGCCGCACGCTGCCAAAGCGAACACGAGGCCGAGGCCCGCGGCCATGAATCCCCGCCGGGGCAGGACAGGTAGGGACATTTCCGACTCCAATGGATAGGCTTACCTAAATTGACTCTTGCATTAGATTAGCCTTACCTAACCATTGTCGACGAAGAGGGGTACCCGGTGAGCAGGGCCGCTGTGGCCACGGCCGCGTCCGCGCCGGAAACGGCCGCGAAACCGGACGCGACACGTCCGGAGCGAGCGGGAGGGACCGGACGGCGCTCGGTGGCGCTGGCGGCCGGGCTGCTCGCCGGGCTGGCGGTGCTGGTGCTGCTGGCGACGGTCAGCGTCGCGGTGGGCTCCCGCTCGGTCCCGCTGTCCACGGTGCTGGACGCGCTGCTCGCGCCCGACGGGTCCGCGGACCACACGGTCATCAGGGACCTGCGCGTACCGAGGACCCTGATCGGCATCGGCGTGGGCGCGGCGCTCGGACTGGCCGGCGCGCTGATGCAGAGCCTCACCCGCAACCCGCTCGCCGACCCCGGGCTGCTGGGCGTCAACCAGGGCGCCATGTTCGGGGTGACGGTCGCGATCGGGCTGCTCGGGGTGGGCGACCCCTCCCTCTACGTCTGGTTCGCGTTCGCCGGTGCGGCCGCCGCCGCCGCGCTGGCCTACGCGCTGGGTTCCGCCGGGCGGTCGGGCGGCGGGCCGGTGCGGCTCACGCTCGCCGGTGTCGCGCTGGGCATGGTCTTCAACGCCGCCGCCTCGGCGATCCTGCGGACCGACAGCGCGACCTTCGACCGGATGCGGTTCTGGCTCACCGGCTCGCTGGCCGGGATCAGCGGCGACGTCGCGGTGCGGCTCGCCCCGTTCCTCGCGGCCGGGCTGGTGCTCGGGCTGCTGCTCGCCAAGCCGCTCAACGCCCTCGCGCTCGGCGACGAGGCGGGACGCGCGCTCGGCGTGAGCGTGGCCCGTACGCGCGGGCTGACCGCGATCGCCGTCACCCTGCTGTGCGGGGCCGCCACCGCCGCCGCCGGGCCCCTGTGGTTCGTGGGGCTGGCCGTGCCGCACGCGGTGCGCGCCTTCACGGGGCCCGACCAGCGCTGGGTCCTGCCCTACACCGTCGTGCTCGCCCCCGTGGTACTGCTCGGCTCGGACGTCCTCGGCCGGGTGGTCGCCGCCCCCGCCGAGGTGCAGGTGGGCATCATGTGCGCCGCCGTCGGCGCCCCGGTGTTCGTCCTGCTCGCCCGCCGCCGGAGGCTCGCCGCCCTATGAAATCCTCCCCATCCGCGGACACCCGCCTCAGAGTCTCGCCGCGCGCACCCCTCACGAAAACCACCCCACCACCGACGACCGTCTCGAAGGCTCACCGCGCGGACCTCTCATGAAACTCATCTCACCACCGGCAATCGTCCCGGAGACTCACGGCGCGGCCCCCTCGGGGCGGACGCCCGCCTCGAAGGCCCTTCCCGCCGCGCTGCGCCTGCGTTCCTGGTCGCTGCGGCTCTCGCCGCGCGGCCTCGCCGCCGGGACCGCCGTCGCCGCCCTGGGAGTGGTCGTCAGCCTCGTCGCCCTGTCCGTCGGCGAGTTCACCGTTCCCATCCCCGACATCGTGGCCGCGCTGTTCGGCCAGGGGCCTCCGGCCGCCGAGCTCATCGTGGGCCGCCTGCGGGCACCGCGTGTCGTGACCGGCCTGCTGGTCGGCGCAGCGTTCGGGCTGAGCGGGGCCATCTTCCAGAGCCTCACCCGCAACCCGCTCGGCAGCCCCGACTTCATCGGCTTCACCGCGGGGGCCTCCACCGGGGGCATCGCCGCCGTCGTGCTGGGCGGCACCGCCTGGCAGATCGCGGGAGCCTCGCTCGCCGGGTGCGTCGTCTCCGCGCTGGTGGTGTACGCCCTGGCCTTCCGGCGCGGGGTGCAGGGCTACCGGCTGATCCTGGTCGGCATCGGGATCAGCGCGCTGCTGGTCTCCGCCGACTGGTACATGCTGACCCGCGCCAACATCAACGACGCCGCCACCGCCGGGGCGTGGATCACCGGCAGCCTCAGCGGGCGCGGCTGGGAGCACGCGATCCCGGTCGCGTACGCGCTCGCCGTGCTCCTGCCCGTCTGCGCCTGGCTGTCGCGCCCGCTGCGGATGATGGAGATGGGCGACGACGCGGCCAAGGCCGCGGGCATCCGCGTCGAGCCGGTGCGCGCGACGGCCATCGCCGTCGGCGTACTGCTGTGCGGAGTCGCCACCGCCGCCGCCGGACCCGTGGTCTTCGTGGCGATGGCCGCTCCCCAGCTGGCCCGCCGGATCAGCCGCTCCCCCGGCGTCACGCTGGTCACCTCGGCTCTGACGGGCGCCACACTACTGGTGGGCGCCGACCTGGCCGCCCAGCGTGTCTTCGCGCCGGTGCAGCTGCCGGTGGGAATCATGACCGCCGCGATCGGCGGTACGTACCTGGTGTTTCTACTCCGGAGGGAACGACGTTGAGACTGTACGGCACCGGGCTGACGCTCTCCTACGACAAGCGCGTGGTGGCCAGTGACCTGGACGTCACGATCCCCGACGGATCGTTCACCGTGATCATCGGCCCCAACGCGTGCGGCAAGTCCACCATGTTGCGCGCCCTGGCCCGCATGCTCAAACCCCGCGCCGGGGCGGTCCACCTGGACGGGGCCGTGATCACCTCGCTGCCGTCCAAGGAGGTGGCGCGCAGGCTGGGCCTGCTGCCGCAGAGCTCGATCGTTCCCGACGGCATCACGGTCGCCGACCTGGTGGGCCGGGGCCGCTACCCGCACCAGCGGCTGATGCGGCAGTGGTCCCGCGAGGACGAGGTCGCGGTGGCGGCGGCCATGGAGTCGACCGACGTGACCGATCTGGCCGACCGCTGCGTGGACGAGCTCTCCGGCGGCCAGCGCCAGCGTGTCTGGCTCGCCATGGCGCTGGCCCAGGAGACCCCGATCCTGCTGCTCGACGAGCCGACGACCTTCCTGGACATCGCCCACCAGATCGAGGTGCTCGACCTCTGCGCCGACCTGCACGAGCAGGGCAGGACCATGGTCGCCGTGCTGCACGACCTGAACCAGGCCTGCCGCTACGCCACCCACCTGATCGTGATGCGCGACGGCCGGATCGTCGCCGAGGGCGACCCCGCCTCGATCATCACGGCCGCGCTGGTGGAGGAGGTCTTCGAGCTGCGCTGCGAGATCATCGAGGACCCGCAGAGCGGCACCCCGTTGATCGTCCCCGAGACCCGCCGCCGCGCCCCCGCCCGCACATAGCCCCTGCTCGTACGTGGGCGGGGACCGCGGATCAGCCCTCCAGGGCGACCCGGCGGATCAATCCTCCAGCGCGACCCGGCGGATCAGCCCTCCAGCGCGACCCGGCGGGCCAGTCCGAGAGGGAGCCCGCCGGAACCGGCCAGCGTGTCGTGGAAGGCGCGCAGGTCGCCACGGCCCGCGGCCAGGTAGTCGTCGCGGATGCGGTCGATCTCCAGGGCACCGGTCAGGTAGGAGGGCGCCTGGGTGGGCCACGCGCAGTAGCGGTCGACCTCGCCCTTGGCCGTGCCGGGGGTGAGCGACGATCTCGTGGTCATGTACTCCTCGGCCTGCTCGATCGTCATGTCGCCGCAGTGCAGCGAGGTGTCGACGACGATGCGGGCCGCCCGGAAGAGCCGGAAGTCGAGGTGGGCGAGCTCCTGGGCCGGGGTGGTGAAGTAGCCCTGCTCGTGCATGAGCTTCTCGACGTACAGGCCCCAGCCCTCGGCGAAGTACGGGGTGCGGAACAGCTTGCGGGCCCGCCGGGGGTTGTCCGCCATCCACGACAGGTGCCAGTGGTGGCCCGGGTAGGCCTCGTGGACGGCGATGGAGGGCATCTGCGCCCTGGCGTTGGTACGCAACCGCTGGCGGACCTGCTCGTCGGTGAACGAGGACGGGGTGAACGGGACGAAGAAGTGCCCGATCCTGGAGGTCGACAGGGGCGGGGGCGACATGTAGGAGGCGACGGCGACGATGGGCCGCTGGAACTCCGGCGACGGGACGACCCTGCACTCCTCGCCCTCCGCGAAGGTCACCAGGCCGCGCTCGCGGACGAACCTCCTGGCCCGCTCCGTCTCGGCCTCGTACTCGGCCCGCATGTCCTCCAGCGTCGGCGCGTGGTCGCCCTGCAGCTCGGTGACGGCCGCGTGCCAGTCGCCGGATCCGCCGTCCAGCCTCGCGGCGACCTCGCGCATCCGCGCGTCCAGCTCGTCGTAGGCGGCCTGCCCCCGCTTGAGCAGCTCGCCGGCGCCGTAGCCGAGCATCTCCCGCTCACGCAGCAGGGTGGAGTAGAGCTCCTCCCCCATCCGCCAGGTGCCGGTCGCCCGGAAGCCCTCCAGGAACTCCACCAGCTCGTCGAAGGCCGCCGCCGCGGGCTCGGCCGCCGCGGCCAGCCGGGCGCGCAGGGCCTCGTCCGCGACCTGGCCGGGGACCGTCTCGGTGAGGAAACGCCGGGCGGTCCGCGACTGGCCCAGCCCCCGCGCGACCAGCAGCGGGGCCGCCAGGGCGGGGTCGAGGTTGGCCCGGCAGGCGGCGATGACGTCCGGCACCTCGGCCAGCCGCGCGACGGCCGCGTCCACCAGCTCGGCCTCGCCGGACAGCCTCTGCAGGAACGGACCGAACATCGAGGAGAAGATCGGCCCCACGTAGGCGCCCGGGTCACGCCGCCAAATGGGCCACGCCTCGTACGCGATCTCGCCGCGCAGCGTGGACATGACCAGCTCCCGGTCGATCTCGTCCTCGAAGCTCTCGGGCTCCACGGGGACTCCTGGGCCACCGGGGCTCCCCGGGCTTTCGACGTCCCCGGCGCTCCCGGGCGTCCGGACCTCCTGGAGCCGTTCCAGCCAGCGGCGCGCCTCCCGCTCCCTGGCGAGGATGCCGGACTCGGTGAAGTCGCCGAGAGTCCTGTCGTACCCCTGTGCGCCCGCGAGGTTGGCGTAGGCGGGATTCGCCGCCAGATACCAGTCAAGGAAGCCGCTCACGAGCTCAGGAGACGTCATAACGCCGGATCCTACTCGGCGGACGAATCCCCATCACCGATGTCGTCCCCCGGTCTTCCGGCGCCCGGGTCCACCCGGGTTCGCCGACGAGCGGGCACGGCTCCGCGGTTCCCATAAACTTCATGCTGTGGGTGACCCGAAGTTCGAGATCCAGATGCTCCACGACCGCGTCATGGTCAAGATCGAGCAGGAGTCCGAGGAGCGCCGCAGCACGGCGGGCATCGTCATCCCGGCGACGGTGAAGATGGCCAACCGCCTCGTCTGGGGAGAGGTCTGCGGCGCGGGCCAGAACGCCCGCGCGGTCAAGGTCGGCGACAAGGTCCTGTTCAACCCCGAGGACCAGTACGAGGTCGAGGTCCACGGCCAGCTCTATCTGGTCATGCGCGAGCGCGACCTGCACGCCATCGCCACCCCGCAGACCGACAACGGCACCGGCCTGTATCTGTGAGAGCCGCGCGGTTCCCGGTGAGGTCCGTGGAACGCGCGGGTCACTTCCGGGTGTAGCCGAGATAGAGCTTGTTGGACCAGTCGTCCGCGGAGAAGGCGGCCAGGACCCGCGTGGTCTTGCCCTTGAGGGTCGACAGGACCACCTGATAGTGGCCGGAGGCGGGGATGACGGCGATGAAGTGCTTCTCGTCCCACCAGCCCCACAGGGCCTTCGGCTTGATGCCGGGCACCTTCGCCGCGAGCTTGCCCGAGGTCCGGTCCCAGACACAGACGTGCTCGGTGTAGCTGGACGGGCACCAGGTCATCAGGCCCCGTCCCGAGGGGGTGAAGGCGTCCTCCCCACCGGCGGGCCTGCCGGTCTTGACCAGGGTGCGGCGGATCGCGCCGTCCTGCCCGTAGAAGCGGGTGCCGCCCGAGTGCTCGGCCACGATGTCGGCGCCGTCGGAGCTCCAGCGGAACCTCGCGGCCTTGTCGACATTGGCCACGGTCACCGTCTTCGCGGTCTTCGCGACCGCGTCGACGACCACGAACCCGGAGGTCACCCACGCGGATCCGCTCTTCCTCTCGACGGTCAGCACCGCCTTGCCGCCGTTGCGGCTCCAGTGGGCGTAGTGCGCGACGAGCGGCTTCTTCACCGTACGGATCCTGGTGCCCTTGGAGGTCGCCAGGTCGAGCAGGACGACCGAGTCGTAGCCGCTCTGGTAGGAGGTGGGCACCGCGAGGGCCTGCTTCCCCTTCGGCGCGACCGTGATCTCCTGGTAGGCGGCCTGCCGGGTGAAACCGGCCCCCCTGCGCAGGTAGTTCATCTTGCCGGAGGAGTAGGAGGTCACCCTGAGCGCGTCCGTGGAATCCTCCCGGACGGTGACCCGGGTGCCGGGCAGCACTATGTCGACGGGCGCGGCCACGGGCGCAACGGCGGACGCGGCGGCTGCCGGCTCGGCGGCGTGTGCGGCCGCCGGAATCGGCACGATCACCGAAGCCAGGACGGCGAGGCAACCGAACAATCGGTAAATCCCAGGAGTCACGGGCACGGCGGAATACTAAGCCGGAAAGCCCCCAAGATCTTGATCTAGAACGAATCGGTTAGAAGAGGTGTGAGAGAGGCCGACCGGGGTGAGGGGACACCGGAAGGCGGGCGGGACAGGAGACCGCCGACACCGGGAGACGGGGGCGGGACGTCCAAGACCGCCGTAAGGCGTCGTAGGGCGTCGCGAATCGCCGTAGGTCTCAAGGACCGGGCGGATGGCGGGCCGGAGGTGGGTGGCGTGGCCGAAGGCGGCACGGCGGGCCGGAGGTGAGCGGCGTTGCCCGGGACGGTATGGCTGCGAACGGCCGCGGCGGACCGGGGGAAAGCGGCGCGGCCGTCTCGGTGCCGCGGCCACGGGCGGCGCGGCGGAACGAGGGCGGGTGGCGTGACCGAAGGCGGGCGCGGCCGCGGGCGGCGCGGGGGACAGACCGAAAACGAACGGCGATTTTACGGCGGCGGACTCCAACCCGTCTCCCACCGTTTTCGCGGAGGGTTGGCGACGCGCCTCGCGACACTCAAGGCAAAGTCACCGGAGCCCGCCGGAGTGGATTCGGCCTTGGCGAGCCGTGTGGTCACGTTAAGGCCCCTATCACCGATTAATGTCCTCCCATGAAGGATCGGTCATGGGCACCCCGTTCCTGGGTCTCCACCGCGACCGGTTACGCGGCGATGGCGATCGGCGTCCTGGACATCATCAGGGCCGTGCTTCCGGCGTTCAGGAGGAGCCGGGTCGGCGAGATCACCGGGCTCCTGCCCGGAACGTTCACCTCGCTCGCCCAGGCGGTCTCGCTCGTCCTGGGCGTCCTGGTCGTCATGCTCGCCCACGGCCTCCGGCGCAGGAAGAGGCGGGCGTGGCGGGCGGTGATGGTGCTCCTGCCGCTGAGCGTCCTCGTGGACCTCCTGCACTCGCACCGCCCCTTCACCGCCGTCCTCAGCGTGCTGGTCGTCGTCCTGCTCGTGATCAACCGGAACGAGTTCAACGCCCTCTCCGATCCCCGGACCCGCTGGCGGGCGCTGTGGAACCTCCTCGTCCTGGGCGTCCTGGACATCGTCATCGGCTGGGTCGTGGTGAACGCCCACCCCCTGATGATCGTCGGCGCCCCCAGTGCCGGAGAGCGGCTCCAGCACGTGCTGCTCGGCCTCGTCGGGGTGCAGGGGCCGGTCGAGTACTCCTTGGAGCGAACCGCCGACCTGGTCTACTACTCCCTCCTCGGTCTCGGCGCGCTCACCGCGGTGACGACCCTCTACCTCGTCCTGCGCCCGGAGAGGCCCGTCGCCCGGCTGGACCCCGAGCAGGAGAAGACGGTCCGCGAGTTGCTCGCCCGGCACGGTGCCCGTGACTCGCTCGGCTACTTCGCGCTGCGCCGCGACAAGAGCGTCGTGTTCTCCCCGACGGGCAAGGCGGTGATCGCCTACCGCGTGGTCTCCGGGGTCATGCTCGCCAGTGGCGACCCCATCGGGGACGTCGAGGCGTGGCCGGGCGCGATCAAACGCTTCATGGAGGAGGCCGAGCGGCACGCCTGGGTGCCCGCCGTGATCGGTTGCAGCGAGACGGGCGGCGAGGTATGGACCAGGGAGGGCCGCCTGTCCGCCCTGGAGATCGGCGACGAGGCCGTCGTCGACGTGGCCGCCTTCACCCTCGAAGGCAGGACGATGCGCAACGTCCGGCAGATGGTGAACCGGGTGGAACGCGCGGGCTACACCTGTCTCGTACGGCGGGTCGGAGACCTCACCGAGGAGGAGAAGGACCGGATCCGGCACGCCGCCGACTCCTGGCGCGGCACGGACACCGAGCGGGGCTTCTCCATGGCGCTCGGCCGGTTCGGCGACCCCGCCGACGCCGGATGCGTCGTCGTCACGGCGCACGGTCACGCCGGGGGCACCTCGAAGGCCGGGAGCACCTCGAAGGCCGGGGGTTTCCCACAGGCTGAAGGCACCTCACAGGCCAAGGGCACCTCACAGGCCGAGGGCGCCGAGGGCTCTAAGGACTCTGAGTGCGCGATGGACGGCGAGGGCGATGCGGGGGGTGAGGATGGCGAGGGCGCGGTGGACGGCGGGACCGGGCCGGGCGGGGACATCCGCGCCATCCTGCACTTCGTCCCATGGGGGACGGACGGCATCTCCCTCGACCTGATGCGTCGTGACCACGAGGCCGACCCGGGCCTCAACGACCTGCTGATCGTCAAGACCCTGCAGGCGGCCCCGTCCCTCGGTGTGAGCATGGTCTCGCTGAACTTCGCCATGTTCCGCGCCGCGCTCGCCAGGGGCGAGCGGCTGGGCGCCGGCCCGATCCTCCGCGCCTGGTACGGCGTCCTGGTCTTCCTGTCCAGGTGGTTCCAGATCGAGTCGCTGTACAGGTTCAACGCGAAGTTCCAGCCGCTGTGGAAACCCCGCTTCCTGGTCTATCCCGCGGCGCGGGACCTTCCGCGAATCGGCATGTCGGCACTCCAGGCGGAGGCCTTCATCTCCCTCCGCCTTCCCGAGGTCGTCTCACGCCGCATCAGGAGCCTCCTCCCCGCGCGCCTCCGCACCTCACGCATTCCATGACCATGGGGACGCGGTGCCGCCGGTGCTCGTAGAACCGGTGACCGAGCGCTGTCACGACGAGCACCCCGCCGAGCAGCAGGAGCATGAACGGCCCGTACTTCTCGTGTCCTATCAGGCCCATGACGAGATGGGCTATACCAGCGGCGACGATGATCGCGCCGACGTTGAGCAGTTCCCTGTTGAGCGTCCACCCCGAGGCGGATCGTTCCCGTTCCGTCTCACTCATGCGTCCAGGCTCACTACCGCCAGTTACAGTCCGCGGCGGATCCCGTCACCACGATGTAAAACACGGAGCATCTTCCCGCGGCGGCGAACATGTGAACCCGGTGATCCGGCGGGAACACACCCCCGCGAAGACCGGGGACCAGAGACCGGAAACCGGAGACCTGCGAGCGGCGAGCGGCGAGCGGCGAGCGGCGAGCGGCGAACGGCGAGCGGCGAACGGCGAACGCACCTGTCAGCCTCCGAGCCTGCGGAACGTGCGCGCCGACAGGGGCAGGAAGACGGCGATCAGCAGCAGCGGCCAGACCACCGCCATGAGCACGGCGTTCTGCGCGACCCAGGACTCGCCTCCCCAGCCGGGGTTGTCGAAGAGCCGCCTCGCGGCCGTGGCGGTGGCCGAGAGCGGGTTCCACTCCGCGATCGTCCCGAGCCAGCCGGGCATGGTGCCGGGATCGACGAACACGCTGGACAGGAAGCCGACGGGCCAGACCAGGATCTGCACGGACGTCACCACCTCCGGCCCTCCCGCGACGAGTCCGACGAAGATGCCCACCCAGAGCAGGGCGAAGCGCAGCAACAGGAGCAGGCCCACGGCGGTGAGCGCCGCGGAGGCCCCTCCCCCGGCACGCCAGCCCAGCAGCAGCCCGGTCACGATCATGACGGCCAGCCCGACGACCGAGTTGAGCATGTCGGCGATCCCCCGGCCCGTCACGACCGCGGAGGCGCTCATCGGCATCGACCGGAACCGGTCGGTCACCCCCTTGGCCGCGTCGGTGGTGACCGCCGTCATCGTGCTCTCCAGGCCGAAGAGCACCGTCATGGCGAACATGCCGGGGATCAGGAAGTCGAAGTAACCTCCCCCGCCGGGGACGCCGATGGCGCCGCCGAACAGACCGCCGAACATCAGCACCATCATGATCGGGAAGAACCACCCGAGGATGACCGGGCCGGGCCGGCGGACCCAGTGGCTCAGGTCGCGCAGGGTGATGGTCCAGGAGTCGGCCAGCGCCCAGCCGAACCGGGACATCAGAGTTCCGGCGAGCTGCGGGGCCGGGGGTGGAGCCGGGGTCGTCGTGCTCATGGGGATGCCTCCGCACCGGGGATCGAGGTCGTCGTACTCACGGGGATGCCTCCGCAGCGAGGTTCAGGGGCGTCGTGCTCTCGCGGGACGGGGGCGCTACTCGGACGGGCGCCCGTACGGGAGAGGGCGGCGTTCAGGCGCACGCCCGCACAGGAGGGGGCGACGTTCAAGCGGACGCCTCCGTACGGGAGAGGGCGATGCTCAAGCGGACGCCCCCGTGCGGGAGGCGGGGACGGCGACCGGGGGCCGGGTTCCCTCCTCACCGCTCGTCAGGTGCAGGAACACCTCGTCGAGCGTGGGGCGGCGCAGTGTGACGTCGAGCGGCTCGATCCCGGCGTCCCCGAGGGCGGTGGCCATCGTGACGAGCGCCCGGGTGCGCTCGGCGACCGGGACGCTGACCCGGCGCGCCTCGGCGTCCACGTGGACCTCGCCGGACGCGACCCGCGCCGCGAGGGCCTCCGTCGCGGTCACGTCCGCCTGGTCGGCGAGGACGAGGTCGAGCCAGTCGCCGCCGATGGCGGACTTCAGCTCCTCGGGGGTGCCCTCGGTGACGACCCGGCCGGCCCCCAGCATCGTGATCCGGTCGGCCAGACGATCCGCCTCCTCCAGGTACTGGGTGGTGAGCAGCACGGTCGTGCCGGAGCCGACCAGGTCACGGACGGCCGCCCACACCTCCTGGCGGGCGGCCGGGTCGAGGCCGGTCGTGGGCTCGTCCACGAAGAGCACCGGGGGCGCCACGATGAGGCTCGCCGCCAGGTCGAGCCGTCTGCGCATGCCGCCGGAGTACCTGACGACCGGCCTGCCTCCGGCGTCGGCCAGTGAGAAGCGCTCCAGCAGTTCGTCGGCCCGCCTCCGCGCCCTGTCGGCGGAGAGGTGGTTCAGCCTGCCGAACATGACCAGGTTCTGCCGCCCGCTGAGGATCTCGTCGACCGCGGCGTACTGGCCGACCAGCCCGATCCGCTCGCGTACCTGCCGCGCCTGTGTCCGGACGTCGAACCCGGCGACGCTCGCCCGGCCCGAGTCGGGGCGCAGGAGCGTGGACAGGATTCGAATCGCCGTCGTCTTTCCCGCGCCGTTGGGCCCGAGCAGGCCGCAGACCGTCCCGGGCGCCACCCGCAAGTCGAACCCGTTGAGGCCCGCCCCCTCGGCGGCCCCCGCGTAGTTCTTGCGCAGATCGTGCGCGGCGATCGCCACCTCGTCCCGCCCGGCCACCTTCACATCCACCCGTTGCACCCTTCACACCCGTCTTCCCACCCGGCGTCCATTACGGACGATTCGCCCGACATCGACGCACCTGCAGAACGTAGACCGTACCGTACACCGTACGGCTCGGTTACGGTGGTCTCGACGCCGAGAATCTGGAGACCGTTCCCGTGAGTGCGAAGAAAGCTTCCGACGCCGACCCGGCACGCAGCCTGGCGCTCCTGTGGGGATCACACAGCAAGCCCGGGCGTTCCGGGCTGACGGTGCGCTCGATCGTCCTGGCGGCCATCGAGCTGGCCAACGACGAAGGGCTCGACGCGGTCTCCATGCGGCACGTCGCAGAGCGGCTGGAGGTCGGGACCATGTCCCTCTACACCCACGTCCCCGGCAAGGGCGAGCTGGTGGATCTCATGATCGACACCGCGTACGGGGAGCTCTACGACGACGTGGACGCCCCGTCCCGGCAGCCCGGCGGGTGGCGGGGGGCGCTGGAGTTCGTCGCCGCCCGCAACTGGGACCTCTACCGGCGCAACCCGTGGCTGCTGCAGATCATCGACGTCCGCTCCACGCTGGGGCCGAACGCCTCACTCAAGTACGAGGCCGAGCTGCGCCCGCTGGAGGGCACCGGCCTGTCGGACGTCGAGATGGACTCCGTCCTGGCCCTGGTCCTCAGCCACGTGGAGAGCACCGCCAGGGCGAAGGCCAACCAGGCCCGGATCCAGGAGGAGAGCGGGATGACCGACGCCGAGTGGTGGCTGTCCAACGCCCCGCTCCTCGACAAGATCGTGGACTCCGCCCGGTTCCCCCTCGCCTCCCGCGTCGGCCAGGCGGCCGGGGAGGCCTACCAGTCGGTCGCCGACCCCGTCCACGCCCTCACCTTCGGCCTGGAACGCATCCTGGACGGCATCGCCGGCCTGATCGAGGGCCGGGGCCGCCCGTGACACCGAGGGGCCACCGGGCGGACACGCGGTCGCCGGAGACATGTGGCTGGAAACAGAGAAACCGGGGCGCGCGGGACGGGAACGCCCTCGGTAGCCGTTCCCGTCCCGCGCACCCCGGCGGGCCGGTCTAGTAGTAAGCCGGTCTAGTAGTAACCGGTGCCCGTGATGGCGGCGGTCTGGTTGCCCATGTTCTTCACCCGGTAGCGGATGCACGGGGCGGGCGGGGAGGTGCTGGCGGCGACGTACGCGGCGTGGTCGTTGGCGGCGATCGGCACCGTCCCGATGTACCTGCCACGGCAGTTAGCGATCTTGACCTTGACGGGCACGCTGTTGGTGTCGAGCTTGACCAGCACGTTTCCGTTGTACTGGGCCGCGGGGACGAGCTCGGGCGTGAGGAACACCTCCTCGCCGGGCTGGACCCTCGCGGCCAGGTTGACGTCGTCGGCGTGGGCGGGGGTGCCGGTCAGGGCGACGGCTCCGGCGGCCGCCAGGGCCAACATCGAGGACAGGGCGCGCATAGAACGTCACTCTCCTTATTCGTCTCTGCCGATCCGTCCCTGCGGATCGGACGTGGAGACACTACGGAGAGTCACATCCGGGAAAGATAACGAGGTGGGCGGACCTGGGTAAAACTCCGGGGAGCGCCGGTTCCCCTCCGGACACGCGACGCCATCGGCGACCAGAGCGTCGCCATTGCCATCACGTGGGGACAACCACCCCGGATCAGGAGGCACGGGGCGAAGCCGCCAGAACCAGGATCAAAACCGAGGATCGGGGCCGGGAACGGGCTGTCGGCTCGACCGGATCACGCGGGCGCCGGTCGGCCTCGCGGCCGGGACCGAGATCAGGATCGGGCCATCGGACTATCGGGCGAGGAGCTTCTGGGCCTCGACGATCAGGTCGAGGTCGAAGCTGAGCTTGAGGCCGTAGTAGACGATGGCGGTGGCGGTCGCCGCCGCGGCGAGGACGACCAGGATCTTGACGGTCCAGCCCTGGCGGCCCAGCCAGGCCGTCCAGGCCGACAGGGTCCGCTTGCCGAACTCCAGCACCCGGTGGGCCCAGTGGAACTCGGTGGCCAGCACCGCCAGCCCCGCGAAGACGACCAGCCAGCCGGGGCCGGGGAAGGGCACCATGATCAGGCCGCCGATGACCAGCACGGCGCCGATGGCACCAATGACGATCTTCAGGGTGAGGCGGCCCGCACGGGTGGACCTCACCCCGTCGAGCCAGCCGTTCAGGCCGGACCGCTCGGCCGCGGCGTCTTTCAGCGCGTCCGCGTCGCCCGTCTCAGACGGCCGCCCGGGCGCGCCGTGAGGCTCGTGCACCCCATCTGAGATCGTCATGTTCTCCCCAGCAGAGTCGGTTTCTTCCACAATAGGCTCTGCTGGGCGACCCGGCCTCGCCGACGTCCTCAGATCATCCTCAAGGCGGAGGGCCGGGGGTCCTTCGGAGGGATGTCACGAGATCACCACGGTCGTCCCCCGCGCCCGTTCGGGGCGCGGGGGACGACCGGACGGCGTTCCGGACACCCCTCCGGGGTGAGGGCGCCCGCCCCCTGCCGGAAAACGGTCAGAGAGCGGGCGGAAAGCGGTCAGGGGGCGGATGGAGAGCGGTCAGGGGGCGGTGCAGGTGACGGTGGAGGGAACGCCGTTGGTGCCGGTCCAGGAGGCGCCGAAACCGAACGACGTGGAGGCTCCGGCCGCCAGGACGCCGTTCCAGCTCACGTTCTTCACGGTGACGTCCGCGCCGGTCTGGGTGTGGACGCCGCCCCAGAGCTGGGTGATCGTCTGACCGTTCGGGAACGACCACTTGACGGTCCAGCCGGTGGTCGCCGAGGTGCCGGTGTTCTTTACGGTCACCTCGCCCTGGAAACCGCCGGGCCAGGAGTTGGACACCACGTAGGTCGCGGTGCAGCCGCCGCTCACCGGCCCGGTGAGGGTCCTGAAGGTCACCGGGGCCGAGGCGGTGGAACTGTTCCCCGCCGCGTCACGAGCGACCACATAGAAGGTGTACGACGTGTCGGCCGTCAACCCGGTCAGCGCGAACGACGCCGAGGCCGGCGAACCCACCTTCACATCCGTCGCCCCCGCCTCACGGTAGACGTCATAACCACTCACCCCGACGGCGTCCGTCGAAGCCGTCCAAGTCAGCGTCGCCCCCGACGAAGTGATCGCCGACGCCACCGGAGTACCCGGCCTGGTCGGCGGAACGGTGTCGACCGTCCCGGTGAGGGTCCTGAAGGTCACCGGGGCCGAGGCGGTGGAACTGTTCCCCGCCGCGTCACGAGCGACCACATAGAAGGTGTACGACGTGTCGGCCGTCAACCCGGTCAGCGCGAACGACGCCGAGGCCGGCGAACCCACCTTCACATCCGTCGCCCCCGCCTCACGGTAGACGTCATAACCACTCACCCCGACGGCGTCCGTCGAAGCCGTCCAGGTCAGCGTCGCCCCCGACGAAGTGATCGCCGACGCCACCGGAGTACCCGGCCTGGTCGGCGGAACGGTGTCGGGGGGCGGGACGGTCCCGCCGTTGTCGGCGTACACGACACCGCGGCCGTTGGTGCCGAGGTAGACGCGGCCGTAGACGCGCGGGTCGCCGGTGAGGGCCTCGCCCGCGTTGCCGTACTGGTGCTTGTCGTCGTTGATCCTGACCCAGCTCGCGCCGGTGTCGTCGGAGCGGAAGACGCCGGTCACGCCGCCGATCGTGGCGAGGGTGTACAGCGCCTGGTAGCCCCCGGCGGAGGCGGACTTGCCGAAGCCGATGTTGACGGCGCTCGTGACGCCGGACAGCTTGGTGAACGACGCGCCGCTGTTGGTGGAGTGCCACAGGCCCGAGGCGGCGCCGGTGTCACTGGGGGGCCCGGCCAGCCAGATGTCGCCCTCGCGGCCGGGTACGGCCTTGAACTTGACGTTGCCCTCGGCGGGCAGCCCGGTCGCGGCGGTGGCCGTGAAGGAGGCGCCGCCGTTGGTGCTGACGTAGAACCTCCCGGCGCTGAAGCCGTAGAACTTGCTGGAGTTCACCCGGTCGGACTCGACCACGGCTCCCGTCGGGAGCCCGGTGGAGGCGGTCCAGGAGTTGCCGTAGCCGACCGAGTAGTGCACGCCCACGCCCTTGGGCGCCCAGACGAACCGGGAGCCGTCGGCCGCCGCGGCGATCGTGCCGCCCTCGTTGATCCCGCCGGGCTCGGTGCCCTGGAACCAGTTGGCGCCGCCGTCGGTGGAGAAGGCGGCGTGGCTGTCGTTCGGCCGGTCGGCGTCGGTGAAGCTGCCCGCGCGGACCATGACGGACGGGTTGGTCTCGGCGTAGTCGAGGCTGGTCGTCGTGGTGAAGATCGGCGAGGTGAACAGCATGGGCGGCACGGCGTCGAGGTTGGTGTGCCGGAAGCCGCCGATGTCGCCCAGGCCGCTGATCAGCGGGGCACCGGACGGCGGGCTGATCAGGTCGAGGACGGCGGTCTCCTCAAGCCCCTTGACCATGGGCTTGATGGTGAGCTTGCCGCCGGTGTCCCACTTCTTGAGATCCTCGGTGCCGTAGACGGTGGCGCCGGTGCCGTACATCATCCGGTTGCCGTCGAACGGGTCGATCTCCAGCGACTCGGTCATCCAGCCGAGCTTGGGCGTTACCTCCGGCGGCTGGGGGTTGGTCCCGAAGGTCAGCCAGGGCGCGGAGGAGATGTCCATCGTGTAGCGGAAGCTGCGCTCCGGGTAGGAGGTGAAGTCCCAGATGCGTGTCCAGGTCGCGCCGGAGTCGGTGGACCTGAAGAAGATCACGTCCGGCCACCAGGATATCTGGGTGGCGACCATGATCGTTCCGGGGTTCTGCCGGTCGATCGTGAGGCCGCTGTAGCCGAAGTAGTCGTCGGCCGAGCTGGAGGGGACCGGGCTGATCTGGGTCCACGCCCCGGTGGTGGTGTTGAGCTTCCACACGTCGCCCTTGGCGCCGTCGTAGGGGCCCGCGGTGTCGCTGGTCGCGATGTAGAGGGTGTGGTTGACGTGGTCGAGCACGCCCTTGTGCGCGATGTAGCCGGTGGGCTGCCCGGCGACCCTGCTCCAGGTGGTCCCGCCGTCCGAGGAGCTGTAGACGGTGTTCTGCTTGTCGGCGACGCCCACGTAGATCTTCTGCGTGGTGTTGCCGGCGGTCGCCGAGCTGGGGTCGAAGGTCACCCAGACCACGCCCGGACGGTGGCTGGTGTAGCCGTTGGGGTCGGAGGGGTTGTCTGCGTAGTTCCCCGGGTTGGGGAAGCTCGTGACCTTGGCCCAGGTCACGCCCTTGTCGGTGCTGCGCCACAGGCCGTTGCCTTCGGGCGCGCCGAAGTAGACGACGCTGTTCCTGTTGGGGTCGACGGCGAGCCGCTCCCCCATCCCCCGGCCGGGCATGTTGCCGCCGAGCTTGAACGGCAGCGGCGTGGCCTGCCAGGTCGCGCCCTTGTCGGCGGAGCGCAGGATGGCCCCGTTGTTGGGGTCCCAGCTGTTGGTGTACATCCCGGCGGCGACGTAGACCCGGTTGGTCTCCACCGGGTCGGTGGCCAGGCTGACCACGCCGTTGTATCCCCACTTGTCCCAGCCCACCCAGTCGAGCAGCGGGATCCAGCTCTTGCTCGACTGCTCCCAGCGATACGCGCCGCCAATGTCGGTGCGGGCGTATATCAGGTTCTGTTCCTTCTGGTTGAAGATGATCCCCGGCACGAACCCGCCGCCGTCGATCCTGACGTTCTTCCACTCGTACGACTCGGCGGCGGCCACCGAACCGGTCCCGGTCGTCCCGGTCCCGGTCACCGAACCGGTCCCGGTCACCGCGGTCCCGGCACCGGACGCGGACGCCTGGGCGCTCGCGCCCCCGACGGCCGCGCCGACCGACGCGCACGCCACCGCCACGGCGGCGAGCATGCTGAACAGCCTTCTTCGCATGTACGGCTTCCCTTCGCAATGCAACGGACAAACCGCCATGCACGATCAGGCGACGGGACCCTGACCTTCGACCGCCCATGATGCGCGTGCATGAACGCCCAGAGGTTCACATGCCGGACCCCGGGTCGTCAATAGTTTGAATAGACAACTAACAAACCTGCCGCGAATCACGGCGAACCTCCCCTGGGTGGCGCCGTGGACGACCCGAAGACCGGCCCGGAGACCGACCCGGCGACCGACCCGGAGACCGGCCCGCGCCGCGGCCTATCCCGCCTCGCAGGGAGCGCAGTCCCGCCGGGGAGGGAGCATCAGCCGCGAGCCGGGCCCCCTCGCGGCGGCCACGTCGTCGGGGTTGGCCAGCGCGCAGCGGTCCAGCGAGAGGCAGCCGCAGGCGATGCAGTCGGTCAGGCCGTGCCGGAGCCGTTCGAGCTGCTTGATGCGGTCGTCGAGCTCGTACTGCCACATCGTCGAGAGTCTCGCCCAGTCGTCCCTGGTGGGGGTGCGTTCGTCGGGGAGGGCGGACAGCGCCTCCTGGATCGTCTTGAGCGGGATCCCGACCCGCTGGGAGACCCTGATGAAGGCGATCCTGCGGAGTGTGTCGCGAGGGAAACGACGCTGGTTGCCCGCGGTGCGGCGGCTGCGGATCAGGCCCTTGGCCTCGTAGAAGTGGAGGGCGGAGACCGCGACCCCGCTGCGCGAGGAGAGCTGGCCGACGGTCATCTCCGGATTGTTGGGCATGCGTCAGTCTAACTTGACCTCAATCAATATTGAGGTTGCAGGGTGAGGGCATGACATTCACGGAGGCGGAAAGAGAGGGAGCATGACATTCACGAAGGCGGAACTCGCCTACCTCGGAGAGCAGCGCCTGGGCCGCCTGGCCACGACGGGCCCCGGCGGCTCCCTGCAGAACAGCCCGACCGGGTTCCGCGTCGACACCGAGACGGGCGTCATCGACATCTACGGCCGTGCGATGGGCACCACCAGGAAGTTCCACAACGTCCGGACCAACCCGCAGGTGGCCTTCGTGGTGGACGACGTCGCCTCCACCGATCCCTGGCGGGTCAGGGGCGTGGAGATCCGCGGCGAGGCCGAGGCCGTCGAGGACCACGACCCGCCCTCCCCGTACTTCAGCCGGGAGATCATCCGCATCTACCCCCGGCGGATCATCTCCTGGGGCGTCGACCCCGCCCAGGAGGGCATGAAGGGCCGCGACGTCTGATCCCCCGTTCCCCTCTCGGGGAGGCACCTCGGGGGCGCTTCTCCTGCGGGAAAGGCCGATCAGGTAGGAATGGCGCATGACGAGAGCATTGGTACTGGGTGGCGGCGGCGTGGCGGGCATCGCCTGGGAAGCGGGGATCATCACCGGTCTGCGCCGGGCGGGCATAGACCTGGGAGAGGCGGAACTGGTCATCGGCACCTCCGCCGGGTCGGTGGTCGGGACGCTCGTCGCCACCGAGGCCGACCTGGAGAGCTCGGTCGGCGTCCAGGCGAAAACGGAGGTCGCGACCGTCTCCGCCGTCGACATGGAGGCGGTCATGGCCGCCTTCAGCATCCTCTACGACCCGTCCCTGGACCCCGAGGAGGCCCGGCGCCGGGTCGGCGAGCTGGCCCTGGCGGTGAAGGACAGCGGCGCCAGGATCGAGACGATCGGTGACCGGCTGCCCGTCAAGGAGTGGCCGGAGCGCCGCCTGCTGATCACCGCCGTCGACGCGAGGACCGGCGAGTTCGTGGTCTGGGAGCGCGACTCGGGGGCGCCCCTGGTGTCGGCGGTCGCCTCCAGCTGCGCGGTCCCGTGCGTGTTCCCGCCGGTGGAGATCGACGGGCGCCGCTACATGGACGGCGGGGTCCGCTCCCCGACGAACGCCGACCTGGCGGCGGGCAGTTCGGCCGTGGTCCTCCTGGAACCGCTCGCGCACACCTCGCCGAAGGCGCGAGTCGAGGCCGAGCTCGCCGAACTGGGTGGCGCCGAGATCGCCCACGTCGTCCCCGACGAGGCGTCGGTCGCCGTGTTCGGCGCCAACGTCCTCGACCCGGCCCTGTGGCGCCCCGCCTTCCAGGCCGGTCTCGCCCAGGCGCCCGCCGTCGAGGAGAGCGTGGCCAGGGTCTGGAAGGACTGAGACCGCATGAGCGGAAGGCGGGTCCCCGGCAGGGTTCCCGGCGCGGTCGACGGTGAGGCCGGGAGGCTCGGTGAGACCGGGAAGCACGACATGACCGGGAACCACGACGTGACCGGCACCGGGGCCCTCGGTGGGGCACACGGCGAGATCCACGGCGGGGTCCGCGAGGTTTCCGGCGGGGGCGCGGGCGGGCCGGCGCCGCTGTGGGTGGTGAGCGGGCCGCCGGGAGGGGGGAAGTCGACCGTCGCGGCGGCCCTGCTGGCGCTGCTCGACCCGGTCCCCGCGCTGCTCGACAAGGACACCGTCTACGGCGGCTTCGTCGCGGCCACCCTCCGCGCCCACGGCCGTGACGACGGGGAACGCGAGGGCCCCTGGTACGACGAGCACGTCAAGCGCTTCGAGTACGAGGGGCTGACCGAGGTCGCCCGGCAGATCCGTTCGCACGGCTGCCCGGTGATGCTGGAAGGCCCCTTCACCACCCAGGTGCACGACGCGGCGGCGTGGGAACGCTGGGCCGGACGGCTGGGCGGGCCGCCCATCCGTCTCCTCTGGATCCGCTCGGACGGTCCGACGCTGCGTGCCCGCCTGGAGGCCAGGGGGCTCGCCAGGGACGCGGGCAAGCTCGACCGCTTCGAGGACTATCTGCGGGCCATCAAGGTCGACGAGCCGCCCGCCGTGCCCCACGACGAGATCGACAACCGTCCCGGCGCCCCGGCGCTCACGTCACAGCTGGAAAGGCTCGTCACCTCCTGGGGCACCGCCCGCGCCTAGCCCTCGCCCCGGACTTCGCTCCCGGACTTCGCTCCCGGACTTCGGAGCTCGCTCCCGGACTTCGCGCCCGCCCGCGCGCGGTCTCCGCGACCTCACGGCCGACCCGCCCGGCCCCCGCGCGCTCTCATGGCCGATCACCACACGGGGTGCGCCCGCCGAAGCGCCCGTCCCGCGGCCTCTCCTCGCGCGTACGGCGTCATGGGTGACCGCGTACGACGTCACGGAGGCCATGGACGGCGTCACGGGTGGCCGCGCGACGGCGGGAGAACGGTGGGAGAAACGGTGGGAGAAACGGTGGGAGACAGGTGTCGTGGAGTGGGATCACGGAACCTGGAAGCGGTCGTCCCTCGCGTCGGTGATCGCCATGTGGCCGGGGAGGTGACCGATGGCGAAGGACACCCCGCTCGCCATGACGGCCGCCTGCGGCGTCACCCCGCAGGCCCAGAAGACCGGGATCTCCCCCGCCCGCACCTCGACGGGGTCGCCGAAGTCGGGCACGCCCAGGTCGGTGATCCCGAGCTCACCGGGATCACCGATGTGGATCGGCGCCCCGTGCAGGGCCGGATACCTTGAGGTCACCCGTACGGCGGCCGGAACCAGGGAGGCCGGGATCGGGCGCATCGAGACGACCAGCGGGCCGCTCAACGATCCCGCGGAGCGGCAGGCGATCGAGGTGAGATACATGGGCACGTTCGTCCCCGTCTCGATGTGCCGCACCGGGACCTCCGCCCTCAGCAGCGCGTCCTCGAAGGTGAAGCTGCAGCCCAGCAGGAAGGCGACCAGGTCGTCCCGCCAGACGTCGCGAACGTCGTCGACGTCGGCCACGACCCTGCCGTCCTTGTAGACGCGGTAGGCGGGCAGGTCGGTACGGAGGTCGCCGCCGAACAAACCGGTGCTCACCGCGCCGGGGTCGCCGACATCCAGGACGGGACAGGCGACGGGGTTGCGCTGGGCGAACAGGAGCAGGTCATAGGCGAGTTCGTGGGGCACGACGAGCAGGTTGGCCTGGGTCCAACCCCGGCACCACCCCGCGGTGGGTGCCCGCAGCCCCTCCCTGAAGTGGGCCCGGGCCTGCGCAGGAGTGAGCGCCGCTACGTCCATCGGCGGATCATAACCTCGGTTCCGCCTCCCGGCCAGCGTCCCTCACCGGCACGAGAAGCGCGCGGCCGGCCTCCGCCGGCCCATGGCCAGGTGGCGGCGTCCTTCGCCCATGCGAGAGGCCTGCGACCGGTCTCCACCGGCATGTAACCAAGCAAAGGCGTCTCTCATTCGCGCGAGAGGCGTGCGGCCGGTCTCGGGGCATGACCCGCTGCACATGACCGCGACACATGACCACGACGCCACCCGTCCGCGCGAGGGGTACACGACCGGCCCTCGCCGACAGGTGGCCGGGCGGTGACGTCCCTCGCTCGCGTGGGGAGCGCGGGTGCCGGGTGCCGGTGTCACGGGGGCCGCCGGTGTCCGGAATATCGGCGAAGCCCGAAACCCAGGAATCTCGAATATCGGACACCGCTGCCAGACTACGGCCAGGTCGCACGGAAGCCCTCTAGATGAGATGGACGGAAACGCGCTAACGGGTGTCCATAAATATCGCATTTAAATAGCCTTAATTCTTTTTGGAACGATTCGACAAAATTGAGTCATTTTTCATGACATGTTGGCATTGCGGGCATAACGTCCCGGCCTTACGTTCCCGGTATGGATCTCGAGCTCCGACACCTCAAGATCGTGCGCGCGGTGGCACAGGCCGGCAGCGTCACCAAGGCCGCCACCCACCTCGGATTGGCCCAACCCGCGCTGACGGCGCAGCTCAAACGGATAGAGCGGGTTCTCGGGGGAGCTCTTTTCGAACGCGACCACAACGGTGCCAGGCCCACGCCCCTGGGGCAGCTGGTCCTGTCACGCGCGATGGTGCTGCTGCCCGCGGCCCGCGAACTCCAGGAGGAGGCCCTTCGATTCGCGAACGCGAACGCCGACATCCCCAGCTACCGGCTGGGTGCCACCAACGGGCCGATCCTCGGCGGCCTGATGGACCGCCTCGCCACCGCCTGGCCGTCCACCCCGGTGAGCACCCACACCTCCTGGTCCGCGAGGGAGCTCACCGCCATGGTGATGCTGGGCCGGATCGACTTCGCGTTCATCGGCGCCTGCGGGGAGAGCCCCCCTCCGGTGGAGGGGCCGGTGGTGTGGTCGACGGTGGGGACCGACCCGGTCTTCGTGCTGCTCAACGAGGACCATCCACTGGTGGACAGGGAGGAGGTGGAGCTCGCGGAGCTGGCCGACGAGCAGTGGACGGTCACCCCCGGCGACAGCTGCTTCGGCGACTGCTTCGCCACGGCCTGCGCCCGCGCCGGATTCACCCCCAAGACCATCTACGAGACCGACGTGGCCACCTGCATGCACCTGGCCAAGGTCGGCCGCGCCGCCGCGCTGTGCCAGGCGACCTTCCAGCCCGCCGAGGGGCTGAAGCTGGTACCGCTCGCGGGGGCCCCGCTGCGCTGGCGGCAGCTGCTCGGCTGGCACCCGGAGGCGTCCAGCGCCGCGGTCGCGACGTCGATCCTCGAACACGCGAAGGCCGCGCATGCCGACGCGATCGGGCGGAGCAGACGGTATGCCGGGTGGCTCATCCAGAATCCCGGACTGGGCACCTCTCCATAACGTGACGATAGGAGACATCTGGTAGAGGCGCGACTCATGTGCACGCCGTTACTTTGACGGCACCCCCCACATGAGGAGAGAACCCATGCTCCGCAGAAGTGCCGTGACAGCGGGCTTCGTGCTCGCTGTCGCGATGGTGGCCACCCCCGCCACCGCCGCTCACCAGGGACCCGGCGAATCCGCCGCCCCGTACACCCTCGCCGAGGCCCGGACACTGGTGCAGGCCACCGCCAAGCCGTCACCGGGCCTGGTCGACGCCATCCGGCGCGACCTCGGCGGTACCAGCGAGCAGGCCACGGCCCGGCTGATCAACGAGGCCGCCGCCGCCAAGATCGAGCCCGCCCTTCGCGGGCAGCTCGGCGCCGCCTTCGCCGGATCCTGGGTGACCGGTCCCACCTCCAACCTGGTGATCGCCACCAGTGACTCCACCAAGGTCGCCTCACTCGCGAAGTCGGGCGCGGAGGTCAAGCTCGTCAAGAACTCCCTGGCCACGCTCGACACGGCCAAGGAGCGGCTCGACCAGCTCGTGGCCACCGCGCCGAAGTCGATCCCGTCCTGGTACGTCGACGTGCCGAGCAACAGCGTCGTCGTGCTGGCCGGTGACGTCGCCGAGGCGCAGGCGTTCGTGGACGGCAGCGGCGTGGACAGGGCGCTGGTCCGCGTCGAGGCCTCACAGGAGAAGCCCCGGCCCCTCTACGACGTCCGCGGCGGCGACGCGTTCTACATGGGCGGCCGCTGCTCGGTCGGCTTCTCGGTCACCCGCGGCAGCCAGGGCGGCTTCGCCACCGCCGGCCACTGCGGCACGCCCGGCACCGCCACCCAGGGATACAACCAGGTCGCCCAGGGCACCTTCCAGGGCTCGTCCTTCCCCGGCAACGACTACGCGTGGGTCGCGGTCAACGCCAACTGGACCCCGACCGGCGTGGTGAACGGCTACAGCTCGGGCATCCTCCCGGTGACCGGCTCCACCCAGCAGGTCGTGGGCAGCTCCATCTGCCGCTCCGGCTCCACCACCCAGTACCACTGCGGCACCATCAGCCAGCACAACACGAGCGTCACCTACCCCGAGGGCACCATCACCGGTCTGACCCGCACCACCGTGTGCGCCGAGCCCGGCGACTCCGGCGGCTCCTACATCTCCGGCAGCCAGGCCCAGGGCGTCACCTCCGGCGGTTCGGGCAACTGCACCTCGGGCGGCACGACCTACCACCAGCCGATCAACGAGATCCTCTCGGTGTACGGGCTCACCCTGGTGACCAACGGGACCCCGCCGCCCACCGGCTGCAGCGGCTACCAGAACTCCTACACCGGCTCGCTGACGTCCAACGCCAATGCCTACCAGCCCGGCACCTCCGGCTACAGCGCCGCCGCGGGCGTCCACCGCGTCTGCCTGGACGGCCCCAACGGCACCGACTACGACGCCTACCTGCAGAAGCTGAGCGGCTCGACCTGGACGACCGTGGCCAGCGGGACCAGCGCCAACCCCGACGAGGCCTTCACCTACACCGGCACCGCGGGCACCTACCGCGTACGGGTACACGCCTACAGCGGCTCCGGCTCCTACACCCTCGGCCTGACCAGGCCGTAAGGCTCTCCCTCGGTCCGGCCAGGCCGTAAGACTCCCCCCTCGGCCCGGCCGGACCGCGGCGCCCTCCCCTGCCGGACTCGACCGAGCCCGGCCGGGGAGACGCCGGACGGACGGAGAGACGCCGGACGGACCGGAGACACTCCGGACGGACCGAGGCCACTCCGGACGTACGAGCCCCGGGCGATCCCGGGAAGATCGCCCGAGACCGGGCCGGTCCGCCGCCCCCGCGGACCGGTCGCCCCCGCCGTCCTCCCCCACGAGCCTGTGCGACCTCGTGGGAGGAGGGCGGCATCGCCATGCCCGGGCGTCGAGAAGAATGGAGGGATGAGCGACCTTCTGACGCTGAGCGAGGGCGCGGTGCTGACGCATCTCGCCACCCGGGCCGAGCTGGCGAGCGGGGTGCTGCCCGCCTCCGACGACCTGCGGCTGTGGGCCCGGCTGGCCGACGGCGAGGGGGTGCCGCTGGCGGGCGGCGGCCGGATACGCACCTCGCTCGACACCGGCGAGCCCGTCCTGACCGGGCCCGACGGCTGGCTCGACGGGGTGGAGCCCGAGCAGGTGGTCGCGCTTCGCCTGCGCGGCGGCACCCTGGAGCTGTCGGTCACCGAGCTGGACGACGTCCCCGCCGAGCGGGCGGTGCGGGTCGTCCAGGAGTTCGGGGAGCAGGCACTCGACGCGCTGCGCGCCTTCGCCGAGGGGCTGGAGCCCAGTCCCGGTGTGCCGGTCGACGTCGTGGTCCTGGAGCTGCTGATGAAGGCCCCCGAGACCTTCGCCGACCCGCTGCCGCCGCTGGCGCCGCTGCTGCGCAACGCCTCGCTGGAGCTGCGCGACGGCCGGGTGGGCATCGTGGGCGCGCCGTGGGACACCGCGTCGGTCGCCGACCTGGCCCCGCTGGACATCATCAGGCTCGCCCTGGTGCGCAGCGCGCTGCGGACGTACGGCGAGGGCGCCGACCTCTCCAAGGCCGTCACCTACCTGTCGCGCTCGGAGGTGGTGCTCGCGCGGATCGCCGACGAGGTGGAGCGCGAGCCGCTCGGCCCGGCGCTGGTCGAGGCCCTGCCCCGCACCGAACCGGCCGCGCTGCTGCTGATCGCGAGGTCGGCCGAGGGCGAGGGCCGCTCGTTCGAGGCGTCGGGGCTGATCTCCGAGGTGCTCTCCCTCTCCCCCGGCATGGCACCGGCCGTGCGCGACGCCGCCGAGTACGCCGCGTGCCGCACCGACCCCGGCGCCCCGCTGCCCGAGCGGGCCGCGCACCTGTTCCGGCAGCTGCTCACGTACGCCTACCGCCCGGCCCGCCACCGGCTGATCGAGGATCTGATCGCGCTGAGCGTCCGGGTGGCCGAGCCCGCCCTCGCGGACCTGGCGCTGTTCGAGAACGACGTCGTCGGCGAGTTCCTGGACGCGCGGGCCGAGTGGCTGCGCGACGACGAGGTGGAGCTGCTGGAGTCCTGGAGGCGGACGCCGCTGCGTCTGTGGGAGGTCCTCGGCGTGTCCGGGAACGAGATCACCGTGGCCGCCGCCGTCGAGGGGGGCGGGGCCGGGGAGCGGGTGACGCTGTCCGACGAGCTGCTCTCCGGGCAGGCGCTGCCCGGGGACCTGATGCTGACCAGGGTGCTGGGTGACGGGACGGGGCCGCATGTGTTCGGCCACCCGTTCAAGGTCGATCCGGAGCGGCGGGAGGAGATGCTCGCCCTGCTCGCCGACCCGGTCGACCCCTACGCGGTGGCCGCCTTCTTCAGGCGCCCCCGGCGGGCCCCCGGCGCGGCGGGCGGGGACGCCGGGAGCGCCTCACGCCCCCGCGAAGAACCGTGAAGAACCGCGAAGAACAGGGTGCGCGGGGAGAACGCCCCGGCGAGGGCCGGGGGCACCGGGGCGCGGGCGTGCGGGAGGTGTGACGCGGCCGGGCCTCCGGCCGCGCGGGCGGGTGCCGTCCCGCGCCCCGGTCTCCGGCGGCGAAGGTGGAGCCGGGACTCGTCAGAGGGTGCGCAGGAAGGCCAGGCCCGTGGTGGCGAGGGCGTCCTGGGTGTCGGCGAGGGGACGCCAGATCGAGGCGGCCGTGGCGATCGTCCGGTTGTGCGCGGTGAACGACTCGATGCAGAGCGGGCCCCGATAGTCCACGGCGCGCAGGGCGTCGGCGAGGGCGGGCCAGTCCAGGTGGTCGGCGCCGGGCGCGCCCCGGTCGTTGGCGCAGACCTGCACGTGCGCGACCAGGTCCCCGGCCCGCCGTACGGCCGCCGCCGGGTCCCGCTCCTCGATGTTCATGTGGTAGACGTCCAGCGCGAGGCCGACGCCCGGGATCCCGCCGACCGCCTCGACGGCCTGCTCGACGGTGTTGATCAGGCTCGTCTCGTAGCGGTTGAGCGGTTCGACGGCGACCGTCACCCCGCGCTCGGCCGCGTACGCGCCGACCGGGGCGAGGTTCTCCCGCAGCTCGGCGTAGCAGGTCTTGCGCTCCTCGTCCGACATCCGCCAGGTCCGCCCCACCGAGGCGTAGGCGGGCCCGCCGATCACCGGGCTGCCCACCGCCACCGCGGCGTCCACGCACCCGCGCAGGTAGTCCTGGGTGGCGATGACCGTCCCCGCGTCGGCGCCGACCAGCTCCCTGCCCGGCGGCATGACGAGGACCACCGACGCCTTCAGCCCGAGGTTCCCCAGCAGTTCGGCCGCCTGCGCGGGGTCCCAGTCACCGATCCGCTCCACCGGCAGCTCGATCGTGTCGAACCCCCAGGCGGCCACCTTCGGCGCCAGCCGGCCGAGATCCTCGTCCGTCAGCGGCGAGACCCACACCCACGTGTTGACCCCGATGGGGAACATCGGCAACCCCTTCCCTGAACTTCCCTGAGCTTCCCTGAGCTTCCCTGAGTTCGCCGCGGGCTCGTCGCGAGCCCGCGAACGGTTCGCCGCGGGCTCGCGACGAGCCCCCCGGGGCTCCGGGCACCGCCTGGCGGCGGTGCCCGGAGCCCGGCGGATCTGTCTTACTTGCCGCCCCAGTTGGCGGGGAAGTCCGGCAGCTTCTCGCAGCCGCAGAGCGCGTAGTGCAGCGGCGGCATGTTGGGCTGCAGGTAGCTGTCCAGGTTCTCGGAAGTGATCTTGGGCTGGGGCAGCTTCCAGGTCTTGGGCACCTCCTCGCCCTTGAGGATCTTCAGGGCGGCGATGATCGGGGTGCGCCACTGGTAGGTGGGGTAGGTCGGCGCGATGGCCGTGAGGCCGCCGCTCTTCCACTTCTGCAGGAAGTCCTGCTGGTCCTCGCCGACGATCGCCGGCACCGGCACCCCGGCGTCCTCGAACGCCTCGACGGCCGCCACGGCCGTGGCGCCCGCGTCCATCCACACCCCGTCGATCTTGCCGTGCCGCTGGATGTAGTCGCTCACGATGCTCTTGGTCTTGGCGGCGTCGCCGTCCGTGAACTCCACCCCGACCACGTCGAGCCGGCTCTTGTCGAAGGTGACCTTCGCCGCCGACCAGCGGGTCTCCAGCACGTCGACGCCCGGCAGGATCCGCAGCGCGAGGACCTTGCCCCCGGCCGGTACCTTCTCCACCAGGAACTCGGCGCCGTCGGCGCCGAAGGCGTAGCCGCCGATGGGGTTGATGAACGTCACCGGGCAGTCGGTCTCCACGCCGCGGTCGAAGACGATCACCGGGACCTCGGGGCACGCGCCCGTCACCGCGGGGGTGAGCGTCGCGGTGGTGTTGGGCGAGACGATCAGCGCGTCACAGCCCTTGCCGACCAGCTCGGCGATGTCGGAGATCTGCTTGTCGTCCTTGCCCTCCGCGTCGAGGGCGGTGAACTTCTTGATCTCCTTGTGCAGCGCCACCTCGGCCTGCATGGTCTTCCAGCCCACCTGCCGCCACGGGTTGTTCACCGCGGCGTTGGAGAAGCACAGGTCGTAGGGCCCGTCCTTCTTGTACTTGGCCGTGTCGACCATCTCCGGGGCGATGGCCTGCTCCCACGGCTTGTCCGCGGGCCCCACCGCGTTCTGGGTCCGCATGGCCAGCTGGGCGTCGTAGTCGGCCTGGACGAAGAACTTCGACTGCTCGCCGGTGTTGGGGGACGCGGCGGCCGTGCCGGCGGACGAGGCGGCTGCGGACGTCTCGGGAGCGGCACCGGAGGTCGCCGGCTTGTCACTGGCGCATCCCGCGGCGAGCAGCATCGCGGAGACACCCGCGACGAGCACCGTTATCGGCCTGTTCAATGAAGGTCTCCTTCTTTTTTCTGGGGGTACGTTCAGGCGCGTGCCGCGCGCCTGAACGGGAGCCGTACGGCGCTCGCCGCGACCGCGGCGATGATGATCACGCCCTGGACCGCGAACTCCAGGGCCCCCGAGATCCCGTACAGGTTGAGCAGGGTGAACAGCGCTTCGAGGGTGAAGGCGCCGGCCATCGCGGCGACCACGGAGCCGCGCCCGCCACCGAGCGCCACGCCGCCGAGGACGACGGCCGTGATGGCCTGGAACTCCAGGCCCTGCCCGACCTGGGCCGAGACCCCCGCGAAGCCGCCGAGCAGGATGCCCGCGACGGCCGCGGCCAGGCCGGAGAGGACGAAGGCGGCGATCCGGGTCCGGTCGACCCGGACCCCCGACAGTCCGGCGGCGCGCTCGTTGTCGCCGGTGGCGATGAGCCGCTTGCCGAAGTCGGAGCGCATGAGGAGGATCGCCGCGGCGCCCGCGGCGAGGAGGATGAGCACCGACCAGGGCACCGGGCCGAGGTCCTTGCGGCCGAACATCCTGAACGTCTCCGACAGCGCGCCGCGCGGGGCGCCGCCGGTCCACAGGAACACCGCGCCGGACAGCACGAGCATCATGCCGAGCGTGGTGATGAACGACGGCACCCGCAGCCCGGTGGTGATGACCCCGTTGGCGAGCCCGACCAGCAGCCCGATCACGATCAGCAGGGCCAGCACCGGCCAGGTCGCCTGCTCCTGGCCGTCGATCAGCCGGGCGGCCACCACGACCTGCACGGTGACCAGCGACCCGACCGACAGGTCGAACTCCCCGGAGACGATCACGAAGTACTGCCCGGCCGCCAGGATGACCAGCGGCGCGGCCCGCTTGATGAAGGCGAGGAACCCGGCGGGCTCCAGGAAGAACGGATTGGCCAGCGCGATCAGCACCAGCAGCACCGCGAGCACGGCCAGGATCGGCCCCATGGACCTGAGGGCTCTCATCGGGATCTCCGGGCGGCGCGACGGGCGTGGACGGGCCTGGGGGCTCTCATCGGGATCGCCTCCGGGCGGTGCGGCGGGCGTAGACGGCGACGGCGGCGACGATGACCACGCCGCGGACCACGTCCTTGAAGAACGCGTTGACCTCCAGCTGGTTGAAGACGCTGTCGAGCACGGCGAGCAGCAGCACCCCGCCGACCGTCCCCGCGACCCCGCCCCTGCCCCCGGCCAGGGCCGTGCCGCCGAGGACCACCGCGGCGATCGACTCCAGGTCGTAGCCGCCGTCGGTGCCGACCGTGGGCGCGCCCGCGCCGAGCCTGCTCGCCAGCAGCAGCCCGGCGACGCCCGCGCAGACCGAGCACAGGACGTGCGCGGCGACGACGATCCTGCCGGTCCGCACGCCGGACAGCCGGGCGACCTCCTCGTCGCCGCCGACCGCGTAGATCCGGTACCCGAGCCTCGTGCGGCGCAGCAGGAACCAGGCGGCGGCCGCGACGGCGGCCCACAGCAGCGCCGAGACCGGGACCGGCCCGATCCTGTCGTAGCCGAGCCGCTGGAAGGACTCGGGCACGCTGCCCGCGGGCCCGTCGTAGAGGTGGTCCACGATCCCCTTGACGATCAGCGCCGTGCCGAGGGTCGCGATGAAGGCGTGGACGTGCAGCCGGGTGATGACCAGCCCGTTGACCAGGCCGATCAGCGCGCTCACCGCGAGCACCGCCGCGACGCCGGGGACGACCCCGCCGTCCTGCCCGGCCATGATCTCGGCCGCGACGAGCGAGGTGAGGCTGATCAGGTACGCGACCGACAGGTCCAGCGACCCGACCAGGATCGCCAGCGTCTGCCCCACCGCGACGATGCCCAGCGCGGCCGAGCGCTGCTGGATGCCGACGACGGTCTCCAGCGTGAGGAAGTTCCCCCCGTCGAAGGCCACCAGCACCCATCCGACGAGCATCACCCCGACCAGGGCCAGGTAGATGACCTGGGTCGAGCCGATGCGGCCCGCCAGGGCGCGCCGCCCGCCGCCTTGCGGGGGGACGGGGGCCGCGGGACCCGCGGTGCCGGTCGCCTCCGCGGGGCGGACCCGGCCGGTCATGCCGTCACCTCACCGGCGGCCAGGCGCATGACGGCCTCCTCGGAGGAGCCCGCCGGGAGCGCCCCGGCGACGCGGCCGTCGCGCATCACCACGACGCGGTCGCTCATGCCGATCAGCTCGGGAAGCTCGGACGAGATCATCATGATCGCCATGCCGTCCTCCGCCAGGCCGCGCATCAGGTCGTGGATGGCGGCCTTCGCCCCCACGTCGACCCCGCGCGTGGGCTCGTCGAAGATCAGGACCTTCGGCGCGACGCTCATCCACTTGGCCAGCACGACCTTCTGCTGGTTGCCGCCCGACAGGTAGCGGACCTCCTGGTCGGGGCGGGGCGGGTGGAGCCGTACCGCCTCCAGGAGTTCGAGGACGCCGGTACCGCCGGTGCCGCCGATCCGGCCGCCGTTGCCGATCCTGCGCACCGAGCGGGAGACCAGCAGGGCGTTGTCCCGTACGGACTGGCGCAGCGCGAGCCCCTCGGCCTTGCGGTCCTCGTTCACCAGGCCGATCCCGGCGGCCACGGCCTGCCGTACCGACACCGGCCGCAGCGGGCTCATCGTGCCGCGCGTGAACGGCTCGGCCCCGAAGAGGGCCTTGGCCAGCTCGGTGCGGCCCGACCCCTGCAGGCCGGCCACGCCGAGGATCTCGCGCTCGCGCAGTTCGAGGTCGATCCCGTCGAGTACGGCGTTGCCGCCGCCGCGCACGCTGAGCCGTACCTCGCCCGGCTCCGCGCTCCTGGCGGGGAAGTAGGTGCCGAGGTCGCGGCCGACCATCAGCCTGACCAGTTCGTCGGAGGTGATCCCCGCGGTGTCGGCGGTCCTGACCAGCGCGCCGTCCTTCAGCACCGTCACCCGGGTGGCCAGGTCGAAGACCTCGCGCAGCCGGTGGGAGATGTAGAGGACGGCGATCTTCCGCTCCCGCAGGCGGGCCACCAGCCGGTAGAGCAGTTCCACCTCGTGTTCGGCCAGCGCCGCGGTGGGCTCGTCCATCACGATGATCCGGGCGTCCTGGGAGAGCGCCTTGACGATCTCCACGACCTGCTGCTGGGCGATGGAGAGGTGGCGGACCAGGTCGTGGGAGGAGAAGGAGGTCTCGCCGAGTTCCTGGAGCAGGCGGGTGGTCGCGGTCTCCATCGCCTCCCGGTCGACCAGCCCCCGCCGGACGGGCTCGCGGCCCAGGAAGACGTTCTCCGCGACGCTGCGCTCGGGCAGCAGGTTGAACTCCTGGTAGATGATCGCCACCCCGGCGCGCTGGGCCTCGACCGGGTGGGCGAAGGAGACCTGGGCTCCGTCGATCTCGACGGTGCCCTCGTCCGGGGCGTGCACCCCGGCGAGGACCTTCATCAGCGTGGACTTTCCGGCGCCGTTCTCCCCGACGACCGCGTGCACCTCTCCGGCGGCGACGTCCAGATCGACCCCGCTCAGCACGCGAACTCCGAGAAAGCTCTTGGCGATGCCGCGCATCCTCAGGATCATGGGGTAACCGCCCCGGCGTGAGACCCGGTGTCGGGAAAATTCGTCAGGGATGTCAGGGATAGGGCAAACACGTCCGAAAAGCCGGTTCCGACGACGCCGGATGGTAATTGATTCGTCGATAACCGCCCGATTTCCTCCATGTTTCCGGATGCTAAAGCGCCCTTATGCCGATGGTCAAGCAAAAGCGCGTCACCATTTGGCATAATGGAGTAGGTGGAGGACCTAAGTTGCTTTGACGTGGTGGAAACAAGGAGTGTTGACTGTGCGCATGCTTAGCGAAGCGAACGGTTCGATCGCCGGCGCGGGGGCGCTTCTGAACATCCTGCGCGACGGTCAGGCCAGGACGAGGGCCGAGTTGGTCCAGCTCACCGGGCTGGCCAGATCCACCCTGGCCCAGCGTCTCGACGCGCTGCTGAGCCAGCAGTGGATCATCCCGACGGAGGAGGCCATCTCGTCGGGGGGCCGTCCGGCCATCGCCTTCACGTTCAACCGCACCGCCCGCGTCGTCCTCTCCGCCGACCTCGGCGCCACCCACGCCCGGGTGGCGGTCACCGACCTCGGCACCACGGTCCTCGCCGAGCGCGCGGCCGAGGTCTCGATAGACCGCGGTCCCGAGGAGACGCTCGGCTGGCTCCAGCGCACCTTCGAGGAGATGCTCGCCGAGACCGGTCACCGCCCGGACGAGATCTGCGGCATCGGCGTCGGCCTGCCGGGCCCGGTCGAGCACAGCACGGGACGGCCGGTCAATCCGCCGATAATGCCCGGCTGGGACGGCTTCCCCGTCCCCGAGTGGCTCGGCTCGCGCCTCGGCGCCCCCGTGCTCGTCGACAACGACGTGAACATCATGGCGCTGGGCGAGCACTGGGCCGCCCGCCCCGAGGCCGACCACCTCATCTTCGTCAAGATCGGCACCGGCATCGGCTGCGGCATCATCAGCGACCGCCGCCTGCACCGGGGCGCGCAGGGCGCGGCCGGCGACATCGGGCACATCCGGGTGGCCTCGGCCCTGGACACCGTCTGCCGCTGCGGCAACATCGGCTGCCTGGAGGCCGTCGCCAGTGGCGCCGCGATGGCCGCCAGGCTGTCCGCGGACGGGGTCGAGGCCGAGGACAGCCGCGACGTGGTCCGCCTCGTACGCGGTGGCAACACCCACGCCGTCCAGCTCATCCGGCAGGCGGGCCGCGAGGTCGGCGACGTGCTCGCCTCGATCGTCAACTTCTTCAACCCCTCGGTGATAGTGGTCGGCGGCGACATCTCCGAGGCCGGGGAGCAGGTGCTCGCCGGTCTCCGCGAGGTCATCTACAGCCGGTCGCTCCCCCTCGCCACCCAGCACCTGACGATCACCGCCAGCGAGCTGGGCGACCGCGCGGGCGTGATCGGCGCCGCCGTCATGGTCATCGAGCACGTGCTCGCCCCCGGCAGCGTCGACAGGTCCGTGTCCGTCCCCACCGTCTGACCGGCTCCTGCCCGTCCTCACCGCCTGGCCGTTCTCCCTTCCCTCGGCGTCTGATTCCCCGTCGTCGTCCGACCGGTTTTCGTCCGCCCCTGCCGTCCGGCCGGTCCGGGCCCGTCCCCACTCGTCCGACCGGTCCTCGCTCGCCCCCGCCCTTCGACCGCGCCGGTGAGCGACGGCGGGCGAACGGCGCTCGTGGGACACTCGTTCGACCATGAACGCCGAACCCGTGAGGACCGCCCGGCTCACATTGGAGCCGCTGGCGGTGCACCACGCGACCGAGATGGCCGAGGTGCTCGGCGATCCGGCCCTGCACACCTTCATCGGCGGTTCGCCCGAGACCCCCGAGCGGCTCCGCGACCGCTACGCCCGCCTGGCCGCCCCTCCGCCCCCCGACCGGGGAGAGTCGTGGCTCAACTGGGTGATCCGCCTCCACGCCCCGGACATCGGCTCGGACCGGCTGGACGACGACCCGGGCAGCGGCTCAAAGGGCGGCTCGGACAGCGGCTCGGATCCACGGGCCGGCGGCTCGGACCGGCTGGTCGGCTACGTCCAGGCGACCGTCGCCGGTGACCGCGCGACCGTGGCCTGGGTCGTGGGGACCCCCTGGCAGGGCCGTGGCATCGCCGGGGAGGCGGCGGTCGCGCTCGTCGCCTGGCTCAGGGAGCGGGGCACGACCACCATCGTCGCCACCATCCACCCCGACCACACCGCCTCGTCGGCGGTGGCCCGCCGCGCGGGCCTGACACCGACCGACGGCAGGGTGGACGGCGAGGTCGTCTGGAGATCCGGCCAGGTCCGGGACCGGCCGCCGACGACGGATCGTGGATCGCATGAACCGTGGACCGTGAACGGCATGGACCGTGTGCCCCGGGGACCGCATGGACCATGGACCCGTGGACGCCGTGGATCGCACGGACCGTGGACCCCATGAACCGTGAACCGCACTGACCGTTAACCCCGTGGACCCCGTTGGACCGTGGGACGGGCAATCCGGGGGGATCCGCGTAATCGCGGGACCGCCGAACCGGGACGCATCTGAGTAGGAATGCTCAGGGGGACTGAGTGCGCGCGCCCTCCCCGCGTTTTGCGATCTTCGAAATGCTCAGATCATGAAATGGTGGATTTTCCTGGTCGGGCTCGTCACCACGGTGGTCGCGGCGTGGCTGCTCGTCTACGCCCACGTCCCGCTCTCCACGCTCCTGTCGCTCGGGCTCGGCGCGATCAGCCTCATCTGGCTGGTCGTGCTCCTCACCCTGCCGTGGAACCTCTACTTCGGGGCGCGCCAGGTGGTCCACGAGATCCACGTGTCCAGGGAGCGCGGCATCGAGGTGCCCGAGGGGCACGAGGCCGAGGCGCTGGAGATCGCCCGGCGGATGCGCGGGTTCGCCATCGGCGGCCACATCGTCTCGGCGGCGCTCCTCGCGGTCATCACCTACTTCTCCGGCGCCTCGGTGGGCTACTACTTCGCCGGTTTCTACCTGCTGAGCACCTGTTTCCGCCCGGCGGGCGCCTACCTGTCCCACCTTCGCGAGCGGGTCACCACGCTGATGAGCGAGGCCCGCCACCCTCGCGAGGACATCGTCTCCCTTGTCGCCAGGGTGGACGGTCTGGCCGCCGAGGTGACCGCGCTGACCAGGTCGGCCGAGCGGCTCCTGGACGTCACCGAGACGCTCGGCGCCGACCTGCGGAACGGCGACGAGGCCCTGGAGCGCCGGATCACCGGTCTCGCCCGGCGCTTCGAGGACACGGTGGACGGTCTCACCGACAACCACGAGGTCATCACCGGGCTCAAGGCCTTCCTGCGCCTCGTCCGCGCCGACGCCCCCGGTCACAGCCACAACCACGGCCACGCTTGACCGCCACCGCGCGTACGGCGGGAAATCGCGCACGCGGGGACGTTCCGCACGGGCGGCGAGGGAACTCTCAGCCGGGGACCAGTTCCTGTGACTCGCTGAGCTCCCGCGTGAACCAGGCGATGGTGCGGCGCAACCCCTCGATGACGTCGATCTTCGGCCGCCAGCCCAGCGCGGAGGCCGCCAGGGAGATGTCGGGGCGGCGGATCTCGGGGTCGTCGTCGGGGCGGCCGACGAAGCGGATCGGCGATTCCGAGCCGGTGAGGTGGCGGACCGTCTCGGCGAGGGCCAGCATGGTCAGCTCGGTGGGGTTGCCGATGTTGACCGGGCCGGTGAGCCCACCGCGGGCGAGGGCGACGATCCCCTCCACGGTGTCGTCGACGTAGCACACCGACCTGGTCTGCCCGCCGTCGCCGGCCACCGTGATCGGCTCACCGCGCAGCGCCTGGCGTACGAAGGTGGGAATGGCCCGGCCGTCATAGGGCCGCATCCTGGGCCCGTAGGTGTTGAAGATCCGCACGATCGCGGTGTCGGTGCCGTGGGAGGTGCGATACGCGGTGGTGAGGGCCTCGGCGAACCGCTTGGCCTCGTCGTAGACGCTGCGCGGCCCGACCGGGTTGACGTTGCCCCAGTAGCTCTCGCGCTGCGGGTGCTCCAGCGGATCCCCGTAGACCTCGCTCGTGGAGGCCAGCACCAGCCGGGCCTCCTTCTCCCTGGCCAGTCCCAGGGCGTGCAGCGTGCCCAGGCTGCCCGCCTTCAGCGTCGCGATCGGATGACGCAGGTAGTCCGCCGGAGAGGCCGCCGAGGCGAGGTGCAACACCAGGTCCACCGCCCCCGGCACGTGCACGAACCCGGTCACGTCACACTCCACCAGCCGGAAGACCGGCAACCCCACCAGGTGCCGGACGTTGCGCGGCGAACCGGTCAGGAAGTTGTCCAGGCAGACCACCTCCGCCCCCTCGGCCACCAGACGCTCGCACAGATGCGACCCCACGAACCCGGCCCCACCGGTCACCACCACCCGCCGCCCGTTCACCGCACACCCACCTCCGTCAACCGCGCCACAGCATCCAGGACATCCCAGACACCGATCTCCAGCAGCCCCGGATCGGGCTCGTAGCCGTAGGGGTCCCCGAGACCCCCGGCCCACAGGACGGTGTGCGGCCCCGTCCCGGGAGGCCCCCACCGGGCGGGTGAGACAGGGCCGAACAACACCACGGAGGGGGTGACGAAGGCCGCCGCCAGATGGGCCACCCCGGTGTCACCGCAGATCAGCAGCCTGGCCCTCGCCACCAGCTCGGCCAGTTCGAGCGGCCCGGTGCGCCCGGCGAGCACGGACGCGGACGGCAGCCCGGCGAGCAGCGCCACCCGCTCGGCGAGGTCCCGTTCCTTCTCGCTCCCGGTGACCACGACCTCGTGGCCGTTGTCCCGCAGCTCCGCGGCGACGAGCGCGAACCGCTCCGGCGGCCAGCGCCTGGCCGGGTACGCGGCTCCCGGGTGGACGACGACCGGCCGTGACCCCTCGTCGCCGAGCCGGGGGCGTTCCAGTTCCAGATCTGCGGGGTCGGCCTCGATGCCGTACCAGCCGAGCAGGTCGCACCAGCGCCGCACCTCGTGCACGCCGTCCGGCCAGTCCGGTCCGTACGCGTCGGGGAAGGCGGGGTGCGCGTGGGTCAGCAGCCGCGCCGGGCCGGTGCGGTGGAGCGCGGCGATGCTGTGCGGGCCGCCCCCGTGCAGGTTGACGGCGACGTCGACGCGGCAGCCCAGCGGCGGTACGTGGCCGGGGCCCGACACGTCGCACACCTCGTCCACCCCGCCGATCAGCGGCACCAGGGGCGCCAGCGCGGAGGGCGCGGCCAGCACGATCCGGTGGCCGGGGTGGGAGCGCCGCAGGGCGCGCAGCGCCGGGACCGCGGTGAGCAGGTCCCCCAGCCCCAGCCCGCGCAGCACCACCATGAGCGGCCGATCGTCCGCGGGTCCCGCGACATCGACGCCCCGCCCTCCGGGGGCGGTGTCGGTGTCGGTGTCGGTGTCGCCGACGGTCTCCAGGGGGCTCGCGTGTCCCGGTACCAGGGGGACTCTCATGTGACTGCCTCTTTCGCGGACGTCGTGGCGATCCTCATGTGACGGCCTCTCTCACGCCTCATGTGGCGGCCTCTTTCACGAACGTCAGGCGGTCGACCGCCTCGACGACCCGCGTGCTCGGCACCGACGACAGGCACGGGTGACCGGCGACCGGGCAGGCGCCGGCCCGCGTCGCCCTGCAGGGGGCCTGCTGGTCGCCGAGGATCACGGTCGGCACCCCGTACGGCGCCCAGCGCCCGGCGGGGGCCACGGGGGCGAACAGGCTGACGACCGGCGTGCCGACCGCGGCCGCGAGGTGGGCGGGACCGGCGTCGGCGACGACCACCGCGCACGCTCCTTCGAGCACCGCGGCGAGCTCGGGAAAGGTCGTCCTGCCGCCCAGGTCGACGACGGACCTCGCCGGGTGCCCGACCGGCCGCTCGCCGCGCGGGGCCGAGGGGCCGTCCGGACCCCGGCCTCCCGTCGCGACGGACCGCCCGTCGACCCAGCCCTCGGTGAAGGTGGGCTCCTCCGCCTCCTCCCAGCCGCGCAGGCGGACGGGGCCGCCGCCCATCCAGCCACCCGCGAAGAGGGGGCCGGGCGACAGGCCGTGCTGCCCGACGCCGGAGGCGATCCGCGCGGTGAGTCCCCGCTCGTCCTGGCCACCGGTCACGACGACCCTGCGGCCCGAGCGGACCAGGTCGTGGACCGCGCGTGCCCAGTGCTCCTCCGGCCACGCCCTGGCCGGGGCCGACACCCCGGGATGCAGGACCACGTAGCCCGGCGGCCCGGTGAGGTGGCCGACGTCGGGCAGCGGGCGTCGTACGGCGAGGCCGCCCGGATCCCCCCTGGGGAGTTCGAATCCCGCGGCGCCGGCCAGCCCGAGCATCCGCTCGGCCTCCGGCACGTCCACGTCCTCGTCGACGACGTGCCACACGTCGAGCAGCGAGCCGGGGTGGTCGGCGGAGATCGCGGCGATCCTCAACGCACCCGCGAGCCTGAACAGCAGGGCCAGCGGCAGCGGCGACTGGTGGAGCGAGGTGAGGATCAGCGCCTGCTCGGGGGCCACGTCCCGGACGATCCGCAGCAGCCTCAGGACGTGCGGGCCGGTCATGGGCGGGGCGGCGGGGTCGATCCACGGCGTGCGCCACTCCACCACCCGCGACACCCCGGGCAGCAACTCGGCGGCGGCCCGGCCGTAGGGCCCGGTCAGCAGCACGACCTCCCGCGCGCTCGCGGCCACCGCGCGGACCGCCGGACCCGCCAGGAGGACGTCGCCCGCGTTGTCCACGCGGGCGACGAGAACGGTGCCGGTCACCACCGCCCCCCGGGCCGTGCCATGGTGGTGATGATCTCCCCGCCGGCCTCGGGGACAGCCGACAGATCATGAAATATCGCGTTTTTCCCGAGAAATCTCATGGTGCTCGGCCTCTCGTTCGATATCTAATGACTACCGAGAGGAGCGGCCACACAAACCGAAAAATCGTATATAAGCGCAGTTGAGAGGGTTATGCGATTGTTCTTATCGCTATAAGTAATCGCTCACAGGGTTACCTGGCTCCCGCGCCGGGTAACAAGGCGGATCACCGCGGCGGCTCGTCCCCCACGCGGGGCTCAGCGCCCCGAACCGGGCAGGCCGCCCCCCGGTGACCGGACAGCGCGACCGCTCAGGGGTCCGCGCGGGACCGGGGTACGCGGTGTCCGCACTGGGACCGGGGAACGCGGGATCCACATCGGGCCGGGGAACGCGAGGCCCGCCGGGTACGCCAGATACGCCGGGAGCCGGTCAGCCGGGGACGAGGTGGGCGTTGGGCTCGCGGGCCCGGTCCGCCAGCTCGGGAATCTCCAGCACGGTCACCCCGGCCGCCGCGAGTTCCTCTGCCCCGTGGCAGTCGACGAAGAGCAGCGGCTCGCGCCACGCCATCACCACGCGCCGGACGCCGCTGTCCAGGATCAGGCGGGTGCAGGTCCTGGGACGCGACCTGCGCGCGCTGCACGGCTCCAGGCTGCTGTAGACCGTGGCACCGGCCAGCCGGGGGTCGTCCGGGGAGATCTTGGCCAGCGCCGACTCCTCCGCGTGGACGTGCGGGTCGCCCTCCCGCGAGTATCCCCGGGAGATCTCCTCGCCGTCGGCGGAGACGACCACTGCGCCCACCGAGAAGGCCGTCTCCGAGGGCGGGCACGACCTCGCCAGGTCGCACGCCAGCTCCAGCCAGTCGCGGTCGTTCATCCGGTCCCCCTCAGCTCAGCAGGTAGCGCAGGAGGGTGACGTCGCCCATCATGCGGGCCTCCGCCAGTTCCATCCTGCGACGGCGGTCGCGGGGGAAGTCACCACCCAGGACGAAACGCGGCGCGGCAGGATCGCCGACGAAGAACGGGGCGACGACGAGATGGAGCTCGTCCACGAGGTCCTCCCGCAGGAAGCGGGTGTGGACGGAGGTGCCGCCCTCGACCATCAGGCGGCGCACCCCCCGCCCGTACAGGTCGGAGAGGACGCGGCCGAGATCGACTCCGCCGCCGTCATCACCACCGTCCCCCGGGCCTTCCGGGCCTCCCGCGGCGACCACCTCGGCGGCCCCGCCGAGACGGGCGGCGAGTTTCGCCACGGCCCCCGGCGCGGCGTACACGATCCTCTCCGCGTCACCGGCGGTGAAGAAGGCGGCGTCCGGGTCGAGGTCCCCGGTGGAAGTCAGCGTCACCTTCGCCGGGGAGGGCGGCAGGCCGCGCGCGGCCCGCTCCCGCCCGCGCTCCGGTGACCTGACCAGGAGGCGGGGGTCGTCGCGGCGGACGGTGCCCGCCCCGACCAGGATCGCGTCACAGGTGGCGCGGACCGCGTCGACCCGGTCGAAGTCCTCGTCGTTGGAGAGCAGGAGCCGGTGCGGCGTGTTGTCGTCGATATATCCGTCGACGGACATCGCGCAGCTCAGCAGCACGTACGGGCGCTCGCCCACCCTCCACCTCCCCCGGTCGGGCACCGGCCGATCGTAACAATCCCCGCCCGGTCTGCCCGCGGCGACGCCCGCCTCCGCCGCGTCCCGCCCGGCGGGCTCCCGGCCGACAACGCGACGGCGGGTACGGAACGCCATCTTCACGTCATCTGTACGTCAGCGGCAATTCCCCGATTGTTTACCCTCTGTTAACCTAAAACTGAAGCTTTCCAAATGAAGGGTCATAAATGCGTGTGAGCTCCCAAAGCCGTGGTCACGGGCGCTTTCCCGGCCTCCTGCGCTCTCTCCGAGGACCGACCGGCCACCACCTCCACGACACCGGTGTCTCGTACGCCCACACCGCCCGTACCTCTCGCGCCGTCCGCGCCGTCCGCGCCGTCCAGGGCGAGGGAGAGGCGTGACGGCGAGCCCCCCGGGGCGCGGGTGCCGCGAGGGCGCGGGGCACGGCCGGAGGTCCCTCCGCTGATGGGATGGACCCTGGCGTTCGCCGTCGTGGCGATCCTCTTCGTGCTGGCCAGCGGCGCCAACGACGGCGCCACCATCATCGGCCTCGGGCTCAGGTTCCCCCGCTCCCCCGGATGGGTGGTCGCCGTGCTCCTGGTGGCCGTGCTCTTCGCCGTCCCGTACCTCCTGGGAGTCGCGGTCGCGCGCACGTTCACCGAGCGGCTGGCCGGGCTCGGGACGAGCGGCGGAGCGGCGGCGTTCCTGGTGGGGGTGGTGATCGCGGTGGCGGTGGTCGCGGTGCTGACCGGCAGGGGCCTGCCGACCAGCCTCACCCTCGCGGTGATCGGCGGCATCAGCGGCGCGGGACTCGGCGCCGGGCTCCCCGTGTCGTGGCGGGACCTGGGCACCGTCCTGGCGATCGGGGCCGGCGCGCCCCTCGCCGGGCTGGCCCTGGGCTACCTGCTGGGGGCCGTGTCGCGCCGGGTGCCCTCCCACCGCCGCATGCCGCGACTGGTGTTCACCACCCACCTGCTGGCCTACTCGGCCCAGTGCGTGGCGTACGCGGTGAACGACGGCCAGAAGATGATCGCGGTGGTGAGCGTGGCGATCGGGGTGAGCCGCCACGGGCTCGGCGGGGTGGGGCCCGTCGAGGTACCGCCGGCGTGGATGGCCGCCCTGGTGGCGATCTTCCTCGCCGGTGCCCTGACGAGCCTGGTCCGCGTCGGAGGCCGGCTGGGCCGCGGGGTGGTCATCACCCGGCCGCTGCACATCGTCTCCGCCGAGACGGCGGCCACCGGCGCCGTCCTCGGCAGTTCGGCGCTGGGCAGCCCGGTGAGCATGACCCAGTCGATCACCGCGGGAGTGGTCGGCGCGGCGACGAGCGAGGGAACGAGGAGAGTGCGATGGCAAGGGGTCGTGAACGTGGGTACGGCGTGGCTGGTCACGCTGCCGTCGTCGATGGCGCTGGGCTGCCTCGGCGGTCTCGCCCTGAGGCTGATGTGAGGCGTGCCAAGAGCAGGACCCGGAGGTTCGCGCGTGCCTGGGACGACCTGCGCGGCCGTTCCGGGCGGCGGATCGTCGGGCTGGTACGGGACCAGGTGGCCATCGCGCGGGCGGGAGCCGAGCTGGCCCGCTCGGTCGCGTCCGGCGAGATCGAGCGGTCGGCGGCGCGCGCCCGGATGGCCGACGTGGAGCACGAGGGGGACGAGGCCAGGGCCGAGCTGGTACGGGTCCTGCGGCGGGTGCTGGCGACCCCCATCGACCGGGAGGACCTGTTCCGGCTCTCCCGCTCGATCGACGACGTGCTGGACCACCTGCGCGACCACGTACGCGAGATCGACCTGTTCGGGCCGGAGGACCTGCGGTTCGCGGCCGAACCGCTGCAGGCGGTGATCGACGGCCTCGACGAGTTGGAGGGCGCCGTACTGAAGATGATCGACGCCCCGGCGTCGGTCACCGAGGCCGTGCTGGCCACGCGCAAGGCGTGCAGCCGTGTCCGCCAGCTCTACCAGGCCCGGCTCGCCGTGCTGTTCGCCGGACCGCTGGACATGGACACCCTGCGCAGGCGCGAGCTGCTGTCGCGGCTCGACGCGGTGGGCCGCCGCCTCGGCGAGGCCGCCGACGCGCTCGCGGACGCGATGCTCAAGCGAAGCCACTGAGGGCGCCCTGAGGCCGTTCGCCCGGAGGGCCGGGACGACGGAGACACGGAGACCCGGAGATATAGAGACCTGGAGATACGGAGAACGCAGAGACGCGGAGACCGCAGAGACCGTAGAGACGCGGAGACGGCGAAGACCGCGGGCGGGAACTCCCTCGCGGCCGGATTCGTCATTCACCATGAGGCCGCCCACCATGTGACGTCCCCGACACCGAGAGGCATCTTCCTTGCGTAGCTCATTCTTCGGCAACCTCGACCAGGACCGGCTCCCCGACCACTTCGCCCTGCAGAACTCCAAGATGCTGCGGGTGCGGCTGGGCGGTGAGGTGCTGGCCCGGCAGGGGGCGATGGTCGCCTTCCAGGGGCAGATGGACTTCGACTACGAGGGCGCGGGGAGCGTCGGCCGCTTCCTGAAGAAGATGGTCAGCGGGGAGGGCGCGCCGCTGATGCGGGTCCGCGGGCAGGGCGTGATCTTCTTCGCCGACAACGCCACCGACGTCCACCTGTTCTACCTGGAGAACGAGGCGCTCACCGTCAACGGCACCAACCTGCTGGCCTTCGACCCGCAGCTCACCTGGGACATCCAGCGTGTCCAGGGCGCGGGCGTCGCCGCCGGCGGCCTGTTCAACACCACGCTCAAGGGCACCGGCTGGGTGGCGGTCACCGCGCACGGCGCCCCCGTGCTCCTCGACGCGGCCCAGGCGCCGACCTTCGCCGACGGCCAGTCCGCGGTGTGCTGGAGCGCGGGGTTGCACGTGGGCGTCAACCGCACGATGAAGGCGGGCGCGCTGATCGGGCGAGGCAGCGGCGAGGCCCTGCAGCTCGCGTTCAAGGGGGAGGGCTTCGTCCTCGTCCAGGCGAGCGAGGGCCCGATCGTCCCCCAGGCCGGCGGCTGAGGTCACGGGTCCGCGCGAGGGCGGTGGCCCGACCGTCCTCCGGTCCGGTGGCCGACGTCGCAAGGCCGCGCCGGGGTCCGGCCGGATCGTCCTCCGGTCCGGTAGCTGACATCGCGAGGCCGCGCCGGGGTCCGGCCGGATCGTCCTCCAGACCGGCGGCTGACGTCACGGCTCCGTGCGGGGTCCGGCCGGGGCCGACGGCCCGACCGTCCCCCGGTCCGGTGGCCGGTCCCGGTCGCTACGGCCTGGCCTGGATGAGCCCGTGGGCGCCGGTGGTCAGCCAGGGGCGGCCGGTGGCCTCCAGGGCCTTGACCACGTCGCCGTCCAGGCCGACCGCGACCTCGGACTTCAGGGTGCGCAGCGCCGCGACCGGGCCGGGGAAGTACGCGGTGGCCTCGGCGAACGGGGTGGTGTGCGGCCAGGCCCTGTCGCCGACCAGGCGGCGGTAGTTCAGGTCACCCTTCATGATCGTCAGTGATGCGGACGCGAAGTCCTCCCGCATGCCGACCGGCATCTCGCGGTAGGGCAGCGGCGCGCAGGAGAAGGCGTGCGCCCGGACGAGCAGCCGCCCCGACCCGAGCGCCGCCCGCAGCCGCCCCGCGACCTCTCCCGCCTCGCCGCCCGCCGCCGACATGCGCCGCAGGCAGGCCAGGACGTCGGCCGGGGTGGCGTCGGACACGTAGTACGGCAGCGGCTTGACGTGCAGGACGACCTCGCCCGTTCCCCGGGCGTGCAGCAGGTGGTCGATCAGGACGAGGTCGGGCAGCAGTTCGCTCCCGGCGTTGTCCGCGACCAGGCAGATCCTCGCGACACCCGCGCGACCGGCCACCCCGCGGTCCGCCTCGTCGTCGGGAGCACCGGAAGGACCGGAAGCACCGGAAGGACCGCGAGCACCGGAAACGCCGGAGGCACCTGGAACGCCGGGAACATCGGAGACGACGGAAAGGCCGGGAACATCAGGGACACCGGCCCTCTCGCCGCCGATCAGCGACCACAGGAGCTCGCTGTCGTCGGCCACCAGCCCGGATTCGCGCCCGGCGAGCTCAGGACCGGCCGCGACCCGGAACACGAGGTCGGCCCGGTTCCCCCACAGCGCCCGCAGGGTCAGCGTCTGGGCCCGCTCGCCGGGGGGCAGGGCGGCGAGGGCGTCGAGCTCGCGCAACTCCTCGTCGACGGCCTCACCGGACAGCTCGGCCTGCTTGAAGGGCTCGAACGGGTCGACGCCCTGCCACGCGCCGGGTCCGAAGTAGCCGACCGCGGACAGGAGCTTGCGGTAGAAGTAACTCTCCGCCCACAGGAACGGCGCGTCGTCCCACCGCCGCCCGATGTGCCCCCGGTCCCAGCTCTCCCACAGGTCGCGGTCGTGCGCGGAGCCCTCAAGCGGCTCCATGACCCCCTCGATCTCCTCAAGCAGCAGGTCGAGCGCCCGGTTCACCCGGATGTCGTACGGCGTGGCGGCCCGGACCTTCTCGATCAGGGCGGGGTGCCGTTCATGAAGAACCCGCCACGGATAGGAACCGGGGACATCGCTCAGGAACTCCGGCGGATCGTACGGCGCCGAGGGCACTCCGGACAGCTGCCGAGCATCACCGTCTGCCATTTCCGACTCCTTTTTTGACGCAGGACAACTCTTGTTATGAAATATGTTTAGCTAGAGCGAACAGGCGGCCACGCCGCTTGACGGAGGGAGCCGTAGGTGGGCACATCGGAGCGTCGCAGCGGTGAGGAGCTGGACCGCCACGACGCCGTCGGAGCCCGGATGCGGCAGTTCCGCAAGGAGCGCGGTCTGACACTACGCGGTCTCGCCACCCACTCCGGGCTCTCGATCGGGTTTCTGTCGCAGGTCGAGAGGGGGATCTCCTCCATCGGCCTGACCGCGCTCAACAGCGTGGCCACCGCGCTCGACCGCAGCGTGGCGGAGTTCTTCAACGACGTGCCGCCCGAGGAGGAGACCGAGGAGGAGCACGCCCCGGTCTCCCACCTGCCGAGCCACTTCACGCTCACCCGCTCCGCGACGGCCGCCACCGAGTACATCTCGGGCCAGCAGACCTACCGCATGCTCTCGGCCAGGGGCCCGAACCTGGTGCTCGAACCGCTGCTGGTGCACATCGCGCCCGGCGGCAAGCGCGAGAACTCCTACGGTCACGCCGGGGAGGAGTTCGCCTTCGTGCTGGAGGGCGAGCTCCTCTACGAGGTCGACGGCGTCGAGCACCGGCTGCACCCGGGTGACAGCGTCCACCTGAGGTCGACCGTCCCGCACAGCATGTTCAACGACACCGACCGGGTCACCACGGTCGTGTCCGTGGTGACCCCCCGGCTGTTCTGACCCTTCCCCGCCCGGACGGCGGGAACGGCCCGGCGGCGACGCGGGACGGCCGCTCCCGGCGCGAGACGATCGGTGACAACGCGAGGCGATCGGTCCCGGTGCGAGGCGATCGACCACAGTGCGGGGCCGGTCGGTGACGACGCGGGCCGGTCAGCGGCGGCGCAGGGCGCGGGCCGCCAGCGCGACCGCGGCCAGCGCGCCGAGCGCCCCGGCGGCGACCGCCCCGCGCTGGCGGGAGATGCGCCGCTGGATCTCGGCGTACGGCACCGTGCTGAACGACACGAGCTCGTAGCGGGAGGCGTAGCGGCCGGGCAGCAGCCGTTCCAGACCGTGCTCGACCCGCTTGCGCAGCAGGAACGACCGGGAGGCGACCTTGTCGCGCATCTCGACGAAGTTCTCCAGCGCGAGCTCGGCGATGGTGTCGGCGTGCTCCTTGCGGCGGGCCCCGTACATGGCGAGGGCCCGGGGGAAGTCGTCGCCGGTCTCCTCCAGGCAGCGGTCGAGCTCCACGCAGTCCTCGAAGCCGCAGTTGGCGCCCTGGCCGTAGAAGGGGACGATGGCGTGGGCCGCGTCGCCGAGCAGGCCGACCACCGCTCCGGCGGTGCCGCGCACGTGCCAGGGGCGGGCCCGCATGGTGACCAGGTGCCCGATCGGGTTGTGGGCGTAGTCCCCGGCGAGGTCGGGCATGAGGGCGCGGGCGTCGGCGTAGTTGGCGGCGAAGAACTCCTCGAACCGCTCCACCGTGTCCAGCTCCGCGAAGCTGCCCGGCCCCGACTTGGGCCAGAACAGCGTGCAGGTGAAGGACCTGTCCGGGTTGGGCAGGGCGATCATCATCGCCTTGCCGCGCGGCCAGATGTGCAGCGCGCCCGGGTCGAGGGCGAACCCGCCGTCGCGCGCCGGGATCGTGAGCTCCTTGTAGCCGTAGTCGAGGTACTCCTGGCTGAAGTCGAAGCCGGGAAGGAACTGCAGCCGTCCCCGTACCGCGCTGTAGGCGCCGTCCGCGGCGAGCACGACCGGGGCGGTGTGGGTGACGGGACCGCCGGGGGTGTCGAAGTCCATCCGTCCCGAGTCGACGTCGAGCCCGGTGAGCCGGTGCTCGAAGAGGGCGCGCACCCCGGGCATGCCGAGGGCCGCGTCCAGCAGGGTCCGGTTGAGCTCCGAGCGGCTGATGGAGTTGATCGCGCGCTGCCCTCCGGCGCTGTACGGCTGGAAGCCGAGCGTGCCGTCGGGGGCGTGCATCATCCGGCCGGGCATCGGCAGCGCGGCCTTCAGCACGGTCTCGTCCAGGCCGATCCTGCGCAGCGCGTCGATCCCCCGCTCGGAGATCGCCAGGTTGATCGAGCGCCCGCGCTCGGGGGCGGCCTCGCGCGGGTCGGGCCTGCGCTCGTACAGGGTGACCTCGTAGCCTCGGCGGGCCAGGTAACAGGCCGTCAGGCAGCCGACCAGCCCGGCGCCGACCACGGCGACCTCACCGACCCCGCCGCTCCTGCCGACCCCGCCGATCTCGCCGGCCTCGCCGACCTCGCCAGGGGAACTCATGCCGGTCTCACCTCCCTGGCGAGCGCGTCGGCCGCCCGCCAGCAGTCGTGGAACGTGGAGTACATGGGCACGGGGGCGAACCGGATGACGTCCGGGCGCCGCACGTCGGCGAGGACGCCGTGCACCTCGTGCAGCCGGGCGGCCAGCTCGGAGGCGTCGACGCCCCCCGTCACCCGGAGGGAGAGCTGGGCTCCGCGCCTGGCCGGGTCGGCGGGCGTGACGATCTCCAGCGGGCGGTCGCGGGCCACCTCGGTGAGCAGCCGTTCCAGGTAGCCGGTGAGCGCCAGGCTCCGCTCCCGCAGCGCCGCCATCCCGGTCTCGGCGAACATCCGCAGCGAGACCCTGACCGGGGCCATCGCGAGGATCGGCGGGTTGGAGATCTGCCAGGCGTCGGCGGTGGGGACGGGGACGAGTTCGGGCCGCATCTCGAAGCGGGTCGCCTGCTCGGTGCTCCACCACCCGGCCAGCCGGGGCAGCTCCGGGTCGGTCACGTGGCGCCGGTGCACGAAACACCCGGCGACCGCGCCGGGACCGGCGTTGAGGTATTTGTACGAGCACCAGGCCGCGAAGTCCACGTCCCAGTCGTGCAGCGCGAGCGGCACGTTCCCGGCGGCGTGCGCGAGGTCCCAGCCGACGACGCACCCGGCCGCGTGCCCGGCGGCGGTGACGGCGGGGATGTCGAGGAACTCGCCGGTCAGGTAGTTGACCCCGCCGAGGAGCACGAGCGCCACCCGGTGCCCCTCGCGGGCCAGGTAGTCCGCGATGTCCTCGGTGCGCAGGCAGTCCTCGCCCTCCCGGGGGCGCAGGCGGACCACCGTCTCATCGGGGTCGAGCCCGTGGTGCACGGCCTGGCTGCGCACCGCGTAGCTGTCGGAGGAGAAGGCGTGGTCCTCGATGACGATGCGGGTGCGCTCGCCCGCCGGACGGTAGAAGGTCGCCATCATCAGGTGCAGGTTGACCGTGAGGGAGTTCATCACCACGGTCTCGTCGGGGAACGCGCCCACCAGGGCGGCGGCGTCCTCGCGCAGCTCCGCGTGGTAGGGCAGCCAGGGGTGAGCCGCCCGGTGGTGTCCCTCGACCGCGTGCAGGGCCCAGTCGTCCAGCTCGGCGGAGATGGCGGCGCGGGCGGCACGGGGCTGGAGGCCGAGCGAGTTGCCGGCGAAGTAGGCGACCTCGGGATGGCGGGAGGCCGCGGGGGCGGGCGGGACGAGGAACTCCGCGCGACGGCACACCGGCTTCCCGGGGCCTCCCCCGTACCCGGCGTGCGCGGCCTCCGTGCCAGGTGTGGCACGCGCGGCGTACTCGGCGTCGGCGGCCAGCGCCTCCCGCTCACCTGGGCTTCCGGAACCGTCGAAGCCGATCGCCGGGCCTCCGGCGTGCTCAATCGTCACGTCATCTCCTTCTCCCTTCTTATGTTCACCCATACTGAACTGAGGTGAAATTAGCGGCGCGCGACGATTCCGGCCGCACACTTTACGGACGGAAGGTTCTCCGGGCATCCGGTTTCGAGATGACGGAGCGTCACCGGAGAGTGCCGCCTCTCACACTCGGTCACCGCGTCGTCGCCACCCCTTTCGGGGAACGATCCAGCAGTGGCAGCACCTCGGCGCCCAGCAGCTCCACGCCGCCGTCGTCGGTGAGACCGTGCGGCGTACCGAACTCCACCCGGCGCACGCCCGCGTCGAGAAGGGCCTGGGCCTGCGCGGCGACCTGCTCAGGGGTGCCGGAGAAGGCGAACAGGTCGAGCAGGTCACCGGGGATCAGCCGCCCGGCCTCCTCGTCCCTCCCCTCGGCGACCAGCTCCTTGACCCGGCCGAGCAGGTCGGCGGGGATCTCCACGGTCGGATCGAGGTCGGCGACCACCGCGAGGTACATGGCGACCTCGCGGCGCGCCCTGGCGCGGGCCGCGGCGCCGTCGGCGTCCACGACGGTCACCGCGCCCAGGACGACGCCGATCTCGCGGGGATCGCGCCCGGCCGCCACCGCCCCGGCCGCGACCCGCTCGCGGATCACCCCGGCCATCGCCGGGTTCGCGCTGCCGCCCACCTTGATCTCGTCGGCGATCCGCCCGGCCAGCGCCGCCCCTCGCGGACCCCAGGCGCCGAGGAGCAGCGGCGGCCGGGCCCGGTGCACGGGGTAGCGCAGCCGCGTGCCGGGCGCGAGACGGAACATCTCCCCCTCGTACCCGCCGTCGTCACCGGCCAGCAGCCGGTGGACCACCTCGACGGCCTCCGCCAGCGCGGTCAGCGGCCTGGGCTGGGCGATGCCCACCGCGCCGAGCCAGGTGCCGCGCGCCAGTCCCAGGTAGGCGCGGCCGTGCGAGGCCAGGTCGAGGGCGGCGAGCTGCCCGGCGATCTCGTACGGTGCCGTCGAGTACGGGTTGAGGCAGGCCGCGCCGAGCCGCACCCTCTCGGTGGCGGCGGCCATCTCCAGCAGGGGAAAGATCGGCGGCTGGTACATCAGGTCGCCGAACACGCTCAGTACGTCGAAGCCGTGCTCCTCGGCGCGACGCGCGAGCCGCGCGTAGTCACCGGCCCGCTTGTCGCTCTGCAGACCGAGACCGATCTCGGCGGCCGTCATCGTGAACCCCCGGGATCGACGGCGGCCGTCGCGGCTTCCCTCGGGCTCGCCGTCATCGTGCCCCCCTCGGGGCGGCCGTCGTCATGCGCCGAACCCTCGGATCGGCGGCGGTCATCGCGGTTCCCCTCGGGGCGGCCGTCATCGTGACCCCTCTCAGGTCAGGTCGGCGGAGTTCATCCGGCGGCGGCGGGTCCGCTCGACCCGCATCACCAGCCGCTCCTCCGGGTCGGGGCAGGTGAACAGGGTGTCCCGCTCCAGCCAGTCGCCCTCGGCGAGGTCGCGCTGCTTGGCGGCGAGGAACGGCAGGACCGAGGCGAGCGCGTAGACGCAGAAGTGCTCGCCGTCGGGGAGCCGCAGGTGGGCGCTGTTCTCCAGCGTGAAGCAGTCACCCACCCCCATCCCGCAGACGGATCTGCCCTCGATGCGGTCGACCACCACCCGCAGGTCGTACAGCTCCATGTCCCCGTCGTCGCCGTGCGCGCCGCCGATGTCGTCCATACCGGTTCCTCTCCCTCAGCCCGTCCTGTCTCAGCCCGTCTCAGCCCGTCCGGACCATGATCTTTCCTGTCGTACGTCGTGTGGCCAGGTCGGTGAGGGCGGCGGGGGTTTCCGCCAGGTCCACCACGCGCGACACGAGCGGCCGGACGGCGCCCGAGGCGAGCAGGGCGAACAGCTCCTCGTAGGCGTCCCGCACCGCGCCGGGCCTCCGCCACGGGTACGCCGACCCCCACGACACCCCGACCAGGGAGGCGTTGGCGGCGACGAGCGCCATCGGGTCGACCGGCGGCGGGGACCCTCCGGCCGCCCCGACGGCCACCAGGCGCCCCTCGAAGGCGAGGCAGCCCAGCGAGCGCGCGAGGACGTCGCCGCCGACGGGATCGACCACCACGTCCACGCCGTGACCGTCCGTCAGGTCCATGACCGAGGCGGCGAAGTCGGCGTCCAGGTAGTCGATCGCCTCGCCCGCCCCGTTCTCCAGGCACAGCGCGGTCTTGGCCGGACCGCCCGCCGTGCAGATCACACGCGCCCCGAAGGCGAGCGCGAGCTGGGTGGCGGCGATGCCGACACCCCCCGCGCCCGCGTGCACGAGCACCGTCTCCCCCGCCGCCAGCCCGGCGCGGCGCAGCGCGAACCACGCGGTCTGGTACGTGACGGGCAGGGCCGCGACCGTGACGGGATCGAGCCCGGCCGGGTACGGCACCACGAGTGAGGCGTCGACGGTGACGACGTCGCCGAGGGCGCCGTGCGGCAGGGTGGGACAGGCGAGAACCTCCCTGCCCTCCAGGTGCCCGGCACCCGCCCCCGCGGCGACCACCGTCCCCGCGGCCTCGACGCCCGGCGTCATCGGCGGGTCGGGGCGCACGGGGTAGGTGCCCCTGCACAGCATTACGTCGAGGTAGTTCAGCCCGACGGCCCGCACCGCGATCCTCACCTCCCCCTCGCCGGGGGCGCGGTCCTCGGGCACCTCCGCCAGGGAGAGGACCTCCTCGGGCTCGCCGTGCTCGTAGGCGACCAGCCGCCGGTTCACGGCGCGAGCAGTTCGGAGTGATGGTGCACGATGAGCCAGTCGCCGCCGACGCGGCGCAGCACGTCGGTCACCCGGCTGCGCTGCGCGGGCCCGCCGGGCGGTTCGGCGACGAGCACGTAGCGGGCGACGCCGGTGTCGTCCCACACGTCGATCCGCTTGTCCTCGGCCGCGAGCCGGTCGAGGCGGGGACGGGCACCCGAGCCGTCCCTGTCGTCGCGGTAGGCGTCGAGTTCCGACCGGGTCCGCAACGGCCCCGGCAGGTGCGTCTCCCAGGTGGTCACCTCGTCGTGCAGGTGCCCGTCGAACCGGCGGCGGTCCGCCGCGAGGAACGCGTCGTACATGTCGTCGATGCCCGCCGCGATCAGGTCGGTATCGGCGCCGGAAGCGGAACCGGGGCCGACACCGACACCGACACCGGCACCGGCACCGGCACCGGCACCGGCCTCGATGGCAGTGGCGGCGGCGGTGGCAGTGGCAGTGGCGGCGGAACCGCTTGGAGCGTCTTCGTCGCCCCGCGCCTCACCGGCCGGAGCCGCGGCGGAGTGTCCTCGATCCCCGGATCCCGGGTAAACGGTGTTCACGACTTCTCCCATCCCGACCGGTCGTCGCGGACGACCCGGCCGCCCTTCATCACCCAGCGGACCCCGCGGAAGGCCGAGGTGCCCGCGAGGGGGTCGGCGTCCATCGCGACGAGGTCCGCGTACTTGCCGACCTCGACGGTGCCGAGGTCGGCGTCGGCGCCGAGCCAGCGCACCGGGCCGAGCGTCCCGGCGTACAGCGCTCCCGCCGGGCCGAGGCCGCCCTCGGACATGCACTCCAGCTCGCGTACCGAGGCGTTGGTCCCCTCGAAGTCCCAGAACGGCGGCATGTCGCTGCCCATCAGGACGTCCACCCCCGCGTCGAGGGCCATCGCGTAGCTCTCCAGGTGCCGGGGGCCGGCGCCGAGCGAGCGGCACTGCATCCACTCCGGCACGCCGAGTTCGTCGAAGAACTCCTTGCAGCGGGTGACGAGCAGCGTCGGCACCAGGGACGTGCCGCGTTCGGCCATCCGCTTCGCGACCTCGGGGGTGAGCTGGTAGCCGTGCTCCACGCAGTCGAGGCCGAGCTCGACGGCCTCGGCGATCACCGCGGCCGGGCCCGCGTGCGCGGTGACCTTGCGGCCCCAGGCGTGCGCGGTCTGCAGCGCCGCCGCCATCTCGTCGGAGAACAGCTGCGGGGTGTCGATCTTCTCGTGCTCCCCGGCGATCCCGCCCGAGATCATGATCTTGATGAGGTCGGCACCCGCCTTGACCTGGGCGCGCACCCCGCGCCGGAACCCGTCGGCGCCGTCGCACTCCAGGGTGTCGCTGCCCTCGTGCCCGTGGCCGCCGGTGCAGACCAGGGCGCGACCGGCCGTGAAGATTCGCGGGCCGATCGCCCGGCCCGACTCGATCGCCCGGCGCAGCGCGAAGTCGGCGTGGTCCTTCTCGGCCACGCACCTCACCGTGGTGACCCCGCAGTGCAGGGTGCGCCGGGCGCCGTCGGCCATGTAGAGGGCGAGCTCGTGCGCCGTCATGTTCTTGACGCTGTCGCCTCCCTGCCCGGGGAGCGACAGGGACAGGTGGGTGTGCATGTTGACCAGGCCGGGGGTGACGTACGCGCCGTCGAGGTCGATCGGGCGGGCGTCGCCGGTCCGCTCCAGGATCCGCTCGCGCGGGCCCACGGCCGCGATCCGGTCGCCCCGGACCCACACCGCCGCGTCGACGATCCGTCCCTCGCCGCCCACCGCCCCGGCTTCCGGCGTACGACTCCTCGGGGCCGTACCGGGAACGGCGGCGCGGGCGTCGGTGACGGTGCAGTTGACGAGGACCACGTCGTTGACCATGTCGTTCATCGGACGGCCCCGGTCTCGTAGGTCCGGCGGGCGGCGTCGGGTGAGACGTAGCCCTCGGCGACGTCGCGGCGGACCAGTTCCGGATCGCGCTCGCGCGGATCGCCGTGCCCGCCGCCCCCGGCCGTCAGCAACGTGACCCGATCACCGATCTCCACCCGGGTCCGCCTGGTACTGACCCGGTGCTCACGCTCGGTGCCGGGAAAGACCACCACCTGGTTCGGCTCGGGCTCCAGCCCGCCCTCCAGCGCCCACGGCCGCGACCGCGTCTTCTTGATCACCGACAGGAACTCCCCCGGCACCACGAACCGGATGTCACGCCGCAGACCCACCCCGCCCCGGAACCGCCCCGCACCCCCGGAGTCCTCCCGCATCTCCACCCGCTCGAAGAACATCCCGGTCTTCGCCTCCAGGACCTCGACAGGGGTGTTGCGGGCCTGGGTCTGGCACAGGTGGTTGGCGGCGTTCATGCCGTCGTGGGAGGGGGTGGCGCCCCAGCCGACCGGATCGTTGTTGCTGACCGCGAACATCTGCCCGGTCTCCGGATGAGTCCCGACCATCATGAACCCCGGCACGTCACCTCCCGAGGAGGCCGGAAGCCGGTCCGGCATGCCCTGCGCCAGCGCCTTGTAGATCAGCTCCAGGGCGACCGTCCCCGTCCACTGGGTGAAGGTCGCCGCCGGGTAGACGGCGTGGAAGAGAGTGCCCGGCTCGGCCCGCACCTCCAGCGGGGCGAAGTGCCCGGCGTTGGTCTGCTCCCCCGGCGTGGTGATCGCCTTGAAGGCGACCCGGCAGGTCGCGATGGTCGCGCCGAACGGGAGGTTGACCGGCCCCGCGGTCGCGCCGGACGACCCGGCGAAGTCGACGGTGAAGGTGCCGTCGGCGATCGTGACGGTGACCTGCATGCGGATCGGATCGTCTGTGACGCCGTCGTCGTCCAGCCAGTCGACCGCCGTCCACGACCCCTGCGGCAGGCGGGCGACGGCCTCGGCGGTGGACTCCGCGGCGGCGGCGATCACCGTCTCGACGACGGACCCGACGACGTCCGCGCCGTAGCGGTCGTAGAGCTCGCGGACGCGGCGCTCGCCGGTGCGCAGCGCGGCGACCTGCGCGTTCAGATCACCGATCACCAGATCCGGCATCCGCGAATTGAACCGGATCAACTCGATGATCTCCCGATTCGGCACACCCCCCGAGAACACCTTCGTCCCCGGAAAGATAATCCCCTCCTGATGCATGTCCGTGGAATCCAGCACATACCCGGGATCCTTCGCCCCCAGATCCATCCAATGAGCCCGCACACACAAGAAACCCACCAGATCCGCACCCGCGAACACCGGACAGAACAACGTCGCGTCATAAGAATGCGCCGCGTTCCAGTACGGATAATTCAACAACACCACATCACCCGGAAACAGATTCTCCCGCCCCACGTACTCCACACCCTTGCGGACGGAGTAGTCGTTGGCGCCGAGGAAACGGCTCAGCCCGGTCGACTCGGCGACCAGTCGCAGGTCCGCGTCGTAGACGGAGATGCCGAAGTCGAAGACCTCGTAGATGACCGGGTTGAAGGCGGTACGGACGAGCGTGGCCCGCATCTCCTCGGCGGCCGAGGTGAGATAGCTGCGCACCACCTCGACCGTCGCGCCGTCCACCGGGACACGCCCCTCACCGGCGGGAACGGCCCTCTCCCTTCCCGGGACGCCGGAGCCCGGCGTGGAGGAGACGAAGGACTCAGACATCGTCGATCCCGTAGGTCCGGCGGGCGGCGTCGGGTGAGACGTAGCCCTCGGCGACGTCGCGGCGGACCAGTTCCGGATCGCGCTCGCGCGGATCGCCGTGCCCGCCGCCCCCGGCCGTCAGCAACGTGACCCGATCACCGATCTCCACCCGGGTCCGCCTGGTGCTCACCCGGTGCTCACGCTCGGTGCCGGGAAAGACCACCACCTGGTTCGGCTCGGGCTCCAGCCCGCCCTCCAGCGCCCACGGCCGCGACCGCGTCTTCTTGATCACCGACAGGAACTCCCCCGGCACGACAAAGCGAATGTCACGCCGCAGACCCACCCCACCCCGGAACCGCCCCGCACCCCCGGAGTCCTCCCGCATCTCCACCCGCTCGAAGAACATCCCGGTCCTGGCCTCCAGGACCTCGATCGGGGTGATGCGTCCCGTACTGCCGGAGACGTGGGTGGCGGCGTTCATACCGTCGTGGGAGGGGGTGGCGCCCCAGCCGACCGGATCGTTGTTGCTGACCGCGAACATCTGCCCGGTCTCCGGATGGATCCCGACCATCATGAACCCCGGCACGTCACCCCCGGACGAGGCGGGCAACCGGTCCGGCATGCCCTGCGCCAGCGCCTTCAGGATGAGCTCGACCGCGACGATGCCGGTCCAGAGGGTGAACGTCGGCTGCGGGTAGACGGCGTGGAAGAGCGTGCCCGGCTCGGCCCGCACCTCCAGCGGAACGGTCGTGCCGAAGTTGGACGGCTCGTCGGGCGAGGTGAGCGCCTTGAGGACGACCTTGCAGATCGCGATGGTCGCGCCGAACGGCATGTTGATGGGACCGGGCGTGGCGGGCGAGGAACCGGCGAAGTCGACGGTGAAGGTGCCGTCGGCGATCGTGACGGTGACCTGCATGCGGACCGGTTCGTCGGTGATGCCGTCGTCGTCCAGCCAGTCGACCGCCGTCCACGATCCCTGCGGCAGCTCGGCGAGGGCGGCGCGGGTGCGCGCCTCCCCGTCCTCGACCATCCGCCGCACCGCGGCGTCCACGGTCGGGCGGCCGAACTTCTCCAGGATCTCCAGGAACCGGCGCTCGCCGGTGCGCAGCGCGGCGACCTGCGCGTTCAGATCACCGATCACCAGATCCGGCATCCGCGAATTGAACCGGATCAACTCGATGATCTCCCGATTCGGCACACCCCCCGAGAACACCTTCGTCCCCGGAAAGATAATCCCCTCCTGATGCATGTCCGTGGAATCCAGCACATACCCGGGATCCTTCGCCCCCAGATCCATCCAATGAGCCCGCACACACAAGAAACCCACCAGATCCACACCCGCGAACACCGGACAGAACAACGTCGCGTCATAAGAATGCGCCGCGTTCCAGTACGGATAATTCAACAACACCACATCACCCGGAAACAGATTCTCCCGCCCCACGTACTCCACACCCTTGCGCAGTGAGAAGTCGTTGGCGCCGAGGAAGAAGGTGAGCCCGGTGGCCTCGGCGATCAGCCGCAGGTCCGCGTCGTACATCGACATGCCGAAGTCGTGGACCTCGTAGATGACCGGGTTGAACGATGTGCGGATCAGCGTGGCCCGCATCTCCTCCGCCGCCGCGAGCAGGTAGCTGCGCACCACCTCGGCGGTCGCCCCGTCCAGCCGGGCCCCGTCCGGCTGAGCCCCGTCCGGGCGTGTGCCGTCCGGGTGCTCTCCGGCCGAGTGCCCGTCGTCCTGTCGCCCGCCATCCAGCCGCTCCGTCATGACGCCGCCTCCACAAGCCGTACCAGCAGGTAGCCGTGCTCCTCGACCTCGACGCGCTGTCCCGAGGGGACCACGGTGGTCGAGGTGCCCTCGTCGATCAGGGCGGGCCCGTCGAACGCGTCGCCCGGCTCCAGCAGCGCGCGGTCGTAGACGGCGAACGACGCGGTGGCGCGGGTGCCGAAGTCGTAGGCGTCCCTGCGGGCGAGCAGCGCCCGGCCCGCGTCGCCGTCGCCCGGCGGGCGCACCACCAGCTCGGGCCTGTCGGTACGGCCCACGCCCCGCACCCGCAGGTTGAGGATCTGCACCCGGTTGTCCATCGCGTGCCCGTAGCGCGCCGCGTGGGTCTCCTCGAACGCCCGCCTGATCGCGTCCCGGTCGAGGTCGCGGCCCGCGGTGACGATGAGCGAGTGCTCCTGTCCCAGGTAGCGCAGCTCGAACTGGCGCTCAAGGACCATGCGCCCGGCCGGGACCCGCTGCGCCTCCAGGGAGGCGACCGCCTCGGCCTCGACGCCCTTGAACACCGTCTCCAGCCCGTCGAGGTCGGCGTCGTCCAGGGTGGCCATCACCGTACGGGAGAAGTCGTCGACGATGTCGGCGCTGAGCATGCCCCACGCGGAGAAGCCCGACGGGGCGAACGGCACGATGACCTCGCCGATGCCCATCTCCGCCGCGAGCAGCGGGGCGAGCAGCGGCCCGGCCCCGCCGAACGCGAGCAGCGAGAAGCCGCGGGGGTCGTGTCCCCGCTCGACCGTGATCTGCCGGACCGCGCCGACGGTCTTGGCGAGCAGCACGTCGAAGACGCCCGCCGCCGCGGCCTCCGGGCTGAGCCCGAGCGGCCCGGCCACCTGCTCGTCGAGCGCCGCGCGGGCGGCGTCGGCCCGCAGCTCCATCGCACCGGAGAGGAAGCGGTCCGGGTCCACGTAGCCGAGGACGACCGCCGCGTCCGTGACAGTGGGGCGGGTGCCGCCCCGGCCGTAACACACCGGGCCGGGGTCGGCACCCGCGCTCTGCGGCCCCACCTTCAGCAATCCCCGCTCCAGCCACGCGATCGAGCCCCCTCCGGCGCCGATCGTGCGGATGTCGTAGGTGGGGATCAGCAGCGGGAAGTGCTCCAGCTGCGCCTCGTAGGCGGCCACCGGGGACCCGTGCTCGATCACGCACGCGTCCAGGGAGGTACCGCCGATGTCGAAGGTGAGAAGGTCCCGGCGACCGAGGGCGGCGGCGATGTGCGCCGCGCCCACGATGCCGCCCGCCGGGCCCGACAGCACGGTGTGCGTCGGGGAGGTCTTGGCCACGGCCGACGTCATGGAACCGCCGCCGGACCGCATGATCAGGAATCGCCCGTCGAAGCCGCGCTCGGCGAGCCCGCGCTCCAGCCGGTCCACGTACCTCTCGAAGATCGGCCGGATGTAGGCGTCGAGGACGGTCGTGCTGGTCCGCTCGTACTCGCGGTACTCCCTGACGATGTCGGTGGAGACCGAGACCGTCACCTGCGGGTACGCCTCGCGGATGATCCGGGCGGCCTCCCGCTCGTGGGAGGGGTCGAGGAAGGAGTGCAGGAAGCAGACGGCGATCGACACCACGCCCCCCTCCTCGACGAGGACGCGGGCGGCCTCCCGCACCCCGGCGGCGTCGAGCTCCTCGACCACCCGGCCCCGGTGGTCGAGGCGTCCGCGCACCCCTGCGGTGTGGCGGCGCCGCACGAGGCTCTCCGGCCGCTCGTACTGGAAGTCGTACATGTGGTCGGCGGGCACGTTGCCCCTGCCGATCAGGAAGATGTCACGGAAGCCGTCGTTGGTGACGATCCCGGTGGGCTCGCCGCGCCGCTCCAGGACGGCGTTGAGGCCGAGGGTGGTGCCGTGGATGAACAGCTCCACCTCCGACAGGTCGGTGCCGAGAGCGGTGACCGCGTCGAGCACGCCCTCCCAGGGGCGGGCCGGGGTGGTCGAGGCCTTCCTGAAGCGCACCTCGTGGGTGCGCGTGTCCAGCTCCATCGCGTCGACGAAGGTGCCGCCGATGTCGACGGCGAGCCGGAGGTGCTTGGGGTCGGGCATTGCGGGTGTCACCTTTCGATCAGCGCGGGGATCTCGGCGACGCGGCGGCAGGCGACCAGGCTCGCGTCGTACGGGCGGAGTTCCTGCTCCTGTTCCCGGCACTCGCCGGTCGCGAAGGGACAGCGCGGCGCGAGCGCGCAGCCCGCGGCGGCGTCCGCCTCCTCCAGATCCTTGGTCAGCTCGACTCTCGGGCCGCCGTACCCGGCGCCGAGGCTGGGGGCTCCGGCCAGCAGCGCCCGGGTGTAGGGGTGCAGCGGGTTGCCGAAGACCTCCTCCACCGGCCCCTCCTCGACGATCCGCCCCAGGTAGAGGACCGCGACGCGGTCGCAGAACCCCCGGACGGTGGCCAGGTCGTGGGAGATGAAGACCGTGCCGCGCGAGCGGTCGCCGCTCACCTCGGCGATCACCTTCAGGATCTGCGCCTGCACGGTGACGTCGAGCGCCGAGGTCGGCTCGTCGAAGACGATCAGGTCGGGGTCGCCGACGAGCGCGCGGGCGATGCCGACGCGCTGCGCCTGCCCGCCGGACAGCTCGTGCGGGCGCCGCCCCAGGATCGACGGGTCCAGCTCCATGCGCTCCAGGACGCGGGCGACGCGCGACGCCCGCTCGGCGGCGGGCACCCCGGCGGCGCGCAGCGGCTCGCCGATCGCGTCCGCCACGGTACGCCGGGGGCTGAGCGACCCCACGGGATCCTGGAAGACCAGCTGGGCCCGGGTGCGCAGGCGGCGCAGCTCCCGGCCGCGCAGCTCGGAGAAGACCCGCCCCGCCACCTCGACCCTCCCCTGTGAGGGCGCCACCAGCCCGAGCATCAGCCGGGCGAGCGTGCTCTTGCCGCAGCCGCTCTCCCCGACGATGCCCAGGGTCTCGCCCGCGGCGACGCCGAGGCTCACCCCGCGCAGGGCGTGGTGGCCCCCGCCGCCGAAGCGTGCCCGGTAGAGGACGTGCGCGTCCTCGACGCGCAGCACCTCCCCGCCCGTCCCCCTTCCGGGGACGGCCCTCGCCCCGGACGGTGCCTCCGTACGGGCGGGCGGCTCCCCGTCCACGGGCGGGGTCCCCGTGAGAACGGGCGCGACCCCCGCGAGAGACGGCCCGGGAGGCGTGTCGGCGGGCGCAGGTGCGTCGGCGGGCGCAGGTATGTCGGCGGGCTCGGTGAGGGGTCCGGAGCGGGGGTGGAAGCAGGCGACGCTCCAGTCGGAGGCGAGGGCCTCGGCGCGCGGAAGCTCCGTCGTGCACAACTCCGTCGCGTGCGCGCAGCGCGGCGCGAACGGGCAGGAGGACGGCGCCTCCACCGGCAGCGGCATCGCGCCGGGGGTGGCGGTCACCGGGCGCCCGTCGATGTCGGGCACCGAGCGCAGCAGCGCCCGCGTGTAGGGGTGGGCGGGCTCGTCGAGCACCTGCGGCCCGGGGCCGCTCTCCACCACCGTCCCCGCGTAGAGCACCACGACGCGGTCGCAGACCTCCGCGATGGAGGCGAGGTCGTGGGAGATCAGCAGGACGCCGCGCCGCTCGGCGTTCGCGGCGAGCCGGAAGCGGTTGAGGATCTCCCTGGTGAGGGTCACGTCCAGCCCGGTGGTGGGCTCGTCGGCGATCAGCAGGCCGGGGGCGCACCCGGTGGCCAGCGAGATCATGACGCGCTGCGCCATGCCGCCGGAGAGCTCGTGCGGGTAGGCGTCCAGGCGGCGCCTCGGGCTGCGGATGCCGACCGACTCGAACAGCTCGGCGGCGACCTCCCTGGCGGGGGCGGGGGCGAGGTCCCGGTGGGTGACCAGCCGGTCGACGAGCTGGCGGCCGACGGTCCTGGTGGGACTGAGCGCGCCGCGCGGGTTCTGGAAGCAGATCGCGGCGCCGTGCCCCCGGAAGGACTCCAGCTCGGCGGCGCCCATCGTCAGCACGTCGGCGCCGTCGAACATGACCCGCCCGGTCGTACGGGAGCCGCCGGGCAGCAGGCCCACGATCGAGCGGGCCACCATGCTCTTGCCGCCGCCGCTCTCACCGACCAGGCCGACCACCTCGCCGGGCTCGACGCTCAGGTTCACCCCGCTCAGCGCGGCGACCCGGCGTCCAGGACGGTCGATCACGACGGAGAGGTCCTCGATCGACAGGAGGGTCATCGTCCGTCACCTCCTCGTGGAGTCGGCGCGTTCCTGCAGGCCCTCACCGAGGAGGCTGAAGCCCAGGACGCAGATCAGCAGGAAGAGGCCGGGGGGCACCGAGGTCCACCACCGGCCGGCGACGACGTCCCCGGTGCCGAGGCTGATCATCGCGCCCCATTCGGCGGTGGGCACCGGCACGCCGAGCCCGAGGAAGGACAGCCCGGCCAGCGTGAGCATCGCCCAGCCGCAGTTCAGCGGGGCGATCACGCGCACCGGCGTGAGGCTGTTGGGCAGGACGTGCCGCCAGAGCACCCCCCAGAAGGAGGCGCCGGAGGTGCGGGACGCCTCCACGAAGGGCAGTTCCCTGATCGAGCGCACCTCGGCCCGCACCAGCCGGGCGTACGCGGGCGCGTTCACCAGCGCGATCACCGCGACCAGGTTGGCGGTCCCGCCACCGAGCAGCGCGGCCACCGCGAGGGCCAGGATGAAGGTGGGGAACGCCTGGAAGACGTCGAGCACCCGCATCAGCACGTCGTCCGGCCAGCCGCCCCGGTATCCGGCGACCAGGCCGACGAAACTGCCCGCGACCACGGCGAGGGCGACCGCGGCGACCGCGATGCCGACGTCGAGCCTGGCGGCGTACAGGACCCGGCTCCACACGTCCATGCCGTTGAGGTCGGTGCCCAGCAGGTGGGCGCCGCCCGGCGGGGCGAGGGAGGCGAGGGGGTCGATCTCCTCCGGGCCCCACGCGGTCAGCAGCGGCGCGAACACGACCGCCACCGCGACCAGGAGCAGGATCGCGGAACCGGCCGTGATCAGCGACGACGCGAAGCGCCGGTCCCCACCGGCCTCCCGGACGCGCCCCGCCTTCGGGGTGCGCCCCACCTTCGGGGCACGCGCGTCATCGGGCTTCCGCACGTGTCCGGCTCCGGCCTCGGGGGCGTGTTCGGCGTCCGGCATCAGATCCTCACTCTCGGGTCGAGGACCGCGTGGACGACGTCGGCGACGAGGAACACCACCACGTAGAACAGCGCGATCACGAGCACCGACGCCTGCACCACCGGGTAGTCCCGGTAGAGCAGGCCGCGCAGCGCCCACTGCCCGAAGCCCTGCCAGGAGAAGACGTACTCCACGAGGACCGTCGAGCCGATGGAGAAGCCGAACACCAGGGCCGCCAGCGCGGGGAGGCGCACCAGCGTGGCCCGTACCAGGTAGCCGCGCAGCAGCAGCCGGTCCCTGAGCCCGTGCGCGGCGGCGGCGGCGTACGCCTCGGAGGCGAGCACCTCCAGCGCGGAGGCCCGGACGCTGCGCAGCAGCGGCGCGACGATGACGATCACCAGCGTGGCCACCGGCAGCACGAGGTGTTCCAGCGCCGAGACGAACGCGGGGCCGTTGGCCGTCAGCGCCGCGTCGAGCAGGTCGGCGCCGGTGATCAGGCTGAGGTCGGTGTCGGGGTCCACCCGGCCGCTGGGCGCCGGGAACCAGCCCAGGACGCTGTAGCCGACGAGGACCAGCACCAGGCCGAGCCAGAACTCCGGCACCGAGTTGCCGACGAGCGCCGCGACGCGGACGGTGTGGTCGCCGAACCGGCCGGCGTTCCGCGCCGACCAGATGCCGAGCACCGTCGCCAGCACCAGCGCCACGACCAGCGCGATCACCACGAGCTCCATGGTCGGCCCGACGCGCACGGCCATCTCCGAGCCCACCGGGGCACCGCTCTGGATGGAGGTGCCGAAGTCACCGGTGAACAGCCCGCCGACGTAGTCGAGGAACTGCCGCCACAGCGGCTGGTCCAGCCCGAACCTGGCCCGCGCGGCGGCGGCGTCGGCCTCCGTGGCGTTGGGGCCGAGGATGGTACGGATCGGGTCGCCCGGCAGGACCCTGACGAGGAGGAAGGTCAGGACGACGACGCCGAGGAGCACCGGGACGAGCTGGAGCAGCCGTCTGAGGAGGAACCGGAGGATGCGCATGGATTACTTTGAAACGCTCAGGTAGCGCAGCCGGGCCAGACCGTCCATCGGCTGGACCCAGCCCGCCACCTCCTCCCTGACGGGGAGGTTGAAGTTGGGCTGGCAGACGACGACCCACGGCACGTCCCCGGCCAGGATCTCCTGCACGCGCAGCCAGAGCTTGGCGCGCTCGGCCTCGTCGACGACGGTGTGGGAGTTCTCGAAGATCTTCTCGATCTCGTCGTTGACGTAGTTGGAGTAGTTGAGGCTGGCGCCCTTGGTGAAGCTGGTCCCGAGCATGTACTCCACGTCGTTGACCCAGAGCTGGCCCACGGTGACCTGCAGCGGGATGTTCTTCTTCTCCCTGCGCTCGGCGAGCGTGGCGGGGTCGAGCGGGGTGAGCTTCAGCTCGATGCCCGCCTTCCTCGCCTCGCTCTGCACCAGGACGGCGATCTGCTGCTGCTCCTCGCTGTCGGTCTGGAAGACCAGCTCGGAGGTGACCGAGGTCTTGCCCGCCCCGGACAGCGTCTCCTTGGCCTTGGCGACGTCGTAGGCGTAGGGGTAGCCGGTCTCGGAGTAGCCGGGCATGTCCAGCGGGACGACGCTCTTGGCGGGCCGCGCGTCGCCGCCGTAGACGTTGGCGATGATCTGCTCGTACGGGACGGCGTGGGCGAGCGCCTTGCGGACCGCGGGGTCGTCGAAGGGCGCGGTGGTCACCGACATCTGGATCGCGACCTGGCTGTTGCTCGGCGCGGAGATGACCTTGATGCCCTCGGTGGTCTTGAGGTCCTTGATGTCGCGCTGGCCGATCCCGAAGGCGATGTCGATGTCGCCGTTCTGCAGCTGGAGGCGCTGGTTGGCGGCGGCGGGCACCACGGTGAGCCTGATCTCGGGGCTCTTGGCGCCGTCGGGGCCGGGGTAGCCGGTGTTGGCGGTGAGCACGATCTCCTGGCCCTGGACCGCCTTGCCCACGTTGAAGTAGCCGCCGCTCGGCGGGTTCTTGGCGAACCACTCCTTGGCCCAGGGGTCGTCGGCGGTGGCGTGCTTCTTCGCCTCCTCGGAGTCGAAGACGTACAGCGAGATGGCCTGGATCTGCCGGGTGAGGGCGCTGGGGAACGCCTGGGTGAACGTCACGGTGTGGTCGTCGACCACCTTGACCTGGTCGGCCTCGGTGAGCCCGATCAGCCGGTAGATCCCGGCGACGTTGGCCTTCGCGGCGAAGGCGCGGTCCTTGGACCACTTGACGTCCTTGGCGGTCATCTCGTTGCCGCTGGCGAACTTCACGCCCTTGCGCAGCTTGAGGGTCCAGACCTTGTTGTCGGCGTCGGGCTCGAAGGACTCGGCGAAGGTGGGGGTGATGGCCTCGGTGTCGAGGATCTGGCCGCCGCCGACCGAGGTGACCCCGTAGTCGACCATGTAGGGGAAGACGTTCTTGTAGAGCATGAGCGCGGTCAGGTCGAACCCGACGAAGTCCTGGTCCCAGCTGCTCAGGTAGCTGCTCACCGCGATCCGCAGCGCCGAGGCGGCCGGGGCGCCGCTCCCGCCGGGGGCCGCGCTCGCCGCCGGGGTGTCCGAGCCGCCCGCCTTGGTGCCGGCGGCGCACCCGGTCGCGAAGAGGAGGGCGACCCCACCCCCGAGTTGCAGGATCGAGCGACGGGACAGCTCGGGGGACACCGGACCGTGGGGGTGAGGGAAACCGGGCATCGCAGTCCTCCAGGGGCCATGAGGGATAGGCCGCGAGGTGAGCGGATCGCCGCACTGACGGCCCACCCGACCTACATGTGCCGTTTGTTCTATCAGACCTGAGTTTGGTGAACAAGAGACAAACCCTTGTTCACGCACAAAACCAATGCTCAGATAGGAGACAGTGGGCAAGAAAGATCATATCGAGCAGCTATGTTCACTGAATTTCACACTAATGACGCCCAGATGTGACCAGCCCTTCCTACCCTGTCGGCAGGGCCGGGCGTACCGGGCCCCCGCCCGGGGCGACGGGAGGGCGACCCGCGCGAGCCGGGGCGGTGGGAGGGCGACCCGCGCGAGCGGCGGGCCAAACGGGTGCCGAGCCGATCGGGCACGGACAGGCAAGCATCAGGCACGGACGGGCAACCACGCCCCGCACCCCTCTGCCATAGTTTTCGGCGAAGGCGCCGGGGGGCTCGGCGGGTGGCGAGGAAACGGTCAACAGGGGATTTCGTGATCCGTCGAGACCATGCGGTCCCGGATCGCATGGTCTCGACGGATCATGGGAGGCACCGCGTCCGGGCTCCACCCGCCGCTCTCGCCACTTCCCACCGCTCCCGGCCGCTTCTCCGCAGCCCTCCACGGCTCTCGGCAGCTTCTCCGCGGCTCCCGGCCGCTCCCGGCACCTCCGCCGGCTTCCGGCCGCCTCCTTGTGGCTCTCCGCGGCTCCCGGCCGCTCCCGGCGGGCCGATCGAGTCCGTTCCCCGGGCCCCGCCGCCACCGTTCGCGGCCCGCCCGGTTCGCAATCGCGGTGCCCGGGAAAGGCGGGATGTATCGAAGCGAGTACGAGTTCGCCCGTTTCATGATTACCGCGCCCAGGACGGGCAGAACATATCGGGGCGAGTACGGCTTCCGACCGGAGCCGGTCCTCGACCACAGTGCCGCCGGAACCCCGGCGGCGCACCCTGCGGGAGTGAGCCGATGTTCTCCGTACCTGGACTGCTCGTCGTGGCCGCCACGGCCGTGATCGCGACGCTGGCCTGCGCGCTCGCCCTGGTGGCCGGGTCCGCCTGGCCGCTCTCCCTGCTCAGCGGCGTCGCGGCGGGCGCGGCCACCCTCAGCGTGCTCTCCCGCCTGCTGGACGACGGCCACCGGCTCCGCCCCTAGCGCTCCCGGTGTTCACGCCGCCGCCGTCACCACCCGTCCCGCCGCGTACGGCGGCCGCGCACGACGAGCCGCGCACGATCGACGATCACGTACGGCCGACGGCCGCGCACGATCGACGGCCGCGTACGGCGGCACGTCTTCCGGCGGGAACGGGTGGTGGACGAGCGGGGTCCGGCGGATCAGAAACCGCGGGCCAGGTGGTAGTACGCCTGGTTCCAGCGGATCTCCTTGGCGAACTGGCGGGGAGTGGTGTCCGCGTCGATGACCAGGAGTTCGACCCCGAGCATCTCGGACAGGTCGGTGAGCTCCTCGGTGGTGAGGGCCGACGACAGGACGGTGTGGTGCGGGCCTCCGGCGGTCAGCCACGCCTCGGCGGAGGTGCTCAGGTTCGGGCGGGGCCTCCACACCGCGCGGGCGACGGGCAGGCTGGGCAGCGGCTCGGCGGGGGTGACCACGTCGATCTCGTTGGCCACCAGCCTGAACCGGTCCCCCATGTCGGACAGGCCGACCACCACGGCGGGTCCCGGCTCCGCGTCGAAGACGAGCCGGACGGGATCCTCGCGCCCGCCGATGCTCAGCGGGTGGATCTCGCACGAGGGCACCCCGGCGGCGATCGTCGGGCAGACCTCCAGCATGTGCGCGCCCAGGATGACCTCCTGGCCGGGGGTGAGGTGGTAGGTGTAGTCCTCCATGAAGGAGGTGCCGCCGGAGAGACCGGCCGACATCACCTTCAGGGTGCGGACCATCACCGAGGTCTTCCAGTCGCCCTCGCCGCCGAAGCCGTAGCCGTCGGCCATCAGCCGCTGCACCGCGAGCCCCGGCAGCTGCCGCAGCCCGCCGAGGTCCTCGAAGTTGGTGGTGAACGCGCCGAAGCCCCCCTCGGTGAGGAAGTGGCGCAGCCCCAGCTCGATGCGGGCGGCGTAGCGCAGCGAGTCGTGGCGCTCGCCTCCGGTGCGCAGCTCGGGGGCGACCTTGTAGGTGTCCTCGTACTCGGAGGTGAGGACGTCCACCTCGGCGTCCGCCGCGGCGTCGACGGCGGCGACCAGGTCGTTGACGCCGTAGGTGTTGACCGAGACGCCGAAGCGCAGCTGCGCCTCCACCTTGTCGCCCTCGGTGACCGCCACGTCGCGCATGTTGTCGCCGAAGCGGGCCAGCCGCAGCGAGCCCACCTCCGCGCGCCCGGCCGCGGCCCGCGCCCACGCGCCCACGCGCGCCACCACCGCCGGGTCGCTCACGTGCCCGGCGACGGTCTTGCGCGCCACGCCCAGCCGGGCCTGGATGTAGCCGAACTCGCGGTCGCCGTGCGCCGCCTGGTTGAGGTTCATGAAGTCCATGTCGATGGAGCTCCACGGCAGTGCCACGTTGGCCTGGGTGTGCAGGTGCAGCAGCGGCGTGCGCAACGCGTCCAGCCCGGCGATCCACATCTTGGCCGGGGAGAAGGTGTGCATCCAGGCGATCACCCCGACGCAGGCGTCGGAGGCGTTCGCCTCCAGGCAGACCCGGCGGATCGCCCCGGCGTCGGTGAGCACGGGCTTCCACACCACCCGGAACGCCAGCGTCTCGTCAAGCTGCTCGGCGATCCGCCGGGACTGCTCCGCCACCTGGGCCAGCGTGTCCTCGCCGTACAGGCCCTGGCTTCCGGTGAGGAACCAGATCTCGCGCTCGTGGAGGGTCACCGCGGACTCCTTTGCCCGTAGACGTTCTGGTAGCGGTTGTACAAACTGTCGATGTCGGACTGCGCGATGGGCACCGGCTCGCCCAGCTGGCGGGCCACGTGCACGGTGCGGGCGACGTCCTCGCACATCACCGCCGCCTTGACGGCCGCGCGGGCGTCCGCGCCGATGGTGAAGACGCCGTGGTTGCGCATCAGGACCGCCGGGGAGCGGTGGCCCTCCAGGGTGGCGACGATTCCCTTGCCGATGTCGTCCCCGCCGATCAGCGCGAACGGCCCCACCGGGATCTCGCCGCCGAACTCGTCGGCCATCGCCGTCAGCACGCACGGGATGGCCTCGTCCCGCGCCGCCCAGGCGGAGGCGTACGTGGAGTGGGTGTGCACCACGCCGCCCACCTGCGGCATCATCCGGTAGACGTAGGCGTGCGCGGCGGTGTCGCTGGACGGGGCCAGATCGCCCTCGACCAGCTCGCCGTCCAGGTCGCACACCACGATCGACTCCGGGGTGAGGTCCTCGTACATCACCCCGGACGGCTTGATGACGAAGAGGTCCTCGCCGGGGACCCGGCCGGAGACGTTCCCGGCCGTCCAGGCGACGAGGTTGTAGCGGACCAGCTCCTGGTGGAGCGCGGACACCGTCTCCCGCAGCCTCCTGACGACGGCGCTCATCCGGCCGCCCCCGTTTCGTGCGGGGCCGGGCCCCCGGCCCCGCGCCGGGCCGGATGCCCGGCCGCACGCGGGGGCGGGGGCAGCGCTCGCCCGATCAGGTGTTCCTCGCGCCCGGTCACGCGTCCTCCTCGTTCGTCGACGTGCTCTTGTCGTTCTCGCCGGCCGGTGTGACGGCCTCGTTGCGCAGGGCTCGCAGGCCGTGCAGCATCTCCCCACCGGCGAAGTGGTCGTGCAGGCGGCGGTACTCGGCGTACAGCCGGTCATAGGTGTCCGCGCGCCCGGCGTCGGGGATGTAGGCGGCCTCGCCGCGCCGGCCCATCGCGGCCGAGGCCGAGGTGATGTCGGGGTAGGCCCCGGCGGCGACCGCGGCGTGGATGGCCGACCCCAGGGCGCAGCCCTGCTCGGAGCCGATCACCGAGATGGGGCGGCGCAGCACGTCGGCGTAGACCTGCATCAGGAAGCGGTTCTTGATCAGGCCCCCGGCGGCGACGAACTCGGTCACCGGCACCCCGGAGTCCTCGAAGGTCTCCACGATCGTGCGGGCGCCGAACGCGGTGGCCTCGATCAGCGCCCGGTAGGTGTCCTCGGGCCGCGTCGCGAGCGTCTGGCCGACGACCACGGCGGAGAGGTTGTGGTCGACCAGCACCGAGCGGTTGCCGTTGTGCCAGTCGAGCGCCACCAGGCCGTGCTGCCCGACCCGCTGGCCGGCGGCGAGCTCGGTGAGCAGCTCGTGCACGCTGAGCCCGCGCTCCTCCGCCTCGCGCTCGTAGGAGCCGGGGACCGAGGTCTCGACGAACCACCCGAAGATGTCGCCGACCCCCGACTGGCCCGCCTCGTACCCCCACAGGCCGGGCACGATGCCGTCGCGCACCACGCCGCACATGCCGGGCACCTCGGCCAGGGCGTCGGAGGACATCACGTGGCAGGTGGAGGTGCCCATGATGGCGACCATCTGGCCGGGCCGCACGGCGTCGGCGGCGGCGGCCGTGACGTGGGCGTCGACGTTGCCGATCGAGATCGCGATGCCCTCGGGCAGCTTCGTCCACCCGGCGGCGCGGGCGTCCAGCCGTCCGGCGAGGCCGCCCAGCGGGGACGGCTCCCCGCCGAGCTTGTCGGTGAAGCCGGTGAAGGCGGGGTTGAGCTCGGCGAGGAACTCGGCGGAGGGGTAGTGGCCGTCCTGGCGGATGGCCTTGTATCCGGCCGTGCACACGTTGCGCGTCTCCACGCCGGTGAGCTGCCAGACGATCCAGTCGGCGGCCTCGATCCAGCGCTCCGCGCGGCCGTAGACCTCCGGGTCCTCCTCCAGCACCTGGAGGCCCTTGGCGAACGCCCACTCCGAGGAGATCTTCCCGCCGTAGCGGGGCAGCCACGACTCTCCCCTGCGGGCGGCGACGGCGTTGATCCGGTCGGCGTGCGACTGCGCCGCGTGGTGCTTCCACAGCTTCGGCCACGCGTGCGGGCGGCCGGCGAACCCGTCGACCTCGCACAGCGGGACGCCGTCGGCGGTGGCGGGAAGTATGGTGCAGGCCGTGAAGTCGGTCCCCAGGCCGATGACCTGCGACGGGGAGATCCCGGCCGCCGCCACCGCCTTGGGCACCGCCTGGCGCAGCACCTCCCGCCAGTCCTCCGGCGACTGCAGCGCCCAGTCGGGGCCCAGGCGCACCGCGGTGCCCGGCAGCCGGTCCTCGATCACCCGGTGGGCGTACTCGTGCACGGCGGTGCCCACCTCGGCACCGTCGCTCACCCTCACCACCACGGCGCGGCCCGACAGCGTACCGAAGTCGACACCGACCACGTAACGATCGTTGTTAGCGTTCACATCATCTCCAGGACATCGGGACGTTGGGGCCTCGGTACGGGCTCGGTACGGGGGTCCGGCACGGGTGACCGCGCGGGATCCGCGGGGTTCAGGCGCGGTGCGGCGCACCGGGACGCCGCGGCCCCGAGCCGGGAACGACCCCCGGCCCCGGACGCGACCTCCGGCGCGACACCACGGTACGCGGGCCTAGGCGGGGAACCACGGCGCACGGACCTCGGCGGGGAACCACGGCGCGCGGGCTTGGACGCGGAATCACGGTGCGCGGAATCACGGTACGCGGGCCTAGGCGCGGAACGGCGCGGTGCTGGCCCTGGCCACGAACCGCGGCGGGACGACGTGTCGCTCGTGGGACCATTCCGCTCCCGCCTCCATCTGCCTGAGCAGGACCTCGATGCTGTGTTTACCGACCGCCCCGAAGTCCTGCCTGATCGTGGTGAGCGGCGGGGTGAAGAACTCGGACTCGGGGATGTCGTCGAACCCCACGATGCTGAGCCGCTCGGGCACCCGCACGCCCTGCTCGGCGAAGGCCCGCAGCGCGCCGAGCGCCATCTGGTCGTTGGCGACGAACACCGCGGTGACGCCCGGCGTCGCCGCCAGGAGCAGCCCGGCCTCGTAGCCGGAGCGCGGGCTCCAGTCGCCGGACAGCAACTCGGGGACCGGACGGCCGGCGGCGGTCAGCACCTCGCGCCAGCCCTCGATCCGCCCGTCGGCCTCCAGCCAGTCGGACGGGCCCGCGACGTGCCACACGGTCTCGTGGCCGAGGTCGAGCAGGTGCCGGGTGGCCAGGCGGGCGCCCTCGACCTGGTCGACGCTGACCACCGACACCTCGCCCGCGTGACTGCCCTCGACGGCCACCACGGGGATGTCGGTGGGCACGTCGGCCAGCGCGGGGGCGGCCGAGCGCTGCGGCGCGACCACCACTATGCCGTCGACCGCCTGTTCGGCCAGGTAGCCGAGCGCGTCGCGCACGCCCGCGGTGTCGATGGTCTTGAGGCTGACCATGCTGACGAAGTATCCTGCCGCCCTGGCCGCCTGCTCGATCCCGTAGACCGTGCTCGCGGGCCCGTACAGGGTCGTGTCGAAGCTCACCACCCCGAGGGTGCGTGTGTGTCTCGTCACCAGGGCGCGGGCGACCATGTTGCGCCGGTAGCCGAGTTCGTTGATCGCCTCCAGCACCCGGGCGCGTGTCTCGGCGCGGACGTTGGGATGATCGTTGAGCACCCGCGAGACCGTCTGGTGCGACACACCGGCCCTCGTGGCGACGTCCGCCATCACGGGCGGACGTCGTTCGAGACTCGAGCTCAAGGGTCGGCTCCTTCAGGATGGCTTGGGACAGACTGTGAGCGCTAACAATGCCTCTCGTCAAGCACCCGCGAGATTACGTTCTTATTACTCAGAGATCATCTGTTAACGCCTACTTGACGTTGCCGTCATCACGCCCTTAACTGACGCATACTCTCTTGTTAGCGCTCACATCTCCTGCGGGAAGGTCTCCATGGTGCGAGAACTCCTGACCGCCCGAAGGTTGACAGTCGGCCGACCCGGGCAGTTGACAGCTCGTCACACAGCCGGACGGATCACCGCGCGGTCCGACGCCGCTGATGTGAGCGCTCACGTCGAGGCTCATGACGCCGTCCGTGAAGACGCTCACGGACACGTTCACCACACCGCTCATCGGCACCGGAGCGGGCCGTGTCCCGGCCCGTTCCGGTGTCGCCGTGGGCCCGGCTCGGACAGGACGCGCCCCGGCGGTGGCACGCCGGAAGCCGGGACGCGCCGCCTCGGCACCCGCTACTCCCGGGACGCACCGCGTCCCACCGCTCCCCCGGCCCGCCCCTGGGTCGGGGCGGGCTCCCACACAGGAGGTATTCGATGAAGTTCGCGAAGCTGGCCACCGCCGCGGTGAGCCTGGCTCTCGCCATGGGAGTGACGGCCTGTGGCTCCAGCGTCAAGACCGCCGAACAGGGCGAGTCCGGGACCGCCTCCGCGGCGCCCGCGGAGACCCTCGTCGGCGTCACCATGCCCACCAAGTCCTCCGAGCGCTGGATCCACGACGGCGACAACGTCAAGAGCGCCCTGGAGAAGCTGGGCTACAAGGTCGACCTGCAGTACGCGGAGAACGACATCCCCACCCAGGTCAACCAGATCGAGAACCAGATCACCAGTGGCGCCAAGCTGCTGATCATCGCCTCGATCGACGGCACCGCCATCACCACCCAGCTCCAGGAAGCGGCCGACAAGAAGATCCCGGTCATCGCCTACGACCGGCTCATCCGCAACTCGCCGAACGTCGACTACTACGCCACCTTCGACAACTACAAGGTGGGCGTGCAGCAGGCGACCTCGCTGCTGGTCGGCCTGAAGCTGAAGAAGGAGGACGGCTCCGAGGGCGACGCCAAGGGCCCGTTCAACATCGAGATCTTCGCCGGCTCCCCGGACGACAACAACGCCACCTTCTTCTACAACGGCGCGATGGACACCCTGAAGCCGTACATCGACTCCGGCACCCTCGTCGTCAAGAGCAAGGAGACCGACTTCAAGACCGTCGCGATCCTGCGCTGGGACCCGGCCACCGCGCAGAGGCGCATGGAGGACCTGATCACCAAGGCCTACTCCGGCGACACCAAGGTCCAGGGCGTCCTCTCCCCGTACGACGGCCTGTCCATCGGCATCCTGTCGGCGCTGAAGAGCAGCGGCTACGGCACCTCCGGCCAGCCCTACCCGATCGTGACCGGCCAGGACGCCGAGGTCGCCTCGGTGAAGTCGATCATCGCGGACGAGCAGTACGCGACGATCTACAAGGACACCCGCAAGCTGGCCGCCGTGACCGTCGAGATGGCCGACGCCGTGCTCAAGGGCGGCAAGCCCGAGGTGAACAACACCAAGGACTACGACAACGGCAACAAGGTCGTCCCGTCGAACCTGCTCGAACCGGTGATCGTCTACAAGGACAACTACAAGCAGGCCCTCGTCGACACCGGCTACTACACCGAGGACCAGCTCAAGTAAGCGGTACCGGTGTCATGACGAAAGGCACCCGGCCGGCGGCGCCCCACCCGCCGGCCGGGTGCCCACGGAGCGGAAAGGCAGTGCGGAGGCGGACGGCATGACCGACGACATACTTCGGATGCGTGGCATCACCAAGACGTTCCCGGGCGTCAAAGCCCTGCAGGACGTCAACCTGGTGGTACGGCGAGGCGAGATACACGCGATCTGCGGGGAGAACGGCGCCGGCAAGTCGACGCTGATGAAGGTCCTGTCCGGTGTGTACCCCCACGGCTCGTACGAAGGCGAGATCCTCTTCGACGGCGAGCCGTGCCGCTTCTCCGACATCAGGGACAGCGAGAAGCGCGGCATCGTCATCATTCACCAGGAGCTGGCGCTCAGCCCGTACCTGTCGATCGCCGAGAACATCTTCCTCGGCAACGAGCGGACCAGCCGCGGCCTGGTCGACTGGAACCGGACGAACGCCGAGGCCGCCGAGCTGCTGGAGCGGGTCGGGCTGCGGGAGAACCCGGTGACGGCCGCGATGGACATCGGGGTGGGCAAGCAGCAGCTGGTGGAGATCGCGAAGGCGCTCTCCAAGAAGGTGAGGCTGCTCATCCTCGACGAGCCGACCGCCTCGCTCAACGACGAGGACTCCGCGCACCTGCTCGACCTGCTGCGCGGGCTGCGCGAGGAGGGCATCACCTCGGTGATCATCTCCCACAAGCTGAACGAGATCCGGGCGATCGCCGACTCGACCACGATCCTGCGCGACGGCCGGACGATCGAGACCCTGGACATGAGCAACGACCAGGTCACCGAGGACCGCATCATCTCGGGCATGGTCGGCCGCGACCTCGAGCACCGCTTCCCGCCGCACGAGCCGAAGATCGGCGAGGAGGCGCTGCGGATCGAGGACTGGACGGTGCACAGCCCCAGCCAGCACGGCCGCGTCGTCGTCTCCGGCGCCAGCCTGACGCTGCGCCGCGGCGAGATCGTCGGCCTCGCCGGGCTGATGGGCGCCGGGCGCACCGAGCTGGCGATGAGCGTGTTCGGCCGCAGCTACGGGGTCGGCATCTCCGGCCGCGCCTACAAGGACGGCCGGGAGATCCAGCTCCGCACGGTCGGCGAGGCGATCGGCCACGGGCTCGCGTACGCCACCGAGGACCGCAAGCGGTACGGGCTCAACCTGATCGAGGACATCAAGCGGAACGTCTCGGCCGCGGCGCTGGGGAAGCTGGCGAAGCGCGGCTGGGTCGACGACAACAAGGAGTACCAGGTCGCCGACGGCTTCCGCGAGAGCATGAACATCAAGGCTCCCAGCGTGCTGTCGGTCACCGGGAAGCTCAGCGGCGGCAACCAGCAGAAGGTGGTGCTGTCGAAATGGATCTTCACCGACGCGGACGTGCTGATCCTCGACGAGCCCACCCGGGGTATCGACGTGGGTGCCAAGTACGAGATCTACTCGATCATCAACCAGCTCGCCGACCAGGGCAAGGCCATCCTGGTCATCTCCTCGGAGCTTCCCGAGCTGCTCGGCGTCTGCGACCGCATCTACGCCATGTCGGCCGGTCGCATCACCGGTGAGGTCTCCCGGGCGGAGGCCACCCCGGAGCGGCTCATGCAGTTCATGACCAAGGAAAAGGAGTAGGGAGCACGATGAGCAGCGGCCAGATCCCGGCACACGGCGTCGCCGAGCCCGCGGGAAAGACCGGAGCACCGCCACCGGGCGGCAGCGACCTCCTGGCGGTGCCCGCGAAGGCACCGGGGGGCCGTTTCTCCTTCAACCTGCGGCAGAGCGGCATCTACATCGCCTTCGCGCTGGTCATCGTGCTGTTCTCCGTCCTGACCGACGGCAGGCTGCTCAGCCCGCAGAACATCTCGAACATCATGGTGCAGAACTCCTACATCCTGATTCTCGCGATCGGCATGATCCTGATCATCATCGCCGGGCACATCGACCTGTCCGTGGGCTCGGTGGTCGCGGTCACGGGCGCGATCGCGGCCGTGCTGATGGTCGACATGGACGTGGCCTGGCCGCTCGCCCTCCTCATCACGCTGATCGTCGGCGCGCTGATCGGAGCCTGGCAGGGCTACTGGATCGCCTACTTCGGCATCCCGGCGTTCATCGTGACCCTGGCCGGAATGCTGATCTTCAGGGCGCTCACCCTGACCGTGCTCGGCAACCAGGGCATCGGCCCCTTCCCCGACGAGGTGCGGACCATCGCCAACGGCTTCGTGCCCGGCTTCTTCGGCAACATCGGCCTCGGCCCGCTCGGCGGCGCCGACCTCCTGACGCTGCTCATCGGCCTGGCCGCGGTGGCCGGGATCGCCGGCACGCAGTGGCGGACCCGCCAGGCGCGGCTGGGCTACCGGCAGAAGGTCGACGCGCTGCCGCTGTTCTTCCTGAAGATCGGTGTCGCCGCCGCGGTGGTGATGGTCATCATCGTGCAGCTGGCCAGGTTCAAGAACCTGCCCTGGGTGCTGGTGCTCCTCGCGATCCTCGTCCTGGGCTACACGCTCGTGACCAACCGCGCCGTCTTCGGCCGCCACATCTACGCCATCGGCGGCAACCTGAACGCGGCGAGCCTGTCGGGCATCAAGGTCAAGTCCGTCACGTTCTGGATCTTCGTCAACATGGGCGTGCTCTCCGCGCTCGCCGGGATCATCTTCGCCGGGCGGCTGAACCAGGCGGGGCCGACGGCGGGCACCAGCTTCGAGCTGGACGCCATCGCGGCCGCGTTCATCGGCGGCGCCGCCGTCCAGGGCGGCGTGGGCAAGGTGGTCGGCGCGCTCACCGGCGGTCTCATCATGGCCGTGATCAACAACGGCATGTCCCTGATCGGCGCGCCCAGCGAGCGGGTCCTGCTCTTCAAGGGCCTGGTCCTGCTCGCCGCCGTCGCCCTCGACGTGTGGACGAAGCGCCGCGCGGGCGCGGCCCGCTGACCCTTTCCGCCGGTTCCATCGGTTCCATCGGCTTCGTTTCCTCCGCCCCCTGCCCGCGGACACCCCTGCGGGCAGGGGGCGGATCCGTCGGCGGCCACGGGGGCCCGCCGACGGACACCAGGGGACACCGGGGGACACCGGGGGACACCGTGGGACACCAGGGGACGCCGGGGGACGCCCGGGGACCGCCTGGCCAGGGAGGCTTCGGCGGACGCGGAGGCCCTTCGGCGGGTACGAGGCCCTTCGTCGGCCGCGGGGTGTGGAGGTCCTCGCCCCGGGTAAGGCGAGTGATCTCGGCCGGTAAGAGGGGACACGGATGGCGATCGACTCGGTGGGCATGTGGATCGCGGTCATCGCGCTGGTGGTGGTGCTGCTCGTCCTCGACTTCGTGGTGGCGGCGCGCCGGCCGCATGCCGTGGGCATGCGCGAGGCCACCGCCTGGACGGTCTTCTACATCGGCGTGGCCATCGCCTTCGGCCTGGTCCTGTGGTGGCTGGCCGGGTCGGGACTGGCGACGGAGTACTTCGCCGGATGGATGGTGGAGAAGAGCCTCTCCGTCGACAACCTCTTCGTCTTCGTCATCATCATGGCGCGGTTCTCGGTGCCCGAGGAGCACCAGCAGAAGGTGCTGCTCTTCGGCATCGCCACCGCCCTGGTGCTGCGCGCCGTCCTCATCGCGGTCGGCGCGGCGGCGATCGCCCTCTTCTCCTTCACGTTCCTGATCTTCGGCCTGCTGCTGATCTGGACGGCGATCCAGCTCGTCCGGCACCGGAACCAGGACCCCGACGTCGAGAACAACCCGCTGATCCGGCGCGCGGGCAAGGTGCTGCCGGTCAGCGACGACATGCACGGCGGCAAGCTCGTCGCCCGCGAGGACGGCAGGCGGGTGGTCACCCCGCTGTTCGTGGTCTTCCTCGCCATCGGGAGCACCGACCTGCTGTTCGCCCTCGACTCCATTCCCGCCGTCTTCGGCGTCACCAAGCATCCGCTCATCGTCTTCGCCGCCAACGCCTTCGCGCTGCTGGGGCTGCGCGCCCTGTACTTCCTGATCGAGGGCCTGCTCGAACGCCTGGTCTACCTGTCGATCGGCCTGGCGGTCATCCTCGGCTTCATCGGTCTCAAGCTCATCCTGTCGTTCCTGCACGAGGACATCTCGAAGTCCTTCCCCGAGGTCCCGACCCCGGTCTCCCTCGGAGTGATCTTCCTGGTCCTGCTGGTCACCGTCATCACCAGCCTGCGGAGGGTACGCAACCACCCCGAGGAACGCGCGCACGCGGGCACCCTGCACCGGATGCGCCGCAAGGACGGGAAGAAGGGCCAGGGCGAAGGGCAGGGAGAGGGGCAGGGAGAGGGGCAGGAGGGCCGTTCCGGCGGGCGGGGATCCACCGGCGACCGAGCGGGGCGCATCCCGCGCGAGCGAGGAGAGACCTGAGCGGGCGGTCGCCCGCACGCTCAGGCCAAACTCACCGCACACCGCACACCGCACACCGCTCAGGACGCAGGGCTCAGGACGCAGGGCTCACCGCTCAGGGCTTGGGGCTCACTGCTCAAAGCTCAGGGCGGACAGACCTCGGACCGGGCTCGGACCGGGCTCGGACCGGGCTCGGACCGGGCTCGGACCGGGCTCAGGCCAGGCAGCGCAGGGCGGCCTTGAGCCTGCGGTCGAGAGGATGGTCGTCCGGCAGGCGGCCGACCGTCGCCTCCACGAACACCGGGGCCGGCAGCAGCTCGCTCATCCCGTCCACGTGCACCCGGACCCCGTCGGCGGCCGGCTCGACCTGGACCTTCGAGTCCTGCTCGGCGAGCACGAACGCCCCCACCCGGGCCCGCCACCAGGCCCGCTCCCCCGCCTCGTCCTCCGTCACCGGCGCGCCGACGTCGTCGGCGTGGGTGGCGTACTCGGAGGCGTAGTGGAAGGCCTGCAGCCCCACCGGGTACGGCCCGGCCGAGGTCGGCAGCGTGGCCTCGTGGCCGAGCGCGCGCATCCGCTCGCGCGTGTCCCCGTTCTCGCGCCGCCACTCCTGGAGCACTTCCTCGACCGGAACGCCGCGGCGTCCCTCCACGCACCACTCGTTGAAACCGTCGAAACCACCGTCCACGCCCTCGCGACGGAGCATCGCGGTGAAACCGTCGATGTCGTCGTCCAGGCAGGCGTGGTTGTACAGCTCCTCTCCCGCCAGGTGCCCGAGCACGTCCCGGACCGACCAGCCGGCCGCCCGTGAGGGGCGGTCCCAGCCCTCCGCGTCGAGTTCCGTGAAGTAGCGGTCGAGGCGTTCCGCCTCGGCGTCGAAGAGGTCGAACGGATCGAGGCCCACCAGGGGGTCCTCAGGGTCGTTGGTCATGCCTCAGCCGTACCCCGAGAACGGCGGGCATCCCCCGCGGCCACTGCCCGGCGGTGGTTCCGGGAGACTTTACCGGCCTTCCTGACAACATTGACAGAGAAGATCCCTTCATCTTTGATGACTGTGCCGCACTTTGTTTGGTCTGGTCCGGCAACCAGTTCCAATCCTGGAGTCGCAGTAATGGCACGATGGCGTCTTCCCCCGACCATCACAGGCCGCACCGGCCGATGGGAGCACCGTCGAACGGCACCCCCGGCACTCCGGCCCCCGGGAGGTGTCCCGGCGAGCCGGGACACCACATGAGTCACGGCACCCGCCCCTGATCGCGGACCGCACGGACGGCACCAGCCAGCAGCGGACCTTTCCACCCCCCTGAACCACGCACCCGCCCACACCGACCAGGGCCCGTCGGGGTCCTGCCCTGGGAGGGTGCGGACGAAAGGATCAGCTATGCGACGGAACTCCAGGCGGTTCTGGGCCGCCGTGCTCGGGTTCGCCCTCACCGCGGCAGGGCTGACGACGGCGACGGCCGCACCGGCACAGGCCGGGGCAGCGCATGTTCGGTCAGCACAGGCCGGGTCAGCGCAGACCCGGTCAGCGCAGGCCGGGTCAGCACAGGCCGGGTCAGCACAGGCCGAGTCGAACGGCGGCGTGCGGGTCATGCCACTCGGCGACTCCATCACCGACGGGTTCAACGTGCCCGGCGGCTACCGCGTCAACCTGTGGCAGCGACTGGTCACCGGTCAGTACACGGTCGACTTCGTCGGGTCCGGGTTCAACGGGCCGTCCACCCTCGGTGACCACGACCACGAGGGTCACTCGGGATGGCGGATCGACCAGATCGACACGAACATCGTCGGCTGGCTGCAGACCTTCGCCCCCCGCACCATCCTGCTGCACATCGGCACCAACGACATGACCCAGAACCACGACGTCGCGGGCGCGCCGGCCCGGTTGTCCGCGCTCATCGACAAGATCCGCGCCAACGCTCCGGCGGTCGAACTCTTCGTCGCGCGGATCACGCCGTCTGCCGACCCCACGGTGGAGGCTCGGATCCAGGCCTTCAACGCCGCCGTCCCCGGCGTCGTCGCGCAGAAGGGGCCGATGACCCACCTGGTCGACATGCACTCCGGGTTCACCACCGCCGACCTCGCCGACGGTCTCCACCCGAACGTGAGCGGCTACGCCAAGATGGCGGAGCGCTGGTTCGCCGCGCTACAGGCGGTGCCCGGCAGCCTCACCCAGACGTCCGTACCGCCGGTCGGCACCGCCGTCTCGCTGTCCAACCCGCAGTCGAACCGCTGCCTGGACGTCTCCGGGGTCAGCACCGCCCCCGGCGCGCAGATACACATCTGGGACTGCCACGGCGGGACCAACCAGCGCTGGACCCGCACCGCGGCCAACGAACTGCGCGTCTACGGCGACCGCTGCCTGGACGTGAACGGCAACGGCACGGCCAACGGCACGAAGGTGCAGATCTGGACGTGCAACGGCGGGACGGCGCAGAAGTTCACGTTCACCACGAACGGCACCATCGTGGGTGCCGGGTCGGGCAAGTGCCTCGACGTGGCGGCGAGCGGGACCGTGAACGGGACACTGGTGCAACTGTGGGACTGCAACGGCACCGGGGCGCAGCGCTGGTCCGTGCGATGACCGCCGCTGTGGAGGCACCCTCGCGGGTGCCTCCACAGCGCTCCGGCGTCCAGGAAGCCCGCGGCCGGACCGGCCGCGTGCATGACACGACCGGTTCGTGTTCCGGCTAGTCGTCGTCTTCGGCGTCATCGTCTCCGTTCTCGCCATCGGCGTCGCCGCCCTCCTCGTCGTTTCCCTTGGAGTGGTGACGGCCCGGTCCCCGATCCCGGCCGCCCGGCTGGAAGACGAAGCCCGAGTCACGCAGGAAGACGATGAGCGGCCCGTCCGAGGCGAGCTTGCCCCTCCGCCGCGCCTCGGACAGGTCCCGGCCGAGTTTGCGCAGCTCGTCGCGCGCCTTCTCGTTCTCGCCCCTCTGGACGGCCCGGGCCACCTTGACGATCCTCTCGCGGATCTCGCGGGCCACCTTGCGGTCGATCTTTCCCTGACGCTCCTGGTCGGTGACCGCCCGGTGGAAGGCCGGCAGGAGGTCCTGCCAGCCCCGCGCCGACGGCCGCACCGGTGCCGGGGACGCGCTCCGCGAGACGGCCGGTGTGGGGGACGACGACACCGGCCGTGCCGGGGACCGCGTCCCGGACGGCGTCGCCGCCCCGATCGCGGTCGGCACCGCCGTACCGGTCCGCCCCACCGGATCCGACGGCACCAGCGCCCAGAGAGCCGTCGCCACCAGCACGGCCACCACACCCAGCGCGATCGCGACGGACCGTCCGGGCGATCGCCCCCGTGTGAGCGCGGAGAGGACACCGGCCCCGGGCACCTGCGCGGGCACCGGTTTCGGCGTGGCCGTCGGTGACACGGTCTCGTAGGTGGACGCCGACACCGGCGTGGTCTCCGGTGACACGGTGTCGTACGCGGACGTCGGTGCCGGTGTCGCTGCCGGTGGCGGTGCCGGTGGCGCGATGTCGCGGGGGGCCGACGCGTGGCGGGCCGCTCCGGCGAGCCCGCGGACCACCTCTCCCCCGGTCGGCCGCGCGCCGGGATCCTTCTCCAGCATGGCCAGGACGAGCCTCTCCAGCTCCACCTGGACATCGGGCCGGTAGCGCCTGAGCGGGTCCGGCCGGTCGCGGACGTGCTGGGAGATCACCTCCGTGGCCGGTCCGACGAACGGGGGTCTCCCGCACAGCAGCTCGTAACAGACGCAGCCGAGCGCGTACAGGTCGGAGGCCGCGTTTCCCGGCTCGCCGAGGATCTGCTCGGGAGACAGGTAGGCGGCCGTGCCGATGACGCTTCCCGCCGAGGTCAGCCGCATCGCGGCCTCGGTCGCGACCCTGGCGGTACCGAAGTCGACGACCTTGAGCGTGCCGGTCGTGCCCAGGTACAGGTTCGCGGGTTTGACGTCGCGGTGCACGACCCCGGCCCGGTGCGCGGCGTCCAGCCCGAGCGCGGCCTGCCCGGCCAGATGGCACGCCTCGGGCACGCTCAACGGTCCTCGCCCGGCCAGCTCGGCGGCGAGGTCCCGGCCGGTCAGCAACTCCATCACCAGGTACGGCCGGTCCTCGTGCTCGCCCATGTCGAGCACCGTCACCACGTTGGGGTGGACGACGCGCGCGGCGGTCCTCGCCTCCCGGGCGAACCTCTCACGCGTCGCGGCGTCGGCCACCGTGGGTGACAGGATCTTGACCGCCACCGCCCAGCCCGGCCGCAGGTCGTACCCGCGCCAGACCTCGCCCGTACCGCCACGGCCGATCAGCTCGTCCAGCCGGTACCGCCCGGCGAGCACGGCCGCCGTCCCCTCCCAAACCCCCACGATCCCCGCCACCGATTCTGAGCCCGACAATTGGCCCACAACTATACGAGGGGACTCTCCGGCCGGTGGATATACAACCCAAATGCCCCCCAAGCCGGGGCTTCTTGCCTGCTGGATCTCCTTGACTGGACGGCCCGATGAGACTGCGGCGCCAACCCCCCAGATGGAGCGGGCGCACCGAGCGTGAGTCATGAGGCGCCGGACTCCCCCGCCGGTCGGCCGGAATCGGAACGGCCGGCCACCGGCGCTCCGGAGAGCGTGCCGGGAGACATCGGAGAACCCGGAGTCCCGGAGGCGGCGGCGCCTCCGGGACTCCGGCCGGGTGGCTCAGCCGGCGTCCGCGTTCCCCGCCGCGTTCACCGGGCGGTAGGCGAGGGCGACGAGGCCGGTGTCGAACGTCGTGTTGTCCACGAGTTCCAGGGTCGCCGTGACGTTCTCCCCCCGGAACAGCCGCTGCCCCTCGCCCAGAATGACGGGAGAGACCAGGAGCCGGTACTCATCGAGCAGGCCGTGCTCCATGAGCGTGTCCGTCAGCCGGCCACAGCCCCAGATCATGATGTTCCCGCCGGGCCGCTTCTTCAGCTCGGTCACCGTGGTGACGAGGTCGTCGCCGTGGACGATGGTCGAGTTCTCCCACTCGGCCTTCTCCAGGGTCGAGGAGACCACGTACTTCTCGATGCGGTTCACGTGGTCGGCGTAGGGGTTGCTCATGGCCGGCCAGGCCTGGGCCATGCCCGCGTAGGTAACCCGTCCCAGCAGCAGGGTGTCGCAGCCGAGCGTGAGGTTCAGGGTGTACGCCATCGTCTCCTCGTTCGAGTACGGCATGGACCACAGGTGGGGGTTGTCGATGAAGCCGTCGAGGGTGGTGTGGGTCTTGGCGATGATCTTGCGCATGGTTTTCTCCGGGTCGTTCGCGTTGGATGAGTATCGAATGAGAGAAAGGGCTCAGGTGACGTACGGGCTCCTGGCTCGGGCGTCGCGCAGGGCGCGGGCCCACCAGGCCAGCCGGTCGAGCGTGGTCCGTACCGCGGTGTTGCACTCCGCGGTGGCCTTGGGCCAGCTCCCGTCGGGGGCGAAGAGGTCCCAGTAGCGGGGAAGGGTGACGGCGTCGCGGATGGTCACGGCGTGCAGTTCGGTGAAGACCTGGCGGAGCTGGTCGACCGCGTACAGACCGCCTGAGTCCCTGCCGTAGGCGACGAAGGCGACGGGCTTGGCCTGCCACTCCTCGTAGTACCAGTCGATGGCCGTCTTCAGCGGGGCGGGGAAGCTCCGGTTGTACTCGGGGGTGACCACGACGAAGGCGTCGGCGGCCGCCAGCCTCGGCGCCAGCGCGGCCACCTCGGCGGGGGCGGGCTCGTCCTGGTCGTTGAGGGTCTGCGGCAGACCGGTCTCGGCCAGGTCGATCAGGTCGACGTCCAGGTCGCCGCGCCTGCGGGCCCTGGCGGTGAACCAGCCGGCCACGGTGGGCCCGAACCGGCCGTCACGGGTGCTCCCGATGATGACCGCGAGCCTCAGCCGGTCGTCCTCCCGCATCTTCGTACCTCCCTCACGCCCGTTCCCGGTCCGACGTGTCCTACCATGTCGCATCCCTCTTACGGAAAAGCTCCCGTCGTTTTACGGCCGGGCCGGGGAGCGCGAGAATCCGATGCAAGACGGTGAGCGCGCGGCGTTATCGTGGCCTTCATGCGTTTCGGGGTGCTTGGGCCACTGGCCGTGTGGACGACCTCCGGCGAGCCGGTGGCGATCCCCGGGCTGAAGGTCCGCACCCTGCTGGCCGACCTCCTCGCGCACGAGGGGCGTCCGGTGCCCGCCGACCGGCTGATCGACGACCTGTGGGGCGACGACCCGCCGGGCAACCCGGCCGCCGCCCTGTCGGCCAAGGTCTCGCAGCTGCGCAGGGTGCTGGAGGACGCCGAACCCGGCGGCCGGGACCTGGTCGCCCGCCATCCCGCGGGCTACGTGATGAGGGCCGACACCGACGTGGCCGGTTTCCTGCGCCTGCTCGACGAGGCGGCCCTCGCCGGGGACCCTCCGGCCAGGGCGGCGCTGCTGGCCGACGCGCTGGCGTCGTGGCGCGGTCCCGCGTTCGCCGACTTCGGCGACGAGCCGTTCGCGCGCGCCGCGATCGCGCGGCTGGAGGAGCAGCGGCTGGCCGCGCGGGAGGACCACGCGGAGGTACGGCTGGAGCTGGGCGAGCATGTCCAGCTCGCGGGAGAGCTCGGCGACCTGCTCGCGGCGCACCCCCTCAGGGAGCGGCTGCGCGCCGCGCACATGCGCGCCCTGTACCGGGCCGGACGGCAGAGCGAGGCGCTGGACAGCTACGAGGAACTGCGCGTCCTGCTCGCCGACGAGCTGGGCCTGGACCCGGGCGCCGAGCTGGTCGCCCTGCAGCGGGCCGTCCTCACCCAGGATTCGGCGCTGGCCGCGCCCGGCGTCCCCCCGGACAGGCCCGGCGGCAACCTCCCGGTGCCCCTCACCGGCCTGATCGGCAGGGAGGAGGCCGTCACCGGGATCCGCGCCCTGCTGGAGGACGAACGGCTGGTGACGCTCACCGGGCCCGGCGGCGTGGGCAAGACCCGCCTGGCGATCGAGGTCGCCAGGCATCTGACCGGCCCGGAGGCGCCTCCCCCGGCCCTCTCCGGTGCCGTGTCCCTCTCTTCCTCCGACGCCTCCTCCCGCGTGGTCTCCCCCGCCGGCGTCCTCTCCGGCGAGGTCCCCTCCTCCCAAGCTCCCCCCTCCCGCGTCCCCTCCCCCCACATCTCCTCGGAGAGCGTGCGTGACGGCGTCTGGCTGGTCGAGCTGGCCGCGCTCGACCGTCCCGGCGACGAGGACGCGGTCCACCGGCTGGCTGAGACGATCATGGCGGTGCTGGACGTCCAGGACGCCGCGGGTGCCACGGGGCCGGTTACCGCCGCCGACCGGCTCACCGAGGCGCTGCGATCCCGGCGGCTGCTGCTGGTGCTGGACAACTGCGAGCACGTCGTCGAGCCGGTCGCCGAGCTGGCCGGGCTGCTGCTGCGCGCCGCCCCGGGGCTGCGGCTCCTCGCGACCAGCCAGGAGCCGCTCGCCCTGCCCGGCGAGGTGGTCTGGAGCGTCCCGCCGCTGGAGGTCCCCGGCCGGGCCGTCGGCGACCTCCCCGCGCTGGAGCGGACGGGTTCCGTCCAGCTGTTCGTGGCACGCGCGTCCGCAGCGACCCGGGGGGCCCGGGGGTTCGTCCTCGACGCGGACACCGCACCGGCGGTCGCGGCCCTGTGCCGCAGGCTGGACGGCATCCCGCTGGCGCTGGAGCTGGCCGCGACAAGGGTGCCCGCCCTCGGGGTGCACGGTCTCGTCGCCCGCCTGGACGACCGGTTCCGGCTGCTGGCCACCGGGCACCGGGGCGTACCGCCGCGCCAGCAGACCCTGACGGCGATGATCGACTGGAGCTGGGAGCTGCTGAACGACGCCGAGCGCGCCGTCCTGCGCCGCCTCGCCGTACATGCCGACGGCTGCGCGATGGAGGCCGCCGAGGCCGTCTGCTCGGGGGACGACATCCCGGCCGAGGACGTGTTCGACCTGGTGGCGCGGCTGGTGAACCGGTCGCTGGTGGTCATGGTGGACGGTGCCGACGGGCCGAGATACCGGTTGCTGGAGTCGGTGGCGGCGTACTGCGTCGAGCGCCTCCAGCGGTCCGGGGAGTACGAGCGGGTGCGGCGGCGGCACCTGCGTCACTACACCGGCCTCGCCGAGCGGGCCGCGCCGCGCCTCTACGAGGCGGACCAGCGGCTCTGGCTGCGACGTCTCGACGCCGACGCCGCCAACCTCCGCGCCGCGCTGAACGCGGCCGTCAGGAACGGCGACGCGGACGGCGCGCTGCGCCTCGCCGGCGCGATGGCCTGGTACTGGTTCCTGCGCGGCCGGCTGACCGAGGCCCGCCGATCCCTGGCGGCGGCACTGGCCGTCCCCGGCGAACCATCGGCCGCCGTCCCCCGGGACCGCGAACCGGGCGCCGCCGGAAACCATGAGCCGGACGCCACCGGGAACCGCGAACCGAGCACCGCCGTGAACCATGAGCCGGACGCCACCGGGGACCGTGGACCTGGCACCACCGGGAACCACGCGCCGGACACCGCCGACGGCTCCGGGGGCCTCTCGTCCGCCGCGCTCCGGGCCAGGGCTCTCACCTGGAAGGCCGCGGTCGAGTTCCTCCGGGGCGAGGTGGCCGTCGCCGACCGGGAGAGACTCCGCCGGGCGGCCCTGGAGGCGTACGAGGACGCGGGCGACCCCGGCGGGCGTGCCAGGGCGCGGTGGATCCTCGCCTACGCGGGGCTCGACCTGGGCGACCTGTCCGCCGCCGGAGAGCTGCTGGACCGGGCGCTCCCCTCCTTCGAGGCGCTCGGCGACCGGTGGGGGACGGCCGCGGCCCTCGCCCTGCGGGCCAAGCTCGCGCACGTACGCGGCGACCTGGACGGGCTCGCACGCGACGGCGAGCGCAGCGCGCGGATCTTCGGCGAGCTCGGGGAGCGCTGGGGGCAGCTGGAGGCGGGCGGCTGGCTCGGCGCGCTGGCCGAGATGACCGGTGACCTCGACCGGGCCGAACGGCTGCAGCGCGACGGCATGCGCCTGGCCGAGGAGCTCGGGCTGTGGACGGAGTTCGCCGGGCGGCTGGGCTGGCTGGGCTGGATCGCGCTGCAGCGCGGCGACTACGCGAAGGCGGTGGAGTCGAGCGAGAGGTCGCTGCGGCTCGCCGTGGAGCAGGGTCACCAGGCGGGGCAGATCTTCGCCCGGATGGGACTCGCCTTCGCCGCGCGCAGGGACGGCCGCCTCGACATCGCGGAGACCCACCTGCGCGACGTGCTGGACCGTACCCCGCCCGGCGCCGAGGAGCCGCCGCCGTACCTCCCGATGATCGTGACCGAGCTCGGCTTCGTCGCCGAGCAGCGCGGCGACGCGGCGACGGCCCTCACCCTGCACCTGTCGGCCCTCGACCTCGTGGCCAGGTTCGACGGGGCCAGGGACATGAGGGTCGCCGTGTACGGCCTGGCCGGGGCCCTCGCCGTCGCCGGGCACCACGACCGCGCCGCCCGGCTCCTGGGCGCGGGCGCCGCGGCCCGCGCCTCGAACTCCGTGCCCCTCACCCCGATGGAGCGCGGCGACGTCGACCGGATCACCGCGCGGATCCGTGACGCGCTGGGCGAGGAGCGTCTCGCCGCCGAACACGGACGCGGCGCCGCGCTCACGCCCGAGCAGATCAGGTCCCTCGCCGTCCTGCCGGAGGCCTCCGTGTCCTCACCGGGCTGACCACGCTCCCCCGCCGGACCGGGAAGGGCGAACCCCGGGGCGCGCCGCCCCGGGCAGGCGGTCCCGGACGGATCCGGATGGCTACCCGGGGCGAGTGAATCGATCCCATGATGGATTATGAGCCCTGGCGATCCTGGCAGACTGTCGGGCATGAGGAAGAGCGAGAGCGAGGAAGAGGTCCCCGCCCCCAGGGCGCGCCGCAGGGGGCGCCCGCCCAGGGACCGCTCGGCGCCGTCCGCGCCGTCGACGCCCGACCGCATCCTCGCCGAGGCGACGGACCTGTTCGCCCGGCACGGGGCCGACGGCGTCTCCATGCGCGACATCGCCGCCCGGGTCGGGATCGACGTCTCCAGCGTGCACCACCACTTCCCGTCGAAGGCGTCCCTGTACGACGCCTGCTTCGCCCGCGTCTTCGAGCTGGAGCAGGCGACGCTCACCCCTCCGGCGCGCGCCTTCCTCGCCGCCGTGCGCGCGGAACCCCCGGGCGACGTCGTGGGCGTGATGCACGCCCTGGTGGACGCCTTCGTCGACTTCCTTCACGAGCATCCCCAGACCACGTTCCTGTGGCTGCGGCGGTGGCTGGACCCCACCCTCCACCTGTCCCTGGACGAGGCGTACTCGCTGCCGATCTACGGCGAGATCGAGCGCGCCCTGCTGGAGGCGGCCACCCGCGGCCTCGTCGTCGAGCCGACGCCGCACATCACCGTGCGCAGCCTGGTCTGGGCGGCCCACGGCCACGTGACCGCCCTGAGCACCCTGAACGCCCACGGCGGCGACCCCGTGGTCGCCGACCGCGAGAGGCGTGAGTTCCGCGCCTACGCCCACCGCTTCGTCGACCGGCTCTACGCGACCCCTGGCGCGGGCGCCTCGGACGGCTAATATTCCATCATCGGATGGAATACGGGAGGCAACGGATGGGCACGAAAGAACCGGGTCACGGGGTGACCGCCGTCGTCGGTGGCGGCGCGGCGGGCATAGCCGCGGCCAAGGCCCTCATCGAGGCCGGTCTGCCCGTCCTCGGCGTCGAGCGCGCCGCCTCCCTCGGCGGCCTGTGGCGGCTGGACCCCGACACCGCGTCCTACGAGGGCCTCCGCCTCAACACGAGCAAGCCGCGCACGGAGTTCTCCGACTTCCCGATGCCCGCCGAGTGGCCCGACTACCCGACCCGCGCCCAGCTGCTCGAATACCTGCGGTCCTACGCCGACCGCTTCGGGGTCGGCGAGCGCTTCCGGTTCGGCACGACGCTCGAATCGGCCCGGCGCACCGAGGACGGCTGGGAGCTGGAGCTGACCGGCCCCGAGGGCCCGTACCGCGAGACGGTCGAGCACCTGGTGGTGGCGAACGGCCACAACCACGAGCCCCGGCTCCCCGAACCCCCGTACCCGGGGACGTTCACCGGCACCGAGTCGCACGCGCACGACTACGTCACCCCCGCCGGGCTGGCCGGGAAGCGCGTGCTCGTCGTGGGCACCGGCAACTCCGCGATGGACATCGCCTCCGAGCTGGCCGGTCACGCGTCCGCCGTGCTGCTGTCGGCCAGGCGAGGGGTCTGGGTGCTGCCCAAGCGGCTGCTGGGCCGCCCCTCCGACCAGCTCAACGGCGCCCTCGCGGCCCTGCTGCCCTGGCGGGTGCGGCAGGTGGTCTCCCAGGCCGTGCTCAAGGTCGCCGACAGGAGACCCGCCGGGCCGCGCCTGCCCGCGCCGCGCGAGGGCGTGCTCCAGGACCATCCCACCCTGAGCGACTCCGTCCCCCGGCTGATCGCGGAGGGAAGGGTGCTCGCCCGCCAGGGTGTCGCGCGCCTGGACGGCCCGCGGGTCCATTTCACCGACGGCCAGGTGGACGAGGTCGACCACATCGTCTGGTGCACCGGCTACCGGGCCGTGACACCGTTCCTGGACACCGCCACGATGCCCGACCCGGCGAGCGCGCTGCTGTACCGCCACGTCTTCCCCATCGGCGACGACACGATCAGTTATGTCGGGCTGATGCAGTCGACCGGCTCGGCACTGCCCGTCGTCGAGGCGCAGAGCCGCCTCGTGGCCGCCGTACGCGCGGGAACCCACCGGCTCCCCGACCCCGGGACCGCGCGCAGGATCGCCTCCGCCGAACTCGACGCCGCCCGCGACCGCTGGGGGCGGCGCAGACCCCACATGCGGATCGACGTCGACCGGTATCTCCGCGTCATGGACCGCGAACTCCGCGAGCTGCGCGCCGCCCCGTCCCGCGCGCTGGCCGGGCGCCGGATCCTGGTCACCGGCGCGGCGGGCACCTTCGGCAGGGCGATGAGCGCGCGGTTCACCGCCCAGGGCGCGCGCGTGGTCGGCCTGGACATCGTGGACACAGCCCGTCCCGGCGACTCCGACATCCCGATCATCGCCTGCGACATCACCTCCCAGGAGTCCGTCGACGCCGCGGTCGCCGAGGCGGCGGCCCTGCTCGGCGGCATCGACCTGCTGGTCAACAACGCGGGACGCGGCGGGCCCGCCCCGGCCGAGCTCGCCCCCGGCGAGGAGGTCGAGGCACAGCTGCGGCTGAACCTCCTCGGCGCCTGGCGCGTGACGGCGACGGTCATGCCCCACCTGGTGCGCACGCGCGGGCGGGTGGTCTTCATCGCCTCACGGATGGCGGTCCTGCCGCTGCCGCTGGCCGCGGCGTACGGCGTCTCCAAGCGCGCGCTCGCGGCCTACGCCGACGCGCTCCGGCTGGAGGTCGGCACGCACGTCGGCGTGACGACGGTCTACCCGAGCATGGTCCGCAGCCCGATCCACGACAGTACGCGGCAGGCGGGGCTGTCGCTGGACGCGGTGTCCAGGCCGGAACCCGTCGAGGGCGTGGTCGACGCGATCGTCCGCGCCGTCACCGCCCGCCGCGCCCCGCGCGACGTGGCGACCACCGTCCGGGGACGCGTCGAGATGATGGTCGGCAGGCACGCGCCCTCCCTGGCCGACCGCCTCGTACGCCGCACCGTCGCGGCCCGCGTCGCGGCCGGTGACTTCGCGGACGCCCCCCTGGCTGCGGGGATGGTGAGCAGGCACCGGGGATAGTGGACCGGCACCGGGCGGACACGTTCGAGGGCACCCCGCTCCGTTCCACCGCACCGGCCGCCCCCGCCCGGCCGGTGCGTCAGAACCCGGTGAGCGAGGGCGTCGGACCGGACGCTCCACCCCGGAAGACCTCGCCGAGAACGATCCGCAGTCGCTCCGTCTCGGCGGGCGTCAGGTCCAGGTCGACGGTGAGGACGGTCTCCGTCTCCATGTCGTCCGCCGCCCTGGGGGTGAGGCGCAGGACGAGACGCCGGTCGTCGAGCACGCAGGCGGTGATGCCGCCCCCGGTGCCCCGCATGCCCTGGCGGGCCACCCAGTAGGGCTGCTCTCCCCCGTCTCCCCTGCCGAGGAAGAGGAGATGGTCACCGCCGCCCCCGGCCTCCTCGTACAGGATGGCGAGGGGTTCGGCGCCCTCTTCGCCGAACCCGGATTCGCGGACGACCAGGTGCTCGATCGGCGCGTAGGCCAGCTCTCCGGAGACGACCGGCTCGGGGTCCGGCGACTCGCCTGACCTGCCGAAGGCGTGCCAGGACTCCTCGGGCTCGCGGAGCCCTGTCGGGACCGCCGTCGGGAGGGCGTCCACCAGCCAGCCGGGAACGGTGTCTCGGGGGAACACCGCCAGTTCCTCCAGCGGCGCGAGGTCGGGGATGTCCGTGCTGCCGGGAAACGGGAACCCGTCGGCGTCCACGTGTCCCCGGTACGACCTGCTCTGCGGCGTGAAGCGCAGCTCGCAGGAGAACCACGTGCCCTCGCCGTCGCGGTAGGACAGCTCGCGGAGTCGCCGGACCTGCTCCTCCAGCCCCTGGACACCGAGCTCCACCCCGTCGCAGTCCACGACGACCCGGGTGAATCCCCCGACCTGGCCGCAGCGGACCGTGGCGTCGCTCCAGCCGGGAGGCGCGGCGGCCCGGACCAGGTCGCCGATCGCCAGCCGCAGCCGGCGCTCCTCGTCGTACTTCGAGCGCATGCTCACCCTTCCTTCGCCGTCAACAGCCCGTGCAGGCGACGCGCCTCACGGAGCAGGCCGCTCGATCCCCTGCGCGCCGCCATGGCCTCGATCTCGGGGATCGCCCCGCGAGCGCCACACCACGCCGCCGTGGTGGCGGCCAGCGCCACGAACTCGGCGAGCCCGTGGCGCGGCCGTTGACCGGCCTGGGGCAGGAGCGACGGCAACGCCGCGGCGACCGCCGCCCACACCTCCTCGTGGGCGCCCTGGCGGGACGCCGCCCCCAGGGCCGCCGTCAGGTGGACGAGCTTGACGCGGTCGTGTCCGACCAGCGCCGCCGCCTGCCTGCCGAGTTCGGCGGCCGGCAGGTCACCGCGACCCGCCATCGTCAGCAGGATGTCGACGGCCTCCGGCATGTCCGGGGTACCCAGCAGACCGGCGAGGACGAGCGCCACCGCGGCTCCCGGCGGCCCGTCGAGCAGGACGAGCTCACGCAGATGGTCCGGCCGTATCGCCATGTGGTGCCACCGGTCGTACCGGAGCTGGCGTGACAGGTAGACGGCGGCCACCTCGCGGTGGGAGGGGAACATCGACGGCCACCAGGCCAGCTGGACTCCGTCGCCATGCCGCGGAGAGCCGGCGAACATCCGGTCGACGAGAGGCAGCCCGGTGGCCGGCGCGCGCAGCGACGGGGCGGGCTTCGCCTCGCCGTACCCGTGTTCCGGGTGGGTCCAGCCCATCTCCACCACCGGGTCGGCGAGCCGGGCACCGGACAGCCATCGGGCGACCAGGCGACCGGCCGCCGAGGAGAGCCGTCCGGCGCGTTCGGCCGCCTCCCCGTCCCGCTCTCGCGGCAGCCGCAGGAGCGCCTGCTGCAGGTCCGCGGCGAGCGGCTTCGCCCCGGCGGCCTCGACGACCTCCATCCTCGTCACCAGTTCGGCCGCCTCCACGTGCCCGGTCGTGAGGGTGGGGGTGGCGAGCAGCAGGGGCGGGACGACGTCCTGCTCCACGGCCATCTGGATCTCGGCGGCCCGGTGCAGCAGGAGCAGGCGCGGCGGCGGGAGACGGCGGGTGTCGGGGAGCCTGCTCTTCCAGGAGCCGCGTTCCGGCGCGACTCCGGTGAGGGAGCACGCGGCGCCGATCAGCCACTGGTGGACCCGGTTCCAGTGATGGGATCCGTACAAATGCCAGTGCCCGCCGGGCAGGCCGGCGGCCGTGTCCTCCCGGTCCCAGTGACGGACTCCGTAAAGTTGCTCGTACCTGCCGGGCAGATGGGGCTTGAACGCGGCGGCCGTGCCCTCCCGGTCGCGGTGCACGAGGGCGACGAAACCGGCCAGCAGCCGCTCCCACGCCTGCCAGTCGTCGGAGTCGTTCAGCAGGGGCACCATCTCCGCCACGGAGCCGATCGGTTCCGGCGCCCGCCGCGGGGCGTCGGGCCGAGGGAGCGCGGGCGGATCGAACCCGTCCCGCGGACCGGTCTCGGCCGGCTCCTCGCCGCCGAAGACCGCGAAGGCACGCCGCCCGAGGTCGGGCGGGAGCGCGCCGAGCGCGTCACGGATGACGGTACGGCCCTCGTCGTCCATCAGGGCCGCGTGCTTGATCGCGAGTTTCAGCGCCCTTTCCTGGAGCTCGGCGGACTCGGAGGCGAACGCGAGCGCGAGCGGTCCGGCGATCGAGGCCGCCAGGCCGGGCGAGAGCCGTACCCGCTGGTCCATCCAGGTGAGCCCGGCGCGGACGAGCTTGCGCTCGGGCCGGAAGAGCACCGCCTCCCATCCCTCCACCAGGTCGAGGGGATCGAGTCCGTCGCCCCCGTCGAGCCCGTCGAGCCCGCGCAGGTGCCGCAGCGCCAGCTCGGCGACCGGCCCCGGGGCGGCGGGCAGCAGCCGCAGGTAGTCACGGGCCTGCGGCTCGATCTCGTGCGGCGCGGGATCCAGTGTCTCGTGCAGGCGGACGAAGAACCGCAGCTCCGCCACCGAGCCGCCCAGCAGGAACCGCCTGACACATCCCCGGAGCAGCTCGGACCGTCTCGCGCCGTCAGCCGCGGCCAGGGCGCTCAGGACACCCAGCAACGACCTGACCGGATCGCTCTCCCACTGCAGGGCCCGCCCCACCCCCTGGGCCTCGAAGAGGCGGGGAAGCATGACGTCGAGGAGCGGATCCTCGTGCGGGGCGGGCGACACGGACAGAGCGGACAGGGTGGACAGCGTGGACAGGGCGGGCAGCGTGGGCAGGGCGGCGACCGCGCTCGCCCATCCCGCGACCACCGGATCGTGATCCGGCACCTCGATCCCGGTCGCGCGGAGCAGGGCGAGCGCCAGCTCCATGCCACGGTCATCCGCCGTCCGGAGCCGCAGCACGAGCCGTACCGCCAGGTCGGCCCGCCACTCCGCCGGCCGGGCCGCGAGGATCGTCAGGATCCGCTCGGTGTCCCCGTACGCAGGGCTCCATCTGGTGGTGAAATCCCGGCGGTTCAGCCAGGTCGCCACGGCGGCCGCCCCGGGGAGGACCCCGGCCCCGGCGGCGCGGAGCACCTCGGCGTGGTCGTCGAGCCTCTCCCAGGACTCGCGCCGGCCGCGCAACGTCTTCAGGTATCCGGGAAGACGGCCGGCGACCTCCTTGCGCGCCTCCTCGTCCAGCCCGGCGATCCGGGCCGCGACGGCGTCGGCGTCCCGGCGGTCGATGAGCCCGCGGATCTCCTCCCAGGCGCTCACGCGACGGCCTCCTCGCGGCGACCGGCCTCTTCACGGCGGGAGGTCTCTTCACGGCGACCGGCCTCTTCACGGCGGGAGGTCTCTTCACGGCGGGAGGTCCGGGGGAGTTCGCCGGACGCCGGGACCTTCGTCCCGGCCGGCGGGGCAGCGTGCTGGTGGGGGGTGGACATGCCGCGAACAGTAATGATCCACTCCGACAATTCGGCCGTGGATCCGTCGCGGGGCCGTGGGCTCGCCGAAAGGCCGCGAACCCGTCGGTTCGCGGCCCCACGACGGGATCACGGACCTGTCACACCCCCGAAGGGGAGGAACCGGCCTGCAGCCGGTTGCCCGTGCGCCGCCAGCGGGCGAGCCCGCCGTCCAGCGGGCGCGCGTGGAAACCCCGTTCGCGCAGCAGCCGTACGGCCTGCGGGGAGACCGCGCAGTAGGGTCCGCCGCAGTAGGCCACGATCTCGGCGTCCCTGGGGAGCTCGTCGAGACGGTCACGCAGCTCGGCCAGGGGCACCGACAGCGCTCCCGGCACGTGGCCGCGGGCGTGGTCGGCCGCGGAGCGGACGTCGACGACCACGATGTCCGCGCCCGGGTCGGCGAGACGCGCGGCGAGCTCGCCGGCGGTCACCGGCTCCAGCGCGGCGGGGTCGCCGAGGTGCTCGGCCACCGCCTCCCGCAGGTCGGCGAGCCTCTCCCCGGCGAAGTCCTGCAGCTCGCCCAGGAACCGGGAGACCCGCTCGTCGGCCAGCCGGTAGTAGACCCGCGTACCGTCCCTGCGGCTCGTCACCAGGTGGGCGGCGCGGAGCTGCTGCAGCTGGGCCGAGGTGTTCTTCAGCGGGACGTCGGCCGCCTCGGACAGCTGCTCGACGGTGCGTTCCCGCTGGTCGAGCACGTCGAGCAGCCTGAGCCGCACGGGACTGGCCAGCGTCTTCCCGATCCGCGCCAGCTGCCGGTAGATCGGTTCCTCGCGAAACTCCCCCATGACCGTCAGACCATGTACTGGTCGTGGCGGAGATAGAGATCCGTCCACTCCGCGTCACTGAGCCGGCGTCCCTCGGCCACGATCGCGCCGAGCTCCTCGAAGTACGCCTCGCGGGGCGCCCCCGGGGTGAAGAGTATGAGCATCGAGGCCGGTTCGCCGGAGTCGTTGCAGAAACTGTGCACCCCGCCCGCCGGGACGTGCAGGAAGTCTCCCTCCGTCGCGTCGGTCGAGCCCTTCCCGTCGAACAGCCGCACCGTCCCGGACAGGACGAAGAAGGACTCGGAGATCGTCCGGTGGAAGTGGGGCGCCGGGCCGGACCGCTTCGGTCCCATCTCCCAGCGGTACAGGCCGAACTGCCCGCCCGTCGAGGCACCGGTGCCCAGGTAGTGCACCGCCGTCTCACCGATCATCAGATCCGGCCCCGCGCTCGCCGGCCGGAAGATCCCGCTGTTCTCGCCCGCCTCGTCCAGGTAACGAGCCTCCGGGTACGACATCGCGCTCTCCATCCCTGTGAGCCAATATTCCAAAGAACTATAGAACAATGCGAGAGCGGGATAAAGACCAACCAGGGCCATAAATCCGGATTTATCACTATTTGAGATGGACGTCCGGAGCACCGACGCACGATAGTGCTGGGAGTCTCGACTGGCCCATGGAGGTTCCCCCCGCTATGCGTATCACCAGGCCGCTCACCGCCCTGGCGGCCGTCTCGACAACCGTCTTGATGACCGCGGCCCTGCTCACCGTCCCCACGGCACCCGCCGACGCCCAGGTCAACGCCGCCGACGTCGGCAGCGCCACCGTGGTGCCGCTCCAGGTCACCGGAGCCCCGGCCAAGCGGTTCAACCTGATCATCCTGGGCGACGGCTACACGGAGGGCGAGCGGTCCACGTTCGCCGCCGACGCCGACCAGCAGCTCAACGTGATGTGGTCCATCGAGCCGTACAAGTCCTACCGCAACTATTTCAACGTCTACCGGGTGGACATCGTCTCCGGCGAGTCCGGCATCGGCTGTGACCCCGACCTCGCCTCCGGGAAGAAGAACACCCCGCTGAGCATGGCGTTCTGGGGCGGCTGCAACCCCGCCAGCGTCCAGCGGCTCATCACCATGAGCAACTCGGCGGCCAACTCGTACGCCAACCTGGTGACCGGGACCAGCGGCGCCAACCGGCAGATCCTCGCCCTGGGCAACAGCGGGACCTACGGCGGAGCGGGCGGCGCCTACGCCACCTCCTCGGGCCACAACTCGATGTCGGCCCTCATCGCGCCGCACGAGATCGGCCACTCGCTGGGCGGGCTGCAGGACGAGTACACCTACTACACGCGCGGCGTGGAGGGCGGCACCTACACGGGAGGCGAACCCACCTCCGTGCACCACACCCTGCTCACCGAGCAGCAGATCAGGGACGAGCGCAAGAAGTGGTGGCGCTGGCTGGGCGAGCCGAGCGAGGCGGGCGGCGTCATCGGCCGTCACGAGGGCGGCCTGTACTTCGGCAAGGGAGTCTGGCGCCCCAGCGAGCACTCCATCATGAGGACGCTGGGCTACTACTACGACCAGGTCAGCCGCGAGGTGATGACCCAGAAGATCTCCGCCAAGGTCGGCCTCATCCAGGACGGCACGCCCACCACGTCGCCGGTCGGCGCCGACCGGGTGCTCTGGGTGGAGCCGCTGCACCCCGACAGCCACTCGCTGACCACCACCTGGAGCGTCGACGGCACCGACCTCCCCGGCGACCGCACCGCGCTCGACCTGCGCACGCTGGACCTGCCGCCCGGCACGCACACGGTGAAGGCGACCGTCACCGACCCGACCGGCTTCGTGCGGGACCCCGCCATCCGCTCCGGCGCCCTCACCGCGACCCGCACCTGGACGGTGGACACGACCGTGACCACCGTCCCCGCCCCGGTCGAGGCGGGCCTGCTCTCCTCCACGCCCGCCGACCAGGCCGTCGGCCGTGACGAGGTCGTCTACGTCGAGACCACCCACCCCGACGACGGCGTCCCCGTCGTCACCTGGACGCTGGACGGCGCGCGTCTCGACGACACCGACGGTGACCTGGACCTGGGAGAGCTCAAGCTCACCCCCGGCAACCACACCCTCACCGCCACCTCCGGCGGCGACACCCGTTCCTGGACCGTCGACAACACGCTGCCCACGACCGGCTACGAGCTCTCCGAGCCACTGGTCGCCTCCGGCGACACCCACGTCTACAACGGCCCCTTCACCATGAGACTCACCGGCGGCGACGACCAGAGCGGGTACGTCGTGCACGAGTCCCGGGTGGACGGCGACGGCTGGTTCAACTACTTCGGCTGGCCGACCTCCGCCGACCTGCCGTGGACGTTCAGCGAGAGCGGCACCGTCATCGACAGCCTCACCTTCGGCAAGCTGCCCCGGGGCAGGCACACCGTCGAGTACCGCTCGATCGACCCCAGCGGCAACCACGGCACGGCCGGGAAGTTCACGGTCACCACCCTCGCGGCGCCGCCCGCCTGCACCACCACGGTCACCGGTACGAGGAACGGGACGATCGTGGTCCGCTCCGGCGTCACCTGCCTGAACGACGCCCGGATCAACGGCGGGGTGACCGTCGGCTCCGGCGCGTCCCTGGTGGTGAACGGCGGCAGCGTCAACGGAGCGATCACCTCGTCCGCCGCCGCCGAGGTGCACCTGCTGAAGACCCAGGTCAACGGCTCGGTCGTCGTCTCCGGCACCACCCGCCAGCTGGTCGTCGCCGGTTCCGACCTCAGGGGCGCGGCGGTGCTGAACGGCAACACCACCGTCGACGCCCTCGTGATGGCGGGCACCAGGATCCGCGGCGCGCTCTCCTGCGGCGGCAACACGCCCGCGCCCTCCAACGCCGGGGTGCCCAACCAGATCACCGGCAGCGGCCAGTGCGCCGGCCTCGTCAACGACCCGCGCCCCAAGGCCAAGGACAAGTCCTACGAGGCCGTCACCTCCAGCGACGTCCCCGAGAAGGGCCGGGACCAGCACCACCACTGACACGCACGACGGCGGGACGCCCCTCCGCGGGGCGTCCCGCCCGCGTTCCCCCGGGCATCACCCCGTCCCGGGGGTCACTTTCCCGCCCGCGGGACGTCAACCCCGTCGAACTCCCCCGGAAGAACACCGTCGGCTCTCCCGAAAGAACACCGTCGAACCTTTCCGAAAGCGACGGCGTGACGGGGGAACGGGTTCCGCGACGCCCTCACCGGTACCCGTACAGGCGGCCGGGTCCCGTGGCACGGCGGCGCCGGCCGCCCCCACCCGGCAGGGCATCGGGAAGTTCTGGACGCGGACCGCCCTCGACAACGGCATCGTCCTCGACGACGAGAGGGCCGTGGCGAGATTCCAGCGCGATGTCGACACGGGCCGGTGCGGGTCGACACGGCCCCGCACGGATCACACCGGCACAGGCGGCCGCCCGTGCGATGCCGCGCCGTCACGCGCGGCGGCGACGCGCGAGGAACGGTGGAGCAGGCGGGCGTCGCCGAACCGGTGCCGCCTGCGCCCTCCGGCCGGAACGAAGCGGGTGACGCGACACCACCGCTCAGATGGAGGCCTCCAGCACCCGGACCAGGTAGCGCCCCTCCTCCGTCACGGATCCGGCGTGGCCGATCAGCTCACGGAGCCCGTGGTCGTCGATGTAACCCATCCGGTAGGCCACCTCCTCCAGGCAGGCGATCTGCACGCCCTGCCGTTTCTCCAGCACCTGCACGAAGACCCCGGCCTCCAGCAGGCTGTCCGGTGTGCCGGTGTCCAGCCAGGCCGTACCCCTGCCCAGGTTGACCAGCCGGGCGCGGCCTTCGGCGAGGAAGCGCCGGTTGAGGTCGGTGATCTCCAGTTCGCCCCTCCCCGAGGGGGTGAGCTCCGTGGCGTAGCGCAGCGCGACGTTGTCGTAGAGGTAGAGGCCGGTGACGGCGAGGTTGCTCCGGGGCCGGGCCGGTTTCTCCTCGATGTCGATCAGCCGGCCCTCCTCGCCGACGACCGCCACCCCGTACCGTTCGGGATCGGCGACCGGGTAGCCGAAGACCGTGCAGCCGTCGAGCTTGCCGACCTCCTCGCGGAGCACCGAGGGGAGTTCGTGGCCGTAGAAGATGTTGTCGCCGAGGATGAGGGCGAGCCGGTCGTCACCCACGAACTCCCCGCCGACCACCAGGGCGTCGGCCAGCCCGCGGGGCACGGTCTGGACGGCGTAGCTCAGGCGCAGGCCCAGCCGGGAGCCGTCGCCGAGCAGCGCCCGAAAGCCCGGCAGATGCTCGGGGGTGCTGATCAGCAGGATCTCCCGGATTCCGGCCAGCATCAGCACCGAGAGCGGGTAGTAGACCATCGGCTTGTTGTAGACCGGCAGCAGGTGCTTGGAGGTGATCGTGGTCAGCGGCCGGAGCCGGGTGCCCGAACCTCCGGCCAGCACGATGCCCTTCATGTGCGGACCGCCGGATCCGTGGCGCGGGCCCGGCCGCCCCGGCACCGGCGCGCGGTCATGGTCACCGAAGCGCCGGCCGTCGAGACACCGCGCGCGAGCGCGCACACCTGACGGGAGCCGATGAGACCGGCCCCGCCGGTCACCAGGATGCGCATTCGCCCCCCTTTTTCCAGTGCCGCGTTCGGTCAGTTGGACGTGCGCATGCGCTTGCGGAACACCACGAGCGAGATGCCCAGCAGGAGCGCCGCCATCCCGAGCAGTACGGCCACCTCGACCAGGACCGAGCCCAGCCCCTTGCCCGGTTTGGTCAGTGTGATCAGCGCGTCCATCCCCCAGCCGTGCGGGACCAGGTAGCCGATCATGTTCAGGGTCTCGCCCGCGACCTCTCGCGGCCACAGGCAGCCGCCCAGCATGCCGAGCACGATGCCCAGCGGAGGCCCGATCGCGGGGGCCTGGGAGGGCGACCGCACCAGGCTGCCGACCAGCACCGCGGCGCCGGTGGACACCAGGCAGAACGAGCCGACGACCGCGGCGACGCCCAGCGGGTCCCCCCACGACACGTCGAACATCAGCGTGCTCACCACCATGATCAGGCAGGCCTGCGCGACGGCGATGACGAGCCTGCTCAGCACCTCTCCGAGCAGCACCGAGCGCTCCCGCACCGGCCCGGCGAGGGACCGGCGGATCATGCCCAGCCTGCGGCTCTCGGCCAGGGCCGCGGCGACCGCCATGGAGTTGACGAAGGTGAACAGCAACACGTTGGCGGGTGCGGTGTAGGCGAATCCGCGGGGCGTGGAGCTCTCCGCGGCGCCACTGGTGCTCACCGCCACCTGGGCCGACTCCGTCTGGGCCTTGCGTACCAGAGCCTCGGCCTCGGCCGGGGACGCGCCCGCCGCCTCGGCCGCCCGCACGGCTTCGAGCACCGCGGCCACCTTGCCGACCGCGACATCGATCATGCCTCGTGCCGCCATGCCGCTGCCGTTGGTCTGGGTCATGACCAGTTCCAGGTCGGTGGATCCGGGCGGGATCAGCAGACCGGCGGCGAGGGCGCCGGTCCGCACGCCGGACCGCACCTGCTCCTCGGCGTCCATCCGCTCGATCGCGAGGTCGGGGTTGGCCTCCAGCCGGCGCAGTACGGCCGTCGCGACCGGGTCGGAGTCCCGCGCGACCACCCCGATCGGTATCCGATCCTGTCCGGTCGCGCTTCCGCCCAGGGCCATCCCGACGAAGAGGATGGTCACGAACGGCATGACCACCATGAAGAACAGGCCCACCTTGTCACGGGAGTGACGGCGCAGGTTGGCCGCCACCAGGGCTCTGACGGGGCTCGGGCTCATCTGACTCTTTTCAGCGTGGAGACCCCGGGCTTCAGCTCTGTGGAGGAAACACAGCACGGAGCCGCGCGGGCAAGTAACGTGTGCGCATCGGCGGCGATAACCAAGCCGCCCGCACGACTGGCAACACCCTCGCCGCCGGGCTGGCGGAGAGGTGAAACGCCTGTGGAGGCGACGTAGGACCCAAACGGCACAAGCCGGGCGGGCGGTTGCCGGTGAAGCAGGAAACCCATCCCGTGAGGGCTGGAATCTCCCGGCTTCAGCCGTGGGGAGGAAGTCAACCGAGTAGTCCTCTCCGGAAGCCGAAGGCGGCGACGCCGCCGGCCGCGAGTGCCATCCCGCAGAGTGCGGCGATCGGGCCGGCGACCGTCGCCAGGCCTCCGCCGCCACCGGCGAGCTCGGTCAGTCCCGTCGACGTCCAGCCGTTCGGGGTGAACAGCGCCACCTTCTGCAGGAAGTCCGGCAGGTTGTACATCGGCACCAGGCTGCCGCCCAGGAACGCGAAGACGAAGGAGACGCCCATGATCAGCCCGTCGGCCTGGGAGTCGGTCTTCGCCCTGCTGGCCACCAGCATGGTGATCGCGGCGGCGGCCAGCACGTGCGCGGTCCAGAGCGCGAACACCGCGAGCGGATCACCCCAGGTGGATCCGAACAGCAGCACCGAGGAGGCCCAGACGGCGCAGACGCTGACCAGTGCCAGCAGGAAGCCGACCACCCCCTTGCCCACGATCGGGATCCACGGCCGGATGGGTGCGGCGCGCATCCGGTTGAGCGTGCCGAGGTTGCGCTCGGTGAGCAGGCTCCTGACCGAGGTGCCCACCACGAAGAAGGCGAAGAGCGCGGCCATGCCGGAGCCGTAGTAGACCGACAGGTCCACCTTTCCGCCGGCCATGGGGTCGCTCTCCAGGGTCAGCGCCGGACCGCTCGCGCCGTTGCGCTCGACGAACTCCTTGACCTTGTCCGCGGAGACGCCGGCGTCCAGGGACGCCTTGACCGCGAGGGTGCGGGCGTCCACCAGGGCGGAGATCCGGTCGACGATGCTGCTCGCGACCACCCCGGCCAGCGGCGTCTCCGGGGAGGTGAGCACGGTGACCTTCCCCCCTCGTCCGGCGCCGACGTCCTGGCTGAACCCCGCGGGGAACACGATCGCCGCGCCGATGCCCTCGTCGTCGAGGGTCTGTTGCGCGTCCTTCTCCGTCGTGAAGTCGCGCAGGGTCAGCATGCCGTCGAGTTCCTTGGCCGACAGCACCTCCTTGCGCACGCTGGCGGGGAACTCCCCGCCGTCGAGATCGACGAAGCCCACGGTGGCGCGCAGGGGCGGATCGTCCCCGCCGAGGGCGAACCCGAACAGCGAGGCCAGCACGATGGGGGCGAGCAGGGCGGTCAGCAGCGCCGTACCGTCCATGAACCTGGCGCGCAGTTCGAGACGGCTCACCACGAAAAGAGCTCTCAGCATCGTCAGTCCCGCAGCTTGTTGCCGGTGAGGTGCAGGAACGCGGCCTCAAGGTCGGGTTCGATGACCTCGACGGCCGTCACGACGGCGATGCCCTGCACCGCGGCGATGAGGGTGGGCAGCAGGTGACTTCCCTCGTTGACGATCAGCCGGATGGACGAGGTACCCGCCCGCACCGCCTCGGTGACCCCCTGCACCGCGCGCAGCTTCTCGGTCGCGACGTCGAGGTCGCCGTCGAGGACGAGCTCGACCCGGTCCGCGCTACCGAGGGTGGAGACGAGTTCCTTGCGGGTGCCCTCGGCGATGACCCTGCCGTGGTCGATGATCCCGACGCGTTTGCAGACCCGCTCGACCTCCTCCATGTAGTGCGAGGTGTACAGCAGGCTCATGCCGTCGGCCACGAGTTGCTCGACCCCGTCCAGGATGGCCTTGCGGCTCTGCGGGTCCACCCCGACCGTCGGCTCGTCCAGGATGAGCACCTGCGGCCGGTGCAGCAGGGCCGCGCCGATGTTGATCCGGCGCTTCATCCCGCCCGAGTAGGTGTCGATCTTTCCGTCCGCCCGGTCGGACAGGCCGACGAAGTCGAGCACCTCGTCGATCCGTTTCGCCAGCTCCCGCCTGGGCAGCCCGTAGAGCCTGCCGAAGAAGCGCAGGTTCTCCCTGGCGGTCAGGTCGGGGTAGAGCGCGATCTCCTGCGGGACGTAACCGATCTTCGCCTTCGCCGCGATCGGATCGGCCGCGAGATCGTGGCCACAGACCTGTACGCTCCCCGCGTCCGGCTGCAGCAGGCCCACCAGCATGGAGATCGCGGTGGTCTTGCCCGCCCCGTTGGGGCCGAGCAGGCCGTAGGCCTCCCCCTTCTCGATGAAGAAGCCGACGTCCTGCACGGCGAGGATGTCGCCGTACCTCTTGCTCAGCCCCGTACAGCTCAGGGTGGCCGTCATCGGGTTTCCTCGGCGGCGCAGCCCTCGATCGTGTCGGGCGCGGTGGCGTTCGCCACGTTGTTGGCGAAACCCTGCCGGGTGAAGTCGGCGTCGACCTGGACGTCGAGCGGGGTGTTGCCGGTGATCCGGTTCCAGGAGATGTGGTTGTCCAGGGACTCGTCGCCCCCCCAGTCCTTGGACGATCCCAGTACCAACGCCCCGCCCATGACCGAGGGGCCGCTCGGGTGGTTGTCGTGGATCCGGTTTCCCACCACGGTGGCGCGGTGGACACCGATCAGCGCGAGGCCCACCCCGGAGATCGGCGGACCCGCCTCGCCGAGGCCGTTCGGGTTGCCCTCCCCGCTGAGGAGCCCGTTGCCGCGGAGCTCGTTCTCCGCCACCAGGCAGTCGTTCACCCCGCCCGGCAGCTCGCCCTCGTAGGTCTGGTTGAGCAGGAGCAGCCCGGCGGAGTTGCCGTGGCAGGTGTTGCGCAGCATCCGCGCCTTCGAGGAGTTGTCGACGAAGATCCCGAAAGCGTTGGCGGAGGTCTCGTTCTCCGCGACCAGCGCGTTCGCCTCGGGGCAGAAGCTCAGCGCGATGCCCGCGTACTGGCTCCCCGAGGCCCGGCAGCGCAGCACCTCGACGCCGCTGGACTCGCGGACGTAGATGCCCCAGAAGTCGTTGTCCCGCGCCTCGACGTCCTCGACGACGAGCCCCTGGACCGTGTGCGCGTAGACGCCTGAGCCGGAGAAGCCGCTCACCGCCAGCCCGCGTACGGTGACGTCGCGGATGCCGTCACCGTGCACGCTGACACCGCTGGCCACGTCCTCCGACGCGTCGTGCAGCTGCGGGATGCCCACCTCCGCCGCCGCGCCGGGGACCAGCCTGGTCAGCCGCGGTCCCTCACCGACCAGGGTGACCCCGCTGTGCCTGATCCACAGGCTCTCGGCGTAGGTCCCCTCGGTGAGGCGGATGGTCGCTCCCGGCCCCGCCTCGTCGAGCGCTCGCTGGATCGACTCTCCGGGCTTGACGAAGGTCTCCCCCTCCGCCTGGACAAGCGACATCACAATGCTCCCTTGGAATCGACGGTCACTATCGCCAGCGCGACGAGCAGTCCCGCGCTCAGGCCCCACCGGGCCGCGCCGGCCACCGGGGCGTCATTCTCCCGCGGCGCCAGCCGGGCCAGGGCGGCGCGGCGGCTGGCGCCCCTGACGGTGTACGACGCGCCCGTGGTCAGTGTCAGCTCGGTGGACGCGCCCAGGGCCGACGCCGCCTCGGCGAGCAGCGGGGTGGCCCACTCCTGCTCCTCGCCCCGCTCCTCGAAGTCGTGCCAGTCGAATCCGGCCGGCCGGCCGCCCACCGCCTTGATGAAGCTCTCCTTGACCGCGAACGAGGCGGCGTCCGCGAGAGGCGAGCCGGCGTGCAGTTCCCGCTCGGCGGGCGTGGTGACCCGCCTGCCGTAGGCGGCGCCGCCGTCGGAGACGGTCCTGGCGATCCGGTCCGTCTCCACGATGTCCACGCCCACCAGGACCGCCGAGCGGGTCACGCGGACACCCCGGCCGCCTCGGCGAAGGGTGCCAGGAACCGGTCGAGGCAGGCCGAGTACTCGTCGGCGCGCTCGATCATCGGGATGTGCCCGCACTCCCCGACCAGGACCATCTCGTACTGCGGGTAGCCCGCCAGGGCCTGCACCCAGGCGCCGGCCGGGGTCATCCGGTCGTGCTCCCCCCACACGTACATCGAGGGGCAGGTCACCTTGTCCATGGCCGGCAGCACCTTGTAGACGCGGGTGGCCTTGATGCTGCGGGCCATGCTCACCATCGCGGGCGGGTGCCGCAGCAGGGTGGCGGTCGCCTCCAGCTGCTCCTCGGTGAAGAGCGGCTCGCCGTGGAACAGGGCGCTCAGCATGCGGTCACGGAACTCCTCGCCCGCGGGCTGCACGCTCGCCCTGCGGTCGAAGCTCAGGCCGACGTCGGGGTCGGGGGTGAGGCCGGGGGCCCCGCTCACCACGATGCCGCGGACCCGCTCGGGAAAGCGGCCCGCCAGGTCGATCGCGACCAGACCGCCGAGGGAGTTGGCGCAGATGATGGCGTCCCCGACCCCCGCGGCGTCACAGACCTCGAGCAGCAGGTCGCCGAGCCGTTCGATCGAACCGACGATCTTGCTGTCGAGCGCGCAGATGGGCTCGTTGGTACGGAGCACCGGCCAGCCGGCGCTCTCCAGCCGCCGGTAGGGGTGATCCCAGATCCAGCCTCCGGCGAACAGGGCGGACATGAACACCACGGTTGGCCGGTCACCGTCGTCGAGCCGATGCTCGGCGGTGAGGGGGGACCAGGGAGAGGGGGTGGACAAGATTGCACTCCAGTCACAATAGGGATTCGCGCTCGGGAATCCAGCCACAGCCGCAGGACGCACCCTCGTCCGTGGAGAAGACGGTCTCGCAGTCGGGACAGCGAGCGTATTCGCGGACCATGGCCGGTAACCAGATGCTGGTGAGCGCCCGGGTGCACAGTCCGCCCTTGAAGAAGCGCCGCATCGCCCGCTGGTGGGGCCGGCCGTGTACGGCGCGGACGGACTCCGGGCGGTCGAAGGCGCTCAGGGTGAACTTGCGTCTGCCGATGTCGAAGGTCGAGGCGCCGAGGAATCCCTTCGAGGCGCGCAGCGCCTTGACGACCTCCACGCTGAGCAGGTCGACCTCGGCCGCCTGCGCGCCGTCGTCGACCTCCAGCCAGGTCAGCGCCAGGGCGCCGGGACGCGCGGTGCGTCCCAGGGTGGTCCGCGTGCTCACCCCGAACTCCCGCTCCTCGTCGGCCTCGGGCACGAACCTCGCCTCGAATCCCAGCGCGGCGGCGACGGCCAGCCGGTCGAAGCACCGCTGGACGCGCACCGTCTCGCCGTCCCTGACCAGCAGGTCGGTCCCGGTGACGCGGACGGGCCCGCCGACGGCGGGCATGGCCAGGTAGGGGGCGCGGTGGTCGGCCTCCAGCGTCCAGGAGACCACGGCGAACTCCTCGGTGGCGGCCAGGTGCTCGACGTGGAGGCGCAGGTTGCCGAACCGGGCCAGCACCTCGCCCGCGTGGGCGGCCAGCGCGTCCCCGCTCAGCGGGCCCGCCGTGTCCGGATCGTCGAAGGCGTCCACCGACGCGGCCACGGCCACGGCGTCCCCGCTCTGCCAGGCCTTCAGGTGGCTTTCCGCGATCTGTCGCATGTCCATGTCAGGCCTCACCGTCGGATCTCATCGTCGAACCCCATCGAGGTGGTCGTCTTCGGGGAGCCGCGCCGAGACCAGCGCGACCGCCAGCGCGCAGGCGGCGGTGTGACTGATGGATATCCGGATCCGCTCCCTGTCGCCCGCCGCGTCGGCGAGGGCACCGCTCAGCCGTACGCCGGGCGGGTGCCCGTGCAGGCAGACCGCGCTCCGGGAGCACATCGGGGTGGGCCGGGGCAGCACCTCCGCCTGGCCGAGATGCTCGGCGGTCTCCGCTACGTCCAGCAGGCGCAGCACCGCCCGCTTGGCCGCGAGGCGGCCCGCCCAGTGCTGGAGGGTGCGGCCCGTGCCCGACCGCAGACGCTCCGGGCGGGTGTAGACCTGCTCCAGCCGCATCTCGCCGAGGAGCTCCTTCGGCCGGGAGAGTCCGGCGAAGGAGACCATGGCGCAGCCCCACCGGCTCACGCGCCCCGCTCCTGGGCCAGCCGCCGCGGCGTGCCGGGATCGCTCATGCTCAGGCAGCGGGCGCCGACGCCGCGCGACAGCCCGGCGAGCACCTTGCTGTCGCCCACCTCGACACAGAGCGTGGTCGTGGTGGTCCGCAGCGCCGTCTCGGTCCACCGCACCCGCTCGGTGAGCTGGATGATCAGCGCCTCCCTGATCACGTCCAGATCCACGGTGGGTTCGGCGGTGACGTTGGGCACGACCGGGACGCGGGGCGGCGCCATCGGCGCGGCGCGCACCACCTCCCGCCAGCCGGGTACCGCCGGGGCCATCAGCGGGGAGTGGAAGGCGTTGCTGACCTGGAGCGGCACGATCTTGCGGGCGTCGCTCGCCAGCTTGCCCAGCCGCTCGATCGCGGGCAGGGCACCGGAGACCACCACGTGGCCCGGCGCGTTCTCCAGGCCCACGACGAGCGGCTCGTCCGCGGTGGCGGCCTCGGCGACCAGCGCCTCGACCTCCTCGACCGCCAGCCCCATGACCGCGCTCATCCCGCCCGTCACCCCGACCTCGGCCATCAGCCGGGAACGGATCTCCACCAGCCGGAGCGTGCCCGCCAGGTCGAGCACGCCCGCCGCGTACAGCGCGCTGAGCTCGCCGACGCTGTGCCCCGCGACCAGGCCGGGTTCGTGCCCGTCGGCGCGCAGCACGGCCAGCGCCGCCAGGTTGCACACGGTCACCGCCCGCTGGGCGTGCTCGGTGGCGACCAGACGCTCCAGCGGCCCCTTGGCGCAGAGCGGCGAGATCGGCTGCCCGAACAGCTCGTCCGCCTGGGCGAACACCTCTGCGGCCACCGGCTTGCGGCGCAGCCAGGCGCCCATGCCGACGCGGACGGTGCCCTGTCCTGGAAACAGGAACCCGAGCATGAGATCCCCCTGTCCCCCGGCTAGAGCCGCCGCCTGCGGCGGTTGGCCGCCTCGGCCGGTTTCTCGGTGCCCAGGAAACCGATCAGCAGCTTGTTGACCTGCTCGGGGGCGTCGAGGGGGATCCAGTGACTGGCGTCCTCGATCCGCTCGTAGCGCCAGGGGCCCTTGACGTACTTGGCGGAGCCGGTCATGCCCTCCTCCATCATGGCCTTGTCACCGGCCGACCAGATGCCCAGCGTGGGGGCGAGCACCGGCGGGAAGGGCCGCTCGGGACGGAGTTCGGACTCCGGCGAGCGGTTGGCCCGGTACCAGTTCAGACCGGCGGTGAGCGCGCCGGGGCGGGCCAGGTCGCGCAGGTAGCGGGTGTGGTCGCCCTCGCGCCCCATGATCTGCTTGAACAGCCGCCACCCGTTGCGGCGCAGCAGCGTCTCGCTCACCCCGGGGAACTGGTAGAAGAGCATGTACCAGGAGGCCGCCCGCTGCTCCAGCGTCGGGGTGGAGAACACCCCCGGGTGGCCGACCGACAGCACGGCCAGGTGGTCGACCCTGCGGGGCATCAGGAACGAGTACATCCACGCGATGGCCGCACCCCAGTCGTGACCGACCAGGTGCGCCTTGCGGATGCCCAGTGCCAGGGTCAGTTCGACGACGTCGTTGACGATCGTCTGCATGTCGTAGGCTTCGATCTCCTGCGGCTTGCCGGACTCGCCGAACCCTCTCAGGTCCGGGGCGATGACCCGGAAGCCCGCCTCGACCAGCGCCGGGATCTGGTGGCGCCACAGGTAGGAGGAGTCCGGGAATCCGTGCAGCAGGACCACCGGATCGCCCTCGCCCTGGTCGACGAACGCGATGTCGACGCCGTTGACGTGCAGCGTCCTGTTGACCAACGATTCCATGCTCATGCGGTCTCCCTAAACAGCCGTTCGGCGAAGAACTCACTGAAGCCGAACTCCGGCACATCCTCCGGGGGCACCATGTTCAAAAGCCCCGTCACCTGCAGTGCGACGTTCTGCGACATCAACCGGCGGGCGCGCCTGCGCCGCTCGGTGGCCTCGGGCCCGAACTCCGCGTACAGCTTGCTGATGATGGCCGCGCCGAAGTTCAGGCGGTCCATCCGCGCCTTGCGCTCCTTCAGGTAGGGGTCGAAGGCCCCCACCGACCAGTCGTCGCTCTCCAGCAGGATGTCGGCGACGGTCCTGGCGTCGCGCATGCTGCACGACAGGCCGGTGCCCAGTACGGTGTCGCCGTTTCCCGCCTCGTCGCCGATCAGCACGACCCCATCGGTCAGCGGCGGCCCGTCGGGGATGAGCGTCATCGACGGCCAGACCGCCAGCGGCCCGACGGGGATCGCCTGGGTCACCGCCTTGCCCCGGTCGGGCAGGCAGTTGAGCTCGAAGGCGTTCAGGAAGTTCCGCACCGCGTCGGGTCCGCGGTAGCGGTGCTGGGTGCCGGTCGCGAGGTTGAGGTAGAGCCGCGCCCGGCCGAAGCCCTGCGGGAACACCATGAACATGACGTCGCCCTCGGTGCCCATCGCCTGCACGTCGGAGGGCCAGTCGTCCAGCCCCTCGACCATCATGCCGCCGCCCCAGTGGTGTACGGAGCCGCTCATCGAGACGCCGATCTGCCGGCCGACGGTGCCGACCCTGCCGGTGGCGCCGAGCACCATCCTGGCCCTGATCTCGTGCTCGGTGCCGTCGTGCCGGTAGGTGACCCTCGGCTCCACGCCGGGGGTGACCTTGATCTTGGCCGCGTCCATCACCAGCCTGGCGCCGTAGTCGGCCGCCTGCGCGGCCATCAGCTCGCAGACCGCGTGGTGCGGGAACGACTGCGGGCCGCCGACCTCGGGCATCGACCGGGTCATGTCGATGGCCTCGACCTCGTCCGCGGGAATCGCCTCGTCCCAGGTCATCCACTCGCGGATCTCCCAGGCGCCGCCCGCCGCGAAGCAGTCGGAGACGCCGAGCAGCTGTGCCTCCCGAACGCCCCAGGGTGCCAGCCACTCGCCGCGTACCAGGTCCTGGTAGACCTTCTGCTTCTCCAGCAAGACGACCGACAGACCGCCCGCGGCCAGTTTGCTGGCCGCGGACGCGCCCGCGATTCCGCCGCCGACGACGACGACGTCGGCGTACTCAACGGTCATGCCTGCCACCCCTCCCAGTAAGTGCGTTCTTTGGCTCGGTACCGCTTCGCCGGCCGGAAGTCGGTACCGATCGTGTAGGCGACCGGCACCATGCACACCTGTGTGACCCCGGACGGGATGTTGAGCAGTTCGCCCACCTGCCGTTCGAAGGGCACGTGCATGCAGGTGATCGTGCTGCCGAGGCCCCGGCTGCGCAGCGCCAGCTGGAAGGACCAGATCGCCGGGAAGATCGAGCCGTAGAAGGTGCTCGCCCGCATGGCGCCGAGGCGGACCGCGTGTCCGGTGTCGTCCGCGGGCTTGGCCGCCATCCGCCGCTCCCACTCGGCGTCGATGGCTCCGATGTCCGGCGGGCGGCCGAGCACGCAGGGGATGACCAGGACGGGCACCCGCGCGATCCCCTCGGCCAGCGCGACCACCGAGTCGTTGTTCCGCCTGGCCTCCGGGGTGTTCCTTCTTCTGCCGGCACTGGTCCAGACGTCGTTGCGGTGAAAGTTCCAGGAGACCCGCATCATCTCGGCGATCTTTTCCTTGACGCCGGGATCGCTGATCACCAGCCAGCGCCAGTGCTGCTGGTTGTTGGCGGTCGGGGCCTGGACGGCGACCTCCAGGGCCTCCTCCACGACCTCGCGCGGCACCGGCCGGTCGAGGTCGAGCCGCCGCCGGACGGACCGGGTGGTGGTCAGCAGCCGATCGGTCTCCAGGACGTCGAACGGCGTGCCGGCCTCCTGGTCCGGTCTCATGCCATCGCCCCCAGCAGGACGGCTCCGCGCACCGATCCGGCCGCCGCGGTCAGCACCAGCGCCTGACCGACCGCCTCCGACAGGTGAGGCTTCCTGACGTAGGACTCCACCTCGCCCGCGTACGGCCGCTCAAGGCCGTGCAGCGCGGGGGCGATCCCGTCGCGGATCGCCAGGGCCGCCACGGCGAGGTTCATCGCGCCCGATGCCGCCTGGCAGTCACCGGTCTGCCCGACCGAGGTGGTGAGCAGACCGTCCGGCACCAGCTCCAGCAGCACCGACGCCTCGTCGGCGTCGTAGCGGCCGCCGGTGCCCGCGCCGACGACCAGGCCGGCCCCTTCGGCGGGCAGGCCCGCCAGGCTGCGCCTGATCGACTCCCGCTCGTCCTGCTCCGCGGTACCGGCGTGGCCGGTGCCCAGGATCCGCGCGTAGGCACGTCCGCCGCGTTCGGCGCAGTGCTCCGCCGACTCCACCAGGATGGCCACGGCCGCGGATCCGGGAGCCTCACCGGTGCGGTCGCGGTCATAAGGGGTGATCGTCGTACCCGCCGCCGCGGTGGCCGTGGCCTCGTCCGCCGCCACCACCAGTACCACGTCCGCCTTGCCCGCTCTGATCATCTCGACGGCGCAGTCCAGCGCGATCGAGGCCGAGGCCTCGCCGTTGCAGATCGTGGTGGTCGGGCCGCGCAGCCCGAGGGTCTGGCAGACCGCGCCGCCGGTGGCGTTCAGCACGACGTTGGAGAAGCTCAGCACCGCCGGCTTGTTCGGATCGACCGCGACGCTCTCGTCGAAGCCTCCGGTGCTCTCCACCGAGCCCGCCGCGGTCGCGAAGATCAGCCCGACGTTGTCCAGCGCCGCCCTGGGCAGCTTGATCCCGGCGTCCTCCCAGGCCAGCCGGGAGGCCGCGATCGCCATCCTGGACAGGTGGTTCATGTGCCGCCAGAGCGAGCGGGGCGCGAACGTCCTGCCCTCCAGCGAAGGCGACCGGCCGACGGCCTGGCGGCCTTCCGCGATGGCCTCGGCCAACTCGGCGATCCCGGTGCCCAGCCCGCTGACCGGGCCCAGGCCGCTGATCACGACCGGCCGGTCGGGGAACTCCTCGTACTCGCGCTCGCCGCCCGGGACGGTCAGCGCGAGCGCGACGTTGTTGCCGCCGAAGGCGTAGTTGTTGGACACCACGGTCTCGATCGGCATCCGCCTGGCCACGTTGGGCACGAAGTCCAGATCCGTCACGGAGTCGGTGTCGAAGCCGATGGTCGGCGGCGCCATGCCGTGCTGGAGCGCCAGCACGCTGGCGACCGCCTCGACCGCGCCGGCCGCGCCCAGGGTGTGGCCGACGAAGGACTTGATGCTGCTGGTGGGCACCCGCGGCGCGCGGTCGCCGAAGACCGCCCGCATCACCTTGGCCTCCATCGCGTCGTTGGCCGGCGTCCCGGTGCCGTGACCGCTGACGTAACTCACGTCGTCGGTGCTCATGCCCGCGTCGGCCAGCGCCCGGCGTACCGCGCTCGCGCCGCCTCGCCCGGTGGGGTCGGGCGCGGTCGCGTGGTAGGCGTCCGCGGACAGCCCGTACCCGGCGACCTCGGCCAGCGGGGTCGCCCCCCTGGCCAGCGCCCGGTCCAGCGGTTCGAGCAGCAGGAAGGCCGCGCCCTCGCCGAGGTTGAGACCGTCGGAGCGGCTGTAGGGCGCGCAGGGGCCGGTGCTGAGCGCCTGCAGCCCGGCGAACCCGGCGTAGGTGCCGAAGAGCAGCGGGTCGACGCCACCGGCCAGCACCACGTCGGCCTCGCCGGTGAGGATCTTGTCCTTCGCGAGGCCGACGGCGTTGCCACCGGCCGCGCACGCCGTCGACACCAGGATGCGCGGCCCGCGCATGCCCAGCCGCCCGGCCACCACGTCGCCGGTGCGGTGCATGGGCTGGTAGCGGCCCGCCGCGTCGGGGGTCGCCTGGCACTTGCCGAGTACCAGCCCGAACCGGTCGGCCTCGACGTCGTCCGCCGACAGGCCGGCCTGACCGACGGCCTGACGTGCCGCGATGAGGGCCAGCTGGGCGGTGCGGTCCAGGTCCGCGTCGGCGTCCGCGAGCTGCTCGGCGATCCACCCGGCGGGGACCTGGCCCGCGTACCTGGCGGTGAACACGGCGAACGCCTCGTCGTCGACCGGGGTGACACCACCCTGGCCGGACATGAGCCGCAGCCAGAACTCTGTCGGGTCCCGGCCGATGGCGCAGATGACACCCAGACCGGTGATGACGACGGGGCGCGACGCCATGCTTACTCCTTCTCCGGCGATCGACCGATCAGATGATCGGGATGCTCCAGCTCTTGGGTGTGATGTAGGGGCTGGTCAGCGTGGTGACCTCGGCGTCGCCGACGGTGAGCCGCAGGCCCGCCGCGGCGAACTCCGCGTCCACCCTGATCAGGCCGAGCGGGGCGTCCAGCCCGAGGCTGTGCACCGCGTACACCACCTCGCCGATGTCCTGACCGGCGGCCAGCACCCGGGTGCCCGGCTCGGGGACCGACGCGCCACCGCTGAAGCCGAGGGTCCTGCGGCCGGTGGGGCCGTTGAACGCCTCCAGCACCGCCTCCCTGCCGATGAACGACTCCTTGGTGATGTCGACGAGCCAGTTGGCGCCGCTCTCGATGATGGTGGCCCCGTCGGTCACCTCGTGACGGATCACCGGCTGCCGGACCTCCAGCATGGCGATCTCCAGCACCTCGTGACCGGCGGGCACCGCCTGTTCCAGCGACTGCCTCCACAGCTCGGCGGCCGACTCGGTGGGCACGATCATCTGGTAGCCGTACTCGCTGGTGAACCCGGTCCGCCCGAACACGATGTCCACGCCGTTCCAGGTCGTGTCCGCCACCGCCTCGAACGGCAGTGAGGCCAGCTCGCTGTCGATCAGCCGGCCCACCACGCCCCAGGCGTAGGGGCCCTCCAGGCCCAGGATCGTCAGCTCGCCGGAGCGGTCGACGATGTCGACTCCCTCGTCGTTGTGCTTCTGCAGGTGTTCGAGCAGGCGCTGTCCGGTGCCGCAGGAGCTCTCCAGGAACATCCCGTTCTCCCGGCCCCACACGACCACCTGGTCGACGATCTGCCCCGACTCGTCCAGGACGAGGCTCATCATGCAGCGCTCGGAGGTCAGGTACTCGACGTCGCGGGCGAGGACCCGCTGCGCGAAGTCGACGGCGCCGTCACCGCTGATCTCGATCAGGCCGAGCCCGCTCAGGTCGAGCAGCGCGGCCCGCTCCCTGATGGCCTTGTACTCCTCGGCCGGCGTCGAGAAGCGCAGCGGAACCGTCGCGTCCCGCACCTGTCCGAAGACGGTCTCCTCCGGATGCGCGTTCGCAAGCACGGAATCCATTCCTCACACCTCTCCATGAGTGCTGCCGGCCGCCGGGTCGGCGATCGTGATGATTCCCTCGGCGGCGACGTTTCCGTCCACTCGCGCCGAGACCCGGTACTCCCCGAAGCCTCTGCCGCCCGCGCTTCGCTCCGCGGTCAGGACCAGCTGGTCACCGGGGACGATCCTGCGGCGGAAGCGCATCGACCTGACCCCCGCCAAGTAACTGATCTTGCTTGTTCCGGTGAGCGAGAAGACCACCCCGGCGAGCTGGGCCATCGCCTCGATGACCACGACGCCCGGCAGGATCGCCTCGTCGGGGAAATGCCCCTGGAACCAGATCTCGGTCCCGGTGACATTCTTGATCGCCGTGCCTTTGACGCCCGGCTCGACCTTGTCGACGCGGTCGAGCAGCAGCATCGGCCAGCGATGCGGGATCAGCTCCCTGATCTGGTCGTTGTTCAGGCTGAGCGATTCCCGTGACGACTGGGCAACGGTCATACCGCGGCTGCCGCTCGCAGGTCGGGGTTGATCGTCTCGGCGAGCCGGGACACCGAGCCGAAGACGGCCATCTCGCTGTCGTAGAGGGCCACCCCGAACTCCGCCTCGATGGCGACGTACAGCTCCAGGATGTCCAGGCTGTCCAGCTCCAGACCGCGGCCGAACAGGGGCTGATCGTCGGTGATCCAGTTCGGCTCGATCTCCAGATCCAGCCTGGACACGATCATCTTCTTGATCTGGCTACACGCCTGCTGACGCTGGGCAGCCCTTGTGCGCAGCTCGTCGATGGTCATCTTTCCTCCGTGCTCGTGCTGTCGAGGATCGTGCTGTGGATGACAGGCTCATCCCAGGCCGCCGCCGTGGGCGACCATCACCTCGCCGGTGACGTACGACGCCTTCTCCGAGGCGAGGAAGCTCACGATCGACGCGATCTCCTCGGGCCGCCCCATGCGGCCCAGCCGGATACGGGACTCGTACTGCTTCCTGATCTGGGCCGGCACGCTGCGGGTCATGTCGGTGGCGACGAATCCGGGGGCCACCACGTTGACCCGGACGCCGTGCGGTGCCGCTTCGTAGGACAGGGCCTTGCTGAAGGCGATGATCGCCCCCTTGGAGGCCACGTAGTTCGTCTGGCCGGGGAAACCACCGTCGAGCCCGCTGACCGAGGACAGCGTCACGATCGAGCCGCGGCGCTGGTGCTGCATGATCCGAAGAGCCTCCCTGCAGCTGAGGAAGGTACCGGTGACGTTGACGTCCATCGGCTCGCGGAACTGGGCGAGGCTCATGGCGACGAGATGCCGGTCGCGGGTGATCCCGGCACTGGTCACCAGCACGTCCAGCCGGCCGAAGTCGGACCGCAGGTTGCGGAAGAGCTGCTGGACCGCCCCCTCGTCGGTGACGTCCGCCTGGACCGCCGTCGCGCTGCCGCCCGCCTCCTCGATCTGGGTGACGACGTCTTTGGCGTCCTGTTCGGCCCGCAGGTAGTTGACCACGACATGGGCGCCCTCCCTGGCCAGATCGAGCGCCACAGCCCGCCCGATTCCGCGCGACCCGCCTGTTACCAGGGCCACGGAGCCTTCGGTAAAGAGCATCCTCGTCTCCAGGGTGTCAGTGGTGAGATGAAATGGGGCCGATCCTGTCGTCCGCTTGCAATGGGAGAGGCTACTGAAGGCGGTTTTCAGCCCGATATCATCCGGATATCCGGCTATTGACGCTGATGACAGCGGTGCGGAACTCTGACGCCATGGACGAGCTCGATGTCGAGGTGTTGATTGTCGGAGGCGGCCCGGTCGGCCTGTCCGCCTCGATCGAGCTTTCGAGGCACGGGATATCCTCCCTGCTCGTAGAAAGGCACCGGGGCACCTCACTCTTTCCCAAGGCCCGGCTCGTCTCGACCAGGACCATGGAACTGGTCAGGGCGTGGGGAATCCAGGACGAGGTCGAACGCGCCGGCCTGCCCCGCGAGGAGACCCTGGCGGTGGGCGTCGGAACGTCGCTCACCGACGACGACTTCCTGCGGGCGGTCGCGCCGCTGCACGAGGACGCCCCGCAGAGCCCGACCTACACCTACATCTGCGCCCAGGACCGTTTCGAGGTGATCCTGCGCGCGCTCGCCGAGGCGCAGCCGGGCGCCGACGTCCGTTTCGACACGACCATGACGGAGATGCGGAATACCGCGGACGGCGTCGAGGCGGTGATCGAGTCCGCGGGGGTCCGCCGCGTGGTCCGCGCCCGCTACCTGGTGGCCGCCGACGGCGGCCGGAGCACCACGAGGGACGCGCTCGGCATCGCGATGACCGGTCCTCCCCCGCTGGGCAACATGATCAGCGTCATGTTCGACGCCGACCTGGGGCCGCTGCTCCGCGATCGCCAGGCCGCGCTCTACTTCCTGCTCAGCAACCCGCCGTGCGCGGTGGAGGCGGTGGACAACCAGCGCCGGTGGATGATCCAGACCGGGTACGACCCGGCGCACGGCGGCAGCCCCGACGACTTCACCGAGGAGGTCTGCGTCGCGGCGGTGCGGTCCGCGGCGGGCATCCCCGACCTGGCGGTGAACATCGTGGGCATCATGCCCTGGCTCCAGCAGGCCGTGGTCGCCGACGAGTTCCGCAGCGGCCGGGTCTTCCTCGCGGGGGACGCGGCGCACGTGGCCACCCCGCAGGGCGGGTTCGGCATGAACTGCGGCATCCAGGACGCGCACAACCTCGGCTGGAAGCTCGCCGCCGTGCTCCGGGGCACCGCGGGAGCCGGCCTTCTCGACACCTACACGCCCGAGCGGCGCCCGATCTCCGACCGTACGGTCACCGAGAGCCTGAACAACGCGCTCATCACCTTCCAGATGATGGAGGGCCGCCTGACCATGCAGGAGTCGATCGACCGGCAGGCGGGCCGGCGCAGCTCGGAGGGCCTGGTGCTCGGCTTCCACTACGACTCCGCCGCCGTCGTCGCGGACGGGACGCCCGCCCCCGAACCCGCCGACCCCTACCGGACCTACGTGCCGACCGCGCGCCCCGGCCACCGCATGCCCCACGTCTGGCTGTCGCGGCGGGGCGGTCGGGTCTCCACCCTGGACCTGCTGGGCGGCTCGTTCACCCTGATGACGCCCGCGGGCACCGGCTGGGCGCAGGCCGCCAAGCAGGCGGCCCAGGACACCGGGGTCGCCGTCACCGCCCTGGAGGTCTCCGCCGACGGCTCGACGGAGCTCACCTCACCGACGTGGGCGGAGGAGTTCGGCGTGGGCACCGCCGGAGCCGTGCTCATCCGCCCCGACGGTCACGTCGGCTGGCGCTCCCCCGGCGCGGAGGCGTCGGCGAACGCGCTGACCGGCGTCCTGGGCGCCATCCTGGCCAGGCCGTAACCGTCATGGCCGTCAGCCGGCGAGCTCGTCGACCGATCCCCGGTAGGACCCCGAGCAGAGCCGCGCCGCCGCCATCCGCAGGGTGAGCGGGCACCCCGAGGAACTGGCCGCGAGCCTGGTCATCGCCTGCGGCTCGGCCTCCATCCTGGCGGTGCCGACCAGCATGACCGCCAGCGCCCTGGACTCCTCGAAGCCCAGCGGCCGGACGAACTCCCGGTGCGCGCCCTGGCGGGCCACGAACTCGTCGAGCGGATCCCGGCTCGTGACGATCACCCGGCAGTGCGCGCCGCCCGGCAGCAGCGGGATGACCTGGGCGCTGTCACGGGCGTTGTCCAGTACGACGAGCAGCCGCCCACGCGCCGTCCTGCTGCGGTACAGGGCCAGCTTCTCGCTGAGATCCTCCGGGATGGCGTGGCCGGCCACGCCGAGCGCGCGCAGGAAACGGCCGGCGACGACACCGGGGTCCAGGGCCGCCGCGCCCTCACCCCCCTGTAGGTCGACGAAGAGCTGCCCGTCGGGGAACTGGGCGATCCTGCGGTGCGCCCACCGCAGGGCCAGCGCGGTCTTCCCGAAACCGCCCAGGCCCGTCACGACCACCGTTCCCGGCCCGGTCGCCTCCGGGGTGAAGCGGAGCGCGTCGTCCAGGACGGCGAGCTCCGCGACGCGCCCGGTGAACGGCAGGGCCTGCGGGGGGAGCTGGGAGGGGACGACGAACTCCTCCGCCCGCCGCGCCACCGGCACCTCCATCAGCGCGGACTCGTCCCGCAGGATCTGGTCGTGCAGCCGCCTCAGCTCCGGCCCCGGCTCAAGCCCGACCTGTTCCACCAGGTGCCGCCGGCCCTCCTGGTAGGTCCGCAGTGACTCGGCGCGGCGCCCCGAGCGGTACTGGGCCAGCATCAGCTGCGCCCGGGCACGCTCCCTGAGCGGGTGCTCCTCCACCACGGGAACCAGTTCCGCGATCACCTTGAGGTGGTTGCCGAGTTCGAGCTCCAGCTCCAGGCACGCCTCGATCGCCTCCAGCCGCGACTCCCGCAGCCGGGCCGCGTCGTAGCGCATGCCGTGGATGTCCTCGAACGGGGTGCCCCGCCACAGGGCGAGCGCGTCCCGCAGGATGGTGATCGCGCCCTCCCTGTCGCCCCCGGCGGCCCGCCGGCGCGCCCGCGCCACGAGGTCGTCGAAGCGGAGCCTGTCGATCTGCTCGGGGGCCGCCCTGAGCAGGTAGCCGGGGCTCGACGTCATGATGTCGTCCGCCCGGTCCCCCAGCGCCCTGCGCAGCCGCGACACGCAGATGGCGATCTGCGCGCGGGCGCTCCGCGGAGCGAGCCCGTCCCACACCACCTCGATCAGCCGATCCACCCCGACGACGCGGCCCGCGTTCAGCACCAGGCTGGCCAGGATCGCGCGCTCCCTGGCGCCGCCGATCCGGAGTTCCTCGCCCTCGCTGAACACTCCGAGCGGCCCCATGATCCGAAACTCGAGTGGTTCGCCCATCACGTGATCCGCAGCAGGTACTTCTCAAGCTCGTCGGCGGCCCGCAGGGTGCCGCCCGAGGCGTGTAGATCCTTCTGCATCTCCCCGGTGCACCGCTGGATGACCTCGCTGCCCGCCACCTCGAGCACCGCCTGGAGCAGCAGTTCCCCGGTGACCTCCTCCGGCGGGATGGCCCGGCCGAGGTTCAGCTCCTCGATCCGCCGAGCGGCCACCGCGTCGATGGACGACGTCGGGACGACCACCATGGGGCAGCCGGAGTGCAGCGCCTCCATCACGGTGCCCATGCCCCCGTGGGTGACGGCCACCGAGGCGTGCTGGAGCACCTTGTAGTGCGGCATCCACCGGTGCGCCTCGATGTTGGGGGGCAGCGGGCCCAGGTCGGCGGGGTCCATCCCGTCCGCGACCGTGATCACCACGTGCCACGGAACGTCGGTGAAGGTCCGTACACACATCTGGAAGAAGTCCGGATACTCGTTGAAGACCGCTCCGAACGAGACGAGCGCGACCGGAAGCCCGCTCGCCGGCGGCTGCCACTCGCCCAGGAAGTTCCGCTCGCCCAGGCACGGCCCCACGAAGGCGAACCGCTCGTCGAAGCTGTCACCGACGTACTGGAAGGACCGCGGCATGTTGATGATGCTGAAGTCCTGGATCTCCCACCACAGCTCCGCGGGCGGGACGTCGACCCCGTGCGCGCCGGACAGGGCGCTGATCCGGGCGAACATGTCATCCACCCAGTTCGGCATGGACTGCTCGGCCCCGTCGGAGTTGTAGATCGCGTTCAGGTACGAGAAGTTCGCGTTCGACGCGAACATCGGGATGAGCTGGGTCGCGGGCCGGTTCCACTTCCTGGCCAGGATCCGCCCGGCGTAGAGGATGGAGGTGTCGTAGACGATCATGTCGGGGAGGTCGTCGGCCGGGTAGGACTCCAGCGCCGCCAGCATGTCCGCGCTCTCGTCGAGCAGGACCGAGAGCAGGTACAGCGGGTCGCGTGCCAGCTCCAGGAAGTCCGAGTCCCGGTACTTCGAGTCGTAGCGCAGCGCGGTGGCGCCGGCCTCCTCCACGATTCCCACCATCATGTCTCCGGTCAGATAGGAGACACGGTTTCCTCTGCGGACCAGCTCCGTCACCACGGCCAGATTGGGGATCACGTGGCCATGGTCGGGATGAACCAGGAAGAGGAAATGTTTCGCCATCTGGGAGAATCCTGTCTCTCTGGGATTTCTGATCTGATAAGTACTGATTTCGCGGCAGAAAAAGTGGCCCATCGGCGACAAATCAGTCACTGCGATCTGCTGGCAATGCTAGTTAGGGCCTATTTGGGGCAACACCCCTAACCGTTTTCCGCGGGCGCGTCCGTCCCGGATCGCGTTCACAGCGCGAAAAACGGAAAAGCGCGGCATGTTATCCGGTTCGTCATTCGACCGCAACGAACGGCGGCGGAGACTGGGGTGCGGCACACACTGTTAGGGGTGACCCCTAACACCCCGCCCGGCGCCCCCCCGGAGTGGCCGTTTCCGCCCGGCCACAGGGGGATCCCCTGCCTCTCTCCGGATCATTATGCTGGGCCGAGCCTTCGAGAAAGGGACTGCCATGACCACGCGTGTCTGGGACTATCTGCGGGAATACGACAGCGAGCAGAAGGACATCATGGACGCCGTCGAGACGGTGTTCCGGTCAGGGCAGCTGGTCCTCGGCGAGAGCGTCCGCTCCTTCGAGGCGGAGTTCGCCGGCTACCACGGGGTGGGACACTGCGTCGGCGTCGACAACGGCACCAACGCGATCAAGCTGGGGCTGCAGGCCATGGGGGTCGGTCCCGGCGACGAGGTGATCACGGTCTCCAACACCGCGGCTCCGACGGTGGTCGCGATCGACTCGATCGGCGCGAGGCCGGTCTTCGTGGACGTGCGCCGGGACGACTACCTGATGGACACCTCCCAGGTGGAGTCCGCGATCACCGAGCGGACCCGGTGTCTTCTGCCGGTCCACCTGTACGGCCAGTGCGTCGAGATGGAGCCGCTGGAACGGCTCGCGGCCAGGCACGACCTGGTGATCTTCGAGGACTGCGCGCAGGCGCACGGCGCCCGCCACCACGGGCGCTTCGCGGGATCGATGGGGAAGGCCGCGGGGTTCTCCTTCTACCCGACCAAGGTGCTCGGCGCCTACGGGGACGGCGGCGCGACGCTCACCTCCGACGACGAGGTCGAGCGTAACCTGCGCAGGCTGCGCTACTACGGCATGGAGAAGACCTACTACGTCGTCGAGACCCCCGGCCACAACAGCAGGCTCGACGAGCTGCAGGCCGAGATCCTCCGCCGCAAGCTGCGCCGGCTCGACCGGTACGTCGACGACCGGCGGGCGGTGGCGGCCCGCTACGCCGACGGCCTCGGCGACACCGATCTCGTCCTTCCCGCGCTCGCCGAGGGCAACGAGCACGTCTACTACGTCTACGTCGTGCGCCACCCACGCCGCGACGACATCATCGAGGCGCTGAAGGCGTACGACATCCAGCTGAACATCAGCTACCCGTGGCCGGTCCACACCATGACCGGGTTCGCCCACCTCGGCTACGGCACCGGCAGCCTGCCCGTCACCGAGGAGCTCGCCGGCGAGATCTTCTCGCTGCCGATGTACCCCTCGCTGCCCGGCGACGTCCAGGACAGGGTGATCAGCGCGCTGCGAGAGGTACTGGCGTCGTTGTAGCCGTGCCCGTCAGGCTCGTCAGGCTCGTCAGGCAGAACAGCAGGCTGCGCGCCTGGATGTTGAGATAGAAGCTGTGCCGCAGCAGCTCTCCGAGCTGGGACACGCTCAGCCAGCGGTACTCGGGGTGGTCGATCCCGGCGGCCTCGTCGGTGTACACGATGAGATAGCGGTTGCGGGCGCGGTGGAAGCGCCCGCCCTCCTCCGACAGGATCGTCTCGAACCGGACGCGCTCGGGGCCGGCCCCCAGCACCTCGTCCAGGAAGGGCGGGCGCGCCCCGGCGGGCAGGTGGTCGTAGCTCTCCGGGGTGCACTGCACGGTCGGCCCCAGCTCCACCACGTCGGCGTAGCCCGGCTCGACCCGCGCGTGTACCAGGGCGTGCAGCACTCCGCCGATCTCTCCGACCAGGAACGCGATGACCCCGGTCCCGGAGGGTTCGAGCATGGGCTGGTCCCAGCGGCCGACCTCGCGCCCGCCCGCCTCCACGCTCACCCCGATGACGTCGAAGTAGCGGCCGGTCTCGTGGGAGATCGTCTCGTCCGTACGCCGCCATCCCCGCACCTCGTCGAGGGGGGTCAGGCGGACGTGCAGGTCGGTCCTGGTACGCATGTCGGTGATCCAGCTCAGCACCTCCCCCATGGTGTGCGGGCCGGTCTCGTCCGGATCGCAGGAGCGGACGAGCGCGGCACGGAACGCGTCGCCCGGCTCCGCGGAGAGCGCGGACGTCGGCGCCGGCGTCAGTCCTGCTCCCGAGAACGGCATGCAGGCCAGCACGGTCCGCGCGTCCATGTTCACCAGATCCGGCACCGACATCAGGGTGTGCAGCTGGCCGAGGGTCAGCCAGCAGAAGCCCTCGGCGACCTCGATCTTCCCGGTGATCTCAACGATCATGTTCCGGTTGCGCTTCCGGTAGAACCAGGCGCCCTGCTCGGACTGGCGGATGTCCGCGATCACCTCGTGGCCCGAGGTGTCGAGGAAGTGGTCGAGATAGGGGACCGGCCTGCCCCGGTGTACCCGGGTGTAGTTGCTCCGGGTGGCCTGCACGGTGGGTGAGAGCTGCAGGCCGTTGTGGTTGCCCGGTTCACGCTTGGCCTGCATGAGACAGTGCGGGATCCCGTCGATCTCCTTGACCAGGATGCCCAGGATGCCGATCTCCGGCTGGTTGATGATCGGCTGGGACCAGTGGGAGACCACCCGGCCGGGAACGTGGACGTCCAGCCCCTCGACGCTGAAGAACTTTCCGGTCCGATGCCGGAGGTTGCCGGTGTGCCGCTCCACCTCCCAGCCGGACAGCCCGTTCAACGGCACCCTCCGCACGTTCATGTACGTAAGGCTCGCCGTCTCGGCCAGCCATCGGTGGAAGTCGTCGAGTGTCGCGAACCACCCACCGGGGGAGAGCACGGATTCCGCGAGCCGCACCTGCAACGGTGAACGAGTCTGCCGCCGAGAGGGTGCGGCCATACTGACTCCTTTGATACGAAATTTCATCTTTCGACGGCCGCAGCTCGGGAGCTCCCCGAGCCGCGACCGGCTGCCGCACGCCGCCGTCACGCCCGCCGGAAGGTCTCCTCGATCCGCAGGCACTCCTTGTGGTCGGGCAGCATGTCCAGCGCCCGCGCCTCCGCCAGGGTGGGCGCCTCCCGGTCCCGCTCCGACTGGATCGGCGCCAGGTCCTCGGGCAGCCGCAGCCCGATCTCCGGGTCCAGGGCCGAGAGCGCGAGCTCGTTCTCCTTCCGGTACCGCTGTGAGAGCAGGTAGGACATCACGGTGTCGTCCTCGAGCGCGACGAAGGCGTGGCCGAGCCCCGGCGGGAAGTACACCGAGCGGAAGCTCTCACCGGTCAGCACCACCTGGTCCCACTCCCCGAACGTCGGGGAGCCGACCCGGAGGTCGACGACGATGTCCAGCGCGCTTCCCCGCGCGCAGTGCACGTACTTGGCGGTCCCCGGCGGGGCGAGGGTGAAGTGGATCCCGCGGAGCACGCCGCGCGCCGAAGCGCTCTGGCTGGTCTGCGCGACCGGGAAGAGCGGGTGCCCGACCGCCTCGACGAACGCCGCCTCCTGGAAGGGGGAGACGAAGAGACCCCGCTCGTCGGGAAACACCTCGGGGGTGAACTCGAAAGCGCCGGTGACTGCGAGCGCGCGGGATCTCATTACGGCCGCGCCGCCGGGGGGTGTTCGGTCACAACAGTCGCCAATCGGTCGAGGATGACGGACGGTCACGGAACGTGGTCCAGCATGCTCGGACCTCCGGTGCGGGGTCAACAAGGTAGGGGTCGCCCGGGGGCAAGATAGGGGTCGCCCGAAACTCCTCAGATCGGTACCTCGTCACCGCCGATCAGTGAGGAGACGGTGCGCTCCAGCGCCTCGCGGAACGGCACCCGGGCCTGCCATCCGGTGACCGCGTGGAAGGCGGCCGGGTCGGCGACGACGCTGTGGAAGTCCATTCCGGTGGCGTCCGGCGGCGCCGGCACCGAGATGACCGGGACCGCGGGCGCCCCCGTCCTGGCGGCCACGGCCGCGGCGACGGCCGTGAAGACGTCGCGCACGCTCCGGCCGCCGCCGGTGCCGATGAGCCAGTGCCGGCCCGCGAGGGAGTCGGCGTGGTCGAGCGCGGCCAGGAAGGCGTCGGCCACGTCCCCGACGTAGAGCAGGTCGCGCTCGGCCGTCCCGTCGTTCCACACGGTCAGTGGCTCACCCGCCAGCGCGCGGCGCACCATGGTGGTCACCACCCCCCGGTCGGTGGCGGTCGGGGAGACCCGGCCGCCGAACACCGTGCCGAGCCGGAGCGTGACCCCGCGCAGCAGGCCCTCCGCCGTGGCGGCCTTCAGCTCCCGCTCGGCGGCCAGTTTCTGCCGGTCGTAGGCGGTCACCGGGGCGTCCGGCTCGGTGCCGTCGATCCTGGCCTCCGCTCTCGGGCCGACCTGGGAGGTCGAGCCGGGAAAGAGGACCACGGGGGGCGGGCCGTCCCGGCGTTCCGCCCGGACGGCCGCGACGACGTCGCGTACCACGCCGACGTTCACCCGCTCGCCCCGCGACTCGTCCTCCGCCGCCCGCCAGGTCCCGCCGCCGGTGTAGAGCAGCAGGTTGACCACCACGTCGGCGCCGGCGATCGCCTCGGCGACCTGGCCCGCGCCGGTGAGGTCGGCGGTGAGGACCTCGGCCTCGGCCGCGTGGCCCGGAGGGACCACGGCGGGCCTGCGCGCCACCAGCCTCAGCCGGACGTCCCGCCCGGCCAGCTCCGTCACGAGGGCGGAGCCCACGAAACCGGAGGCGCCCAGGACCACGACCAGCGGCCGGTCAGACAACGCGCACCTCGGGAACGTAGAGGATCCACTTGCCGCCCGCCTCGCGGAACTCCTTCTCCTTCTCCATGATCTCCTCCGCGTGGTTCCAGGCGAAGAGCAGCGCGTACTCCGGGTAGGGGTCGGAGAACGCCTCGGGGCTCCGTACCGGGATGTGCGCCCCCGGCGTGAGCCTGCCCTGCTTGCCCGCGGTCGTGTCGCAGACGAAGGGGACCAGCTCGGGACCGATGCCGCAGTAGTTCGTCACCGTCGCGCTCTTGGCGGTGGCGCCGTATCCGGCGACCCGCTTTCCCTCGTCGCGCAGCTCGCCCAGCAGCGCCGGCAACTGCTCGCGGATGCGCCCGACCCGGGAGGCGAAGCCTTCGAGCGTCGCCGGCTCGGTGACCCCGGCCGCGCTCTCCTCGGCCAGCAGGTCGCTCACCGCCCGGCTCGGCTGCCTCGCTCCCGGACGCGCCAGGGTGTAGCGGACCTCGCCGCCGTGCACGGAGAGCCGCTCCGCGTCGACGAGCTCGAACCCGAACCGCCGCGCCATCTCCTGTACCGAGCGGACCGTGAAGAAGAAGAAGTGCTCGTCGTAGATCTGGTCGAACGAGGTGCGCTCCAGGATGTCGGCGAAGTACGGGTCCTCGAACACGAAGACCCCGCCGGGCGCCAGCAACCTGTCGACACCGCGCAGGATCGACTCCATGTACGGGATGTGGCACAGGGTGTTGGCGGCGTAGATGACGTCGGCCGGTCCGTCGGCGGCAAGGATGTCGGACGCGGTCGCCTCCTCGAAGAAGTCCTTGCGCACCCGGATGCCCTTGGCCGCGGCCAGATCCGCCACCCCGCCGGACGGCTCCACCCCCAGGTGACGGACACCCGATTCGGCGATCACCCGGAGCATGGTGCCGTCGTTCGAACCGAGTTCGACGACGAACGGGTCAGGCCCGGTGAGCTCGGCGGACAGGAAGCGCTTGGCGATCGCCTGGAAGTGCTCGCGCATGACGGCCGACCCCGAGGAGAGGTACGGATAGCTCTCGTGGAACATGCGGTCGCGCGGCACCTCCTCCATGAGCTGCACCATCGTGCACGATTCACAGCTCCCCACGGCAAGGGTGAAGAAGAACTCCCCATCGAGGTCCTCCGGCGTCAGAAACGCGTCGGAGAGCGGCTGCCTGCCGAAATCGAGGAACTCGCGAACCGTGCCCGAGCAGATCCGGCACGACGACGTGACTGGCATAGGTGACTCCTGGGATTGGGAAACTGTTCACTGTGCGATTCCCCGCATGCCCGGCTTGGCCCTCGATCCCGCCCCGGGCGGGCCGGCGGACGCCCGCCGGTCGGAGGGCGTGAGAACCGGAGGCAGATCGGCCCGGCTCTTCACTCCCAACTTCCGGTAGACGCGGGTCAGATGCTGTTCGACAGTGCTCACCGTGATGTGCAGCGTCCGGCTTATCTCCCGGTTGGTGTGCCCGAGCGCGGCCAGCTCCGCCACCCTGCACTCCGAGTCGCTGAGCCCCAGCGAGTTCGGGTCCTCGGCGGACTCCCCCGCGTCCGGCAGAACGGGGCCGGTGGTCCAGCTCCTGCTGAACCGCAGGGGCATCACGCCGGAGTGGCAGATCTCGGCCTCCCGCATCGCCCGGCAGATCAGCGACTTGGCCTCGTCGGCCTCCCCGAGCTGCTGCAGGGCCGCGCCCAGATCGGCCAGCGCCCGGGACAGCAGCAGCCGGTCGCCCGCCGTCCGCAGGCACTCCACCGCCTCGCGCAGCAGCTCGGTACGCTGCGCGAGCCCGCCGGCGGCGGCCAGGATCAGCAGGGATACGCCCCGGGTCCGCAGGTCGATGGGTTTGAGCCGGTCGATCTGCTCCCTCACCAGGTCGCGGGCCACCCCCCAGCGGCTGAGCCGGAGGTTCGCCTCGGCCAGGTTGCTGCGCCAGGGAACCAGCATCGGCCGGTCGAGTTCCCAGTCCTGCATGAGCCTGCCGCAGGTCTGGAAGTCGCTGATCGCGGCGAGCACCCGATCGGTGGCCAGGTAGTAGTGACCGCGCGCGTGCAGGTAGCGCAGGCCGATCAGGGTCGCGAACATCTCGTCGGGCACGCGCTGCTGCAGCAGCTCCGCCCCCTCCTCGTACTGCCCCATCTCCGTATGGGCCAGCAGCAGCGTCGACCTCGGGTAGCCGATCAGGATCCCCCAGCTCTGCGCCTGCATCAGCTCCAGGGCGGCCTTCGCCTTGGCCGCGGCGACCACCACCTCCCCCTGCCGGAACGCGATCTCGGCCCGGACCGCACCGAGCACGGCCTGCCAGGTGAGCGCGCCGCTGCGGACCGCCTCTTCGATCAGCTCGTCACACCAGTGAGTGGCCCGCTCCGTCCTGCCCCCGTACATCAGGGTCAGTACCGCGATGGCCACCACCTCCAGGGTGGTCTCGCCGAGCCGGCAGCTCTGCAGGATGTTCTCGGCGCTCACCAGCGCCACCTCGCCGTCGCCGTGCGTCCAGATCGAGGTCATCCTGCGGGCCTCGTCGCCCCAGGCGGAGGCGGTGTCGAACCTCCCGTGCGGCCCCCGCGACGTCCCGTAGAACCACTGGTAGGTGAGGTGCAGCTCGGCGGCGGTCTGCACGTTCAGCAGATCGGGGGTCGCGGTCAGCGCCTCCATCGCCCTCGACGCCGTCCGCACGTCGCCGTTCCACAGCGAGTGCCGCACCACGGCCGCCGCGTCCTGGCCGAACAGGCATCCCTTCTCCAGGGCCTCCCGCAGCAGCGGCAGATGCAGCGCGGCCGCCGAGGGGTTGACCCGCCACAGCGCCCGGACCAGCACCTTCGTTATCGCCAGACGCTCGCTCTCGTCGCGGACGGACCGCAGGGCCAGCTCCACGCACTGCACGGCCACGGCCACCTCGTTGCCGGCCAGCGCCTGCTCGGCCGCGTCCCGCAGCACCCCGGTCGCCCAGTCCTCCGGCGCCCGGTCCGCGGCGACGAAATGCCCCGCGATCTTCGTGGTGGACATGCCGCGCCGGTACAGCAGCACGGCCGCGCGGACGTGCAGGCTCGAACGCTCCTCGGCACCGATACCGTCCAGCACCGCCGCGGCGGCCACCGGGTGCCGGAACCAGCCGCCGGCCAGCAGGCCCGCCTCGGTCAGGACCTCCACCGCCCGCTCGGCGGCCTTCGGATTGATCTTCGCCAGGCCGCCGATCAGCCCGGCGGAGCCCGGCTCCCCCAGGACCGCGAGGGCCCGGGCCACCCAGAGCAGCTCCGGCTCCCACCTGTGCAGGCACGCCATCACCGCCTGGGCGTACGCCGCCCCGGCGGCGATCGGGTCGTCGGGGTCGGCACGATGGTCCTCGATCAGGGCGTTGACCAGCATCGGGTTCCCACCGCTCAGCCGCTGGAGCACGGCGGCGGCGGCCGGATCCATCGTCGGGGGCAGCACCTCGGCGATGTCACCGACCGACAGCGGGGTCAGCCGGATCCGGTGGTGGAACCCTCGGGTGACCTCGGCGGAGAAGGACGGGATCGTGGACTGCGGCAGGTCCCACTCGTTCATGATCAGCAGAATGCGGGCGGAGCTTATCCTGCGGCACAGATAGAGCAGCAGCCGGAGCGAGAGGCCGTCCACCAGGTGGACGGCGTCGACGCCGACGACCACCGGGCGCTCCCTGGACAACTCCAGCAGGACATCGCCGATATCGCGGACGACCTCGGCCTCAGCGTGCCGGGGAGCGCCGGTCGTCACGGTGTGCCGCCGGATCAGCCGTGACACCTGGTCCGAGACCTCCGCCGGCAGCCCCGCGCCGTGGAACAACTGGTCGATCATGCCCGCCTGCAGGGTGTTCTCCCCCAGGGAGCCGGTGGCGCTGAGCAGCAACGCGCCGGAGGCGGCCGCGATCCGCGAGAACTCGTGCAGCAACTCGGTCTTCCCGCTCGCCAGTCCCCCGCTGACCAGCACCAACCGGCCGTTTCCCGCGGCGCTCTCGGCGAGCAGCCCCTTCAGGACATCAAGTACGCTGCGATGCTGCGATGCCAGCATTTACTACATCCTCGTTTAGTCGGGCGACCCGGGGCCTGCGCAGCGGCGGAGTGAGCCACTCCCCCACCTCGTGGAATTCTCAGACGGGGATCGTTCTCGACAGGGCTGCGGTGAGAGGGCGGAGCGGGTGGCCTGCCATTCGTGGAAAACCGGCGGTTTCATTGGGTCCGGCGCGACGGAAAATCCGTTGACCCAACGGCAAAAGCATCGACAATCCCGAATTCCTTCACGTTCCGAACCGGTCAGCGAGCGTCTCGTTCAGTGGCATCATTCCTAGCCCACCGAGACCCGCCGTGTCAGCGGGCGACCGCGGGTAACCTTCCGTCCGGCGCCGCGACGCCCGGAGCCCCAGGCCACGGCCAAGCCGACGGTCTGTCCGGTACGAGGAGATTCGTGATCATGAAACGTGATCTTATAGTCGGCATGTCACAATTGGATAAATTTTTCGACAACAACCTGTGGAACTGCGAGTACATCTTGTTGTCCCACGGGTAACTTCCCCGTGTTGACCTGGGTATTCGGCGGCACCGCCATTAACTCCCCGTCACGATCACGCCCGCGATCGACGCCGGGGCCTGGCGCTCCAGCGGGCCGCCGCGTGCCGGGGTTCCGGGCCCAGGGAGAGCCGGAGAGGTGATCTAGGCGCGAGCCGGTCCGGTGCGCGATACTCGTGCGGACGTGAGGGCGGCGCCCTGCGGACCCTGAATCGCCGAGCTCCAGGAAAGAGCAGACAAATGAGTCACAAATACGGCCAGAGTCCTCAGTGGGCGCACATTAACGAGAACAATCTCGCCCTGGACGAGATCCCCGATCTGAGCCGTTTCAAATCCAGCCGGGTGAACTACAAACTCGCACTCTGGAACCCCGAGGTCAACGGCCGGAGATATTTGAAGACGCTCATTCACAACCTTGGCCTCCAGTTGTCACCGGAGAACTGGGAGCGCATGCTCCGGATCAGGAACCGCCAGCTGGGAGAGCCCGTCGCGGTCACCCTGAGGGGTGAGTCGATCTGCCTGGACTATCTGCAGGCGGTTCTTGAGCTCGACTTCATGGCACGGTCCGTGAAAATGGACGGCGCGCGGATCCTGGAGATCGGCGCCGGGTACGGCCGGTCCTGCCACGCCATCCTGTCGAACCACGATGTCGCGGAATACCACATCATCGACCTGGAGAACTGCCTGAGACTCTCCCGCGAGTACCTGCGCGCCGTCCTGACCGGCGAGCAGTTCGAGAAGATCAGGTTCCTGGGGATCGACGAGGTGGAGGACCTCTACGGCGGCGAACCCTTCGACCTGTGCGTCAACATCGACTCGTTCGCCGAGATGCCCGCGAACACGGTCGAGAACTACCTCTCCCTCATCGACGGCATCGCCACGCACCTCTACACGAAGAACCCGGTCGGCAAGTACCTGGACCCGGACCTGGACGGACACTACGAGGGGCAGGCCGTGGTCCAGCAGGCCCTCGCATCCGGCCTGCTCCGCGAGATCATCGACGTCCACGACAGCGCGGCGGTCCAGGCGCAGTCCGAGCGTTTCCTCGAGGTGTACCAGCCCGGCGACGACTGGCGACTCGTCGCGGACGGCTGGGGAACCCCGTGGAGCTACTACTGGCAGGCCCTGTACGCGAAGTCGTGACCGGCCTTCCCGGCGCTCCGAGCCGAAGGACCGCAGAAGGCTCGGCATCTGGCAGGAGGCCGGCGACGAGCACCGGATCGTCGAGGCGCTCAAGCCGCGCGGGCGGCTGGTTCCGACTTCGTCCACCACCGCGCTTCCCACCCGGCGGGCAGCGGGAACCGGCGCGGCGGCCTGGAGCCCGCCCGCTCCATCTCGTCATCCAGCCGTACGATCGCCTCCGCCGCCGCGCCCCGATCAGCCGGGCGATCCACCGCCGGCGGTGTCCCCTGGTCGTCCTGCCGCCGGAGGGACCAATGGGAGCCCGTAGACGGTCACGCGGCGCGCTATCTCGAACCCGGCGCGGGTGTAGATGCCGAGGGCCCCGGTCGGATTGTCCGCGTCGACCCCCAGCCCGGCCTTGTCGTACCCCTGGGCACGGAACTCGCCCAGCGCGTGCGCGAGCAGCGCGCTCGCCACCCCGCGCCCACGCCACTCGCGCGGAGTGCCGATGATCTGGATCCACGCCTCACGGACCCCGGTCGCCTCGGTGTCGGCCTCGAAACAGTGGGTGAGCAGGATGCCCACGCACTCCCCCGACGCGTCGAGCACGACGAAGGACCCCTCCGGCCGGAACGCCCGCACCCCGACGATGTTGCTCCGCCAGGACTCCGGGGTGTGCTGGACACTCCCCCAGTGGTCGACGAACGAGCGGTTACGCACCTCCCTGACGGCGTCCTCCAGGTCGTCCCGGTAGGCGATGACCTCCAGCCCCTCGGGCAGCGAGACCTCCGGCAGCTCGGCGCCCAGGTCGAGGGTCAGCCCGTAGAACCACCGGGACGGCTGCATCCCCGCCCTGGTGACCAGCGCCCGCAGGCCCTCGTTGCGGCTGTCCACCTCGACATGGAGTTCCAGCGGCTGCCCGGGAAAGCGGCGCTCGTGCAGCGCCGGGGTGTTGCCGATCGCCCACTCCAGCAGGTGTCCCCCCAGCCCCCGGCGCCGGTGCTCCGGACGCACCCCGCCCCACAGGCTCATCCGATGGACCGGCTCGGCCGCGGACCGGGCCATCGTCACCCCGTACGCGACCAGCCGGCCGGACTCCCACGCCCCCAGCGTGCCCTCGACGGGATCGAGCAGCGGGTTGGCGAGATCCTCGGCGAGATCGTCCGCGGTCTCCCTCCCCCCGACCTGGTCCACCTCGTCGATCGCCGCCAGCAACTCCGCCCACGCCACGACGTCGGCTTTGGTCAGCGGAACCCACTCGAAGCCCATGGTTGTCGAGCGTAGAAGCACGCCGCCCCGCGCGGCGACCGGTTTTCCGGCGTGCCGCACGTCCGCCAGGACCTGTCCGGCCGATCGGGTGACCGCCGGGGCGATCGCCGGCGGCGGCGTTCTCAGAGGGCGCGCAGGCCCCGGTCGGTGAAGGCGATCATCCACTCGAAGCTCTCGTCGACGTCGGCGCTCCACTGGAAGCCCTCGTCCGCCTGCAACGTGGCGAAGCCGTGGCAGAGGCTGCGGAGCATGCGCAGGGCGTGGTCCATGTCGGGCTCCGCGATCTCGTAGCCGCGCAGGACCGCCACGAACGCGTCCATCGCCCGCCGGCCCTCCGTGGCCAGCGGATCGTCCGGGCCGGACGGCTCGACGCCGATGGTCGCGGCGTAGCGGCCGGGGTGTTCCAGGACGAAGGCGCGGAAGGCGCGCACCGCGGCGGCCAGGGCGTCGCGGCCGGCGAACCCCTGGATCGCGCCGCCGATGGCGTCGGCGGCCTCGCCCATCGCCAGGGCCGCGATGCGCCGGGTGAGGTCTTCCTGGCCGTTCACGTGCTTGTACAGGGACGGGGTGCGCACGCCCAGCCGCTCGGCCAGCAGGCCCATCGTCAGGTTGGCGAGGCCCACCTCGTCGGCGAGGGCGGCGCCGGCCGCGACCACGGTCGCCGGGTCCAGGCCCGCCCTAGGCACGGGCGGCGTCCGACCGGAGGAAGGCGAGCACGAGCGCGACCGTCTGGTCGGGGAACTGGTCGTGCGGGTAGTGCCCGGCGCCCTGAATCATCTCAAGGCGGCCGAGGCCGGACGGCAGGGCGCCGACGATCGCCGAGCCTTCGGCGTGCGGGTCGGCCCAGTCGGGGTCGAGCGTGCCCATCACGACCAGGACCGGGCAGCGGACGTCGCCGAGGTGCGCGCCGGCGTCGGTCGGGGCGCTGCGGCCCATGCCCTGCATGGCCTTCATCCGGCCCGGCTCGCGCATCAGGGAGTCGATGCGGCCGAGCCGCTCGGCCCAGCCGGCCGGCTTCACGCCGGGGTAGGCCACGTCGAGGTACGAGCGCCAGAGCGGCACGCTGCCGAACACGCCCGCGCCGAGCAGCCGCAGCATGCCCTGCCGGAAGCGCTTCACCCGCAGGTCGCCGAGGCGGACCGACTGCTTGCGGGTGAACGGCGCCAGCTCGACGACCGCGGTGACCAGCGAGGGCTCGCGCGCCGCGGCGATGGTGGCGGCGCCGCCGGAGATCGAATGGCCGACGAGGACGGCCGGGCCGCCCAGGTGGCGGATCACGGCGAGCAGGTCGCCGGCGATGGCGGTGCGGCTCCAGGCCGGCCAGTCGACGCTGGACTCACCGCAGCCGCGCAGATCGACCGCGGCGACCCGATAGCCCGCCGCCACCAGCGACGGGATCACCGCGTGGTAGGCGGCGCGGCTGTCGCCCATGCCGTGTGCGAGAACGATCAGCGGGCCGGATCCGGCCACCTCGTAAGCGATCGTGCCGCCATCGACGGCGAGGTACTCGGTCACGACATCCTCCAGGCTTGGCTAACCTTGTTAGCTAAAAGCTAATCCAATTAGCCAAACCTGTCAATCACGAGATCCCCGGCAAGCCCCGGAGAGACGACCAAGCGCCCGGAATATCGGCCGCCGGGTACGCACCCGCGGCGGCCGGTTGGCTTGGCGCACAGGTGGTGAAGTGCGGGCGATCGCCGGCGTGCCACCGCCCCGCAGAGATACCGATCGACGCGCCCAGACGGGAAGCGGGCACACGATCGGCCGGACAGCTCTCCCAAGCGGTCCGGTTCTCCTAAGCGGTCCGGTGCACGCTCCGCACGGCGGCGACCTCCGGATGCGGCCGGAGTTCCGGTACGGCCGCGGCCAGGCGGCCCAGCTCGCGCTTGACCCGGGTCGCGATACCCCCGCTCAGCGTGAACCGGGTCGGGGACGGCGCTCGCAGAGCCCCGTCGAGCAGATGGAGCGCACCCCCGCTGCCGATTCCCGTATGAACGAGGTCCAGATGGGCCAGCCGGTGCGGGACGGCGGCCAGCGCCCGGGCGACGGACGCCGCGCCCTCCTCACCGAGATGGTTGTCCTCGGCACCGAGAACCCCGGCCGACCGAACCCGCCCCAGATCGAGCACCTCGACCCCGGCCACCACGGCGGCCGCGACCAAGCGAGGCCGCCCGCGTCCAGACGGGTCTGTACCAGGTCGACCGTACTCAGCCCGGAGGCGACGGCCTCGCCGACGAGACGACCGCCCTCGGGACCGAGCGGGTTGCGCTTGAGCCAGAGCCCGCGCACGATCCCGGGCGAGGCCATCAGCCGGTCGGCGATGCGGCACGCCCCGGTGACGGTGATCCCGTTGCAGCCGAGGTAGAGCGTCTCGGCCCCGGAGGCCGTAGCCGCTTCGGCACCCGTGCCCGCGCCCGCGTCGCCCAGCCCGTCGGTACCCATCAGCAGATGCCGGGTCGGCCCGCGGTGCGGCAGCGCCTCCGCGACCAGCTCGGCGCCGCGCGGCCCCAACGCCTGCTTGCACAGGTCGAGACGCCCGCCGGGCATCGCCGTACCCACCGCGAAATCGGTACGGCGGGTCACCGGCCGGCCGCTGCGCAACCACGCGAGCAACCCGTCGAGGTCACGCGGCTCGACGTGACTACCGTCCATACCGGAGTGCTCACCTACCACGGTGCCTCCATGTAGTCCTTGAGGAAGACACCGTGCACCGGGTCTCCCGCCTCGCCGCGCACGATCGGGTCGTAGACCCGCGCGGCACCGTCGATCACATCCAGCGGGGTCCGGCGATCGAGCCGGTCCCGCGACGGCACCGGGCTCCGCCGCGTTCGGGCCGCCCCGGGTAGGGTGCCGCTGTGGATCTTGACGTCATCCGGCGCGGCGTCGACGCGCTCCGCGAGTACGACACGGACCTCGACCTCTTCGGCGCCCGCGAGCACCGCTACCGGTTCGAGCCGCCGCTCGACGAGGCCACGCTGGAGGACGTCGAGACGCGGATCGGGGTACGCCTTCCCGCCGACTACCGCACGTTCCTGACCCGGCTCGGCAACGGCGGCGCCGGCCCGTACTACGGGGTGCACGGGGTGCGGCCGGACGGCTCCTGGACACGGTTCGGCCCGTTCCCCTTCACGGAGGAGTGGGAGCCGCCCACGGACGACGAGGGCTACGACGAGGCCATGGAAGCCGCCTTCCAGGGACTGCTGCCGGTCGCCGAGCACGGCTGCGGCTACCGCTCCCACCTGGTCGTCAACGGCTTCGCCGCGGGCCAGGTCTGGGGCGACTGGACATGCGTCGGCGAGGCGCTCGCCCCGCAGGCCGGGTCGTTCGGCGAGTGGTACCACGACTGGCTGGAGGTCTCGCTGCGCGAGGTGCTGAGCGAGCGGATCGAGGACACCGTGCGCGACGAGACCGGCTGGAGCGTCGACCGGCGGTTGCTCGGCCTCCTCCCGCCGCCGCCCGCCGACGGTGACGAGCAGCCGGGGGTGAAGGTCCTGCGGCTGGCCCGCCGGACCTACCTCGCCCTCTACGAACGCCGCGACGGCGACGCCCGCGACCTCCTCGCCCAGGCCCACGCGGTCGGCGCCGAGGGGGACCACGAAGCCGTACGCCTCGCGCTCGCGGAGGCCGTGCTCCTGCGCGAGGAGGGTAGGACCGCCGACGCCCTCACCGTTGTGGAAAACGCGATCCCGCGGAACGGCTGGTGGCTCGACAGGTCGTGGCTGTACCGCCTGCGCGTCGAGTTGCTCCTGACGCGGAACCGGCTGGACGACGCGCACGCGGCGACCGAGGAACACATCGCGCGCTGTCCCAACGACGACTTCGGCTACGTACGCCGCGCCCTCCTGCGGGTGTTGGCCGGCGACCCCTCGGCCGCCGAGGAGGTCCTGCGCGCCGACGCCCCGCTCGGGACAGGAATCCGGTCGGCGGGCCACCCACGTCCCGCCGACCGCACCCCCGTCGCGCTACGGCTCCGCGCCCGGCGCCTGGCCTGGGAGTGCCGCCGCTGGGGGCACGCCACCGACGCACCCCGCTTCGACGCGATCGCCGCCGAGCGACCGGGCTCAGACTGGCCGGGCTCAGACTGACCAGGCTTCGAATGACCGGGCCTCGACGACGATCCCCAGCCGTGCGCTCCGTGACGTCATCGCCGGCGAGTCACCCTCACCCTTCGAGGTGGAGCCGTTCGAGGAAAGCCCCCCGCTCCGCGCGCTTGACCTCCGCGACCTTCTCGATGTCCCACCACTCGTACCCGTGGACATGCGCGACGGCCCGCAGGACTTCGAGCACGTCGGCGATCTCCTCCGCCACCCCGTCCGCCGGAGCCTCGCGCAACTCCGCCGCCTCCTCGAACAGCTTCTCCAGCAGAGCCTCGCGATAGGCGGCGTCTCCGAGAACGGTCACCACCGGCTCCCCGCCACCCTCCCGAATGATCTCCGGAATCCTGTCCCGCACGAGTTTCCCCACGTCGGATCGCCCCTCTCTACCCGCACAGCTTCCTGCGGCAGCCCCAGAGACTATCGGGCTCCTTCTGCGTGCGCGCTTCCTACATGAGCGGTGAAAATAGCCTGTATTTCGGCAAATACACACCAAGGGTGGCGGCGTATGAATTTCCCTCACTGGGAACGGAGCCCACGGTCCTCGTGGCGCATGGCCGTGCTGATGGGGGCGAACAGCCGTACCTACAAGTTCGCCCTCGGCACCGCGCTCCTGGACGCCGCCGCCGAAGACCGGTCGGAGATCCCGCTCCGGGACCTGGCGGTGCCGTACGCGATGGGGCTGGTACGGCATCTCGGCCAGGCGCCACAGGTATCCCAGAAGGACGAACTGGGAGAGAAGGACTTCCTCTCGGTGGCCGGACGAGAGGCCGCGGAGTCGCTCAGGCTCGGGAGTCCCACCGAAGAACTGCTGGCGGCGGCTGTCGACTCCATGCCCAGGATGGTGATGCGGAAGTTCCATAACCTGCGCGGCGAAGGAGCCGAGGTGCCGCACCGCTTCTACGAGGTGACGGGCCGCTCTCACGAACAGGTCGTCCGGCTGAGCAGAGAACTCCGCGACATCGCCCGGTCGGAGCAGATCACGACTCTGCGAGGCGAGCTGTCAGCCCGATGGAGCATCGTGGAGACGTCCTTCGCCGCCGGGGTCGGCCGCAGCCTGATCGATGAAGGTGTCGCCGTGGACATGACCACCTTGCAGATCACCGACAGGCAGCGCCGCCGATCGGTCACCGGCGTCACGGACGCGGTCATCGGCTTCCAGCACGGTCTCTGCATGATCTGCGCGGAACTCATCAACACGGACGCCGACGCCATCGCCGTCGACCACGTGTTTCCCTACTCGTTCATGAGGCTTCTCCGCCCCGCGGGCAGGGGCGCGGCACCGGATCTGGACGCGGTCTGGAACCTGGCCCCCACACACGCATGGTGCAATGGCCAGAAGAGCAACCGGCCGCCCACTCAAGCGGAAATGATCAGGCTCGCGCAGCGAAACGAAGCCATCATGCAGTCACCGCACCCGCTCAAGAAGACCCTGAAGTTGACCCTGGAGCACAACGGGTACAGAGGAACCCGGCCGGGTCAGTGGTTCGCGTTCATCCAGTACGTACGCGATCTCCTGTGACCCGCCTGGTCATGCCGACGCGGCGAACGCCCGACAGAGGGAAACCCCACGTGCCCGCGTCGCGGCGTGAGCTCACCGCCGCCACTTCCCGGTTCTCCTCAAGCGCCGCCACCCGCCGCCACGGGAAGAGATCCGCAGCCCGCTCGGAGAAGCCCCTGGGACGCGCGTATGTGGCCGCCGACACCCCGGATGAGCTCACGGCTCAGGGACGTCGGAGTTCGCCGCGCTCGATGCCTCCGATGAAAGCGTCGTACTCGGCGTCGGTGAACAGGTGCGGAGCCTTGTCCGGGTTCTTGGAGTCGCGCAGGGCGACGATGCCCCGATCCAGGAAGGCGATCTGGACACAGTTGGTGCCTCCGCTGCTGAGGCTGCTGGTGTGCCAGCGGGCGTCGTGGAGCTGGGTTTCGACCCAGTCCGGGTCGAGGGCGTGCTTGTTCATGAGGGGGATTCCTTGGCGATCGCGGTGAGGAGCGGTATCGATGCCTTCGGGGAGAGCGCGTCGGATTTCAGCAGGTCGCTGGTGGTGCGGTAGAGATCGACGGTCTCTGGTTCGTTGAGGTGCAGGGAGGCGCGCAGGGACTCGATGCACACGAGGTCGCGGCCGGTGGGAAACGACATGAGCATGAACGGGCCGTCCATTCCCGCGTGGGCTCCGGCGGAGAATGGCAGGACCTGGATCGTGACGGCGGGGTTGGTGCGGGCGAGGTGTATCAGGTGTTCGATCTGGGCGCGCATGCAGGCCCGTCCGCCGACCTCCTGACGTAGCAGGCCCTCGGGGAGCACCGTCCAGATCTTCAGCGGAGATCGGCGCTCCAGCGTGGTGCGCTGATGCTCCAGCCGCAGTGCCACGAAGTGATCGATGTCCTCGGGGGTCTTCCACACCCGGCTGCCTTCGGTCACCGCGCGGGCGTACTCGGGGGTCTGGAGCAGACCGTGGACAGCGAGAGGGTTGAAGACGAACAGGGCATCGGCGTTCTCCACCTGGGAGAGGTAGTCGCCGAGTGGGTCGTCGACCACACCCTCGTAACGCTGCCACCAGTCGGCTTCACCGGCCCGGCGTACGAGGTCTCGGAGTTCTTCCCTCAGGGCGGGGTCGGTGATGCCGAAGACCTCGAAGAAGTGCGGGAGCTGCTGGATCCTGAGCCCTTGCAGCCCGTTCTCGATCTTGCTGACCGTCGAGAGGGACTGGTAGCCGAGGTGACCGGCCGCTTCCTCCTGGGTCCAGCCGAGGGCCTCGCGGACGCGCCTGAGTTCCGCGCCCAGGCGTCGGCGTCGCGGCGTGGGTTCGACGGGCATGGCCACCTCCTTCCTCGTGGGGAGCGTAGTGCGCGGGACGGGCCGAGGAAATGCCATCCTCTCCAGAGGAAAGCCTTTCTTATAGGAATAGCTTGCCCAAGGGGTATCCCTCCCTGCATCATCGAGGCGTGACAGCAGGAAGTGTTCGAGCAGTCACACAAAGACATGACTGTCTGCTTTGTTCGCCCTCTTCGTGGAAGCGTCCCCTGTGCGCACTCCGCTCCTGAGAACACCGTTGACCTCAGGCTTTCTCGCCGGGGCGAAACCCGAGCGGGCCCGCCCGAGTATCTGCCGGCCTGATCGCAAGGCTGCCCCGACCCCACCCGTTAGGAGCGACGATGCTCATCGAGCGTGTTCCGGACCCCGGCGAGTACGGCAGACCCCACAACCGCTTCCGGATGACCGCGTGGTGCTTACCTCCCGGCAACGCGGCCCGGCGCGCCCGAGAGCTGTTCCGCGACCAGCTGGCCAAACTGATCCTGGACCCCGACGTGCTCGACGAGCTGGAGATCGTGGTCTCCGAGCTGGTCACCAACGCCATCCGCTACGCCCCCGGCCCCTATGAGCTACGCCTCCTGCACGACCACGGCCTTCCGGTCAGGGCCGAGGTCGTCGATGCCGGAGCCGGAACCACCCTCATCGAGCACCTGCTGTACCGCCCCCTGCCCGTCCCCGAACACCTCGACGACCTCGAACTCGGCGGCCGAGGCCTGCGCATCGTCGCCGAACTCACCCACAGACGCTGCGGCACCCAGTGGACCCGCCTGTGCGGCACCGGCCAACTCGGCACCGTCGTCTGGTTCGACCTCCCCACCCAGCGGCACCGGCCCTGAACTCCCCGACCTCCGGACGGCCGGGATCGTCCCCCGATCCTCGCCGACCCCGGAGCCGGTCCACGCCGACGGCTCCCCCGTGCCGGGCATGGACCGTACACGGAGGCCGGCGTCCACGGACCTGATCCCACTCTCGTCCGGGACGCCGGTCTCCCCGTCCCGCCATGCTGGAAAGCGACGGTCCTCATGGTCGTCCCGGCAAAAGAATCCCTCCGCCCCAGACGTACGAGCCTGAAGTCCAGGCACTCACCACGAAGCGGCAACACCTGACCTGTACCTGGAAAACGAGAGCAGGGCTTCGATGGCCCGCGCCACGTGGCCGGTCGATGACAGCTCAAGCAAGTTCATGGCGCACTCGCGCGGCGCGCGGAAGGATGACGCCGGACGACTGTACGCACGGCGAACTCCGGAGAACCATGCATGGTGCAACATGGCTATTGGCGCGTATCTGACGGCACTCCCGTGACGGCGGCGGAGGCTCGGGAGATCTGGGCCCGTGAGGCCTACCCCTTGCTCGTTGATGTGGCACGCACCTATCGCGCGGTCATCACCTACAAGGAACTCGCCGAGAGGATTCAGGAGAGCACGGGCATCCGGACCAGGACTCTGCTCCACAACTGGATAGGAACCGTTCTGAGCAAGGTGGTCCGGGAGGCTCATCGCCGCGGCGACCCGCAACTCACCGCCCTGGTGGTGCGCACCGATGACGGCATGGTGGGCGAGGGCTACAAGGAGGTCCTTGAGGTCGCCGGAGAGCCACCGGCGGAAAGCGTTCCGGAGCGTGAGCAGCACGCCGCTCGCGCTCGGCTGGAGTGCTACCGGCGCTTCGGTGCCGCCCTGCCCGCTGATGGCGGCGTTCCCGCGCTCGCCCCGCTGTATCAGGCCGCCGTCGAACGCCGGCGCGTACGCCCGGAGAGCCCTCCTCGGATCTGTCCCCGCTGCTCCATGCAGCTTCCTTCGACCGGCGCCTGTGACTCGTGCGACCAGCGATAGCCGAGCCGACCCCCAGCCGTTCTCTTAGGACAGCGCCCCGCCGACTTCCTCGGCAACGCGGACCAGCGGGTCATGGACGTCCGTCGCCGGCTCGGCGCGGAGAGGGGGAGAAATTCGGTTCAGCTCCGCTTGGCGATGACCTGCCGGTGGTAGTCCAGGTGATCCTGGCTGATCTCGTGGTTCTCGGTGACCCGGAGGTCGCCGAGTGAGGCGCCGGACGCCGTGTCCGTCACCGTGAGGTCGGCCTGGATGGTGACCATGCCCCGGTCGAGCAGGACGTGGTGGTTGGGGCAGAGACAGAGCAGGTTGCCGGGCTCGTCGGGGCCGTTGTGCGGTTTTCCGAGCGGGCGGATGTGAGCTCCCTCGGCGTAGAAGCCCCGGTGGAGAGCGAGACGGTCGCCGCAGATCTGGCAGTGGAAGTCGTGCGCGCGTTTGACCTGGTCGGCGAGCAGGGAGTCGCGGATGACGCGCTCCACGACGGCCTCGCGACGACTGGTCGGGGAGGAGATCGCGTCCAGCCCGACCCTGCCGAGAAGCCTGTTGTGGTCGACGCCGTGGAAGTACGCGCTGAGCAGCCTCACGACGATCCGGGCCCGGATGTCCTCCCGGTCGGTGACGATCTCGTACGCCCACGGCCGCAGGCCGCTGTCCGGCTGGCGCTCTTTCATCCACTGCTGCGCGGGCCGACCGCTGGCGGCCGGTACGTCGGTGTGGCCGGGCAGGTCCCAGAGGCCGTGGTGGTGGAGCCACAGCACGGGGAACTCCGGGTTGGGCCGGTCCTCCTCGAGACCGAACTCCTCGATGAGCCGCCCGAGTTCGCGGTAGGTGCTCTCCCACCGCCGCAGACGTGGCTTGCCCTGGGCCGCGCGGCCGATCGCCCAGAGCAGGGTCAGGGGCTGGTGCCGTTTCTGCGCGCCGGTCGCGGGAGACACGGCGGGCTTGAGCGACTCGACCTTCCGCAGGAGCTCTTCGACAGAGGGCACCTCAGCAGTCTGCCCCGGTTCCGTCACCTCGAAGCCCAGATCGCCGAGCACCCGGGCAACGGTGGCGCTTCCACCCGAGAACTCGTCGGGACGCAGGGGCCTGCCGCCGACTCCCCGATGGGCGACTCCGGCGATCGCTTTGGAGTCGTACCGCCTGCCGCCGTGAAGGAGGAAGTAACCGATGGCGGGACGGTAGCCGTACAGCTTGAGGAAGGCGTCACGGCCCAGCTCGTCGAACTCGTCAATGGCGGCGAGCACCATCTCACGTCGAAGCCCTGAAAGCACCACTAAACGAGCTTATACGTGGATATCGCATGAACCACTGCTGATTCCAGAAGGGCTCATACATCCGTGTCTCGCAGCGCCCAACGGAGAAGGCGGGGGACTCTCAACACCAACTCCGGCAAAGTGGGAGGATCCCCCAGACCGGTTCGACGCCGCGTTTCCCCGCATGCCCGGCCGGTAGGACACCTGCGCCCTCGCCGAACGGGAACCGGTTGTCGGTGCCTTCTGGTTCTGTGAGCGGTACGAATCGCGAAGTTGGTCATGAGGGGTGGAGAAGAGCTTGAACACGACGAGGGACGAAGAAGGCTTCTGGGATTTGGTGGAGGCGGCCTGGGCACCGCTGGGGGCTGAGGTCGATGAGGCACGGCAGGCGCTGACCCGCCGGGCATCCGGTCCCGGCGAGGACCTTCACGGCCGGCCGCTCGCCGTGGTCGAAGCCTCCCTGAAGGAGTTCCTGAACAACCTCGGCTCCATCGGCGAGGGTTTGTCCGCGGAGGAACTGACGAATTTCGACCGGGTGGTCGAGCGCAAGCTCTACGACATCGACCGCGCCGACATCCAGGCGGTCACCGGCGGTTCCGACGACGGTTTCCTGTACGCACGGGGCTTCGTCGTCGCGCTGGGCCGCGACTTCTACGCCGCGGTGGCCGAAGACCCGAAGAAGGCGGTGCGGGACGCCGAGTGCGGGAGGATGTGTTACTTCTTCGCCCACCTGCACAACGAGCGCTACGGGAGCTTCCCGGACACCGGGTCGAAGATCTCCCGCGAGTCGTGCTCGAACCCGGCCGGCTGGACCGGCTGACCCACCGGCCGCGAGGCCCGGATGTGACCGAGAAGCGCCCGTCCCCCAGGGGGGACGGGCGCTTCTCATGGGGTCACTCGTCCACGACGGGGCTGCCGGGGCGGCAGCGGGTGGGGAGCGGGTCGACGTTGCAGCCGGTGAGGATGCGGACGACCTGGGGGTCGTGGTCGCTGGCCTGGTCGGAGAACTCGGCGTTGATGTGGACGACGCCGTAGGAGTAGCCCTTGATGGCGGGGCTGATGAGGATGTGGTCGAGGACCTGGGAGTTGCCGTCGAAGATGTAGCTGTAGCGCTGGTCGGCGGGGAGGGTGTCGATCAGGGGCTTGAGGAGGGTGCCGTTCTCGGTGAGGGTCTGCAGGGTGGGGCTGAACTGGTAGTCGTTGATGTCGCCCAGGACGACGACGGCGGCGCGGCCCGCGCTCTTGACGGAGAGGTCCTTGACGAAGTCGCGGACCTCGGTGGCCTGCTTGACGCGCTGGACCTCGGAGCTCCGGACGGGAGGCTGCACGGCCGCGGTCAGCGGGGCGTCGCCGCCCTTGGAGTTGAAGTGGTTGGCGACGACGAACAGCTGCTTGTCTCCGTCGTAGAGGAACTCGCCGACGAGCGGCTTGCGGCTGGAGGCCCAGGCGTCGCTGGCCGGGGCGATCCGGCCGGGTGAGACCGACAGGGAGACCTGGTTGCTGGTCGGCCGCTCGCGGACGACGGAGACGGCCGTGTCGGCGTCGCCGCCGGGGCGGTCGACGAACGTCACGCGCGCGGGGTTGAACAGGAACACCTGGCGGATGTTGCCGCCCGGCTCGCCGCCGTCGGTGCCGTCGTTCGGGTCGACGGAGCGCCAGTCGTACGCGGGTCCGCCCGCGGCCTGGATCGCCGCGATGAACTTCGCGACGGTCTGGTCGGCCGCGACGACGCCGTTGTCGGTGGCGCCGTTGTTGTCCTGGATCTCCTCCAGGGCGAGGATGTCGGGCTTGCCGAGGTTGTCGACGACCGCCTCCGCGAGCCGCGCGAACTTGGCGGCCGGGTTGGTGGCGGCGAGGTTCTCGACGTTGTACGTCGCGACGGACAGGTCGCCCTGCTTCTTCGGCGGGAGCACCTTCTGGCGCTTGAGGCCGCCCTCGGTGATCGCGCCGAGCTGGGTGGCCTGCAGGACGTAGCCGCCGAACGACTGGTAGTCGAGCGGTCCGGTGGTTCCGGCGGCCAGCGTGGAGCCGACGTTGGCGGCGGGCGCGCCGTTCAGCGAGAGGATCATCAGGCGGCCGCTGCTCAGAGCGTCGTAACCCGAATAGATGGTACCGCCGCGCGGGGTCGGGTTCTGGCCCGGCTTGAGCGTCACCCAGAGCTCGGAGAACGCCGTGTTGACCGGGCTGATCAGCCGGGTGTCCTGGGCGACGGTGATCCGCATGCCCTCGTGGACCTCAAGCCAGTCCAGCACGTACGAGGACGGCTCCAGGGGTTGGGCCTCCAGGCTGCCGCTCTTGGTGAAGGCGTCGGGGAAGGCGACGGGGACGGGCGCGGGCAGCGCGTTGCCGCCGGTGAGCCTGATGGTGTTGATCGTGCCGCCGAGCTCGGTGAGGGTCTGCGCGCCGGTGGCCGGGCGGTACTCGGTGACGCGGCCGGAGACCAGGACGGAGTCGCCGATGACGACCGTCGGCGAGGTCGAGCCGGTGAAGACGAAGAGGCCCTCGCTGGTCAGGGGGTCGGCGTCGGCCGAGGGGTCCTGGAACCAGAAGCCGCGCGAGTTGCCCGTCACCCGGACGGCGGTGACGATGCCCGGCACGTTCGTGACGTTCTGCCCGACGATCGGGGAGATCCGGCCCGCGCCCTGGATGTCGTGGATACGTCTGGTGCCGGGGGTCGGGTCGCCCGGGTCGCCCGGGTCGCCCGCGGTGACCGTGGTGCCCGCGGAGTTGGTGGCCTTCGGCACGCCGGAGACGAAGTCGGCGGCGTTGTTGTCGGTGTCGGTCAGCGCTCCGGTGCGGGCGACGGCCGTGGTGTTGGTGAGCGCAGGAGCGGCGAGGGTCTCGACGTTCGCGGTCGCGCCGTAACCGACCAGGTCCTTGACGTTCGGAGCGCTCCAACAGGAGATGCCGCAACCCACCAGGGGGGTCTGGCTCGTGACCAGGGCGACGACGCCGGAGGTGCCCGACATGGGGATCGTGCCGATGTCGTCGGGGGTGGGCAGCGAGACGGTGCCGGCGGCGCCCGCGGCCTCCTGGACGAGGTACCTGCCGTGCGCGGGGATGCTGCCGGTCAGCTTGGTGAGCTGGAAGACGGCGCCCGCGGCCGAGGCGTACTGGACACTCCAGGCCGAGACGTCGATCGGGCTGCCGGTGAGGTTGGCCAGTTCGATGTAGTCGTTCTTGAAAACCGCTCCGGAGTTGCCGCCGCCGCCGTACACGGCGGAGATGACGACGTCGGACGAGAGGGCGTTCGCTGTGCTGGGGGGCAGTGCTGTCATGGTCACCGCGACCATCAGCGACAGACTCGCGGCCGTGATCAGCCGACGCAGCCGGGGAAGTGCCACAGGAGGTTACTCCTAGATCGATTGAGTTCTAACCCAGGAGCATGATGCTACGTATGCTCACCCAAAAGAGTCTTTATTGTCTATTTACCTATTCGACGAAAATGTTCATTGAATCTTTCCGCGAGGCGTCGGCGTCACCCGGCCCGCGCCCTCGCCCGGCTCTCTTACACGCCGGTCTCCTGGCCGGCCGACACCGACGACAGGCGGCCGACTTTCCGTGATCACCTGGGGCGAGTTGCGAGTCGGCGCGGTTCGCAGGGGCGCCGAGGCCGAGAGGATGCCGGGGGCGTTCCGTGCCGCCGCCATCGATCGGATCATCGAGGTGGACGAGGCGACGGCCGAGAGTGCGGTCCCGCTCAGGGCCGCGGACCCGACGATTCGAATACCGGACGCCCTCATCATCGCGACCGCCCGCGAGGCGGGAGCCGACGCGCTACTCACCGCGGACCGGAAATTCCCGGATATCGCCCCGGGACTCGTCGAACTGCTACGGCCGAATTGAGCGTCAGCGGTTGAAAGCCGTCGCGCCCTCGTCGCCGATCCACCGCCACACGGGGACGGTCCCGCCCGGCTCGGCGCCGTCGGCGTTTCCGCGATCCGGCCGCCGGTCCTCACTCAGGGCGCGGTCGGCGGGGGCTCAGGCTCTGTGGCCACGGGGCCGGTGACCGACATACCGGTAGTGGGTGGTCAGCCGTCCCTCGTCGTCCAGGACGTGGAAGGCGAGCGCGGGCGGCTGGTCGAGGTGGACGTGGTCCTCGGGGTGGGCCCGGTGTTCCCAGGGGAGCCGGGTGGTGGAGACGACTCCCGGTGCCACCAGCAGCGGCCGTCCGGCGAAGGTGGTCACCGCCGAGGTGTGGGCGTGGCCGCACAGGAAGGCCGTGAGGCCGGGGTGGCGGTCCGCGATCGCGGCGAGCCGCTCCGCCCCGAACTGGCGATGCCGTCGACGAAGGGGATGTGCAGCGAAGCCGGCGGGTGGTGGAAGCCGACCAGGACGGGCACCCCGGCCGGGGCCTGGGCCAGGGTGTCCTCCAGCCACTCCAGCGTCTCGTCCTCGAGGAAGCCCTCGTCCTTGCCCGGCACGGAGGAGTCGCACAGGGCGATGACGACGCCGGCCGCGTGGTGCACCTGGTTGATCGGTTTCGTCGTTTCCGGCCACCCGAGCAGATGCCGCCGGAACGCGGCGCGTTCGTCGTGGTTGCCGGGACAGGTCACGACCGGGTGCCGGGAGGTCAGCAGCTGGCGGGCCCGCTCGTACTCGGCCGGCAGGGCGTGATCGGCGATGTCACCGGTGACCAGGACGGCGTCCACGTCGTAGGGGAGGTCTTCGAGGTAGTTCATGACAGCCTGGGTGCGCTCGGCGCTGCGCTGCCCGCTGTCGATGTGGGTGTCGCTGAGATGGGCGATCACGATCATCCCTGGGGTCCCTTCGTCGTGGTGTGCGGGATGTGAGCGGGGACGGCCGGGCAGCCTCGAACCGGCCGGCGCCCCTCGAACCGGCGCCCCTCGAACCGGCGTCGGCGAACCGGTCCCGACTGCGGTGACCCGTTTCACGCTCATGCCCTCGTCCGGGCTCACCTCGAACGTAGAGGGCAGGCGGACCAGGAATAAGATCCGGTTTCATGTCGAATTCCTGGGCCAGTTCCCGACTGGACCTGTACATGCCCCTCGACGTCACGGGCGGGCGGCGCTCCGGCCTGGAGTCCGCGCTCCGGGCGGCGATTCACCAGGGGCGCCTGACCGCCGGGACGCCGCTGCCGTCCACCCGCGGGCTGGCCCGGGAACTCGGACTCTCGCGGGGCACCGTCAGTGCCGCCTACGACCAGCTGGTCGAGGAGGGTTACCTGACCGCGCGTCCGGGATCGGGCACCAGGGTGGCCGAGGTGTCACAGCACACCCAGGCCCCCGCGCGACGCGCACCCGCGCCGACGGCTCCCCGCCACGACCTCCGCCCCGGCCTCCCCGACCTCAGCGCCTTCCCCACCCGCGCCTGGCTCGCCTCCACCCGCCGCGTCCTCACCCACGCCCGCCCCGAGGTCTTCGGCGCCGGGGACCCACAGGGGCGGATCGAGCTACGCGAAGCGCTCGCCGGCTACCTGGGCCGCACCCGCGGCGTGATCACGACCCCGGATCGAATCGTGATCACCTCGGGCTACCACCAGGGCCTGGGCCTGCTCGGTGGCGTGCTGGCCGCGGGCGGCACGCGCACCGTGGCCGTGGAGGACCCGGGCCACAACGTCTACCGTGACGTCGTGCGGCGCGCCGGGTTCACCGTCCAGGCCCTGCCCGTCGACGCACACGGCGCCCGCGTGGAGGAACTGACGCAGAGCGAGGGAGCGGTGTTCCTCACCCCCTCGCACCAGTATCCGACCGGCGTTCCGCTGCGTCCCGGCCGCCGCCGGACACTGGCCGCGTGGGCGCGCTCCACGGGCGGCCTGATCGTCGAGGACGACTACGACGGCGAGTACCGCTACGACCGCCAGCCTGTCGGCGCCCTCCAGAGCATCGCTCCCGACCAGGTCGTGTACTGCGGCACCGCGTCCAAGACCCTCGGCCCCGCCCTCCGCCTGGCCTGGATGGTCCTGCCGCCCCACCTGGTGCGACCGATGGTACGGGCCAAAACAGCGGGCCGACCTGTACACCGAGACCCTGGGCCAGCTCGTCCTCGCCGACCTGATCACCACTCACGCCTACGACCGCCACATCCGCGCCGCCCGCCTGCGCTATCGCCGCCGCCGCGAGCTCCTCCTCGACCGGGTGGCCGCCCTCCCCGGCCTCACCGCCCACGGGGTCCCCGCCGGACTGCACACCCTCGTCACTCTGCCGTCCGACGGCCCCGCCGAGGACCGGCTCCTGACCAGGTGTGCCGACCACGGCCTCGCCCTGCGCGGTCTCACCGAACTCCACCACGACCCCGCCGGCCGTCCGCAGGGTTTGCTGATCGGCTTCGCCGCCCCGTCCGAACGCGCCTGCCCGGCCGCTTTCGACGCCTTGTTCACGGTCCTGACCTCGTTCGCGGCCCTGACCTCCGACAGATCGGGCGGTGCTCCCACCGGCGCGGGCACCGCCGCCGGCCCGACCCGTCCTCGGCCGCACCGGGACCCGTCCGCCCAGTGATCAGACCTCGGGCAGGTCCAGCTCGCCGACGACCTCGTCGCCGCTCGTCTCCCCGGTCAGGCGGAACCCGAGCCGCTGGTAGAACCGCTCGGGACCGTGCTCCCCCGGCACCCAGGTCACCGTCACGCGGGACTGCCCGCGCCTTCTGATCTCCTCGCACACGGACTCCACGGCGAAGCGGCCGTATCCCCGGCCCTGGTGGTCGGCGGCGATGTTCAGCCGCCAGAGTCCCGAGCGGAGCCGGTCGTCGGGGTCGTCCGGGTTGAAGCGGACATCGAAGAAGGCCATGACGAAGCCCACGAGGTGCTCACCGTCGTAGACCAGTCGCGGCCAGGCGATCTCGGGTTGCACGTACGCCTCGGCCAGCGACCGCGCGACCGGGGCCACCAGCCCTTCCTGGTCGGGACGTATCCGGAGCCCGCAGGCGGCTTCGACGTTGTCCGGGGTGACCTTCTCCAGGCGAGGCGACGAAAGCATGCCGGCACCCTACAGATCCGCTCCTCCCGCACGCTTCCCCTTTTTCCGGCGCCGTCTTCGGCCTGGCGCGCCGGGAGTCCTATGCTGTCCGACCATGCGCCTCCTCCCGCCCGGCACCGGCTCCCGGTCCGCCGTCCTCACCCGGTGGGCCCTCCTCGCGACCGTGTGTCTCACCCTCCTGCCTTCCGGGGTCGCGCAGGCCGCCTCGCCCGGAAACCCGCTGCTGAGGACCGGGAAGCTGGCGGCCACCTCCTGCCAGGAGCCGCCGATCATCGACAGGGGCGTGCCGATGACGCGTGAGTATCTGACGGCGGTCGTGAGGTGCCTGGACACCTCGTGGTCCGCCCACCTCGCGCACGCCGGGCTGAGGTTCCGCAGGCCCACGGTCCGCTTCTACGAGGAACCGGCCCGGCGCGTGTGCGGAGTGCGCTGGCCCGCCAACGCGGACGCCTTCTACTGCACCGAACGCGCCACGCTGGTGTTCCCGCTCACCGGCTACTGGATCGAGGGGCGGACCGACCTGTACCCCCTCAAGGTGGCGGCCCACGAGTACGGCCACCACCTGCAGAGCCTCACCGGCGTCAGGGCCGCCTACGAGGCCCGCGTCCGCTCCGACCGCACCCACCAGGCCGAACTCGGCCGCCGCTACGAGCTCCAGGCCGACTGCCTGGCGGGCGTGTTCCTGGGCAGCGTACGACGTTCGCTGTCCCGTACCGAACAGGACTGGGAGGCGCTGTCCGGCGCGCTCCGCGCCGGCGGCGACGACGGCTACCACCGCACCCACGGCACCGGCGCCAACCGGCTCCGCTGGTTCGAGCGCGGCCGCCGGGCGGTCTCCCCCGCCGCCTGCGACACGTGGACCGCCACGCCGTCCCGGGTGTCCTGATCCGCCGCGGCGGGAGTGGCGGCCGCGGGCCCGCGTCCCGGTCCCGCGTCCGGGCACGGGACCGGTCACCGGGAGGACCGGACCGGCAGGCATGCCGTCGGAGAACATGTCCTCAGCCCTCCGAACGCCGAGCCGAGGAGACAGAGAGATGCGCGGGTCACCCCACGATCGGGCCCCGGCGGCCCCACCGCTTCCGATCCACCCGTCGCCCGGAGGCCGCGGCCCCCTGGGGAGGGTCTGATGGGGGCCCGGGACCACGAGCTTCTGCAGGCCGCCAAACACATCGCCACCGCGCTCGGCCTCACCCCCGCCGAGGTCATGCGGCGCGTCGTGGAGCTGGGCCGCGGCGACCGCGCCGACTGGGGCAGCGGTGAGCTCCTGCTGTTCGCGCTCGCCCAGCTGACGGCCGAGCGGCCGCCCCCTCCCCGAGCGGATGGGCGCGCCGAGACGATCGAGGACGTCGAGGCACCGTGCCTCGGTGTCGTTCCGGGGGGCCGACGACGCGGCCGACGGGCCGGCCCGGTCGTCCCGCCGGTCGACGCGCCGGTCGACGCGCCCGAGAACGGCCCCGGTGTGAGTGGCGGCTGACCGGCACGGGGACGGTCAGAGGGGCCTGTACATGATGTGCAGCCCGACGTAGCCCTCGACCGGGTGGTCGAACCCCTCCGGCAACGTCGCCAGCACCTCGAAACCGAGCGAGCGCCACAGTCGAACCGCCCGGGTGTTGGTCTCCACCACGGCGTTGAACTGCATCGCCCGGTAACCCTCGGCGCGCGCCCAGCCCAGGGCGTGCTCGCCCAGGGCCCGCCCGACGCCGCGTCCGGCGTGACCGGGATGGACCATGAAGCTCGCACTGGAGATGTGGGAGGCGGGCCCCATGTGGTTGGGGTTCATCTTGGCCGTGCCCAGGACGGTTTCGTCGGCGTCGACGGCGACGACCGTGCGCCCCGGAGGCTCCAGCAGCCACATCGCCCTGGCCCGCTCCTCGCTGACGTCGCGATCCCAGGTGAAGGTCTCGCCCGCGGCCACGATCGGGCGGAGGAACGCCCAGATCGCCGGCCAGTCACCGGACGTCGCGTCTCTGATCAGCATGGCGTCCAGCATGCTGACCCGGGTGGGGGGCCGCAAATCCTTTTCTCGGCAGAGTGGAAGAGGGGGAGGAGGGGAGGAGATGACGGAAGAGACGGACGGTGAGGAGGCGGGATCGCGAGATCACGGGAGATCGGCGGCCTTCGCGCGGGGAACGCAGGGAACGCGGGGAACGCGGGGAACGCGGGGGAATTACCGCGACCACGGGAACACATGGACACGGTGACCGATCGCCCACGGTCACCGGTCCCGGTCAGGCCCCACCCTTCGGGAGGTCGATCTGGTAGAGGATGAATCCCCGGTTCACGGCCACCTCGTCGTAGAGCCGCCGGGCGGCGGTGTTGGTCTCCTGGGTGGACCAGTAGACCCGGCTGCAGTCGCGGGCGCGGGCCCACTCGGTCACCTCTCCGATCAGCGCCCGTCCCGCGCCCTTGCCCCTCGCCTGTGGCGCGGTGAACAGGTCCTGCAGGTAGCACACGTCCAGCGCCGTGGTGCTGGAGTGGATGAGGAAGTGCGCGATGCCGACCAGCTCGCCGTCGAGCCGCGCGCCGAGGGCGTGCATCCGGACGTCCTCCCGGAACTCGTTCCAGGCCCGGTCGTACAACTGGGGCGTGAGGGTGCGCCCGTAGAAGTCGTTGTAGCCGCGGAACAGGTTTTCCCATTGGGCACGGTCCGCGGACCTGAGCTTGCCGATGCTGAGCATGCGATGTCCTTCGAGCGAGGGCCGGGAGTTCAGCCCCTATGTCCCCCATGGAAACCGTCCCGAACGTTGACCGGGTGTCGCTTCCCGACAACCGGTCAACGGTACGGCTGCCACCTCACCGTCTGGTCGCGGGATCTGAAACTGCGCATGCGGTGCTCCCACTGCGGCCGGATGCCCGGGTTGCTGCGCAGGACGGGCACGACGCTGGTGACCAGCTTCAGCTCCCGGAGGCGGCGCAGGACCGGAAAGCCCGGCCAGCGGGTGACGTCGAAGCCGTAGCCCTCGGCGAGCGGCGTGTGCTCGTCCCAGGGATAGTCCATCCGCAGGCGCCCGACCGCGACGGGGGCCAGGTCCCACTCGCGCGGGCCGATCGCCGTGCTGTCGAAGTCGCACAGCACCGGCCCGCCGGGACCGGCGATGACGTTGCCCATGAACACGTCGCCGTGGATGACCCCGGCGGGGAGCACGTAGTCGAGCGCGGCGAGCCGTTCCTCGATCTCGTCGCACTCGTCGAGCAGGAAGGCGTGGTCGCCCGGGGACAGGTCCTCCGGCTCGTCCAGCCGCTGGCGGACCTCGGTCATCGGGGTCCACTCCGGCAGGTCCACCGGCGGGTCCGCGAGCGTGTGAAGCCGCCTGAGCACGGCGGCCAGGTCGCCGCCGCCGGGGCGCGGCCCCACCTCGGGGGTCTCCTCCCACAGGGTGACCAGGTGACCCTCCACCTGGAGCGGCTGCTCGCAGCCGGGCAGCAGCCGCACCGCCGGGAAGTCGTGGCCGGCGAGCCAGCGCGCGACCCGCACCACCGTCGACACGCGGGAACGCGCGGCCGAGGATCCGGCGACCCGCACCACCACGGGCTCCCGCCGCAGGCGGAAGACGGCGTTGTTGGTGAACTTGATCAGCTCGGCGTCGTCGGACACGAGCCCCGCCTGGGCGCAGACCGACGCCAGCAGCGAGTGGAGCCGGTCGCGAGTGAGCCCGCCGGCCTGGTCGGTGGTCATCGTCATGCGGCGCGCACCGCCGAGATCCGCTGGGCGAGGTCCTGCGCGTCGCCACTGTGCGCCCGCATCATGGCGACGGCCTGCAGCGGCGCGAGGCGGTCGATGATCCTCACCGAACGGATCTCGGTCGCCAGGGTGACGGCCTCGTCGCCGTTGGCGAGTCCCGAGCTCATGTCCCCCGCTCTGAGCCGCACCGTCGCGAGGGCCGTCAGCTCGAAGGCCCTGCTTCTGGCCATGCTCGGGTCGCGCTGCCCGAGCGCCTCGACGAGGAACCGCTCGGCGATGTCGAGGTGGCTGTCGAAGTGGGTCACGGCGAGGTCGGCGTGGACCATGCCGCTCGTGGCGTCGAGGTCGGCGGTGCCGAAGAAGCTCACCCAGGCGGGCGACTCGCGGTCACGGGCGCGGGCCAGCTCGTCGCTCGCCCTGTTGATCGACTTGAGGGCGAGGTCGCTGTCGCCCAGCAGCGCGTAGGCCCACGCCTCGTTGGCGAAGAGCATCGCCACGGTCCGCTCGCAGCTGGCGTCCTGCGCGCAGATCTGCCCGAGCTGGAAGAACCGCAGCGCGTCCAGGATGCGGTCGCAGTGCAGGTGGACCCGTCCCATCCGGTACAGGACGTTGGCCGCGAGCGAGGAGTTCCTCGCGTACTTGGCCTGCTCCAGCGCGCGGGCCAGGTGACCTCTCGCCGCCCCGTAGAGGCCGACGTCGAAGGAGGTCCAGCCCGCGAGGTTGTGCTGGTCGGCCAGTGCCTGGTGCAGCCGCAGGGTGACCGACTCCGGGCAGGCGGCCCGCAGCAGCCGCTGCGACCAGGTCAGCTGCGCCACCACCGCGTCACGGCAGACGCCGCCCCCGTGCCGGTAGTCCAGGGCGCGCAGCGTGCGGGTCACCGCCTCGATCTGCTCGACGTCGGCCATGCCGATGCGGTACGGGACGGGCGTCTCCGTGGGCGGCAGCGGCTCGGCCCACTCCTCGGCGTCCCCGACCGTCGTGCCGATGGTCACCTGCGCGGCGTGCGCGAGGAGGCGGCGCACCTGCTCGTCCTCGCAGGGGTCGTCGGGCTGCTCGGCCGCGGCCGTCCCGGCGAGCGCCGCGGAGGAGGAGTCGTAGGCGAGCCCCATGTAGCCGCGCGGGATTCCCAGCCCGTCGGCGATCCGGCCGAGCACCTCGTACGCCATCACCTGGCGGCCCTTGAGGATCTCGGAGATCTCCGACTGGGACTGGGCCGTGAGGGCGGCGATGTGACGCTGTGAGACCCCGATCCGCTGGAGTAACCGGTACACGGTCGCCATGTCGCGGGCGGCCAGAGCCTGGCGCATCTGCGGGCGTTCCCAGAGCGCTGGGTCGATTTCCTGCGCGTTCCCACTGCTGACGTTCATGCCGACCTTTCCCGGCCGAATCCCCTGACGGATCCCCTTGACGAGTTGCCTTGACGGGTTCCCTTGACGCCAAGGTAACCGGCGATCCCGTGCCGCCGAAGCCGTATCGGTACGACCGATCATGCAAGCTGATCGGCCCCGCCTATCAGCGAACCGATCTGCGGACAGTATTGGTCCTGCGACTCTCCGTATATCGGTCTTGTCCCGCACCATGGGTAATTCAGACCAGCGCGCGGCCGGGCATCCCGGCGACGGTGTCCCTGGTGCCCTACGCGATCCCTACGCGATGAGGAGCGACGATGCTCACCGAGCGCGCTCAGGCTCTGGAATTCGGCGTGCACGGCATGATCCACGGCCGCTTCCGGATGACCGCATGGTGCCTTCCTCCGGGCAACGCCGCCCGCCGCGCCCGCGAGCTGCTCCGTGACCTGCTGTCCCGGCCGCCCTTCGCCGCCCACGAGGTGGCCGAGCTGGAGGTCGTGGTCACCGAACTGGCCACCAACGCCGGCAGCTACGCCCCGGGCCCGTACGAGTTTCGCGTCCTGCACGACGAGGACCTGCCGATCAGGGCCGAGGTGGCCGACGCCGGCGGCGGGGTCCCGCTGATCGAACGCCTGCTGCACCGCCCGTTCACCGCCCCCGACCGCGTGGACGACCTGGAGCTCGGCGGGCGGGGCCTGCGGATCGTCGACGAGTTCACCGCGGGGCACTGCGGGGCCCGCTGGACGCGGCTGTGCGGCACCGGGCAGATCGGGACCGGCGTCTGGTTCGACCTGCCCGCGCACCGCCCCGGGCCGTAACCCCTCAGACCCCTCAGACCTCTCAGACCTCTCACGACCTTCGCGCCTCCGCGCGCACCGGACGTGCCCCCGGACCGCATGCCGGCACCGCCCCGCGCACCCCGTCCCCGCAGTGTCACGCCCCCCGCAGCGTCATACCGTCCCCGTACTGTCACCTTCCCGGCGATGTGGTACTAATTAAATGACCAGATAAGGTCATTTGGTCAAACTTACGGGAAATGGCGGTGCCGTGAAGCCGGAGACCAGGAAGGCGGGGCGACCCCCGCAGGACGCCTCGCACCGGCTCGCGCGGGCGCACCGCATCCTGGACACCACCGCCGGCCTCGTCCTGCGCTGGGGGTACGACAAGACCACCGTCGAGGACATCGCCCGGCGGACCGGGGTCGCCAAGGGCACGATCTACCTGCACTGGAAGACTCGCGAGGAGTTGTTCGCCGCGCTGGTGCGCCGCGAGCGGGTCGAGATGGTCACCGAGGTGCGGCGGCGGCTCGGGGACGGCCCGGCCACCCTCCGCGACCTGCTCAGGTCGCTCGCCTCGGAAGTCCTCGGCAGGCCCCTGATGCGGGCGAGCGTCCTGGGCGACTCGGAGGTGCTGGGCAGGCTCACGCGCCAGAAGCGGGACGGCGCGGCCGGCGCCGAACTGGGCGGCGACTTCCAGACCTACGTCGCCACGCTGCGGAGACACGGCGCGCTGCGGAGCGACCTGTCGCCCGCCGAGCACGTGACCATGCTCGTCTCCGTGCTGTACGGGTTCCTGCTCGTCTCGCCGAAAATGCCGGCCGGATACCGGCCGCCCGACGAGCGGCTGGCGGAGCTGATCGCCGACGCCGGCGGCAGCGCGACGGAGGTCGCGGGCCCGCTCCCCCCCGACGTCACCCAGGCGGTGACGCGGGCCACCCTGGAGTACGTCGACGCCGTCGTGGAGGCCGCGCGGCGGAAACTGCGCGTCTCCCTCGGCTTCGCGGAGAACGGGACGTCCGGGGAAAACAGGACGTCCGAGGAGAGCGAGACATCCCGGGAGACCGGGGAGACCGGGAAGTCGAAGAAGTCAGAGAAGTTCGAGGAGAACGCGCGGTGAAGACCCTCCCCCTTGACGACGAAACGGCCGACCTCGCGCTGGCGGGCGGCAAGGGAGCCTCGCTGGCCCGGCTGGCCCGCGCGGGCCTGCCGGTTCCCGGCGGCTTCCACGTCACCACGGACGCCTACCGCGACTTCGTCTCGCGCGACGGGCTGAACGACCAGATCATGGAGGCCGTCTCGGGCATGCCCGCCGAACAGGCGTCGCGGCGGATCGCGGCACTGTTCTCCGAGCGGGAGATACCGGCGGAGACCGCCGCCGAGATCCGCGCGGCCCACGCGAGGCTCGGCGAGGACGTGCCGGTCGCCGTGCGCTCGTCGGCCACGGCGGAGGACCTCCCGGACATGTCGTTCGCCGGGCAGCAGGACACCTACCTCAACATCCGGGGCGACGGCCTGCTGGACGCGGTCCGGCGCTGCTGGGCCTCGCTGTGGACCGCGCGTGCCATCGCCTACCGGGCCGCGAACGGCGTGCCGCAGGAGGACGTGGCGCTGGCCGTGGTGGTCCAGGAACTGGTGGCCGCCGACGCCGCGGGCGTCCTGTTCACCGCGAACCCGGTCACCGGCGCACGCGACCAGATCGTGATCAACGCCTCGTGGGGCCTGGGCGAGGCCGTCGTCGGCGGGCAGGTGACACCCGACACCGTCATCGTCGCCAGGAACAGCGGCGAGGAGGGGGAGAGCGTAGAGATCGTCGAGGAGCGCGTCGGCGACAAGACCGTCATGACGGTCCGCGTCCCCGGCGGCACCCGCGAGGAACCCGTACCCGAGGACCTGCGCCACCGGCCCGTACTCGACCCGGCCCAGGTGACCCGGCTCGCGCGGCTCGCGACGGAGATCGAGGAACTGTACGGGACGCCCATGGACGTGGAGTGGGTCAGGCGCGAGGGGACGTTCCTCGTCGTGCAGGCCCGCCCGATCACCCGGCTCAGGCGGCGGGTCGAGGAGTGGAACGACAGCCTGATCGGCGACTACCTGTGGACCGGCGCCAACCTCGGCGAGGCCATCCCCGACGTGATGACGCCGTGCACGTGGTCACTCGTCCAGATCTTCATCGGGGAGGCGATGTCGACGTCGGCGCTGCCGGGCTTCACCGTGGTCGGCAACATCGGCGGCCGCTTCTACATGAACCTGAGCGTCGTGTTCTCGGTGGCGCGCGCCCTGGGCATGCGGAAGCGGCTCGGCGCGGTCGAGCAGGTCTTCGGCAGGCTGCCGCGCGGCCTGGACGTGCCGCTGCTGCCCGCCTCGCGCTGGCAGATCGTCAAAAGCGTGCTGCCGCTCGTCTTCACCCTGCGCAGGCGGATCGCGGCCAACACCGAAAGGATGCCCGGTTTCCTCGCCACCGCGCGGCGGCGATGCGAGGAGCTGCGCGAGCGGATCGCCGCGACCGCGACCGCGGGCGAGCTGGCCGGGCTGTGGGAGAGCGAGCTGCTTCCGTACTTCGTCGAGGCCTGCCAGACCCTGGAGGCCGCCGGGCGGCAGGGCGGCAACACCCTGGTCATGACCCGCGCCAGGCTGCGCGAGACGGTGGGCGAGCAGGACGCCGAGGCCATGCTCACCGGTGCCAACGCCGACGGGGAGCTCGCCAGCCTCGGGACGATCGTCGGCCTGGAGAGGCTCGCCGCGAAGGAGATCGACAGGGAGACGTTCGCCCGTCTCTACGGGCACCGGGGCGCGCACGAGTTCGAGGTCTCCATCCCCCGGCCCGGGGAGGACCCCCGGTGGATCGACGCGCAGCTCGCGGCCGTTCCCGGGAGCAGCGGGCACGCCGGTACGCTGCTCGACCACCAGCGGAAGGCGCGCGAGGCGGCCTGGAGGCGCTTCGAGGAGCGTTACCCCCGCAGGGTGGCGGGGACGCGCCTGCGGGTGGCGCGGTGGAACGCGATCGTCCGCGACCGGGAGAGCGCCCGCTCGGAGGTGGTCCGCGCCTTCTGGGCGCTGCGCGCCTTCGTCCTGCGGGCCGGTGAGCTCACCGGCCACGGCGACGACCTGTTCTTCCTGTCGATCCAGGAGATCCTCGCCGTCCTGCGCGGCGACGACACCCCGACGGCGCGGGTGGCGGTCCGGCGGGCGACGTACGAGCGGTACGCGGCCCTGCCCGCCTACCCCACGCTGATCGTCGGCCGTTTCGACCCGGAACGCTGGGCCGCCGACCTCGACCGGCGCGGGGACATCTTCGACGCCAGGGGCGGCGGCGCCCCGGTGAGCGACACCGTGACCGGCTTCCCCGGAGCGCCGGGCGTCGTCGAGGGCGTGGTCCGCGTCATCGCCGGTCCCGAGGACGGCGACAGGCTCGCCCCCGGCGAGATCCTCGTGACGACGCTGACCAACATCGGCTGGACCCCGATGTTCCCCCGCGCCGCCGCCGTGGTGACCGACATGGGCGCCCCCCTGTCACATGCCTCGATCGTCGCCCGCGAGCTCGGCATCCCGGCCGTGGTCGGCACCGGCAACGCGACCATGCGCCTGCGCGACGGCGACCGGATCAGGGTCGACGGCGAGCGCGGCACGGTCGAGCTGCTGGAGCCGCGATCCCCCGCTCCCACGCCGGAGTCGTGATCCCCGCCCGCGCACCGGGTCACGGGTTCCGAGGCCGCATGGACCGGGCCACCGCATCGCACCGGCCGTTCCGGCGCGGTGAGGATCGAGGTCGAGGCCTGCGACACCCGGGTGGTGCTCAGGCGGGACCCACGGCACGTCCGGGACGAAACGACGAGGAAGACGGAGAAACCGGGGAACACGGGGAAGACGGGAAGACGGGGAAGACGGGGAAGACGTCAGAGCGCCGGAAACCGGGGAAGGACCCGATACGAGAGAAGACGGACCACCGAGGAAGGCCATGGCTCATGAGGATCACGCTGGTCCGGGGGGACATCACCACGCAGGACGTCGACGCCGTCGTCAACGCCGCCAACTCCTCACTCATGGGCGGCGGCGGGGTCGACGGGGCCATCCACCGGCGCGGCGGCCCCGCCATCCTCGCCGAATGCAGGGAACTGCGCGCCTCCCACTACGGCAAGGGACTCCCCACCGGACAGGCCGTGGCCACCACCGCGGGAGACCTCCCGGCCCGCTGGGTCATCCACACCGTCGGGCCCGTCCACTCCCTCACCGAGGACCGCACGCACCTCCTGGTCTCCTGCTATCGCGAATCCCTCCGCGTCGCCGACGAACTCGGCGCCATCAGCGTCGCCTTTCCCGCCGTGTCGGCGGGAATCTACGGCTGGCCGATGGACGACGCCGCCCGTACCGCCATCGACACCGTGCGGGCCACCCGGACGCAGGTGACGGACCTGCGGTTCGTCCTGTTCACCCCGGAGGCCCACGCCGCCTTCGAAGAGGCCCTCGACACCACGGGATCATGAGCCGCCCCCGGCCGGACGGACCCGGTGCCGGCACCGGCTCACCCGGAAGAGACTCCGGCTCACCTGGGAGAGACACCCGCCCACCCGGGAGACTCGCCGGTCGCCGCCACCGCCTTCCGGCACACCCCCTTCACCCCGCCGTGCACCGCCATGCCCTGCCGTATCCCGTCGTGTGCCGGTGGGCGACGCGGTCGTGCGGTCGTGCGGTCGTCAGGCCGGCTCGTCGCCGAGTGCTCCCTCCAGACCCAGCTCGCCGTCCGGGTAGGGCGTCGCGGGACGGCGCCCCGGCAGGAACCGCCGGGCGGCCCCGTGGCGTACCCGCGGGGCGAGGGTGAAGGACCCGGTGAACCAGGCGGCGAGCGACGCGCGGTCGATCAGCGTCAGGCCGGTGCCCTCCGCGTACTCCCTCGCCGGAGCGGTGAAGGTCGCCGAGGTGACGAGCACGCCACGGTGGCCGGGATAGGCGTGGAGCGCGCCGAGAAGGTCGCGGATCTGGGGTGATCCCACCGAGGTGCTCCAGCGCTTGCACTGGATGACGAAGCGGTCGCCGCCGGGCGCGGTCGCGACGACGTCGACACCGCCGTCGCCGCTGCCGCCGATCCTGCGCACCCCGCGGAAGCCCTCGCGCCGCAGCAGGGCCTCGACGAGGGCCTCGAACCGGTCACCGGTCATGCGGTCGACGCGTTCGAGGCGCGCGTTGTGCTCCAGCCACTCCCGCTCCCGGGCCTCGATCACCCGATGACGGAGCAGGAGCACCCCGGCCAGACCCGCGATCAGCACGATCGTGCCACCGATCACCAGCTGCCAGTTGGCGACGACGACGTCGACGAGCCACATCGCGGCCACGAAGAGGGCCACGGCCGCGACCGCCCACAGGAACCGGTCGCCGTCGCCCTTGCGGCGGCGCGGTCTTCGCCCGCCGGACGCCCGCCGTCGTACCGCCTTGGCGGGTGTCCGTCGCCGTGCCATCGCGCACCTCCGGGGGACGAGGTCGGAACGTTGCCGCTGACCCTGTCGACTCTGACAACGGGTACCGACAATTTCCAGGACGGCGCACTTCGGGACGACCGGCGAACGCGGATTCGTACCGGCCGCATCGGACACCCCGCCGCGCCCGCGAACCACGGAAGCCACGGGAACCACGGGAACCACGGGAACCACGCGGATCATGCGAACCGTGCGGGTCATACGAACCGTGCGACGTGTGCGACCCGTGCGGACCTATCCGGCACGGCCGCCTCCGGATCGCGCGTCCCTGCCGGGGACCTCACTCGTGCCGGGAAGAAACGGGTGAGTCCCCGCGAAATACCTGGTCGGTGTCTCCGCCGCCGGCGAGGCGCTCCGCGATGTCGGCGACGAGTGCCGCCTCGGCGTCCGCCGGATGGAAGTGGCCCCCGGGGAAGGTCCGCAGCTCGAAGCCGGAGCCCGCGACGTGGCTCCAGGCACGCATCTCCCCGTGGCTCACGCGCGGGTCGTCCGTCCCCCGGTAGCCGACGATCGGAGCGGTGACCGGCGGGGTGGACGCGGGCCGGTAGGCGTGCAGGAGATCGTGGTCGGCCCGCAGCGCGATCATCGCCAGGTCCATCAGCTCCGGGAAGCGCAGGAGCGTCGGATTCTCGGCCGCGGCCTGCTCGGCGAGCTGGCGGTCACCGAGGGGGATCCTCCTCGCGTCGTCCGCGCACAGGTGTGGCGCCGTGTACCCAGACACCAGCAGCGCCGCCGGGGAGATCCGGTGCTGTCCGGCGAGCCTGACCGCGACCTCGTACGCGACCACGGCGCCCATGCCGTGCCCGAACAGGGCGAGCGGCCGGTCCGCCAGGGGGACCAGCACCCGGCAGACGTGGTCGACGAGCGGTTCCATCCGGTCGATCGGCCGCTCGTTGACGCGGTTCTGCCTGCCGGGGTAACACACGGCGGAGAGCTCGACGTCGGCGGGCAGCCGGTCCTGCCAGCCGCGGTAGGACATCGGGGCGTCCCCCGCGTGGGGGAAGCAGACGAGACGCACGCGAGGCTCGGCGAGCGAGCGCTGCCTGCGCAACCACGCGCGGGAGTCTGCCGGGATCGTCTCGGTCATGGGAGGTCGTTCCTTCCGAGGACCGCGTACGGACTGACCGCCTCCGGCTCCCCCTCCCCCCCGGCCCGAGGGGTCGTGTCTCCGTACGCGCGAGGCTCCTCCCCGGCCGCCGGGGTCGCGGCGAGGTGGCGCGGGCGGAGGGGTTGTGACCGGGCGCCCGGCACCAGGGGTCGCCGGGCGGGATCCGTGTCCCCCGGCGGGCGGGAGGAGACGACGACCTGCCCCAGCGGAAGGGCCGCCAGGCACCTCTCGAAGAGCGTCACCCCCTCCTCGGGGCTCAGCCCTCCGGCCAGGCTCCTCCCGGTGAGCTCGCGGTGACGGCGTTCCGCGTCGCGGGCCGATCCCACACCGTTCCACCGGTCCCAGTCGATCGACAGCACCGGTACGCCTCCGCCGTCGCGCCGCGCGCCGAGGGCGAACGTGTCGAGGAAGGCGTCCGCGGCCCCGCGACAGGTGAGCCCGGGATTCCCGGAGAACGACGCCAGCGAGGAGAACAGCACCACGAAGTCGGGAAGCGCGCCCACCTCCCGCAGGACCGACACCAGGGTGGCGGTCCCCTCGGTCTTGGCCCGCAGGGCGGCGGCGACGCCGTCCTCGGTGAGGAACTCCGCCATGCCCTCCCCCGGCACGCCCGCGGCGTGGATCACCCCGTGGATCTCGCCGAACCGCGTCCGCGCCTCCTCGAGGACCTCCCTGAGGCGCCGGGCGTCGGCGACGTCGGCACCGCGCACCAGCACGTCGTCTCCCCGCTCCGCGAGAAGCGCCTCCAGCGCCGCGCCCTCCCGGCTGCCGGAGCCGCCGCCCCCACCCGGACCGCTCTCCTCCCTGGCCCCCTCGAACCTCCCGGACTTCTCGAAGGCGCCGTCCCCTCCGGCGCCGCCCGGCGTCTCCGCGGGACCGGCGAACCCCTCGGAACCGTCCGAGCCTTCGGGATGACCCCCCTGCCTTCCGGGGCCGTACGACGGGAACGTCCCGGGCTCCTCGCGCCCGATCAGGACGAGCCGCGCCGAGTGGGTGGCCGCGAGGTGCCCGGCCAGCCGCAGCCCGATCCCGCCCGTCCCCCCGGTGATCACGTAGGTCCCGCCCCGGCGCACCGAGGGACTTCCGTACGTACCGGGCTCCACGTCCAGCGGCTCGAACCCGCGCAACCAGCGGTGACCCGCCCTCAGGCCGACCAGGTCCTCGTACGGCGGCCGGCAGAGCTCGGCCAGGAGGTCCGCGGCCCGGATCCCGTGGTCGCCGGGGTCGCCCGGGTCAAGGTCCACGAGCCGGACACGCGTGCCGGTCAGCTCGTGGCGGAGCGGCCCCGCGGCTCCGACCGTGAGGGCCGCCCGCGGGTCGAGGCGCTCGCCCCCGGTGATCTCCAGGGCTCCCCGGGTGACGAGGCAGAGATCGGTCTCCGGCCGGCCGCTCAGGGCACGGGCCAGCCCGGCGACGTGGCCCAGCGGCGGGCAGACCTGTGCGGGCAGCGATGCTCCCCAGAGGCAGACGATCCGCGACGGCCCGTCCGCGTCGCCCTCCACCGCCTTCAGGAGCTGCTCGTAGTCCTCCCCGCACCGGGGATCGATCGTGATCCGGTTCCGGGCCGCGAGGTGGAACGCGCGCCCCGGGGTGACGACGACGGTCGCGGCCCCGTACGCCTCCAGCCTCGCGACGATCGCCTCGGCGAGGGGCGACGAGTCGGAGAGCAGGATCCAGCGGTGTTCCCGCACGGCGGGACCGGGATCCACCGGCGGCACCTCCACGGCCCGTTTCCAGGTGATCCCGTACAGAGCTCCGGACGAACGTTCCCGCACGGTGACGGCGGAATCCGTGACGGCGGAATCCGTGACGGGGTCCATGACCGGGTCCATGACCGGGTCCGACAGCGGGTCCGTGACACGCGGCCGGTTCGGCAGGTGCGCGACGGCCGGCCGGTCCCGCGGATGGACGACGGCCGGCCGATCCGGTGAGGGAACGACGGCCGGCACGAAGGGGTGGGGCACCGCGGGCGGCCCGAGCCGCCACTCCGGCCGCGGGGAGGGCGGGTCGACCTCGACGCCCGCCTCCCCCAGCCGGGCCGGCGCGCCGAGCAGGACCTCCCCGCCGGTTCGTTCCTCCGTCTGATGGCGGGTCACGTTGACGACGACGGAGTCCGTGCCCGCTCGTGCTCTCGCCAGCGTGGTCAGCGTCGTGCCCGGTCCCACCTCGACGAGGATCTTCGGGCCGTCCGCCAGGACGTGGCCGAGTCCGGCGTCGAAGCGGACCGTCGCCCGGAGATGGGTGACCCAGTACTCGGGGTCGGCGAAGTCGGCGTCGCCGGTCCCCGTCACGCTGGATACCAGGCGCACAGAGGGGCGGCGCAGCGGGACGCCGTCGAGGAACGCGCGGAACTCGTCGATCACGGGTTCGACCAGGGCCGAGTGCGCGGCGGTGCTGAGCGGCAGGAGGCGGCAGGTGATCCCGCGCCGGTCCAGGAGCTCCCTGACCTCGGCGACATGGGCGGCGGGACCCGCGAGCACGCAGGACTCCGGGCCGTCGACCGCCGACAGGCACACCCCCTCCCCGAGGAAGGGCTCGACCTCCCGCTCGGAGGCCGGAACCGCCAGCATCGCCCCGTCGCGCAGGGTGGACAGAAGCTCTCCGCACCTGGTCACGACGGCGAGGGCGTCGCGCAGCGACATGACACCCGCCACGCAGGCCGCGGCGTACTCACCGAGGCTGTGTCCCATCAGCAGGGAAGGGCTCACCCCCCGCGCCATGAGGAGCCGGGCGAGCGCGATCTCCATGACGAACACGGCGGTCAGCGCCGACGAGGGATCGGTCTCCCCTGCCATTCCTGCCCCTGCCTCCCCGTCCGGGAGCGCGACGGCCTCATCGGGCTCGCCGGACTCGTCGGACTCGTCGGACTCGTCGGGGAAGACCGGTGCCGCGCCCGCCCACAGGGGGTGCAGCCGTTCGGTGGCGGAGCGGTCGGGCAGCAGGCCCAGGCACTCGTCCACGGCCTCGCGGAAGACCGGTTCGTCGCGGTAGAGGTCGCGGCCCATCCCGGGATACCCCGTCCCCCCGCCGGGGAACATGAACACCACGTCGCACCCCGTACGGACGGTGGAAACGGGCGCGCCCGGAAGGCGGCGGGTGATGCCCTCGGCCGCGATGTCGGCACCCGGAACATCGAGATCGGGAGCGCCCGGATCGGGCATGCCGGGACCTCGGGGACCGGGACCAGGACCCCCGGGGCCGGGAGTGCCGGGGGTGCCGGGACCGGGGCTCCCCGGGCCGGGAGTGCCGGGACCGGGGATTCCGGGACCGGGGACGGCCGGGTCGGGAAGGCCGGGACCGGGAGTGCCCGGCCTCGGGAAACCGGACCCCGGCTCGCCGCCAATCGGTTCAAACCCGTGCATGCTTCCTCTCAGCGGTTATGGACGGCCATTCGGCGGCTGCGGAACTGTTCGGTGAGCACCGCCACGTGCTCGCGCCGGTAGCCCTGCTCCATCGCCCTCAGCACGCGCTCGCGCATCACGGCGAGGTAGGACTGCTCGATCCCCGCCCGCTCCGCGACGCCCGCCAGGTTGTTGAGGACGTCCAGGTGCGAGGTGAGCGGAGCCTGCTCGAAGGTGTAGTCACGGCGCGCGATGAGGCCGAGGCCGACGCCGATCGTGTTCTGGAAACCGGGGTCGTAGAGCGGCACGGACTCCGCGAAGTCGTTGAGGGGGACTCCCATGCTCTCCGCGATGGCCGAGCATTCGAGGAAACCGTTGACGAAGGCGTAGTAGAAGGCCCGGGAGACGACGTGGTACGCCTTGGCGTAGCCGGGGTCGGCGCCCAGGCGCACCTGCTTGCCGGACAACGCCTCGGTCACGCCCGCCAGCTCCTTGAAGTCCTCGGCCGCCCCGCCGTAGACGGCGAAACAGTCTTCGGTGCCGATGGCGTCCGGGTGGTTGAGGATCGCGGCCTCCAGGTATCTGCCTCCCGCGACCTCCACCCGCTTCCGCAGGGGGGCGACGTCGTCGGGGATGCCGCTGGCGTGCTGGACGACGAGCCTGCCGGAGAGGTCGGCCGCGGCCTCGTCGAGGACCGCGTGGGTGATCTCGTAGTTGAGGAGGCACAGCAGCACGATCGGGGAGTCCTCGATCGCCTCGGCCGCCGTCGCGTGGAGGTAGACGTCCCGTCCCGCGAGCCGCTCCGAGCGTTCCGGCGTGCGGTTCCAGACCGAGACCTCCAGGCCGGAGTCGACGCAGGCCCGTACGACCGCGGAACCGACCACCCCGGTCCCGATGACCGTCACATCCGCCATGTCAGTGCTCCATCCTGGTGAAGGTCATGACCACCCCGCCGACCTCGGCGACGTCCGCCCACGCGGCGAAGGCACCGAGCCGCCGCGCGGTGCCGGGCGCCCCGCGCCCGGTCTCCGGCCGCGCCCTGTGCTCCCGCGTCCCGCGCGTGAACCGGGAGAAGGAGTCACGTACGTTCTCGGTGATGTCGACGAGCTCCGTGGCGGCCATCCCGGCCCGCCGCGCCGCCGACAGGTGGTCTTCCGGCGCGTCGAGCGACACGACGTTCGACGCTGCGTTCGGCACGACGTTCGGCACGGTCAGGTAGGAGGTGATGCGGTCGCGGATCTCCTCGGTCAGCGGAACCCGCGGGTAAGGGGTCTCGACCACCAAGCGGCCCCCCGGGCGCAGGATCCTGGCGATGCTCCGGTAGAAGGCCGCGACGTCGAGGTGCGGGGTGACCTCCAAGGCCAGTACCGCGTCGAACGCGGCGTCGGCGAACGGCAGGTCCAGCGCGTCGAGGTGCCGGAACCGCACCGTCTCCGCCACGCCCTGCGCCGCGGCGTGCTCGGCTCCGTCACGCAGGGCCTCCCGGTCGACGTCGATCGCCACGACCCGCGCGCCCGAAGTCCGGGCCAGGCGCACCGCCGGACGACCGTCGCCACAGCCGACGTCCAGCACCCGGGAGCCCTGCCCCACCCCCAGCCTGGCCAGCACGAAGTCGGTCATCCGCTCCGTGGCCGCCAGGATCGGCGCGGCGTCGCGGGCACCCGCCCGGAAGCCGTCGTGCCGGTCGGGCCTCGCGATCTCACCCATCAGTGCCGTGAGCTCGTTGTAGGTCGACTCGATCTTCGAGGACGGCGGAGGAGGGCCGGTCCTGACGTTTCCCGCGTCCATCCGGAATTCGGGGTCGTCACCATCCAGACCAGAAATGGGGGACCTCCTTCAACCAGACTCAACCAGATTTGACCAGAGAAACGCGAGTTACCCCAATAGCCGCAAATCGTTGGCTGGCCGAATCTGCCAGTCGAGCGAAACATTAGCAGCGAGCTCCGATCCAGTCGATGACCCCGAATATTTGTTTCTCGCCCGACAAGGTCAACATTTCCACTGACATCAATGTCGACATCTCCCTCTTTCGCCATAAGGCCATTCTCAAGCAAAAGACAGCCAAAGCCGGTTCCCTCTTTCTTGGCTCTTCCTTTCCCCGCCCACGGACACCTCGGTCGCAGAGGGCGGACGGTCACATCGGCCCCGATCCGACCTGACAGCGCAGGTCGCGGGCTCGTCGCGGGCTGCCAAGCCCGGTCGAGGGAGAAGGAGTCTCCGGCGGACGGGAGGGTTTCCGGCCAGGATCGAGCGAAAAACGTACGGCATCGACAGCCGTCCATCGATCCATTCTTTCCGCACCGGGTTTCCGCGACCGGAGCGCCCGCGGGACGGCAGGGAAAACAAAGGAAAGGGAAGCTCCGGCAGCCTCCGAACGCATGATGTCCGATTGTTCACGAAAAATCATGACTGTTCATATTGGGTTGCTCAATAGCCCCGCGCACCTTCCACTCCGCGAGCACCTCATGGATGGCCGTACGCCATCCACATGCACAAGACCCCCGGCCACGGCCCGGTGCGGACAGGTCCCGCGCGGGATCACCCGGTTCGACAGGACCGCACAATCGCGGGCGGCGGAGCGGAACGACCGGTGGGACACCTCCCGTTCGACAGGACGGCAGAGCCGCAGGCGGTACAGCGGAACGGGCGGCAGACACCTCCGTACGGGCCCGGCCGGGAGAGGACGCGCCCGCGGACGCCTGGACAGCGGGACGTCACGCGTCAATGTGACATCAACGCTTCTATCCTCCCCGTCTGGATCCTGTAGAGATCACACCGAAAGCCATCAGAAAGGGGATAACGTCGTTTTCGTACGAGTTCTCACCAGGAGGAAGCAATGTCGGAAGTCCCGTTATACGTACCGGTCCGTGAAGGCGCCTTCAGCATGTCGCTGCGCCTGTTCAGGACCGATTCGGGCAGGAGGACGGCAGCCGCCTTCTCCTCGCCGATGCGCCTGACCAAGGTGCTCGGCGCCGACCAGCGCTGGATCCGGCTCACCGAGCCCGCGCTTCGGCACATGATCGAAGATCTGAACGTCACCGGCGTCGTGATCGACCCCGCCGGGACGACGGCTCGCCGGACATCCCCTCAGGCCGCGTGATGTGCGTCCTCACGCAGGATCTGGAATACCAGACCTGCCAGACCTGCCAGACCTGCCAGACCGCCTCCGCGACGGGAGGCGTACGGGAACATCGTCCGGCGGCCGGGAGCGTCGGCACACCCGCTCGCCACCCGTCACCGTCACCGTCACCGAGGGAACCTTCGGCGGGAAAACCTTCGGCGGGGGAACCTCCGATGAGGGAACCGGCAGCGGGGAGACGGTCAGCAGGGGAACGATCCGCCCGTGCGGCGATCCCGTCGACCTGGCGCGGGTTCCTTCTCGCACGTCCCTCCGGCCATCGGCCTCGGCGGCCCCGGACCTGACACCGCGCGACCTCGTCCCCGACCGGCGGCCCGATCCGCGCCTCGCGAGACGCGAGACGCGAGACGGGTGACCGGTGTCAGGTGTCAGGTGACCTGCTGCGAGGCGGCGGCCTCGGGACGCAGGTCGGCGAGGCTCAGCCGGTGCGCGGGCTCGTCGGGCAGCACGATCCGGCGGGTGGGGACGAGACCCGGTCCGACGTGGAGCAGTTCCCCGGGCTCCATCGGGCACCAGTCGGGATGGTCGTCCATGCGTTCGCTGGCGACCACGAACGAGGGGACCTGGGCGAGGTCTTGGGAGCGGACACGCATGCGGCCGCCGCTGCCGCTCTGGTCGAGGTGCCGGCCGCCGTGGCATCCTCCGGCGGCGCGCTGGAGCAGGTGCAGTTCGTGGGTGTCGGGGTACCGCAGTGCCCACAGTTCCCGCGGAGTGGTGAGGACGATGTTGAGGGCGTAGACGGGCAGGTTCCCGGCGACCCAGCGGGCGGCGGCCTCGATACCGGCGGCGACGTCGCCGCCGCGCGCCCTGGTCTCGCGGGTGATCAGCGCGAAGAAGCGCTCGGAGTCGGTCTCCCCCCCGACCAGCCTCCGATACTCGCCCAGCTCCGCGTCGAGTTCGTCCAGGCCCTCGATCACCCCGTTGTGGGCGAGGAGCCGCCCGTCCTGCAGGAAGGGGTGCGTGTTGCGCTTGTCCAGGCCACCGGTGGAGGCGAAGCGGACGTGGGCCAGGAAGGTGGTGGACTCCGTCCACTTGGCCTCCTCCGCGAAACACCGGTCCTCGAAGGCGGCGACGGGGGCCTTGTGCACCTTCGGGGTGCCGTCGGCGCCGAAGAACCCCAGGCCGACCCCGTCGGGATATTGGCGACTCTGCTCGCTGAGGCTGTCCGGCGCCTCCAGGAGCCAGAAGGTGGCGCACGTACGCCGAGGCGCGCTGCTCATGCCAAACAAACGGCACATCCCGATGTCTCCTTCTTCTCCTCCGGCCGCGTCGGTTCTCCCCCGACCGGCGTGGGCGTCCTCGGGCGCCGCCGTACACCTTCAGCCGTGACCGTGACGCCGAGGGCTCTTGCTCTCGGTGCCGTGCGCGAAGCCTCCGGCGTCGTCGGCGGTGCGACGCGGTCCGCCCTGGGCCTCCAGCCGGGGCAGGACCCTGCGCAGGTCCTCCATCAGCAGGTCGGCCAGGTCGTGGCTGAAGCCGTTGCGGACGACGACGCGCAGCACCGCCAGGTCCGTACGGTTCTCGGGGAAGGTGTAGGCGGGCACCAGCCAGCCGCGCTCACGCAGCGCGGCGGAGACGTCGAAGACCGTGAAGTCGTCGATCCCCTCCCGTACCCGGAAGGCGAACACCGGGGTCTCGTGGCCATCGGTGATCAGCTCGAAGCGGCCCAGCCCGGCGATCTCCCCGGCCAGGCGGGTCGCCACGTCCCGGCAGGTCCGCTGCACCCGGCGGTAACCGTCGAAGCCCAGCCTCAGGAAGTTGTAGTACTGCGCGACCACCTGGGCACCCGGCCGGGAGAAGTTCAGTGCGAAGGTCGGCATGTCCCCGCCGAGGTAGTTGACGTGGAAGACCAGGTCGTCGGGGAGCGCGGAGGCGTCGCGCCACAGCACCCAGCCCACCCCGGGCATCACCAGGCCGTACTTGTGCCCGGAGGTGTTGATCGACGCCACCCGCGGCACCCGGAAGTCCCAGTGCAGGTCCGGGTCGAGGAAAGGGGCGATCATGGCGCCGGAGGCGCCGTCCACATGGATCGGCACGTCGAGTCCGGTACGGGTCTGCAACTCGTCCAGGGCCGCGGCGATGCCGGCGACCGGCTCGTAGCTGCCGTCGAACGTGGAGCCGAGGACGGCGACGACGCCGATGGTGTTCTCGTCGCACGACTCGACCGCCGTCTCGGGGCTCAGGTGGTATCGGTCGCCCTCCATGGGCACGTACCGGGGTTCGACGTCGAAGTAGTCGGCGAACTTCTCCCAGCAGATCTGCACGTTGACGCCCATCACCAGGTTGGGCCGGTCGGCGGGGCGGCCCTCCTCCCGGCGCCGGTGCCGCCAGCGCCGCTTGAGCGCCAGACCGCCCAGCATCGCCGCCTCACTCGACCCGGTCGTCGAGCAGCCCGTCGCGCGATGGGGATCCTCGGCGTGCCAGAGCCGGGCGAGCATGTCCACGCATCGCGTCTCCAGCTCCGCGGTCTGCGGGTACTCGTCCTTGTCGATCATGTTCTTCTCGACGCACTCGGCCATCAGCCTCAGCGCCTGCGGCTCCGCCCAGGTGGTGACGAACGTCGCGAGGTTCAGCCGCGCGTTGCCGTCCAGCATCAACTCGTCGTGCACCAGCTGGTACGCCGTGTCCGGCTCCATCTCCCCGTCCGGCATGGCGTGCCGCGGGACCCGGAGAGGCTCCCGGCTGAAGACCGGGTTGATCTCCAGGTCCCGGCTCCCGCGCCCGGTGTGACCGGGCCGCCTCAGCGGCATCGTCCACGTCCTTCCCGAGCTGATCAAGCACCGTGAGCTGGGGTTTTCCCCTTGAACGAGGTACCCCGCCACCGCCGTGCGACACCACCCGCGGACGCGCGGGATCGGGGACCGTCAACGAACGTGATCTTCGATTCGGTCCGGCCGGGGCGTGTCCCCCAGGGACCGGTGCGTGTCCCGCCGGGAGCGTGTTACCGACCACACGTGCCACACGACCGTGTAGCCGGCCAGGACGGCGCCGCCCCCGATCATCCCGCCCAGGATCACGCAGCGGACCAGGTCGTACAGGCTCACCGCGGCACGGTCACCGGTCCCCAGCACGGCCGCGCCGACACCCGCGGCGCCCAGCCCGGCGACGAGGACCCGGCCGCGCCACCGTCCCGTCACGCCGGGCCGATGCCCCGGCCGTACGGCGGCGCGCCGGTACCACAGGGCGAACCAGCAGGCCAGGACCACGAGCCCGCCCAGCGAACTGACGTACATCACCACGTTGAACACCCGGTGCGCCCCGACGACCGAGACGCGCATCGCCGGCCAGTGCACCACGGCGAAGCCTCCCACCTGGGTGAACCCGTCCCACACCAGGTGCGTGGCGACGCCGGTCAGCAGCGCGGCCACCACCGCGACCCCACGCCCGTACGGCGCCCGGTCGGGCAGCCGCGCGCGCAACCCGTCCGGGGCGAGCGCCGTCAACGGCGCGCGCAGCAACAGGTCGAAGACGACGAGCACCGCCACTCCCACGGGCAGATCCACCAGCAACGCGCCCGGCCAGCCGTGGGTGATCTTCGAGGAGAAGGGCAGCGGCAGGTAGTACGGCAGGTCGGGCACCATCGCGCCGACCGCCAGCGCCGAAGGGGGCAACCATCGTCGCAGCGGCAGGATCGCGACGGTGTGGCTCAGGGTGAAGGGCACGCCCCATTATCGGCTTCACCGGCGCGGGCGGTGATCATGCCGTGGGCGGCCGGCGCCGAGCCCCTCCGCACAGGTGGCCGGCCCGCCGGAGCCCGGCCCGCACAACCGGCCGGTCGCGACCATCGGGAACGATCATGCCAAGGAGCCCATGCCCATGCCCATGCCCGTACCCGTGCCTGTAGGGCGCCGGGACGCCCGTCGGCGTGCCTGTCGTCCGTGATCGTTGTCCGTGACGGTGACCGTGAAAGCACATCGGTGGATCGGGGGATAAAGGGTGATCGCCGATCGCGTCCGGAGGGTTGCACATGACGGGAAGACCATCGTGACCACGATGTCCTGGACCGCTCGTCCGGCGGACGACGCCGAGGTCGTCCGGCTCTCCCTCGTCGAGCCCGAGCGGTTCAGCGCGATCTTCGACCTCCACTTCCACGAGATCCACCGCTATGTCGCGCAGAGGCTCGGCACCGACGGCGCGGAGGACGTCGTGGCGGAGACGTTTCTCACCGCGTTCCGCAAGCGGGCGCTCTACGACCCGTCGCGTGCCGGCGTGCGAGCGTGGTTGTACGGCATCGCGACCAACCTCATCGGCAAACAGCGTCGTGTCGAGGTGCGCGCGCTGCGCGCGTTCGGGCGCCACGGCCCGGATCCCGACTCCCCCGGGCACGAGGAACGGGTCGCGGCGCGGGTCAGCGCGGAGAGCCTGCGGCCGAGCCTCGCGACGGCCCTGGCCGGACTCCACCGGCGAGACCGCGACGTCCTGCTCCTCGTGGCCCTGGCCGGGCTCAGCCACGAGGAGATCTCCAGCGCCCTGGGCATCCCGTACGGAACCGTCGGGTCACGCCTGAACCGGGCCAGGAGAAAGCTGCGAACCGCGCTGGGTGGTACCAACCCCATGCTCGAACCCGAGGAGACCGATCGTGGATGAGCTGGAGAGGGTCCGCGAACTGTACGGCGAACCGCAGGCCGATCCGTTCCTCAAGGCCAGGGTATTCGGCCGGTTGGAGGCCGAGCCTCGGCGCCGCCGCCGTCGACTGTCGTGGACTGTGGCGGCGACCGGTCTCGCCACCACCGTGGCCGTGGCCATGGCTGTGGTGGTGACCGTTCCGGCGATGACGGGGAGCGGGACCACGGAGATCCCCGGAAGGTCGGTCCTTCTCGCGGCTGCCACCCGCGCGGAGGCGGATCCAGCGACGACGGGCACGTACTGGCGCGTCAGGAAGCTGCACCGCAGGACGCATCCGGAGCCGCTGGGGAGGGGCGAGAACCGCTATCGGGTGGTGGAGTCGTGGCTCACCGAACAGTGGGCCGCCAGGGACGGCAGGATCTGGGCCGGTTCCCGGGTGCTGGGGGCGCGCCCGGGAACCGAGGCCGACACGGAGACCTGGCGCCGTGACGGTTCTCCCACCGAATGGGCGGGAGTGGATCCGTACCAGCCCCCGCCACAGGGCTCGCCGCAGTCGCCTTCACAGGCCTCGTCACGGAACCCGTCGCAATCCCCGTCACAGGGCTCGTCACGGAACCCGTCACGAGGCTCGTCACAGGGCCGGGAAGGAGCGCTGTCCGCGTCGCCGGGCAAGGGCGTGCTCAAGGCCGTCACCGGCAGGGCGGCTTTCAGCATGGCCGGTCGCGACATGACCTTCGAGCAGATCCAGGAGCTTTCGGCCGACCCCGCCGCCCTGAAGAAGCAGATCTCCGCGATGGTGCGAGGCGTGCCGGGCGGTTCCGGTGGCTCACCCGGCCTGGACGATGACTCGGGCGGCCTGGACGCTGGTGTCGTGGCGGACGCGCTCAGCGGTCTGCTGTGGAGCAAGCCGTCGTCGCCCGAGGTGCGGGCGGCCGCCTACCGGGCCCTGGCGGAGCTGCCGAACGTCCGCTACCTGGGTACGGCGACGGACGAGCGAGGCAGGAAGGGAGCCGCTTTCTCGTTCACCGTGCCAGCCTCCTCAACCGCGCTTCTCCCCGTCCCCCCGCCCATTCGGCGGACGCTGATCATCGATGTCGTCAGTTCCCGCGTGCTGTCCTCGACCGACACGGGCGGACCGGGCACGGAGGAGGAGGACGAGGTCGAGGTGGTCCTGGAGGCCGGCTGGACGGACGACGAGCCCGCCCCTCCCGCACTCCCTTAGCCCGCCCTTCCCGAACCGCGCCTGCCCGGCCACCGCCTTCCCACCACACCCGTGTCGGCGCACGGTACGCGGGTGCGCGAAAACACCCGTACCACCACATTTTGGAGCGAACACGTGTTTCAGCGCGCCCGCGGGGCCATCGGCCTGTCAGGGAACCGTCCCGCCCCACTCTCCCTGGCGACGACGGACGGCCCGGTCGTCCACCCGGCCGAGTGGTTCCCGGCGATCAAGGTGGCCGAGGTCATGCGGGGCCGGGTCACGTTCGTCGGTCTGCCTCCCGTCGACCTGGGCCCGGACATCGACTGGCGCCTCGACCCGTACCGCAACCGTTCCTGGACGCTGAACCTCCACGCGATGAGGTGGATGGGACGGCTGGTCGGGGAGTACGAGCGGTCGGGGAGACAGGAGTACCTCACCCGTGCCACCGAGATCGCCGGCGACTGGGTCCGGAAGAACCCGCGCGGCGGGACCGGCGTCAGCCCCTGGGCGTGGGCCGAGCATCCGGTCGCGCTGCGCGCACCGGCGCTGGTCTGCCTCAGCGCGTACGTGCGTGCCGCCTGGCTGTCCGACAGCCTGGTCGAGCACGCCGCGATCCTGTCCGACCCGGCCCTCTACCGTCAGGGACACAACCACGGCCTGGACCAGGACATCGCGCTGCTCGCGATCGGCTGCCGTCTCCGGCGGGAACGGTGGAGGGACCTGGCCATCCGGCGGATGACCGAGTCCGCGGAACTCTCCATCGACGCGCAGGGGGCGCTGCACGAGCAGGCACCGAGGTACGGCGTCTACGTCCACCGGCGGCTGGGAACGGCCATCGCGGCGATCGAGAGGTGCGGGGCCGAGATTCCCGCGGATCTCGCCGCGCGACGGACATCGCTGGAGACGTACGTCAGCCATGCCACCCAGCCCGACGGCCGTCTGGTGCCGATCGGTGACAGCCCGGCCGACACGCGTCCCGAGGGTTTCCCGCACGGGGAGGGCACGGTGAAGGTGTTCGACTGTGGCTACGTCTTCGGCAGGACGGCGTGGGACGACCCGGCATCCGCCCACTACTCGATCAGGTTCGGCCCCGGACGCCGCCTGCACGGCCACGAGGACCACCTGGGTGTCACCTATCACGCCCACGGCCGGGACATCCTGGTGGAGGCGGGCTTCCACTCCTACGAGAGAACGGCCTACCGGGAGTGGACGGCCTCCCCCGAGGCGCACAACGTCCCCGTCGTCGTGGGCGCCGCCTTCCGCGAGGGCACGGCGACCCGCCTCGCGAGCTCGTCCACAGGCCGCACCCGCCAGTCCTACACGCTCACCGACGACGCGTACGGCGTCAGTCGCACGCGCTCGGTCCCGGCCGGGTCGGCGCTGCGCAACCTGTGGCACGTGGGCCCGTCGCTCAGGGTGGTCTCCAATCGCGACGGCAGGGTGGTGCTGGCCGACGGGGACTGGCGGGCGACGCTGCTGCAACTCGCGATGCCCTCTCTCCGGCCGATCGGCGGCCAGGAGGTACGGGCCTGCGCGATCTCGACGGGTTACCTCAGGAAAGTGGACACGGTGACGGTGCTCTCTCCTCCGGCCGCCTCTCTGCTGACCCTGATCGTCCCGGGCACCGCAGACCCTGAGGTCACCGTCTCCGAGGAGAAGGTGACCGTCCACACCCCCGACGGCCCGGTTTTCTTCGCTCCGTCCCTCGCCCTCCCCTGACGGACGCCTTGGTCCCCGTCGAACCGGTCCGGTAACCCGGTGGCCGTCCGGCGTCCACCCGTGGCACGGTGTACGGGTGTCCGATCTCATCAGAGCGCCCCGCTCGGTCGCCGAGGCCGTCGCCGCCGAGCGAGACGGCGAACGGTTGCGTTACCTGTTCTTCTGGGGCCACCGGCCGCCGCGTGACGGCGGGGTCGGCGCCGGATGCCTCAGCCAGTGGTGGGAGGCCGTCTTCACCACGGAGGGGCACGACTTCCGGTCGGCAGAGCACTACATGATGGCGCACAAGGCGTGGCTGTTCGGCGACGACGAGACCGCCGGGCGGATCCTCGCCGCCGAGCACCCCGGCGAGGCGAAGAAGCTCGGCCGCGAGGTCCGCGGCTTCGACGGCGCCGTGTGGGACGAACATCGCTACGAGATCGTGGTGCGCGGCAACGTCGCCAAGTTCGGTGAGCACCCCGAGCTGAGGGACTTCCTGCTCGGCACCCGCTCCCGCGTCCTGGTCGAGGCCAGCCCCGTCGACCGGGTCTGGGGCATCGGGCTCGCCGCCGACGACGAACGCGCCGCCTCCCCCGCAACGTGGCGGGGCCTGAACCTGCTCGGCTTCGCCCTCATGGACGCCCGCGACGCCCTCGACGCCACACCGTGAACGGACACCCGCGACACCCTCGGTGACCACGATGACCGGACCCGTCCTCCCCGACGCGCCGCCCCTCATCCGCACATGGTTTCGTCATGACCGGGGAGGAGCGGCCGGAAGTGGCCTACTCCATCCCCGGAAACTGAGATTCCCTTCGCGTTGATGTTCGCCCCTGCGATCATGCTTCATGATGATTCGCGCACTGGCGACCACTGCCGGGGTTTTCGTCCTGTTATTCGCCGGTACGGTCAGCACGGCCACCGCTTCCGCCGGTCCCATCGTCGGGGCTCCGGAACTGACCCATAACCCGCTCTACAAGCAGGGCCGCCTCCCCGCGGTCTCCTGCAAGGTGACCAAGGGCACCAGCAGGGCCTCCACCACGAGATACCTCGACAAGGTCGTCGACTGCCTGAACTCCTCCTGGCGCAGGGCCGTCAAGGGCTTCGTCCCGGTCGGGGTGGGCGCCAAGGCCAAGGTCGAGGAGGGCCCCTGCTTCAGCGGCCTGGAGGTGGCCGGCTCCTTCGCCACCAGCTGCAACGGCTCCGTCCAGGTGCAGCTCGGTTCCGACTGGATCAAGGCGAAGTCCGACCAGGCCATCCTCGTCGAGCTCACGCGCGCGTACGCCGGGGCCATCCAGACGCAGGTGGGCATCAGCAAGGCCTGGTGGGCGTTGCCGGCCGGTGACGAGAAGGACGGCGGCGAAGAGCAGACGCACCGGTTCTACCTGCAGGCCGACTGCATGGGTGGAGTCTCCATGAAGATCCTGGGGCGCTCGGCCAAGAACTGGAGGCCCCTCCTCACCGCGGAGACGCCGAAGGAGTACGGCAGGTTCAACTGGTACGGCAAGCCCGCCAACCGCCTCCACTGGTTCGAGCAGGGCTACAGGTCGCGGGGCCCGGGGGCGTGCAACACCTGGAAGGCTCCCTCCTCGAAGGTCGCCTGACCGAAGAAGGTCCGCACGATGTGGTCCCCGTCGGGGGAAGACTCCCTCGAAGGTCGCCTGCCCCTGTCGGGCCGGAACACTTCGCCGGGCGCCGAAGTGTTTCCGGTTTAGCGTCGGCCACGTGAAACCCTCTTTAGCGTCGGCCACGTGAAATCCTCACCGGACACCGGACGTCAGACGGAATCGCCCACCCCGGTCGCGGTGGGCGTCACCGCCGCGTCGCGGCCCCTGGTCCGCGACTCCATCCGCACAGCCGGCCGGGCCCGTCCGCCGGGAGCCCTCATGCCGGGACGGCTCCTCGGCGAATCGCCGGCCCCGGGAACCCTTGAACCGGTGCGCCGCACGGCATCGCCCTCGCGCGCCTCCCGTCCGGGCACGAACGACGATTCCGCGAGGGAGAAGACCGCGTGACGCCGTGGGAGATGCTCGCCGTCTTCGCCGCGGGTGTCAGCGCCGGAGCCGTCAACACCGCCGTCGGCTCCGGGTCGCTGATCACCTTTCCCGTGCTGCTCGCCACCGGCATGCCACCCGTCACCGCCGCGGTCTCCAACACCCTCGGCCTGATCCCCGGCTCCATCAGCGGGGCCATCGGCTACCGCGCGGAGCTCGGCGGCCAGGGCCGGCGCATCCTGAGGATGAGCGTCGGCGCCCTGCTCGGCGGCCTCACCGGCGCCACGCTCCTGCTGACCCTGCCCGCCACGGCGTTCGAGAGGATCGTGCCGGCCCTGGTGGGCCTCGCCCTCGTCCTGATCGTCTTCCAGCCCCGGATCGGCGAGAGCGTGCGGCGGCGCCGCGAACGCGCCGGCGGCGCCGCCCACCCCGACGGCGGCCCGCTGCTCCTCACCGGACTGACACTCGCCAGCGTCTACGGCGGCTACTTCTCCGCCGCCCAGGGGATCATCTACATGTCCCTGATGGGCATGCTCCTCGACGAGCCCCTGCAACGCCTCAACGCCGTCAGGAACGTCCTCGTCGCCGTCGTCAACACCGCCGCCGCCCTCTTCTTCCTCTTCTCCGCCGATTTCGACTGGACCGCCGTCGCACTCGTCGCGGCCGGTTCCGCCCTCGGCGGCTCGATCGGCGCCAGGGTAGGCCGCCGGCTCAGCCCCACGGTGCTGCGCGCCCTCATCGTGGCGGTCGGCGTCGTCGCCATCATCCAGTTGCTGCGCCCCTGACCCGGGACCTTCGCACCGCGCAGTCTCCGCCCCTGAGCACTCGTCTCCCGGCTCTCACCTCCACCTCGACAGCGGTCGCTTGACGGTGAGGCGAGAGCACCCACCTCGGCCGCCCCTTCCGGCGAGACATCACCATTGTTTAATTGGCCACCTTTACACCCAAATGTCCAGTTAGGGATGCCCAGGTAGGGCAAGTGTCCGTTTCTGGACAGAGTTTTCGTTCAAAATCCCCAAATGGCCCTTGTGGCTGTTTTCGCTGATCACGGTGTTATCCGAATCCAGGGGAACGTCCGAAGCGACACCACCTCTTTGCCGACTCCGACAAAGAGGCTGCTCAGCTGTAATGTAACCCACTTCCCCCAAAGCGAACCTCGAAGGCAAACTCCCGCATCCCCTTATGGCAAAATCGGGAGACGGCTCATCGCTGCTGTTCTATGGTGCTGACAAGCGGAGCCCTATACACGATTAAGAAGAGGGCGGTCGCGTTGGCTGAGCTGGAAGATTGGGCTGGGCTGGTCGGCGGCCGAGATGACAGCTTCAACGACTTGAGTGTGACCATGCTCATGACTCCAGGCGGCAACACCTTCGCAAGCCCATTTCTGGCAGCCGCCAGCGACGGTCGCCGCTACTGGGTCAAATGCGTTGATACCTGTCCAGAATACGCCAAAATGTCGGTAGCCATCGAACACATCGTGTCAGGCGTCGGACGGTTGATCGGCGCCCCCGTATGCGACAGCAGTCTCATCCGGATCCCGGACGAGCTCACCGGTTCCCCGGCGGGTCGAGGACACCTCAAAGCAGGAATTGCGCACGCAAGCCTCGCCCTGCCCAACGCGATCGAACGCCGTCACGCCTTGGCGTCCCGGTCCCAGGATGACAACCAGCGGAGACAGGCCAGTATCTATGCGCTGTGGGACTGGTGCTTCGGCTGTGATCCACAGTGGTTGTACGACCTCGACAGCGACGAGAGCATCTATAGCCATGATCACGGCCTCTACTTGCCGACCAACGATGGGCACTGGAAGAGGTCGTATCTGGTCCAGTGCGCCGACGAACCCAACGAACTCCCCGACGCACCACACGGCCTCAGTGAGGAGGCGGTTGAGGAAGTGTCGGCGGCACTTGAGAAAATCAACCGTGATGCTCTCGTCAACGTCCTGCGTGGCGTGCCAGCATCATGGCCAGTTAGTGACGACGATCTGGAGGCGCTTGGCTGGTTCCTTGAACACAGGGCACCCGCTGTTGCCGATCGCGTCCGATCATTGATTGGAAGGGAGGTCAGGTCCAGATGAGTCGCTACATTTATTCGATCATCAGATGTCTCCCCGATCCACGAACAGGCGAGTTCGCCAACTATGGGGCGATAGCCGGAGATCCTGTCACGGGAGACTGGGAGATCCGTCAGCTCAGCAAGACTGACCGGGTTCGCAGGTTCGTAGGCGTTCCGGCGCTGGAGATCGCCAACAGCTTCATGTTGCGGCTGGGCACAGAGATCGACACTCAGCGCGCAGCCATGGAAGGCGACGGCGAGCCGCTTGGCGAAGCCTGGTTGCAGCAATTGCACCATGACCACCGCAATGTTGTTCAGCTAAGTCCACCAGCCCCCATTCTGGCAGACAACGCCCGTGAAGCACTGCAGCTCATATTCGAACACGTTATCGTCGACCCTGTCGCTCAACCCCGCCAAGCATCGGTGACCAAAGACTCGCTCACCCGCAAACTGCGTGAGGTCTATCGCCAAGTGGACATTGATCCATCACTGGTGCGTCAGCGTCCCCAGGTGTTCGTGGGCGCCCATGTGAACTACACGGTGGACTTCGCCATCGCCAATGGTCACGCAGTGCAATTAACGCAAGCCTGGTCCTTCAGGCGATCTGGACTCGATGAAGTGTCGATGCAGGTCAAAGCGTGGGGATACGCGCTGGATCGGCTACGACAGGGCGAAGAAGCCCGAGTGATCGACTCAACCAATCAGCAAGTGAGCACCATCGACAGCAGCGTGGACCTGCAAGTTGTCATTGCCCCACCTCAGACCGCGGCGCAGGAAAGAGTCTTCGAGGAAGCAAAGGAGGTGTTTGCCGGTCTGTCCGCTCAAGTGCACTCCCTTGATGACGTCGAGGCTGTAGGGGCCCGCGCGGAACGATTGGTGAAGCGCTCTTAGGTACATAAAAGACGCCCCGCTTCGTGCTGGAGCGGGGCGTTTCGCATCTGGCGTCAAGCGTGAATGCCTGCGACGCATCGTCGTAGCTTGTAGCCGATGTAGCGGATGCAGTTCGCCTGGATATCACCGGAGTCGATGGCGGCCTGCTCGTGAGCGGCGGTGACGTCGGCCAGGTCGCAGAAGAAGTATGGGCCCTCCTCCAACAGGTAGGTGTCGAATCGTGCCCTCAGTCCCCGCATCATGTCCTGGCCGGTGTGCAGGTGTTCATTCTGGCTCCAGGTCTGGATGTAGCCGTCCCATGGTCGGCTTGACGCCTGCCAGGCTTCGCGGTGCCGATCGAGCCAACCGTCGCCGTCACCGGTCGGCAGGCGGGCAAAGCACCACTGCGCGGTGGCGTCGTCGAAGCGTTCCCACGCCCACTCCACGACCACTACGACACCGCCCGGCACCACGGCCCCGGCCATGCGGTCCAGGACGTCGTCCAGGTCGGCCACGTGGCGCAGTGACGTGCAGGCAACAATCCCCGCCACTGGCTCGGCCGACGTGTACTGCTCGAACACCATCTGGTGGTAGTCGGGTCCATGTGGGGCCTGTGGGTCGATTCCCGCCGGGGCGTAGCCGTGCGCCTGCAGGTGGGGACGAATCCGCCGAGCGGCCCGCAGCCGACCTCCAGGATCGGTGCCGGTGGGGATGGCAGGTGCTCGCGGACGAACGGCCATGTCGCGGCGAGCCGGCGTTCATCGGGAGTCACGGTGCTCTCCTGGGCCTGGGGGAATGGTGTCCGGGCGCCGGCGCAGGGCGAACCAGAAGGTGGGCACCGGGTTCGTGCCCGGCGTGGTGTCGACCAGGTCCCAGCCGGCGAACCTGGCGCGCAGCTCATCGGCGGTGACACCGAATATCGGGTCGTCGAACGCCTCAGGGCCGTACCCGAACATCAGCAGCCGGGCGCCGGGAGCGGCACGGCGGGTGAGTCCGGCGGCGTAGGCGTCGCGGCGGTGCGGCGGGATCCCGCAGTAACAGCTCAGGTCGAAGAACAGGTCATAAGGTCCGGGCACGTCCAGCTCGTCGAGGCGAGTGGCGTCTCCGCACAGCAGCCGTACCGCCGTCCCCGCCGCAGCAGCCTTGGCCCGGGCCTGCTCGACTGCCCGGTCGATCAGATCGACGGCCACGACCTCCCAGCCATGCCGGGCCAGATAGACGGCGTTGGTTCCGGTGCCGCAGCCGAGTTCCAGAGCGCGGCCGGGCGGCGGCGCGCCGTGCCCCTCCACCAGGGCGACCAGTTCGGGCGGCGTGACGCCGGTGTCCCAGGGCGGCTTGCCGGCGCGGTAGTAGTCCTCCAGCGCGCGTCGGACGGCCTCCTCCTGGTCGCGTTCGGCACCGACCCGGCCGGCGTCCGTCCCCTGAGCAGTGTTCGACTGCTCCATGGCTCCCTCCTCCAAGTTCTTAGAGTTGAACTTTAGTGTTCTACTCTAGAGATAAACTATCTCCATGAACATCGTCAAGCGGCCGGACAAACGGGCCGAGCGGTCACGCCGCACCCGCGAGAAGATCATCGAGGCGGCGCGGGAACTGTTCCTCGCGCAGGGCTACGGCGCGACGAGCCTGCAGGAGGTCGCGGACCGGGCGGGCGTGGCCGTTCAGACCGTCTACTTCGTCTTCGGCAACAAGCGCACGCTGTTCAAGGACGTCGTCGACACGTCCATCGCCGGCGACACCGAGCCGGTGGCCACCATGGATCAGGAGTGGTTCCGCGCCGCATGCGCCGCGCCCACCGCAGCCGAGCAGTTGCGCGCGCACGTGCGCGGTACCCGCGAGATCCTGGGCCGGGTGGCCCCGATCATGCCGCTGATCGCGACCGCCGTGGCCACCGACCCGCAGATCGCCGCGCAATGGCCAGAAGGCCCCGACCCGCGCTACACCGTGCAGCACGCCGCGGCCCAGGCGCTGGCCGGCAAGCCCGACGTCCGCCCCGACGTCTCCGTCGTGATGGCTACCGACCTGCTGTTCGGCCTGCTCAGCCCGCAGCTGTACCTGCTCTTCGTCCAGGACCGCGGCTGGTCGCCGGAAAGGTGGGAAGAATGGGCCTGCGCCACTTTGACCGCCCAGCTCTGCGCCGGCGCCGCGTCGGGCACGGGTTGCCCGGACAGGTGCGGCCAGGGCGATCATGCCCCGGAAGCCCGTGAGTCCCCCTCCGGCTCCGCCACCGCTGAGACACCCGGCGCAGCGTCCCGCATGCCGGGCTGAGCCCCAGCCGCTCGGCCCAGGCCGCAGACGCCGCATGACCCGGACGCTGGGGGCGCCTGCACGGCAGGACAACCCCGCCCAGCAACACTCCCGTCCGCAACGACCCTCGCCTTCGACTGGTGAGCTGGGTGAACGGGCTTACCCAAGGGTTTCGTCCGCCGGCACTGCGCGAGCCGGCTCAGTGGCGGCAAGGCGCAAGGGTGTCCCACCGCGTTCCAGATCGTTGCGTAGCCGAACGATCTCGGCGTGCTGGGCGGCCAACCTGGAGACGGCCGTTCCCTTGAAACCGCGCGGCTCGTCCACCTCGATATCGAGCGTGACCAGCCGTTGCCGGAGCTCGTTGTTGTCCGCCGCACAGGTGCTGGATCACCCACAAGCCGAACCCGCTGCTACCGGTCGGATCGACGTGCGCCCGCGCGAGGTGGCCCACGGTGAGCCGGCCACCGACGTCCAGGACCTCGACGGTGATGCCGTGCCGATGGCTGCGCGCGGTGACCTGACCGGCCTCGCCGCCACGATCGAACACGTTCGTGACCGCCTCGTCGACCGCCCAGCACCAGGTCTTCCAGCCGCTCACCGGTCAGGCGGGTGTGCTGACCGAAGATCCGTATCAGGTCGCGGATCAACCCGAGATCGGCACTGACCGGGCAACGCAGCTCGAACTCCGCACTCATGATCGTGTGAGGACCGCGACGGGGGCCGGAGGGAACGTAACGCTGACAACCCCGGACTTCACCTGTCCCCTTACCGGCGAGGGGGGCCTGCGCAGCACCCTCATGGATAGCGCTCGCGGTGCGACACCTCACCAGCCGGCTGCAGACCCAGCAGCCGGCGGGGCCACCGTCCACATGAAGACCTCAACGGCACTCTCATCCCGATCGACCGCCTCGCCGGGCTCACGATGACGCCGCACCTGCTGGAGGAGTCCACCTACCTGTGCGGAGTCGTTCCCGGATCGGGGTGAGCAGAACCACCGTCCGGCCCCCGCAGGTTGGCCGCGGACGGTGAATCACTTCGCTGCACGCTCCTGCGGGCTCCGCGAGGGCACCGTTCGTCCCGATGGCCTGCCGCGCCAGGCCATCGGGACGAAGAAGCCGCAATGTGCTGGGTGGCGGCGTAACGTCTGGTGACCGGCTCAACAGACCAGGCACCTGCGGTGCGATCCGCAGAGAGACGAGTCCAAACCGGTAAACCCGCCCTGTCGTGATGCCGGTCCCGGCACGATAGCCCCAAGGCAGCCACGCATCCCGTCGCCGCTTTTGTCGGCGCCGGTGCGTACCTTCACACCGAAACCAGGTTCGAGATGGTGATGACCATGACCATAGCCCCGGCCGATGAGCAAGCAGCCGTTCTCGCCCTCACCAAGACCACCTGTACCCAGCCCGGGCACCACACCGCTCGCATCATCGCCGCCGCAGGCAGCGCTCTCAAGCTCATCGCCGGTGATGACGTCGGATTAGACGAAACCGACCGGGCACACGCCGCTGACCTCCGCTCCCATGTCAGCGTCGAAGATCTCGATCAGGCACGTGACCTCATCACCACCATGCGCGCCGTCGGTGTCAGCCTAGTCACCGTCTTGGATGACACCTACCCCGGCAACATGCTGTGGGCCAACAACCACCAGCCATTCCTGTGGGTCCGTGGCCAAATGCTCCCTGAGGACCACCGGGCCGTCGCCGTGGTCGGCGAGCGTGACAGCGATCGGGCAGTCGCAGCCGCCCACGCTCTGGCCGAGGCCGGGCTGACCGTCGCCGCACCGCTGCGCACCGCCTTGGACGCAGCCGTCCACGAGGCCGCGCTCGCTGCCGGCGGCCGTACGCTCGGCGTGCTGACCGGCGGGATGGCAGCGCCCGACGTGCTTGGGCCGTACGCGAATGTCGCGCGGCAGATAGGCGAGCGCGCGGCCCTGGTCTCCCCGTTCTGGCCCGACACCGCCCCCACCGACCAAACGATCGCGCAGGAACACATGGTGACCTGCGGATTGGCCGCCACCGTGTACATCACCGACGGCGGGGACGGCGGCTCCAGTCACCGCTGCACCGAGATGGTGCTGAAGACGGGCAAGCATGTCTTCGTGCCCCAACGGCTCCACCAGGAACACGCCTGGGTCGCGCAGGCAGGGTTTCGGGGAGGGATCACTGTCGTCCAGGACACTGACGACCTGTCCAAGCAGGCGGTCAATCTCGTAGATATGTGCTCCCAGACGACCATGTTCTGAACATGGATGACGCCAGGGCGGTCACCGACCACGTCATCCAGCTTTACAGGAACGTTCCGGCGACGCGCTCCGGGGTTTGCCGGATCTGCCACACGGGGCCCAAAAACAAGATCGACACAGGAGAGCCATACGACATCTGCTCCAGTTGCAAACGCACCACAGACAGGCTTTACCGCCCGACCACGAACGTGGTGCCCATCTCGCTAGCCGTCCGAGAAGGCGACGACAACGGCTTGTACAGGATCGTGGCCTACAAGGGCGGCGTGCGCGCGAGCCCGAGTTGGCTGAAACCACAAACCGTGATGGCTGCGACCCTGGCCCGCTTCTACCAAGCCCACGAAGCATGCCTCACAGGCTTAGCCCGCGGACCGTTCACTCTGGTAACCACCATCCCCAGCACGCGAAAGAACCGGCGCACTGAGACGCCCCACATCTTGACGCAGGTCATCGACAAGATCAAAGCATTGAAGGACCTGCACCAGCCGAACCTCCTGCTGGCCAACGACGAACACACCCCGGCGCTTCACGACCGCGACTCCCACCGCCGCGCCTTCCACGTGACGGGCGCACATAAAGAACCCCGGGTGTTGCGCGGCCAGCGGATACTCCTCATCGACGACCTGTTCGTGTCCGGCGCCCACGTACAAAGCGCAGCGTCCGCGCTGTTCGAGCAGGGGGCCGAAGAAGTCGTCGCGCTCGTCATCCTCAGGGTGATCGTCCCCTCCGGCCAGTACCCCAACAGAATGACCATCTGGCAGGAAGCAACAGCCGAACCCTTCGACTTCGACCGCTGCTGCATCTGCGACCGGCGCGACCACGCCAACAACATGTGACCGCCTCCCCGGGCAACATCGGCCCCGCTCTCTGAGCTGGGAGCAGGGCCCACCCGTACCGGAGTCAACGCGCGAGAGCCTCGGCGCCGGCGGCGCCGAGGCTCTCGCGCGTTCCCCAGGGCACAGCGTGGACGTGCTGCGGAGGATCTACGAAGTGCATCGTGGGCCAGGACGAAGCGGCCAAGCGCCGCATCTCCGACGCCCTTGAAGGTCGATGATCTCCGCCGAACTTCAGCACGTATTCAGCACAGCCAACCGCAGGACGCCGGTGACGGTCGTTGACAACCGGACATGGCAAAAACTGCCGGGAACACAAAAGAGCAGGTCAGAGGCACTTTTTCCTGCTCACGAGAGGTAGGGCGGGCGGGACTCGAACCCGCGACCCAGGGATTATGAGTCCCCTGCTCTAACCGGCTGAGCTACCGCCCCTCGCGCACGCCGTACGCGGCATTCAACCAAACGTAGACGCTGTTCGCACATCTGCCGGGCGGGACGGGTTCAAGATGTGACCTTCGGCAGGATCGAGTGCGGAACCGGGTTCCGGCGGACTCGCTACCCTACTGGTGGACCTTGTTGAGGAGTGTTGGATCATGCGCGTTGTTGAAGCTTTCAGGGACTCGTACGGCATGGAACCGGCCGGGGTGTGGCACGCCCCTGGGCGGGTCAACCTGATCGGGGAGCATACCGACTACAACGACGGGTTCGTTCTGCCGTTCGCGCTGCCGTGGGGGGTGACCGCGGCGGTGTCGCCGCGCGAGGACGGGGTGCTCAGGCTGCGGTCGCTGCAGGCGGGTGAGCCGGTGACGCTGGCGACGCTCGACGAGGCCGAGGGCTGGACCCGCTACGTGGCCGGGGTGTTCTGGGCCCTCCGCGAAGCGGGGCGGAAGCAGGAGCAGGAGCGGGGACAGGGGCGCCCGGTCGGCGGCGCGGACGTGGTGATCGACGGGGACGTGCCCCGGGGGGCGGGGCTTTCGTCCAGCGCGGCGCTGGAGGTGGCCGTCGCCACGGCGCTGAACGAGTTGTACGGGCTCGGCCTGACCAAGATGGAGATCGCCCTCGCGTCGCAGAAGGCCGAGAACGACTTCGTGGGCATGCCGTGCGGGATCATGGACCAGGCGGCCTCCGCCCTCGGCGAGGAGGGGAAGGCGCTGTTCCTGGACTGCCGGACCCTCGGGACCAGGAACATCCCGTTCGACCTGGCGAGTCACGGCCTGCAGCTGCTGATCATCAACACCGGGGTGCACCACGAGCTCGCCGACGGGCAGTACGCCCGCCGTCGCGGGGACTGCGAGAACGCCGCCAAGCACCTGGGCGTCGACGCGCTGCGTGACGTCACGGACCTGGCGGGCGCCCTCGCGAGGCTGAGCGGCGACGAGCGCAGGCGCACCCAGCACGTGGTGACGGAGAACCACCGGGTCGAGGCGGTGATCGGGCTGCTGCGAGCCGGGGCGGTACGGGAGATCGGGTCGCTGCTGAACGCCTCCCACCTGTCGCTGCGCGACCAGTTCGAGGTGTCCTGCGCGGAACTGGACGTGGCCGTGGAGTCGGCGGTCAGGGGCGGGGCCCGAGGGGCGCGGATGACCGGAGGCGGGTTCGGCGGGTCGGCGATCGCGCTGGTCGCCGACGACCGGGTGGAGTCCGTACGGGAGTCGGTGACCGAGGCCTACGCCGAGCGCGGCTGGGCCGCGCCGGAGATCTACCCGGCGACCCCGGCCGCGGGAGCCCGCCGGCTGCTCTGACCGCCCCGCACCCTCCCGCGCACGGAACGTCCGACGGCCGGTCCGGTGACCCCGGAACCGGTTCCGGGGTCACCGGACCGGCCGTCTCCACTTTTGAGGTCACTCGCCCGGACGACTCGATCCCGTCCCCGTAGCCGTACCGGAACCCGCCCCCGTGGCGGAACCCGGCCTCGCCACCGGATCCGCCCCCGGCCCGGACGGCCAGTCGGGCATCAGCGGCGGACCGTCCCGCTCCGCGTTCCGCACCATCCTGCGCAGGAGACCGTCGAGGACCTCGCGCTCCCCGGGGTCTAGCGGGCTGAGCACTTCCCGTTCCGAGAGGTCGCCCAGGTCCATGCGCTCCTGCCAGACGGCGCGTCCGGCGGGGGTCAGCGCGACGAGCAGGCGGCGGCGGTCGCCGGGGTCGTGCACCCGGTCGACGTATCCGGCCTGCTCGAGCCGGTCGAGCCGGTTGGTCAGCGTGGCCGGGTGGGTGTCGAGCCATCCGGCCAGCAGCGAAGGGGGCACCCGGTAGGGCGGCCCGGCCGCGACCAGGTGGTGGAGGACGTCGAACTCCCAGGGCTTGAGCCCTCCCGCGGTCAGCCAGGCCTCCTTGTTCCGCCTGAGCAGCCGCACGAGCATCTGCATGCGCGTGATGATCCCCTCGACCTGCGGGTCGAGGTCGGACAGCTCCCGGGACCAGTGCGCGATGTGCCGGTCGATGGAGTCAGGCTCTGGCATGCCCAAAGGGTAACGCCGCCCTCCACCGGGCCGGCCTTGATGACCCTCTACCGGATTCCCACGGCATTCCCTCAGCACCCATCCACCAGGCCGGCCTCGAGGACCTCCACCAGGTCGCCGTTGGTGCCCTCACCAGGTCCCCCTCGGACTCTCCACCAGTCCATCCTTAATACGGATGCATATATTATTATTTCGTAGTACTTTCTCGTTCATGCCCCCTTCGTCCGGCCCCTGGGCCCCCTTGCGAGACCCCCGCTTCCGCCTGCTGTGGACCGGCCAGGCCCTGTCGTACATCGGCGACTCCATCACCGCCGTGGCCCTCGCGCTCGCGATCGTCACCACGACGGGTTCGGCCACCGACCTCGGGGTGGTCCTGGCCGCCCAGTCGATCGCCACGGTGGCGCTGATGCTTCCCGGCGGCGTGTGGGCCGACCGGCTCCCGCGCCGTCGCGTGATGATGGGCGCCGACGTGGTACGCGGCCTCGCCCACGCCGCCATGGGCTTCGAGCTGGTCACCGGCACGGTCGACATCGTCCACCTGGCGGCGCTGGCGGCCGTCTCGGGGGCCGGTTCGGCGTTCTTCCTGCCCGCCACGACCGGCCTGGTGCCCGCCACCGTCGCGGCGGAGCACCTTCCCCGGGCCAACGCGCTCATGGCGATCGCCCAGCGCGGGTCCGTGCTGCTCGGCCCGGGGATCGCCACCGCCCTCGCCCTGACCGTCGGGCCCGGCTGGGCGCTGCTCCTGGACGCCGTGACGTTCGCGGCCAGCGCGGTGCTGCTGGGCCGGCTCCGGCTCGCGCCGATCCCGCCCGCGCCGCGCGAGCGGTTCCTCAGGCAGCTGGCCGAGGGCTGGGCGCAGCTGCGCCGCCACCGGTGGTACTGGACGAACCTCGTCGGCCACTCCCTGTGGAACCTCAGCCGCTGTGCCCTCATCACGATCGGCCCCGTGATCGCCGTCACGACTCTCGGCGGCGAGCTCGCCTGGGGCACGATCGTGCAGGGCGGCACGGTCGGCGCCCTGTGCGGCGCGCTGCTGGCGCTGCGGGTGAGGCCGCGAAAGCCCCTGGTCGCGGCGAACCTCGCGCTCGCGCTCGGCGCGCTGCCGCTGGTCCTGCTCGCCGCCGAGGCGCCCGCTCTGACCGTCGCGGCGGCCTACGGGCTGATGACCGGCGGCCTGGCGTTCATGGCCCCGCTGTGGGAGACCGCCGTACAGGAGCACATCCCGGCCGAGGCGATCTCACGGGTCTCCGCGTACGACTGGCTGCTCTCCCTCGGGCTCACCCCCCTCGGCATGGCCCTGGCCGGGCCGCTGGCCGGCGCGGTGGGCACGGCACCCACCCTGTACGGGGCGGCGGCGCTGCTGGCGGTCTCCTGCCTGGGGGTGCTGGTCCTGCCCGACATCCGCGGCCTCCGTCAGGGCTCGGCCGACACCAGCTTGGGCACCGCGCCGAGCAGCTCGCGGGTGTAGTCGTGCCGGGGCAGGAAGAACACCTCGTCCACGTGCCCCTCCTCCACGACCCGCCCCCCGCGCATGACCAGCACCCGGTCGGCGACGTGGTGGACCACCCCGAGGTCGTGGGAGATGAAGATCAGCGCGGTCCCGTCGGCGGCCTGGATCTCCGCGAGCAGGTCGAGCACCTGCGCCTGGATCGACACGTCCAGCGCGGAGACCGGCTCGTCGCAGACGAGCACGTCGGGACGGGTGGCGAGGGCCCTGGCGATGGCGACGCGCTGGCGCTGGCCGCCCGACAGCCGGCGAGGGTGGTGGCCGGCGACGTCCGCGGGGAGACCGACCCGGCCCAGCAGCTCGGCCACCCGGTCGGCGAGGGCTCCGCGCGAGGAGCCTCGCCGGAAAGGAGCGGCACGCGAGAACCCGCTCTCGGAGGAGAGACCGCGCGGGGAGCCGTTCCCGGAAGAGCCACCAGGCGGGAAGGCGTTCCCGGAGGGGACGCCTCCCGAGGAGCCGCGGTCGGCGGAGGCGCCACGAAGAGGCTCGGCCACCAGGCGGCCCACCGTGTAGCGGGGGTCGAAGGAGTCGAGCGGGTTCTGGGAGATCACCTGGATGCGGGACCTGCGGGAACGCCTCCGGCGCTCGCGGATCCCCGACCAGGGGTCGCCGCCCAGCCGGATCTCCCCCGAGGCGGGTTCGAGCAGTCCGAGGACGAGCCGGGCGACCGTCGTCTTCCCCGAACCCGACTCGCCCACGATGCCGAGCGTCTCGCCGGGGTAGACCTCGAAGGACACGTCGTCGACCACCGTGCGCGAGCCGTACGCGGCCGAGAGCCCCGAGACCTCCAGGATCGGCGCGGCGTGGTCCACGGTCCGCTCCGGCAGCGGGGTGCGCAGCGCGATCCCCCCGGCGGCGATGGCCGACAGGCGGGTGCCGCGCGAGACCGCGGAGGGTACGGCGGCGAGCAGCAGCTTGGTGTAGTCGTGCCGGGGCGCGGACAGCACGCGCCCCGTCGGCCCCTCCTCGACGATCACCCCGTCCTTCATGACCAGTACGCGGTCGGCGACGGCGGAGACCACGGCGAGGTCGTGGCTGATCATGAGCAGCGCGGTGCCCTCGGCCTTGCGGGCGGCGAGCAGGCGCAGGATCTGGGCCTGCACGGTGACGTCGAGCGCGGTCGTCGGCTCGTCGGCGATGATCAACGGCGGGCTCGCGGCGATGGCGGAGGCGATCAGGGCGCGCTGGCGCAGCCCCCCGGACAGCTGGTGGGCGTACTGCCGGGCCCGCATCTCCGGTTCCGGCACCCCGACCGCCTCCAGCAGCTCGATCACCCTTTCCCTGCGGGCGGCGCGGGGGACGACGTCGTGGGTGGCGAGCACCTCGGCGATCTCGTCGCCGACGGTACGGAGCGGGTCGAGCGAGGTCAGCGCGTCCTGGAGCACCAGCCCCGCGAACCGGCCGCGCAGCCGCCGCCAGTCGCGGGCGCCGAACCGGAGCGCGTCCCGGCCGTTCACCGCGAACCGGGAGGCCGTGACCTCGGCGACCTCGGCGCCCTGACCGGCCAGCCCGACCAGGCTCCTGGCCGTGACGCTCTTGCCGGAGCCGGACTCCCCCACGATCGCCACGCACTCGCCCGCCTCGATCGACAGGCTCACTCCCCGTACGGCCCGCACCCCGGCCTTGGGAAAGCAGACCCGCAGGTCCTCGACGTCGATGAGGCTCAACGGTTTCTCCCCTCGAAACGGCGTTGCAGGCGGCGCCCGACGAGCGTCAGGCTGATGACGGTCAGGGTGACGGAGAGGCCGGGAAAGAGCACGGTCCACCAGGCGACGCGCAGGTAGTTGCGGGCCTCCGACAGCATCGAGCCCCACTCGGGGCTGGGCGGCTGCGGGCCCATGCCGAGGAAGCTGAGCCCGGAGGTGGCGATGATGGCGGTGCCCATGCCGATCGTGGCGAGCACCGGCAGCGGGCCCAGCACGTTGGGCAGCACGTGGCGGGCGATCAGCGCCGGCCTGGCCAGGCCGAAGGTGACCGCCTGTTCGACGTAGCCGGAGCGGCGCACCACGAACGTCTGGGCGCGGATCACCCGGGCGTAGTTGGGGATCTGCGCGATGCCGATCGCGAGGATCACGTTGCCGGTGCCGGGACCGGTGATGGCGATGACCAGCAGGGCGAGCAGCAGTTCGGGGAAGGTCGCCACGACGTCGAACAGGCGGCTGAGCAGCTCGTCGAGATAGCGGGGGGACAGTCCGGCCAGGACACCCAGCAGGGTGCCGACCCCGGCGGCGAGCAGGACGGCGGCGGCGCCGATGCTCAGCGAGTGCCCAGCGCCGTGCACGACGCGCGACAGCACGTCGCGGCCGAGGTGGTCGGTGCCGAACCAGTGCTGGGCGCTCGGCCCGGCGAGCGCGTGCAGCGGGTCGGCGGCCAGCGGGTCGACACCGGTCAGCACGCCGGGCGCCACGGCGGCGACCGCGGCGACCGCCAGGAACAGCAGCGGCGCGACCAGCGGCGCACTGAAGCCGTACCCGCGCCCGGCGGCGGCGGGGGCGACGGCCGCGACACCGGGTGCCTCCGTGATCGTCGTCATCGGCTCCTCCTCGGGCGGTACGGCGACCGTGACACCACCGCCTCCTCCCCCGCCGAGCACGACGAACGCGACGAACGCGACGAACGCGCCGGGCAAGACAAGCGCGACAGGCACGACGAGCGCGGCAGGACCGTCATCGGCTCCTCCTCAGGCGGGGGTCGATCGCGAGATAGGCGAGGTCGACGATCGTGCTGACCGTCACGTAGGCGAGGGCGGAGATCAGCACGACCGCCATCACCAGGGGCATGTCCTTGCCGCTCACCGCGTTGACGGTGACCTGGCCGAGCCCGGGGCGGCCGAACACGGCCTCCACGATGATCGCGCCACCGAGCAGGTAGCCGGTGAACCAGCCGGTGAGGGTGACGGCGGGGAGCAGCGCGTGGCGCAGGGCGTGCCGGGCGACGAGCCGCCACTCGGTGATGCCGCGCGAGCGGGCGGTCACCGCGAACGGCTCCTCCAGCGCCCGCTCCAGGCCCTCGCGGAGCACCTGGCCGAGCACCCCGGCGATCTGCAGCCCGAGCGCGAGCCCCGGCAGCACGAGGGAGACGAGCCCCCTGTCACCGGAGACGGGGAACCAGCCGAGCGTGAAGGAGAAGACGGCGAGCAGCAGGATGCCGATGAGGAACGGCGGGACCGAGACGACGACCAGCTCCGACAGCCCGGCCAGGCCGCCGAGCCAGGGGCGGCGCCCGGCGGTGCTCAGGGCGAGCAGCAGGGCGAGGACGACCCCGAAGAGCGCGGCGGTGAGCGCGAGCTGGATCGTCGGCGGGATCTGGGAGGACAGGATCTCGCCGACGCCGCGCTGCAGGAGGTAGGAGTGGCCCAGGTCTCCGTGGAGCAGGCGGAGCAGATAGTCGCCGTACTGCTGGAGCGGGGAGCGGTCCAGCCCCCACTCGGCGATGATCTGCGCCCGCCGCTCGGGAGTGTCGAGGCCGTCCCCGATGAGCACGTCGACCGTCTCACCGGGGACGAGCATCAGCGCGAGGTAGGCCGCGGTGGCGGCGCCCCAGAGCACGGCGACGCCCGCTCCGAGCCGCCGGACCACCGGGCCGAGCCACCCGGCGGCGGCCAGCCCCCGCCGCCGGGTGAGTGTGAGAGTGCTCACGTCCCTGTCCGGACGTCGTAAGCACTGTTGGGAGTGCCGGAGACCGGCTCGAAGGTGACCCCGGCGCCGTAGGCGATCTGGTCGGCGGGCACGTAGACCGGGAGCAGGATCGCCTCGTCGGTGACGACGAGCTTCTGCACCTTCGCGTAGAGCTCCTTGCGCTCGGCGAGGTCGGCGGTGGCCGACGCGGCGGCGAGCAGCCTGTCCAGCTCGGCGCTCTCGAACTTCGTGCGGTTGATCGCGGCGCCCTTCGCCAGGATCAGGTTGAGCGCCGCCCCGGCGTCGGTGTCGCCGCGCGAGTTCTCGAAGACCTCGTACTCGTTGTCGTCGATGGCCTTCTGCGCGGTGCCCTGGTCCACGATCCTGACCTGGAAGTCGATCCCCGCGCTCTGCTTGACGGCCGCCTGGACGGCCTGGGCGAGGACGTCGCGGCGGTCGCGGACGAACGGAGCGGCGTTGACGGTCCGCACGGTCAGCCTCCTGCCGTCCTTGACCCGGAAGCCCTCGGCGTCGCGTTCCTTCCAGCCCGCCTCGTCGAGCAGCCGGTTGGCCCGCGCCGGGTCGTTGCCGAAGGTCTTCTCCAGCGAGGGGTCGTAGAACCGCGGGCTGCCCTGGCCGATGACGCTCCAGGCCCGCTTGGCGGTGCCCTGGTAGACGGAGTTGAGCACCGCGTCCACGTCGAGGGCGTCGCGGAACGCCTCGCGGACCCGCTTGTCGTCGAACGGGGGGCGGGAGGTGTTGAAGTAGTAGGAGAACGCGCTCCCGGAGTTGAGGCTGGTCTCCAGCCTCAGCTCGGGGTCGCTCCTGATGAGGCCGACCTCGGTGGCGGGCACGCCCTCGATCACCTGCACCTGCCCGGAGGTGAGCGCGCCGACGCGGACCGCCGCCTCGGGCAGGAAGCGGTAGGTGAGGTCGGCCAGGTGCGCCGGTCCCTGGTGGGCGGCGCCGGTGGGCGGCCAGTTGTAGTTCGGGTTGCGCCTGTAGTGGACCTCCTGGCCGGGGGTGAACCGGTCGAGGATGAACGGCCCGGTGCCGACCACGTCGACGCCGCCCGCCTTGAGGTCCTTGGCGTTCTTCAACGACTTCGGGGAGACCTGGCCCGCGTACGGGGAGGAGAGGAAGTCGAGGAACAGCCCGTCGGGGGCCTTCAGCGTGACCTTCAGGGTGTGCGGCGCGGTCGCCTCCGCCTTGCCGAAGTTGCGCAGCTGGATGGCGCTGACCGCGGCGTTGTAGCCGGGCGAGACGAGCTGGTCGAGGTTGGCCTTCACCGAGGCGGCGCCGAACCTCTCGCCGTCGTGGAAGGTGACGTCGTCGCGGAGTTCGAAGGTGTAGGTGAGCCCGTCCCCGGAGACCTTCCAGGACTTCGCCAGCCACGGCAGGAACTCGCCGTTCTCGCCCCGGGCGATCAGGGCGTCGAACTGGTTGTGGACCAGCAGGCGGGCCTTGTTCTGGCCCCACTGGTGCGGGTTGAAGGTGATCGGCTGAGTCTCCACCGCCCACACGAGCGACCCCCCGTCGCCACCGCCGCCCTCGCCTCCGGCCGCCGCGCCCGGGGCCCCGCTCTCGGCTCCGCACGCCGCGAGCGCCAGCACCCCGGCGAGCGCCAGGGCGCCCCATCGCAACTTCACGTTCTTCTCCTCGCGCTTTCCCGGTGCCTGGTTCTGTACGACGTGCTCTGGTGCGGGGTGCCCGGCCGGTTCGGTGACGCGCCGGCCGGGGCGATCGGGGCGGTTCACGCGACGTGCCGTCTTATCTGGGTTCCGGCGGCCTCGGACAGCACGATCCGGGCGAGGGCGTCGGCGTGGCGGAAGAGCGGGGCGTTGAGGCGGGGCCTGGCGAAGCCGCCGGTGGCCCGGCCGCCGACGACCCAGGGGCCGAAGGCGAACCTGCGGGGGTGCGGGGTGCCGGACCTGTCGAGCAGGCGGCGGTCGGCGGGCCGTACGTTCACCAGGCCCGACTCCTCGTCGAGCTCGCCCCGGTCGCGGAGCGCGGAGACGAGCGGGTCGACGGCCCGGCTCACGCTGGGCGCGGGCAGCCTCGCCTCGACGAGGGTGGTGGCCGTCACGCCGCCGGGCACGGTGGGGGTCTGCGCCCGCCAGCGCCCGTCGTGGTGGTCGACCTTGACGTTCGCGCCGAGGAAGGTGACGACCCCCGCCCTGGCCAGGGCGCGCAGCTCCTCCAGCCGGGGTCCCGGCGGGCCGCTGGCGACGTAGCTGAAGAACCCGGCGAACCACGGGTCGGAGATGCCCAGCTCGGCGAGGACCCCGTAGACGGAGAGCAGCCCGAGGATCATCGCGTGGTCGGCGCTGTGCGCGGGGTCGGAGCGCCGCTGCAGGTCGACGGCGAGGTAGCCGTGCATCCACTTCTGCAGGCCGGCCTGGTCGCCGAACCGGATGCCGTCCAGCGGCCGGTCGAGCCGGTCGAAGTCGAGCCGGTCCAGGTGCCGGGGCACGGTCTCGCGGATCAGCTTGCGCATCCCGAGGCTGCGCCACTCCTCGGCGGCGAAGCCCTCCTCGAACTCCGCCCAGCCCAGCTTGACGCGCTTGGGGTGGGAGGTGATGAGCTCGTGGTAGTAGGCGAAGGCGAGCTCCTTGGCGACCAGCGGCCACACGTCCCGGCGGAAGTTCCACGGCCCCTCGCCCAGCGCCTCGCGGGTGAGGAAGCGCGGCACCGGCGGGCGGGCGCCCCTGAAGGGGTAACCGGTCTTGGAGTGGTACGGCACGCCACGCCGCGACCCCACGTGCATGAGGGGCTCGCGCCCGCTGGGCAGGTAGACCAGCTCCCCGTCGTACTCGCGGACGAACCGGCCGCCCCGGCCCGAGGTGAGCAGCACCATCAGGTCGACAAAGGCGAGCCCCATCCCCCGCATGATCACCGGCTCCCCGGCGGGGATGCCGTCCAGGTCGAGGTCCGCCGCGTAGCCGGTGGGCAGGTAGCGCAGCCCCGAGCGCGAGGCCAGGCCGGCGAGCGCGCCCTCCTCGCTCGTCGGCGTCACGTCGCCGTGCCCCTGGGCCAGGATCACCGCGTCGGCCTCGATCGTCCGGCCGTCCTCCAGCGTCACCGCCTGCCCGCCGGGGACGTCGGTGAGGTCGACGGCGCGGGCGGCGTGCACGTGCACCCGGACGCCGCGCGGGGCGTTCGCCACCGCGTGCCGGAAGACGTGGGAGAGGTAGCCGTTCTGCGCCGGGCGGGAGGCGAACCTGCCGGGGTCGCCGCCGAGCCACTCGGCCAGCGTGGGCCCGGGGCGGATCGGCCCCTCGCAGCGCACCGACTCGTCGGTGAAGAGCGTCACGTCGGCGGCGGCGGAGTTCATCCAGAGCAGGTCCGGCTGGTCGTGGCGCCAGACACGCCCGCCGCCCGGCGGGTGGGGGTCGATCACGTGGACGTCCAGCGACGGCCAGCCGAGCAGGTCGGCGGCGTTGGCGCAGATGCGCTCCACCAGGCAGGTACCCGTCGGCCCGGCGCCGACGACGGCGATCGAGGCGCTCATACGGCGGCTCTGCGGTGCGGCTGGTCCCAGTCGGCGTGCAACGGCTCGACCGGGATCCGCCAGGCGTCGGTCTCGCCCGACGGGCGGGCGATGACGGTGAAGTCGGTGTTCTCGCGGAAGGCGGGGTGGGCGTACAGGTCCCTGGCGTAGGCCCACAGGTTGGGGAAGGCGGTGAGCGGACGCTCGCTGATCCTGGCCGCCGGGTTGTCACTCAGGTCGAAGCGGAGCAGGGTCGGCCAGAGCCGCACGTCCGGCTCGGTGATCCCCGAGCCGAACAGGAACCTGCGGTCGGCCAGGCGGGCGTCCAGCTCGTCCAGGAAGGCGACCACGGCCCCGCGCGCCTCGGCGTACCCGGCCTCGGTGGTCGCCGCCGCCACCCGGCCCGCCGCCGTGTTGACGATCTCGTAGATCCTCGTGTTGAGCTCGTCGATCTCCGGCCTGAGCTCCTCCGGGTAGAGGTCGGCGTCGGGGTCGCCGCCGAACCGGGTGGCCAGGTCGATCGTGATGTCGGGGAAGTCGTTGCTCACGATGCGGCCGGTCCTCCTGTCCCACAGGACCGGCACCGAGACGTGCCCGTCGAAGCCGGGCTCGGTCACCTCGTACGCCTGCCGCAGGAGGGTGAACCCGTTGACCGGGTCGGCGCCGCGCCGCTCGCGGAACGCCCACCCGCGCCCGTCGCGCTCGTCGTCGACGTAGGAGAGCGAGACCACGTCCTGGAGTCCCTTGAGGGAGCGCACGATGGCCGCGCGCTGCGCGTACGGACAGACGGCCGCGACGTAGAGGTGGTAGCGCCCCGGCTCCGCGGGGAAGGCGGGTGTGCCGATCCGCCCCTGGAAGGGATAACGCGGGCCGGGCCTGCCACCGGGCCGGTAGTGGCCGTGGGTGTCGAGGTCGACGGGGCTCGCGTGGTTCAGTGTGCTGGTCTTCGACATGTGGCACTCCCGGGCATGTCTCGGTGACCCTGGTGAAGGGGTCCGCGCTTGCGGCACGCCCACCGTGCCGCCCGGTCTCCCCCGGGGGCACCCCGCCGCGGTGCGAGGGTTGCCGGTCAGCCAGCCGGGGCTTCTCACTGACACTCTTAACCTATTTAGAAGGTAGGAAATACATAGATCTCTGTCAAGCCTTAATGTCGGGGAATGTCCTATGAGAGCGTGAACGTGGTCTACCGCAAGTACGACGGGTCACTGCACTGGCACCACCGCGGCCTGTTGCTCGGCGAGGACGAGCACGGGGTGTGGACGGGCTGCGTGGCCGACTCCAGCGGACACAAGGGCGACGGCCCCGCGGTCCCCTGGCCGCATCCGTTCGTGATGCTCTTCCCCCGCGACGCCTGGTGGACGGCCGCCTTCAACGCCGCCCCGCACAAGCACGAGATCTACTGCGACATCTCCACGGTGCCGGAGTGGAGGGACGGCGAGGTCACCATGGTCGACCTGGACCTCGACGTGATCCGGACCCGCCGGAACCTGCTGAAGGGCCGCGCGAGCCGGGTCTTCCTGGACGACGAGGACGAGTTCGAGGAGCACCGGGTGAAGTACGCCTACCCGCCCGACGTGGTGGAGCGGGCCCGCGCCTCGGCCGCCTGGCTGATGGAGGCCGTCACCGCCCGCACCGCCCCCTTCGGGGACACGCCGCACTGGCTCACCCTGGTCAGCTGAGCCTGGTCACCCGGGTCCCCGAGTCCCCCGCCGCCGGCCCGCCGGGCCCGGTGGTCTCCGGCGCGACGCCTCCCTCGCGGGTGGCGGGGACGGCGCGGGTGGCGAGGATGCCGAGGGCAGCGCAGCCGCGCCACCGGCACCGCCCTCGGCATCCCCGCCACCTCAGCGGGCGCGGCGGCGGAACAGCCTGCCGGAGAAGACCGCCGAGAGCAGCAGGAGACCGCCGCACCAGGCCAGCGCCTTCCACGGATCGTCGCCCACGGGCCGGCCGAGCAGCAGGCCGCGCACGGACTCGATGATCGGCGTGGCCGGCTGGTTCTCCGCGAACCCGTGCAGCCACTCGGGCATGGTGCGCACCGGGACGAAGGCGCTGCTCGGGTAGGGCAGGAACATCACGAAGAAGGTGAAACCGCCCGCCGTCTCCGGCGTCCTGGACAGCAGGCCGACCACGGCCGAGACCGCGGAGACGGCCAGGACGAACACCACCAGGATGCCCGCCGCCCCGGCCCAGCCGGACAGGTCCGCGTCCGCCCGGAAGCCGAGCGCGAACGCGACGACGAACACGATGACGAGCGAGACGAGGTTGCGCGCGGTGCCGGCGGCCACGTGCCCGCCCAGGAACGCCGCGCCGCCGACGTCCATCGACCTGAACCTGTCGACGATCCCCCGGCTCATGTCCTGGCTGACGGCGACCGCGGTCAGGGAGGCGCCGTAGGAGGCGCACATGACGAGGACGCCGGGGACGGCGTAGGTGACGTAGTCGGTGCCGGTCTGGATCGCGCCGCCGAACAGGTAGACGAACAGCAGCATGACCATGACGGGCAACAGGAACGAGGTGATCAGCGCGTCGAGGTTGCGCAGCGACAGGCGGACGGCGCGGCCGGTCATGACCGGCCAGGCGACGAGGTCAGACACCGGCCCGCCTCCCGTCCTCAGCGATGGTGCCGGACACCCGCCGCTCCCCGTCCGTCACTGCATCCATCGCGGCATCCATCACGGCGAGGTCAGACACCGGCCCGCCCCCCTGTCCGTCGGTGTCCGTCAGAGCGAGGAACGCGTCGTCGAGCGTGGCGCCCCGCACGGTGAACCTCTCGACCGCCGAGCGCCCCGGGTCCACCTCGTCCAGCAGGGCGCGGATCTGCGCGGCGCTCCCGTCCGTGGCCGCCCCGACTGTCAGCCTGCCGGGATCGGCGTGGACGGCACGCGCCCCGAGGACGCGCGTCACCTCGGCGAACGACCGGGCGTCGGCCAGGACGAGGTCCAGCCGCCAGGCGGCGACCCTCGCCTTGAGCTCGTCGGCGGTGCCCTCCGCCACCACCCGCCCGCCGTCGAGCAACGCGATCCTGTCGGCCAGGCTGTCGGCCTCCTCCAGATACTGGGTGGTCAGGAAGACCGTGGTGCCCGAGCCGGTGAGGCGGGTGATCACCTCCCACATCGCCTGCCTGCTCCGCACGTCGAGTCCCGTGGTCGGCTCGTCGAGAAAGATCACCGACGGCGCGCCGACCAGCCCCGCGGCCAGGTCCAGGCGTCGCCACATGCCCCCCGAGTACGTGCCGACCCGCCGCCCGCCCGCCTCGACCAGGTCGAACCGCTCCAGCAGCTCGGCCGCCCTGCGGCGAGCCCCTCTCCGTGACAGGCCGGACAGGCGGCCCATCATCCGGAGGTTCTCCTCGCCGGTGAGCAGCTCGTCGACCGCCGCGTGCTGGCCGGTCAGGCTGATGGCGCGGCGGACGCGGCGGCGGTCGCGTACGACGTCGAACCCGGCGACCGTGGCCCGCCCCGCGTCCGGCGTGACCAGCGTCGCCAGGGTGCGCACGGTCGTCGTCTTGCCCGCGCCGTTGGAACCGAGCAGCGCGTACACGCTGCCCCTGGCGACGCGCAGGTCGACGCCGGTCAGGACGGCGACCCGGCCGTAGGACTTGGTGAGGCCGGTCACCTCTATCGCTGGTTCCACTACCCCTCCTGTGTATGGCGTACGCTCTACTGTTTATGGCATACGCGGTATTGCGTAAGATATACACTCACGGGAAAGGACGGTCAAGCCCGGGAGCGCGATGGAAGTGCCGGAGAGCGTGGAGATCGCCTGGGGGTTGCGCGAGCGGCCGGGCAAGGGTCCCAAGCGCACCCTGAGCCTGGAGCACATCGTGGAGGCGGCCCTTCGGGTGGGCTCGGCGGAGGGGCTCCCCGCGGTCTCGATGAGCAAGATCGCCGCCGAGCTCGGTGTCTCCACGATGGCCCTCTACCGCTACGTCACCTCCAAGGGCGACCTGCTCATGCTCGTCACGGACGCGGTGCTCGGCCCGCCTCCCCCGCTCCCGGAGCCGGGCGAGGACTGGCGCCAGGGCCTCCAGCGGTGGGGCGGCGCCATGCGCACCTCCCTGCAGCGGCACCCCTGGTCGCTGCGCATCCCCATCACGGGCCCGGGGATCATGCCCAACCACGTCGCCTGGCTGGAGGCCGGGCTGCGCTGCCTGCGCGGCACGCGGCTCGCCCCGGACACGAAGCTGGCGGCGCTGCTGCTGGTCAACGGCTTCGTCAGGACCGAGGTGGCGCTCCTGGCCGATCTCCAGGACGCCCTCGACGCCTCCAAGGTCACCGACGAGGAGGCGCTGTCCGGCTACGCCCGGTCACTCGCCAGGCTCACCGACGCCGAGCGCTTCCCCGAGATCCACGAGCTTCTCGAAGGCCGGGTCTTCGACATGCCCGGCGGTCCCGACGACGAGTTCGCCTTCGGCATGGACCGCATCCTCGACGGCCTCGCGGCGCTCGTGACCGGAGAACCGCCCGCCTGATCCAGGACGGCCCGCGCCGTTCGGGCGTCCCGATGGTGTCCCGTGTTCGCCGCCACCCGGAAGGGGACCCGGCCGGAAGCCACCGGGAGCCACAGGGAGTTACAGGGGCGGGAAGCCGGGGGCGCGGCGCTCGACGAAGCTGGCGACGCCCTCGGCGAAGTCCGACCGGCCGAAGGACTCGGCCATCAGGCGCGTCGCGGCCCGCTCCGACGCCTCCAGGCTCTGCTGCCAGTCACCCCAGACCTGACGTTTGATCACGGCCATCGAGGCCGGGGAGCTGTGCGTCGCCAGCTCGCGGGCGTAGGCCAGCGTCTCCTCCATCAGCCTCTCCCCCGGCACCGACCGGCCGGCCAGGCCCAGCTCGTACGCCTCGGCGCCGGTGAAGGTACGGCCCGACAGCAGCAGGTCCATGGCCTTGGCCTGACCGGCCAGACGGGGCAGGACCCACGACATGCCGTACTCGGCGATCAGGCCGCGCCGGGCGAAGGCGGTGGTCCACTTGGCCTCCGCGGCGGTGAAGACCAGGTCGCAGAGCAGGGCGTGGACCATGCCGAGCCCGGCGCAGGCACCGTTGACGGCGGCGATGATCGGTTTGCGGATCGTGGTCGGGAAGGTGGTGGGACGCGGGTCGGGCCGCCCCTCGTAGGAGCCGTCCTGCAGGGCCGTGAGCGTCTGGAAGTCCGCACCGGCGCAGAAACCCCTCCCCGCGCCGGTGACCACGATCACCCGGACCTCCGGGTCCTTCTCGGCCTCGGCCAGCTGGTCGAAGTAGCGGCGGCCCATCTCGTCGGTCCAGGCGTTGAGCCGGTCCGGGCGGTTGAAGGTCAGCGTCAGCACGCCCCGCTCGATCGACGACAGCACCAGATCGACCATCCCGCATCCCCCTCGAAGGCCCACCGGGACACCCGCCCGGAGAGACACAGAATATCGTTCTACACCTTTTCCCTCTCCGGCGTCAGCATGTGGGAGCGGACCAGATCCTCGACCGTGGCACGCAGACCGAGGAAGGAGGAGGTCCGCTTGACCGTGAGGGCCCGGTAGGCGGGCAGGCCGATCGGAACCTCGGCGGCGACCCTGCCTGGACCGCAGGCGAAGACGAGCACCCGCTGGGCGAGCAGGACGGCCTCCTCCGCGTCGCCTGGCGCCGAGGGTGGCCGCCGCCGGGCCCAGCTCACCGAACACCCGCCGTACAGCGTCGGCGACCATCAGCATGTTGAAGAACACCACGCCCAGCACAAGGGTCGCGATTTTGGAGGGTTCGCCGAGGCCGAGCTAGATGATGAGCAGGGGGATGAAAGCGGCGGCCGACATGTATCGGAGCAGGCCGGCTGTCGGCTCCAGCAGGGCCAGCGCCACGGCCGAGGTGCCCATCGCGACGCCCAGCGGCACCGAGATCAGCACCTCCAGCCCGAAACCGGTCCCGACTCTGCCGACGCCCAGGCGACCTCGCGTTCCCAGTTGGTGGCGGGCAGTTCCGCCTCGCGGCCGAAGGGCCATGGCGAACGGGGTCGGAAGCGGACGGGTGCCAGTGCGTGACTCCTCCGCTCCTTGAAGGGAGCGGCTTCTCGTTAAGCCGCTTGCGCGACGTGGCGAAGGGCAAGCCCTGCCCTGAGGATGTTGGTCGCCGCGTTCACGTCGGCGTGCGCGGCATGCCCGCACGATACGCACCGGAACTCGGCTTGAGTGAGGCGGTTCTCCTTCGCGCAATGCCCGCATCGGGCACAGGTGCGGGAGGTGTTGGCGGGGTTCACCGCGATCATCTCCTTCGCGGCGCTTTCAGCCTTCGAGCGGAGGATCGTCAGGAACACCCCCCAGCCCGCGTCCAGGATGCTGCGATT